>DAIUJR010000025.1:45510-70247 GCA_036848635.1 Nodosilinea sp. CTOTU7336
TTCCCGGCGCAGGTCATCCAGCTTGGTGGATTTTTCCAGGTTTTCTTGACGGAGTTGGTCGAAGTTAACGGCGTCTTTGTCGAGGTTTTCCCGGCGCAGGTCATCCAGCTTGGTGGATTTTTCCAGGTTTTCTTGACGGAGTCGGTCAAAGTCAGAGGCGGCAAAGGCTACGGGAGCAATGGTGGTGACCGCGATCAGAGTGGTCAACAAAGAAAATGCAAAGCGTTTCATTGATTTGGTTCCTTATAGGAAATAAAAAACAATCGTTTTAGTCAGCAATAGAAGAAAGACGTAGCCAACCGGTAACCCTGCGACCCGATCAGGTCACCATGGCGCTGGGGAACCCGAAGACGGTTCATTCAGCTAGGGTTAAAACCTGGAGATAAACCGCAGTGGCGATGGGCTAAGTCGAAACGAAGGTAGGGTTGAAATCTTGCCTCCGGTCTTCATGTCTTCAGCATCGTCGATGGCTTGGCCACTGTCGATTAAGGAGAATTCTGATAAAGTTCAGGTATTGTTCAGGTTGATTTTTTTGAATTAGCCCAGGGGGTTTTAACGCCCATGGAGTTTGAGGTTGCCCTTGACGTGGCCAACGACGCCCTCTTCGCCTCGGCGGGGCGGCGGCTCAGCCCAATTGAAACCGCGATTCTGCAGGGAGCCTGGCAGCGGCAGACCTACGAACACATCGCCGCCGAAGCGGGCTATTCTGACAACTACCTCAAGCTAGATGTGGGCCCAAAGCTGTGGAAGCTGCTGTCTGAGGCATTTGGGGAAAAAGTCACCAAGCCCACCTTTCAGGCCGCCGTTGAGCGACAGTGGCGGCGACAAGACCAGCCAGCCAGTGGGATAGCCCCGACCGTGAAGGGGGCGGCCAAGCCCTGGGGAAACAAGCCGGTCACGGGATGGCCACACCCTGGGCTTAATCCCGCCCCAGGCGAAGGGCACGTCGGTCGTCCCGACAGCCCCTCCCTCTTTGCCGCCGTGCCTTCCCCAGCGCCCCCTACCCTCGACTGGGGCGAAGCCCCTGACATCTCAATTTTTTATGGTCGTAGTGAAGAACTGGCCACCCTCTCAGGCTGGATTCTAGACCACCGCTGTCGGCTGGTTACCCTACTGGGCATAGGGGGCATTGGCAAAAGCTCCCTGGCGGCCAAAATTACCCACACGGTTCAAAATCAGTTCGAGTTTGTGATCTGGCGCTCCCTCCGCAATGCCCCGCCCCTGAAGGCGCTGTTGGCGGATCTCATCCCATTTTTGTCTCAGCAGCAAGATGCCCAGGCAATTCCAGAACGGTTGCTGTACTGGCTTCGCCTCCATCGCAGCCTGGTTATTTTAGATAATTTAGAAACCATCATGCAGCCGGGATGCCGTGCCGGATATTACCTGCCGGGGTACGAAAACTATGGTGATTTGCTGCGCTCCCTGGGGGAAACCGGACACCAAAGCTGCGTCGTGCTTACGAGTCGAGAAAAACCGGCGGAAATCAGCTTGATGGAATCGGCGGACGGCAAGGTTCGATCCTGCTCGGTGAAGGGCTCGCGGGAAACATCCCTAGCGTTACTAGACGCTAGGGGCCTAAGCGGTAGCGAAACCGATAAACAAAGCCTGTGCGAGGTCTATGATTGCAGCCCCCTGGCCATCAAAATCGTGGCGGCGTCAATTCAAACCCTGTTTGCAGGGCAGGTGGGGGCTTTTCTAAAGGAAGAGACCATTATTTTTAACGGCATTCGGCGGCTGCTCGACCAGCAGTTTGAGCGGCTGTCGGAACTGGAGCAGGCCATTATGTACTGGCTCGCCATTGATCGAGAATGGATCTCGATGGGTGAGCTGGAGACCGCTCTGGTGCCCTCGGTACCCCGGCACAGCCTGCTAGAAACCCTCGAGTCCCTAAGTTGGCGCTCCCTGATTGAAACCTCAGCCGGCTTCTACACCCAGCAGCCGGTGGTGATGGAGTATGTCACCAATCACTTGATAGAGCAGGTCGCCGCCGAGATTGTGCAGCTCCGCCCCAGGCTGTTTAACAGTCACGGCCTGATTAAGACCACCCTCAATGACTACCTCCGCGCCAGCCAGGGGCGCTTAATCGTCCAGCCCCTGCTGGCTCAAGTTACTGCCCAAATTGGGGCGGCGGCTCTGAAGCCTCACTGCCAGGCCCTCCAGGCCCTGCTCAAGCAAGACCCCGGCCTGGTCGGGGGATATGGGGCCGGTAATCTGATTAACCTGGCGGTGGGGCTCGGGTTTGACCTCTCCGGCTGTGATCTATCAGGCCTGACCATTCGCCATGCCCACCTGCGCGGGGTCACGCTGCGCTATGGGAACCTGAGCCACACCCACCATGTGCAGACCACCTTTACCCAGCCCTTCGGCAGCATTCTGGCGGTGGCCTTTAGCCCCGCTGGCCAGTCCTTAGCTACGGCAGACAACAACGGTAAGATCTACCACTGGACTACCGAGGGTGCCCTGCTGCAAACGCTGAGGGGCCACACCAACTGGATCTGGTCGGTGGTGTTTAGCCCCGACGGCACCCGCTTACTCAGCAGCAGCGAAGACCAGACCATTCGGCTGTGGGATGTGGGCACTGGCCAATGCTTACAAGTATTGCGGGACCATAGCGACTGGGTCTGGGCCGTGGTCTTTAGCCCCGATGGTGCTCAGTTCGCCAGCGCCAGCAATGACCAGACCCTGCGTCTCTGGAATGCCGCCACCGGGCAGGTAGAGCAGGTCTTAGTAGGTCACCAGGGCTGGGTGCAGTCCGTCGCCTACAGCCCCGACGGGCGCTGGCTAGTCAGCGGCGGGGCCGACCAGACCCTGGGGATTTGGGATACGACGTCTGGCGAGCGGCTCCAGACCCTGACTGGACATCACGGCGCGATCACGGCGGTCAGCCATCATCCCCATCAACCCTGGGTAGCCAGCGCCGGGGAGGATCATGCTGTTCGGGTTTGGGATTTGAGCACCGGCCAGGCCACGACGGTGCTCCAGGGCCATGGTGATCGCATTCGCGCCCTTCGCTACAGCCCCGACGGCACGCTGCTGGCCAGCGCCGGGGAGGATGGCACAGTGCGGTTCTGGGACGCTACCACGGGCCAGCCGCTGCGCGCTTTACGCGGCCATGGCAACGCCGTCGCCGATCTGGCCTTTAGCCCTGGGGGAGACCAGCTCATTACCGGTAGCGAAGACCAAACCGCCCGGCTGTGGGACGTGCAGACCGGGCAGGTACTGCGGATTTTGCAGGGTTACACCAACGGCATCCAGACCGTGGCCTTTGTGCCACTGACCCTCTATGCCCGGCTGCCCCGGCCCCCGATTGCTGACAGCCCACCGTTGACGGCGGGCTGCCGTCTCCTCGCTAGCGGCAGTGAAGACGGCATCGTGCGCCTGTGGGATACCCACAGCGGCGAGGTAATCACCCAGCTGGAAGGGCACAACAACGCCGTGCGGTCGGTGGCCTTTAGTCCCTTGGTGCCAATTTTGGCCAGCGGCAGCCACGACCACACCGTGCGCCTGTGGGATTGGGTCACGGGGCAGCCCTTAGCCATTCTGCGAGGGCACCGCGAGCGGGTTCGATCCGTAGCCTTTAGCCCCGATGGCCGAGTTCTAGCCAGCAGCAGCGACGACTGCACCATTCGCCTCTGGGAAACCGCCAGCGGACGCTGCACCCAGGTCTTAGCCGCCCACACCAATATCATCATGGCGGTGGTGTTTAGCCCCAATGGCCAGCTCTTAGCCAGCGCCAGCGACGACCTCACCGTGCGGCTGTGGGAGGCCGCCAGCGGTGAGACGCTAGCTGTGCTAAGGGGCCATAACAACTGGGTTTGGTCGGTGGCCTTTAGCCCCGATGGCCTCCTCCTGGCCAGCGGCGGCGACGATCTGGTGGTACAGCTGTGGGATGTGTCCACCGGCAAGGTGGTGCGGAGCCTAGCCGGTCATCAAGCCTCGATTACCGCCGTTGGCTTTGCCCCCGATGGCAAAGCGCTGATCACCGCCAGCAATGATGCCACGGTGAGGGTCTGGTGTCCCCAAACCGGGCAATGCCTGCACCGGCTCCGGGGCCATCGTCACTGGGTCATGGATGCCATCTTCAGCCCCGATGGCCGCTGCATTGCCAGCAGCAGTGATGATGCCACCATCCGGCTGTGGGCGGCGGACACCGGCACCCCCATTCGCACCCTGCGCCCCGAGCGCCCCTACGAAGGCCTAAACATTACCGGGGCGACCGGGTTAACCCCGGCCCAAATGGCCACCCTAATAGAGTTAGGCGCGGTGGATCACGCCTTGTAACGGAGACGATTGGATCGTCGGGTGTAAGATTGCGGGTAATTTGTCTGGGTCTCACCCGATACCCTATCCCTATTGTCGCTGCACCGCCATGATTGTGACCGTAGCCAGCTTTAAGGGCGGCGTTGGCAAAACCACCACCGCTATTCATCTGGCGGCTTTTTTTCAGGGCTATGCCGAAACCCTGCTGATCGATGCCGACCCCAACCGGTCGGCCCTAACCTGGGCCAGCCGGGGGGAACTGCCCTTTCAGGTCGTCGATGAGTGGCAGGCCGCCGACCGCCTGCGCCCCTACGGCCACGTGGTAATCGACACCCCGGCCCGGCCCACCCCGGAGGATCTGGCCCTGCTGGTCAACACCTGCGACCTGCTGGTGCTGCCCACCACCCCCGACATTCTCGCCCTCGATGCCCTGGTGCTGATGGTGCAGTACCTCGGCCACCTGGATGCGGCGGGCTATCGAATTTTGCTGACGGTGATTCCCCCCCGACCGAGTCGAGCCGGGGAGGGGGTGAGGGCGATGCTGGCGGAGACCAACCTGCCTATGTTTAAGGGCGGAATTCGGCGCTATGCCGCCTTTCAAAAGGCGGCGCAGTTCGGCAAGGCGGTCTACGACGTGCGAGACCCGAAGGCCGAGGCGGCCTGGCAAGACTACGAGACCGTGGGTCAGGAAATTTTGGCGCTATCGACCTAGAGCACCTTTTCCAAAAACTGCTGGGCGCGATCGCTCTTCGGGCTGCTAAAAAACACCTCCGGTGCGGCGTCTTCCACCAGGTAGCCGCCGTCTAAAAACAGCACCCGGTCGGCCACCTCGCGGGCAAAGCCCATTTCGTGGGTGACAATGGCCATGGTAATACCGGTGTCGGCCAGGCCCTTCATCACATCCAGAACTTCCTTCACCATTTCAGGGTCGAGGGCGCTGGTGGGTTCGTCAAACAGCATGATGTCGGGCTCCATGGCTAGGGCGCGGGCGATCGCTACCCGCTGCTTTTGCCCCCCCGACAGGCGAGAGGGATACTCCTCGGCCTTTTCCGACAGCCCGACCTTAGCCAGCAAATCCAGCGCGATTTTGGCGGCATCGGCCTTGGTCAACCCCTTCACCTGCATAGGGGCGTAGGTGAGATTGCCCAGCACCGTTTTATGGGGAAACAGGTTGAAGTGCTGAAACACCATGCCCACGTTCTGACGCACCTTGAGGATGTCGCACTTGGGGGAGGTGATGTCGATGCCATCGATAAAAATATGCCCCGCCGTGGGGATTTCCAGCAGGTTAATGCACCGCAGTAGGGTAGATTTCCCCGACCCCGACGGCCCAATGATCGCCACCACCTGCCCGGTGGATACCTCCGTGGAGATATCCTTAAGCACCTGGAGGTCACCAAAGGATTTGACCAGATGTTCGATTCTAATCACTGCGGCGCATCCTTCGCTCGAGTACATTGGCTCCCTGGGTGAGCCCCATGACCATGACGTAGTAAATCACCCCGACCACGATCAGCGGCTCAAAGTAGAGAAAGGTCTGCCCGGCCACCACCTGGGCGCGGCGCATCAGGTCTAACACCCCAATGGTAGACACCAGGGCCGAATCTTTCAGTAGCGCAATGCTCTCGTTCACCAGGGCAGGCAGGATGTTTTTAAAGGCCTGGGGCAAGATGATATCCAGCATCATCGGCTTGTAGGCCACCCCCAACGACATGGCGGCCTCCCGCTGGCCCTTATCCACCGCCATGATGCCCGCCCGGATGGTTTCTGAACTGTAAGCCGCCGAGTTGAGGGCAAAGGTAAACACCCCCGCCTCAATGGGAGAAATCTTGTAGCCAATGATTTGGGGCGTGGCAAAGTACACCAGGGCCAGCTGCAAAATCAGCGGCGTGCCCCGAAAAATTGAGGTGTAAAACTCCGCGAACCACCGCAGCGGCTTAATCGATGAAATCTTTAACAGCGACAACAGCGTCCCCAGGGTGAACCCAACCAGGGCTGATAGCAGGGTAAATTGCAACGTCACCAAAATGCCCTTCAGAATAAAGGGCAGCGAGGGCATGATTTGGACAAAATCTAGGTTCATCCGCGGGTTACTCAGCCCCGTCGCCGAACCACTGCTTGATTAATTCCTCGATTTTGCCGCTCGCCTCCATTTCGGCCAGCACGGTATTGAACTCGTCGACCAGGGGCGAGTCTTTTGGAAAGGCGATGGCGGAACCCACCGGCCCTTCCTCCGGAATCACCACCGACTCCAGCTCAGGGTTGTTGGCCAGGAACCCGGCGGCCACGGTGTCTTCGATAATGGCGGCATCAATGCGGCCCGACTTCAGTTCCTGAATCATTTCGTTAATTCGGTTTAGCGGGGCCAACTCAATGGTGGAGTCGGCTTCCGCCAGATCCTGAGCCAGCCCTTCCTGAATTGAACCCAGCTGCACCCCAACGGTTTTGCCGCCCAAGTCTGCCGGTGAGGCAATGCCCGCCCCAGCTGGAAACACGATGGTCTGCTTAGCATCGTAGTAAATATCGGAGAAATCAACGTTCTTCAGCCGCTCTTCGGTGGGGGTCATGCCGGCCATCACAAAGTCAGCCCGATTAGCCTGGAGGGCCGGAATCAGGCCGTTGAAATCCATATTGACGATTTCCAGCTCATAGCCAAGCTGTTCGGTAATGTAGCGGGCAATGTCGACGTCAAAACCGACAATTTCCTCGCTACCGCTGGAGGTATCCACCGACTCGTAGGGCGGATAGTCTGCCGAGGTGGCCATAGTCAGAGTGCCTTGGCTGGGGGTGGCCCCCTCGCCCTCGGCGGTGGGGGTGTCGCCGCCACAGGCGGTAGCCAGGCTAATTGTAGCCAGGGCTACCGCGGCGGTAGAGGCTAAAAACTGACGTCGCTTCATGCTGTCACCTTGGAAACCTAATAAACGTAGTCAACCGTCACTGCTACCCTAAAGAATTAAGACTCAAAGAGATTACCGGAAACTGTGGTGCTGAGGCAAACCCCCTCTAGGTTGATCAAACGTCGCTGTTGAACACGCCTAATACAGATCCCACAGATCCCAGGGTTCTAGATCAAGACCTGTGTGATTACGCACATTACCAGGTAGAACCCTGGGATCTCAGCCCCTGTCGATGCCCTGGCTGGCCCCAAAGACGCTAAACACCAGTGATAGACAAATCCGTTCGAAACACCCCCGACCTAGACTTCACCCGCCAGACCACGGCTTCAGCTGGCTAGCCCATGGGGGTAAGCCAGGTAAACCCAGGCAAGCCCCAGCAGCAGCAACAGGGTTGCGCCCAAAATCCACAGGGGCCACGGCGAACGAGGCGGTTGATTCATGGTAGAGGTTACAATTTATAAAGAGTGTTCCAGATGGACATTGCCCCAGGCTGGCCTCGCCCCTAGATCAGCTATCGAAGATCGGAGTGAATGGAGCCATGGAAATTAACTGCGCCACCGACTGTCAAGACGGCTGCCGCTTAGGAGACGATTGCCCCAATCTGAAATATACCGAAGACGTCTCTAAGTTTATTGCCGAAACGCCCCTTGACCAAATGCTGGCGATGGCCGACCAAGCCGTGCGCCGCAAGATGATGGAGCGTGCTTCCCAGCCGCCCAAGTGGGTTTTACCAGAAGATTAGCAGCTCGTCAGGGCTACCCTGGCCAACAGGTAGATGGCCCCTGTGGTATCCTATGTCAAGTTAGTTGATGGTTGAATGCCTGCTTAGGGTTAAGTTTTAATCTGAGTACGGGTACATCTCCTCATAACTTTTCTGTCATTTTTTCTCTCAACGGAGATGTAATCGTGTCTATTTACGTTGGTAACCTGTCGTTCGACGCCACCCAGGATCAGTTAACCGAAGTGTTTGCTGAGTACGGTACCGTCAGCCGCGTGAGCATGCCGACCGATCGAGAAACCGGTCGGCCCCGGGGGTTTGCGTTTATCGAAATGGAAAACGAAGATCAAGAGACCGCCGCCATTGATGCCCTCGACGGGGCCGAATGGCTAGGGCGCGACCTGAAGGTGAACAAAGCCAGACCGCGGGAATCTCGCGGCCCCTCCGGTGGTGGCGGCGGCGGCGGTTGGAACAGCCGTGATCGCCGCTAGGGGTTAGTTGCGCCAACGCTGGGTCGATTTCGTCTAAAGGGGGCAACCTCTGCTTCACGTAGAGCTTGCCCCTTGCCCAGGCTGATTCGGCACCCCTACGGAGTCGCTAACAGGTTTAATTTTTCAGAGCAGACAGGTTGTCTGCCCTATATCATGCCAGGTCTGACCCATGGCCGGTTCAACCCTCGGTGGGTCAGAAAAGTTTTTCAGGAGATCAAATGGCCCAAGTGATTTTGGGAGAAGATGAGTCCATTGAGTCAGCCCTACGGCGCTTCAAGCGCAAGGTATCGAGGGCTGGAATATTCTCAGACATGAGAAAAAACCGGCATTTTGAAACTCCCATCGAGAAGCGCAAGCGCAAGACCCTTGCCCGCCACAAGCAGCGCCGCTGGAGTTCTAAGCGCTAGCCAGGTAGCCCCTTGAGGTCTAGCATTGCCCTGGACTGCTTCTAAATTAGCCGCTGGATTTAGACTGGCTGCAATAGCGATCTCAGGGTTAATGGTCACCCTGCTTCAATCGACTCAGCACCGCGTTTATAGGAGGCCAGCGATGACCCCAGAGGCGACACAGAAAATATCAAAGCTGCGAACCGAGTTTTATGGTCGGTTCGCCAATGCTTTGGGCACCTCGGTTTCGATTACCAAAGAGAAGTCCTACTCCAGCACTCTGCCCAAAGCTTCTTGGACGGATGCTCAGCAGCGGTTAAATTATCTCTGCATGTACGCCTACTCCGCTCCAGATGTGTTGGTGCCCGAACGACCCCTGGTGTTGCGCGTTGGCGTAAATTTGGGCGCTGAGTTATTCACCGGCCCTAGTCGAGGCAAGGGGGCGCGGCGCTACAACCAGACCTGTCAGTTTTACCTGACGCTTTTGCCCCATGAGGTTCTGGCTTCGATGCCCTGGCTCATTGCCGTGCTTGATCAGCAGTATGGGTTAGAACTGGCGGCCCTGCCCACGCCACCCTACACCCTCGACCAAGAACAGGGGGCCGGCCCAGTGGTCTCATTTTGGACTCGTTCAGCCCAGCAGCAGATAAATCGCACCATTCCCGCGGCGGCGGCGAGCTATGCGGCCCCGCTCACCAGGGTCGATAAAGCCGCCACCAGCTGATCGAGATGCTGGGGCTGGTGGGTGGCCAGGGTAGTAATGCGCAGGCGACTGGTGGGCACGGTGGGTGGCCGCACCGCCGATACCCATAGTCCCATCTGCTGAAGCCACTGGCTAGCCTGCACCACAGCGACAGCCGATGCCCCCTGCAAGCTAATAATGGGCGAGCTAGAGGGCAGGCGCTTAAAGCCAACCGCCGCCAGTTGCGAGGCTCTTGGCTCCTGATCGAGCGCTGCCGTCAGGTGAGCCACGTTTTGCCACAGGGTCTGACGCCGCTCGGGCTCTTGCTGAACAATGTGTACCGCTGCCAGGGCCGCCGCCGTGTCAGCGGGGCTGAGGCCGGTGGTATAGATCCAGCTGGGGGCACGGTTGCGGAGAAAATCTACCAGAGGGGCGGTGCCTGCCACATAGCCCCCCAGGCTGCCCAGGGCTTTGCTCAGGGTGCCCACGGTGACCAGGGGCCGCCCGGTGCCGCCCAGGTGCTCTACCGCCCCCGAGCCCCGCGCTCCAAATACCCCGGTGCCGTGGGCCTCATCCACCAGCACCATGGCGTCGTAGGCATCGGCTAAATCCAGAATTGCGGCCAGCGGGCAGAGGTCACCATCCATACTGAACACGCTATCGGTGGTAATTAGGGCGCGGCGGTAGGGGGTGCGGTGGGTTTTGAGTAGGTCTTCAAGGTGGACGACATCCCCATGGCGATAGTCGAGGGCGGTGGCTCCGCTCATCCTGGCCCCGGCCCTGAGGCTAGAGTGGTTGTATTCATCTCCCAGGATCAAATCTGGGGTGCCCACCAGGGCGGCGATGGTGCCCAGGTTGGCCAGGTAGCCAGAGCTAAACACCAAGGCATCGTCGGTTTGTTTGAGGGCGGCGATCGCCCGCTCCAATTCCCGATGCAGCTCCCGATGGCCGCTCAATAGCCGAGAGCCGGTGCTGCCGGTGCCGTAGGTTTCTACCGCCGCGATCGCCGCCTGAATCAGTCGCGGATCGCTAGCTAAACCCAGGTAGTCATTGCTAGCAAAGTTTACCAGGGTTTGATCCTGGCCCTGCATGGTGACCCCCGCCATGCCCTCCACCGCCTGCACCGAACGGTAGCGATGGGCGCGGTGCAGGGCGGCTAAGGAGGTATCAATCCAGCTATAGGGGTTAGGGTGCATGGGCCGGTTCCAACTGGGCCTGTTGCAAGTAAGGCAAGCAAGCCGCATAACAGAGATGACCGGTGAGGATGGTGGACACTAACACAGAACTATCAAAAGCAGCCTTCATTTACGGTATCTGACTTTGAATTCGATCTTCCCTGAGGGTGTCAATGAAGGCATTGATGTCCTCAGGGTTTCCCAAGGGCGGGGTTTCGACAACCAAAGCAGTGCCTTCACGGTGAAACTCGGGCATCTGGACAGGGGGATACAGGATAATTCGACCTTCGCTGACCTCGAGCTGGAGGGTTTTGAGGGGATAGAGACCAAGCTGTTTGCGAATAGCAGCGGAAATTTCAACACGTCCAGCCGCATCGATCGAGACGATGGTCATCAGTTAGCTCTTTGAGGAGTGAGTAATCTTCTGATACTTTAACTCAGCTTTATGCTGGGTAAAATCCATCTCCATACCCCGAGACCTGAGTTGGTCGGAATCCCTGAGCTAGCAAGTCATCGTATATGCGTTGATAGGAACCAGCATCCATTAGACCTCTCCAACAATCCAGATTTTGCCACGAAACCACGGGAGTTTCAGGACATTTCTGGAGATGTCTATTATGTTTCCCAGGATGAACGCTATGAGCCTACTCACCCTGAACCTTAAAACTGGACACAGCACTAGCCTCTAGCCCGAACCTTCCCATGGCTTTGTCACCGCCTTGACAGTATTCAAGGCTACCGTCTTATACAATCCCTGCGATTAGCGCTCGAAAGAGCTTTGATATCGGTAGCCCTACCCTATGCGATCGCTGAACCAGTTAAGCATCAAGTCTAAGCTCATTATTATGCTGCTGGCGGTTAGCGGCCTTTCTACCCTAATTATCGCCTACCTGGGCTACCGCAGCGGCCAGATGAACCTGACTAACCGGGTCTTTAGCCAGCTCACCAGCGTGCGGGCCACCAAGGCGTATCAAATCGAGTCGTATTTTGAAAACATTCGCAACCACACCCAAACCCTGAGCGAAAATCCGGCCATCATCACCGCCATGCAGGAGTTTAAGGCCGCCTACGACGAGCTTGACCGGGTTACCGTGCCCCCCCAGGCCAACCCGGCCCTCGACACCTACTACCAGGATGCCCTGCTCACCCGCCTGGCCAAGGTGGAAGAGGGCGATCCCTTCCTCGCCTCCTACACCCCCAAAACCGCCGTGGGCCGCTATTTGCAGTACCACTATCTGGCCGCCAACCCTAACCCGGTGGGCAAAAAGCACCTGCTCAACCAGGCCCCAGATGGCAGCCAGTACAGTGCCATCCACGCCCGCTACCACCCAATTTTTCGCAACATTATCGAAAAATTTGGCTACTACGACATGTTTCTGATTGACCCTGAGGGCAACGTTGTCTATACGGTGTTTAAGGAAACCGACTTTGTGTCCAACTTCCAAACCGGCCCCTATAAAGACAGCAACCTGGCCCGCCTGGCCGCCGGGGTGCAAACCACCAAAGAGCGCGACTATGCCTGGCTGGTCGATTTTGAGCCCTATACCCCCTCCTACGGTGCTCCCGCCGCCTTCATCGCTGCCCCGATCTTTGCAGGATCAGAGCTGATCGGGGTGCTGGCCTTTCAGATGCCGGTGGATGAAATCAACGCCGTCATGACCGGCAACCAGAATTGGGAGGGCGATGGTCTGGGGGAAACCGGCGAAACCTACCTGGTCGGCAGCGACGCGCTGATGCGGTCGGTGTCGCGGTTCCTGGTGCAGGACCCGGAAGGCTACGCCGCCAGCCTGCGGGCGGTGGGCATGAAGGATGCCGACATCACCCGCATCAACCAGTACGGCACCTCGATCCTGCAGCAAAAGGTTGAAACCGAAGCGGTGGAAAAGGCCCTCATCGGCCAGGAGGGCACCCAAATTATCGACGACTACCGGGGCATACCGGTGCTGAGTTCCTACGCACCACTACAAATCGAGGGGCTCGACTGGGCCATCCTCGCTGAGATGGATTTGGCCGAGGCCTATGCCCCAATTTACTCATTCAGGCGCCAAATTTTAATTTCTGCCACCCTGCTGCTGCTGCTGGTAACCCTGCTAGCCATGGGGCTGGCCCACCTGTTTGTCAAACCCATCCAAAACCTGATTGCCAGCGCCCGCAAGGTTGCCGACGGCGAGCTAGAAACCATTCCGGCCCTGGAAACCGAGGATGAGTTTGGGGAGCTGGGCCGCTCCTTCAACGCTATGGTGCAGAGCCTGCGCACCCAGACCAACCTGGTCGAGCAAAAAAACCAGGAAAACGAGCAGCTGCTGCTCAGCGTCTTCCCCGCCGCCATCGCCAAGCGCCTGCAGCGGGGGGAAAAGCACATCGCCGAAGACCTCTCCAACGTGGCGGTGCTGTTTGCCGACCTGACCGGGTTTGCCAAGCTGTCGGCTACCCTCAGCGCCTACGAGTCGGTGTCGATCTTAAACGACCTGGTCAGCGCCTTCGACGAAACCGCCGAGCGCTACGGTATGGAGAAAATCAAAACCATCGGCGACAGCTACCTGGCGGTGTGCGGCCTGTCGGTGCCCTACCTCGACCACGATAAGCGGGCCATCGACTTTGGCCTTGATGTTTTAGGCATTATTCGCCGGTTTAACCTGGAGCGCGGCTTTCAGCTCAACGTGCAGATTGGCATTAGTTCGGGGGATGTGGTGGCGGGCATTGTGGGCCGCAACAAGGTGATTTACGACGTCTGGGGCGACACCATTAACCTGGCCAGCAGCCTAAAGGACAACTGCCCCCCCGGCGGCATTCTCGTCTCCCAGGCCGTTTACCAGCGCCTGTCTGACCTCTACCAGTTTGAGGCCATGGGCGATTTAGACGGCAACGGCAGCGGCCAGCGGCCCGCCTGGCGGCTCAAAAGCACTCGCCTACCCATCGATACCGAGGAGCTAACCCACCCATGAACCTGACCACCCAACCGGATCTGTGGATTTGGGCCGTTGCCCTGGTGCTGGGCTTTGCCGTTTCGTCGGTGCTGCTGGGGGAGGTGATCCACCGCCTCAAGCGCCAGGGCAAGGCCATGGCTGGCACCCTGCGGCTGGTTCGCAACCTGATTTTGCCGGTGCTGGTGTTTTTGCTGTTTATGCAGCATCTGCTCAATCTCAACCCCGATGCCCGGCTGCTGCGCACCGTCGAAACCCTGCTGTGGATCGTGGTCATCCACGGGGCGCTGTCGCTGCTGAACGTGCTGCTGTTTGAGCAGGCGGAGGCGGGCACCTGGCGATCGCGGGTGCCCAAGCTGCTGATCGATCTGGCCCGGCTGTTTTTGATTTTGCTGGGCACCGCCATTGTGCTGGCCACGGTTTGGAATGCCGACCTGGCCGGGCTGGTGACAGCCCTGGGGGTGAGCTCGATCGTCATTGGTTTGGCCCTGCAAGACACCCTGGGCAGCGTCATGTCGGGCATTGCGCTGCTGTTTGAGCGGCCCTTTTCGGTGGGCGACTGGCTGCACGTAGGCGGCGTGGTCGGCCAGGTGATTGACATTAACTGGCGAGCCATTCGCCTGCAAACCCTGGAGCGCGAAATGGTGGTGATTCCCCACAAGGTGATCAGCGGCGAAACCATTCGCAACTTTAACCAGCCCTTTCGGCTCCACGCCGAGCGCATCAGCATCGGCTTTTCCTACAACGACCCGCCGAACCTAGCCCGCCAGGTGCTCAAGAGCACGGCCCTGGAAACCCACGGCATTCTCCACGACCCCGAGCCGAAAATTTTTACCATCTCCTACGACGACTTTGCGGTTACCTACGAGGTCAAGTTTTTTATCAGCGACTACGGTGAGCTAGAGGATATTCGCGATCGGTTTATGACCCGCGTTTGGTACGCCGCCCAGCGCAACAACCTGACCATCCCCTTCCCGATTCGAACGGTCTACCACTTCAACGGCCCCGCCACCCAGGCCAAAAACACCTCGAAAAAATTCATCGACGGCCTCAATTCCCTGCCGACCTTTGTACCCCTCGATAAAGAGCAGGAAAATCTCCAGATTTCTTCTGAGGGTATTACCCTCCAGCATTTTGCCAGCGGTGAAACGGTGGTGCGCCAGGGCTACAGCGGCGAGGCGTTGTACATCATCGTGTCGGGCCAGGCGGTGCTGACCACGACCAATGAGTATGGCTGCGAGGTCGAAGTCTTGCCCCTCAAAGCGGGGGAGTTCTTTGGGGAAATGGCCCTATTTTCGGGCGAGCCCAGCATTGTCTCGGTCACCGCCGTTGAAGATCTGGAGGTGATGATGATCGCCGCCACGGTGGTGAACCAAATGATCGACCGCCAGCCCAGCTTTGCCCGCGAGATTGGCCAAATTCTAGAAATTCGCCGCCGCACCATTCAGGAGGTGAGCCAGGCGACCCTGCCGATAGATTTGCCCGCCGAGCTGAACTGAGCAACTGCGCCTCCGCTAAGGGATCAGCAACGCCATCACCCCCCAGTGTCTTGTGAATGACGCCTACTCTGTCAGCACATAACGGGTAAGGATTCGCACGATCTCGCCGACGCGCCCGGTGGGCTGGGGTTTACTCCATATTCACCAAAGCTGACCACGAACCACCGACCAGCCCCTAGGCCCGAATCTGCACCGGCATGACCAAATAGGTAATTTTCGTTTCACCCAGGGGTACTAGCACCGCCGGGCTGGTGGCTGCGTTGCACTGCATTTGCACCTCGTTGGTGTCAAACGCCTTTAAACCATCCAGTAAATAGCGCACGTTAAAGGCAATATCCAAATCATCGCCGCTGATCTGAGCGGGTAGGGTTTCGCGCCCACTGCCCACCTCCTGGGCCTCTACCGACAGCGCCATGAGCTGGTCGGCGCTGTTGAGGCTAATTTTAATGATGTCATTTTTTTGCCCAGCCAGCACCGCAATGCGCTCCAGGCTTGACATCAGCAACCGGCGATCGAGGGTGACCTGGCGGGCAAACTGCTTGGGCAGCAGCTGACGATAATTGGGGTATTGCCCCTCTAGCAGCCGGGTGGTCAGTTTTTGCGGGCCGAGGTCAAACAACACCTGGGTCTCATCGAGCCGTAGGGAAACAGGCTGGTTAGAGGTATAGCCCTGAATCATCCGCTCTAGCTCCCGCAGGGCCTTGGCGGGCACCGTCACATCCATAGTCGGATTATCCGACCGACTAGCGGCATCGGCGGCATCGGTGGTTTGCACAACCGCCAGGCGGTGGCCATCGGTGGCGGCAAACTCCAGGGCATCGGTTTGGGAAAGCAGATGCACCCCCGTTAGTACCTGCTTGGTTTCATCGGCACTGGTGGCAAACAGCGACCCCCGCAACCCGCTCAGCAGCGCCTCCGCCGGCAGGGCGATGGCCTCCCCATCCTCCACGGTGGGCAGGGAAGGGTAGTCTTCGGCGCTGAGGCCGCGCACCTCGTAGCGCCCCGAAGAACTGGTCAGGGTGACCGAGGTATTGTCATCGTTGGCTTCCAGGGTAATGTCTTCGTTAATCAGCCGCGATACGATGTCGCCCCAAAGCTTAGCGGGTAGGGTGAGGGTGCCGGAGCGTTCTACCTGGGCGTCAAAGCGACTTTCAATGCCTAGCACTTCGTCAAACCCGACCAGGGTCACCGCCTGGGTATCGGCATTGGCCTGCACCAGGATGTTGCCTAACACCGGCCGGCTGGGGCGCACCGACACCGCCCGACTCACGGAGGATAGCTGGCTATTAAGCTCACCTTGGGAACAGACAAATTTCATAGCGTCAGAGGGAAAACGAGAGAATCAGGAGCCCATCGCCTGCGGTGCTGAATGAGGTGACCTCAAGCGACTATTCCGAGCTATCTTACCAAGCTTGCTTCAGCAGTAGCTCATTTTTGCGGAGATGTGACGCGATACGGCTGTCGATGCGTACCCGGCTAGTGGGTAGGCTGACCCTAGGTTTAGGGACTGGAGTAAAGGGAAAGCACCCTTTTCCCGATTGGATGCTCATCCTACCACTGATTTTTCTGGGTTCTCTAGTTGGCCTGGTGGGGAAGGGCGGGCTTTCGGATCTAAGAAATTTTAAAAGATAGCCGTAATAGTAGAGCCTGGGGAAACTGAGGAAAACACTGGGATCAATTGGTTCATGAGGATCTAGCGTTTAAGGCTGCTGTGGAAAACCTGCGGAAAATCTGCTTGAGTTTCCACAACCGTGGAAACACCTAGGTTTTTCTCCCCATCTCAGAGGAGGTTGTTAGGTAAATTCAGGGAGCTTTTCCACAACAAACTCCTAGTTTTCCACAGAAAATTTTTGCGGCAGGTTAATGAATCGTAATGTTTTGACGGCGGTTCTCCGCCGGTTTGCTCAGGGTAAATTCAGAACAAACCCCGGCTTCCTTGAAAAACCGAGATTTTGGCAAGAGTCTTGCTGATCAGTTTGGGGACTGGTGGGCGGTGCCTGCTCGACGGGAGATTTTTACCCTAGCGCGTGGTGCTGGTGCCAGTGACGGGCAATGTCGATGCGGCGACAGATCCAAACCTGATCGTGGCGTTGCACGTGGTCTAGAAAGCGGGCCAGGGCGGCGGTGCGTCCGGGTCGCCCGGCCAGGCGACAGTGGAGGCCAATGCTCATCATTTTGGGGGCCGCTTGCCCTTCGGCGTAGAGGGTGTCGAAGGCGTCGCGCAGGTAGGCAAAGAACTGATCTCCCGAGTTAAACCCGGCGTAGGTGGCAAAGCGCATATCGTTGTTGTCAAGGGTGTAGGGAATTACCAAATGGGGCTGGCCATAGTCGGTCACCCAGTAGGGTAGGTCGTCGGCGTAGCTGTCGGCATCGTAGAGAAAGCCGCCCTCTTCGACCACTAGGGCTCGGGTATGGGGGCTCATGCGGCCCTGGTAGAACCCCAGCGGTCGGGTGCCCGCTACCTGGGTGTGAATGTCTACCGCTTTGCGAATGTGCTCGCGCTCGGTGTCGGCGCTGAGGTATTGGTAATCAATCCAGCGGTAGCCGTGGCTGGCAATTTCCCAATCAGCCTCGACCATGGCGGCCACAGCCTCGGGGTTACGGGCCATGGCCATGGCGACGGCATACACCGTCAGCGGCAGGCCCCGCTGGGTAAACAGCCGGTGCAGCCGCCAAAACCCGGCCCGACTGCCGTATTCGTACATTGACTCCATATTTAGGTTGCGTACCCCCAGTAGGGGCTGGGCCCCCACCGTTTCAGAGAGAAAGGCTTCGGAGGCCGCATCGCCGTGGAGAATACAGTTTTCGCCCCCCTCTTCGTAATTAATTACGAACTGCACCGCCAGCCTGGCCCCGCCCGGCCAGTTTGGGTCGGGCGGCGTGGGGCCATAGCCAATCAGGTCACGGGGGTAGGAGTCGTCTGTGGGCATGGTGAATTCCTGAGCTAGCACTGGTAAGGATTTTAGGGGCGATCGCAACGGGTCAGTTTAGATCCCAGGGTTCTGGCCATAGTCTGCGTTTTCAGCTCAGTCCCCCGCAGAGCCCTGAGATCTGGGCCAAAAAGATGGTCAGCATGGATCCGCACTGTTGATTATTTCAGGATAATGGGCCGATTGTGTCGAATTAGATCCCAGGGTTCTGGCCATAGTCTGCTTTTCAGCTCAGTCCCCCGCAGAGCCCTGGGATCTGGGCCAAAAAGATGGTCAGCATGGATCCGCACTGTTGATTATTTCAGGATAATGGGCCGATTGTGTCGAAATTCTGCGAGATCTGTCGTTTATGATCTATAGATTTAATACTGTCAAAATCACCGGATAGGCAAAATTTAAGATTAGTCTGTAAATCTAGCCGCCATTGTTTTGGTTCAGCCCTGTATGCTTACCGACAACCCGATAATCACAGATCCCTGGTGCTGGAGCAATGCCTGTGTTGAACGGAAGAAACAAACCCATGTCAGATGCCGTACTCTTGCATACCAGACCGCCGGTTAATCCCCCCCGCCTAGATTTAGACGCAATTAACGGTGAGTGGGGCGATGCCGATGCCCTTAGCCTGGTGCGCTGGGGTGAGGAGACCTTTGGGGCAGGGCTGGTACTTAGCACCAGCTTTGGCATTCAGTCGGCGGTAATGCTGCATTTAGTGACCCAGGTAATCCCCAATGTGCCGGTGATCTGGGTCGATACGGGCTATTTACCGGTAGAAACCTACCGGTTTGCCGAAGACCTGGCCGCCCGCCTCAAGCTCAATCTAAGGGTCTACCAATCGCCCCTCAGCCCCGCCCGCATGGAGGCCCTGCACGGGCGGCTGTGGGAACAAAACACCGTCGAAGCCCTCAACCGCTACGACAGCATGCGCAAGGTCGAGCCCATGCAGCGGGCCTTAGCCGATCTAGGCGCAACGGCCTGGCTCACGGGGCTGCGGGCCGACCAGACCGACCACCGCAAATCCCTACAGCGGGTCGGGCAGCAGGGGGGGCGCTACAAGCTGCTGCCCATCCTCAAGTGGACGTCGAAGGATGTGTATGAGTACTTGATCGCCCACGACTTGCCCTACCATCCCCTCTTTGACAAGGGCTACGTGACGGTGGGCGACTGGCACTCGAGCCGCCCCATCACCGCCATCGATGCCAACGAGCGCGATACCCGGTTTAAGGGGCTGAAGCAGGAGTGCGGACTGCACCTGCCCCAGTCGCCCGAAGAGGCCGCGAGTTTAGATTCGAGTTCGCTGTAGGTGGCGAGGGTGATTGTCGGGGGGCAGAAACCCGGTTTTTTCAAAAAAACCGGGTTTCTCGGGCTGAAACGCTACCCAACGCCACCGGTATCTTTTTAAAGCGACTAACGCTGTACTGGCTCATAGCGACATTCCTGAGAGACATAGGGCAGAGTGGGGCTTTAGTCAGGCAAAAAGTCGGGGTTTAGCGCATCCGCCAGGGAGAAGGGTGCCATCTCAGGAAAGCAAATTTGAGGTAGCTCGTATTTGCGAAGGGTTTGCAGTCTGGCTTTGCCATAGCAGTCTAAAAAAACTTCATCTAGCCAGGGTTTGAGACTGGGGCTATCGTCTAAAACCAGCTCTAGCTGGCTGCGCTGCTCAATCAGGGTGCTACGCCATCCCCTAGCATTTTGGGCTTTTTCGCTGTCCCAAAACATGAGCTTGAGCAAGTGTTCAATAATTACGATTAGACGGCTTTTGAGTTCTTTTTTCTCGCTGCGAGCCATGCTGTCAATTTCTTCGATCAGGTTTTCCCAATCTAGGTGGTCGAGGTCACGATTTTTTAGCGCCTGGACGGTCTGTTGAAGCCAGAGGTGAAAATCCTGATCGTAGAGGTTAGAAACCGCGTTCTGGAATCGGGGAGACAACATGGGCGGTGGCGCGACTGCATTTGATTCAATTATAGGAAGTGGGGCAGATTTTTGGGTCTGCCCTGGGGCTAGGGCTGCCTAAACCGCTGTCTCAGGCGCGATACCAATTGTCCGGCTTCGGGGATGGGCAAGACAAGTGCCCCTAACGCAAACACCAGCAGCCCTAAGCCACCCGGAACAATCAGCTGAAGCAGCAGTACACCAATGCCCTCGGTGCCCAGCCAGGTCTCCAGACCCTTGAGGGTGGCCCAGGCCACAACCCCGCCCAGGGCGCTAACCCCGGCCAGGGCCGCGATCGCGGCCCCCCATTCCACCAGGGGCAGCCCCCGCAGCCGCCGGTGCAAAATCAGCACCAGCGCCAGGGTTGAAACGATATTCACCCCCACCGTGGCCAGTACCAGCCCCGGTGCCCCAAACTGGCGAATCAGCCAAAAATCCAGCACCCCGTTCAGCACGATATTCACCAGACTGATGCGGAAGGGGGTTTGCCCATCCCCCAGGGCGTAAAATACCCGCACCAGCACGTCGCGAGCCAGGTAGACAAACATGCCAATGCCGTAGGCCATCAGCACCGAGGTGACCAGGCGCGAGGCTTCTACGTCAAAGGCTCCGCGCTCGTAGATCACCCGCACGATGGGCAGGGCCAGCACGATAAACAACGCCCCCAGGGGCAGCATGGTCAGGGCGGTAAACAGCAGGCTCTGGCGAATGCGCGTCTTCAGTTCCGGCCAGTGCATGGGGTCAGCCAGGCGGGCAAACAGGGGCAAAAATGGCACCAGAATGATGTTTGAAACAATCCCTAAAGGGGTCTGCACCAGCAGGTTGGCATAGCTCAGCGCCGCCGCCGTACCGGGAATAAAGGAGGCAAAGAACAGGTCCGTAAACAAATTAATTTGCAGCATCCCCGACGACAGGGTGGCGGGCACCAGCACGTTAAACACCTGGCGCACCCCCGGTACCGACCAGTCAAACCGCAGCCGCAGCCGCCCCAGCCCCGATCGCCACAGGGCCGGTAGCTGGGCCAGCCACTGCAACACCGCTCCGCCCAGGGTACTGCCCGCCAGCACGGCCCCGCCCACCATGACAAACTCGGGGCTGGCAATGTCTTGACCAATGGCCGCAAACAGCAGCCCCAGGCCCACCAACACCGCCCCGCTAGAAAAAATTGGGCTAATTGAGGGCAGCCAAAACTGGTTATCGGCGTTGAGTGCCCCAAAGCCAATGCCAATTAGCCCCGCCAGCAGCGCCATGGGCGACATAATGCGCAGTTGCAGCACGGCAATATCCCTGGCGGTGGGGTCGGTTTGGGAGAGCCCCTGGGCCACCAGGTCGATAATTGGCCCTGCGAAAATGAACAGCAGCGCCGACACCCCCAGCAAAACCAGCCCCACCAGGGTGTTAATGGCCTCTAGCAGCGCCCCGGTGTGCTCCCGGTCTTGCCGGGCTACCACGCTCACAATGGCGCTGTGGAACGGCCCGTTAATGCCCCCCAGCAAAATCAGCAAAAAGCCAGGGATGATGTAGGCAAAGCTGTAGGCATCGGCCACCGGCCCCACCGCAAAGGCCGCCCCAATTGCCTGCTGACGAAACAGTCCCATCAGTTTGCTGAGGATCGTGGCCACGGCCACAATGCCAGCAATGCTGGCCAGGGTACGGGTAGGTTTAGCGTCTGACACTGGGCCTCGCAGTAATTGACGGTATCAAGCCTGGGGTAGGAGGGTTGCTAGCCGCCCCCAATGCCCTGCAAATGACATCTTATCCGCCATTGGGCTCGGCTCACGGCCCATGTCCAGCAACGCCCAAGGAGGCCATGCCCAGAAAAGTTACGCTCTAAATTTCAGCCTTGACAAACCACTAGTCATCGCTGCCCTTGTGAAGACCGCCAGAGCTGACGCCCAGTAGTTCAGTTAAATAGCCCATAGCCGTACGCTGCGCCGCTTCCCAGCTGAGGTGGGTATTAAACCGTTGCCAGGCCGACAGGGCCAGCCGCCGGTAGCGGGGATAATCCTGCATGTAGCCCAGAATGAACTGGCTATAGTCCGCCGCCGTTGCGTCTAGGGGAAAGGCTTTGCCATTAACTTCCGCCTGGAGCACTGTGGCAATGCCCCCCACATTAGAGGCCACGCCGGGCACCCCGGCGGCGCTGGCTTCGCTAATGGCAATGCCAAAGGTGTCGGCCTGGGTCGGCAAAATCAGGAAGTGGGCCTGGGTCAGGAGCTGGTCGAACTGGGCTTCTCCGGCGGCGGTAGAGCGGTCGATAAATCCGTAGGGCTTGACGAACTTCGGCAGGACACCGCTGACCTGGGGCTGGCAGCCCACTACCCAAAGCTCTGTCTCTAACCCCCACTGGTTTAGGGTTTGGGCTACTTCCAAGGCCAGGGGGCCACCCTTGCGTTCCCACTGTACTCCCACCAACAGCAGGCGGCAGGGGGTTGCTGGGCGCTGCTGCACTATGGTTTCCAGCTCTGCCTGGGAAAAGTCTCTAGCGCGGCTAGCCCCCCTGGGAATAATGCGAACTTTGGACCGCGGTAGGTTGTACAGCGCCACCGCCGACTGGGCCGCCCATTCCGACGACAAAATCACCCGATCGCAGCGATCCAGGGCGGACTGTTCCATGCGGTGCAGGTTGTGCTGGGTTTCGCGGCAAAGGTTAGTGAGGTAGGGGTAAAAATCTACCAGGCTACCGAGCAGGGCGTCGGTCCACAGTACGGTGGGCAATGGGGTGTGGATCGACGCCAGCGGGATAGCGTTTTCGGGGCAGAGCAGCAGCTCCGCCTGGGACTGGGCAAGTTTGGCCTCAAGCTGGCGGGCGTAGCTTTGGGCCAGGCTCGGCTCGGCCCCGCTGTAGTAGCTTTGCTGCCGCCAGCGGTAGACCTGCCACTTCAGCCGGGTGACGGGGGTCTTGCGGTACGTGAGCGGCCCGAGAAAATCGAGTTCTGCCCCCTCTGCTTGCAGCAGCTGGGCGATTTTTTGCCCCGCCCCGTAGAGACCCAGGTGACGACGGGGCCAGCTAGCACGATCCAACACGTCGTAGGTGGTGGCGTAGGCGATTTTCATGGGGTTGAGGCCAGGGCTGCTTACCTAAGATGCCCTGGCCCCTGACACAAAGCCCGCTAGCCCCCCAGCCAGTACCACCCAGGCGGAGTTAATCTTAAAGCGAAAGACGGCGACCATTGCCAGCCCGGCCAGGGCCAGGGTAAACCAATCCACCACGGCCTCGCGGCCCAGGGTCACGGTGACCGCCGCCATCAGGCCGAGGGACGCGGCATTTAGCCCGTCTAAAAAGGCTCCAAACCAGCGAGAGCGCCGCAGAAACGTCACCCAGGGGTTGACCAGACCCACTAGCAAAAAGGCGGGCAGAAAAATGCCCACGGTGGCAGCGATCGCGCCTAAATTCCCTGCTAGCAGATAGCCCACAAAGGTGGCCGTGGTAAATACCGGGCCGGGGGTAAACTGGCCGATGGCCACCGCATCCAGCAGCTCCTGGGAGGTCAGCCACTGGGTGCGCTCCACCAGGTCGCGCTGCAAAAAGGCCAGCAGCACGTAGCCGCTGCCGTAGAGCACAGCCCCAATTTTAAGGAACAGCAAAAAGACCTGAATCCAGTTCGGGGAGGGCACCGGGGGCGGTGCACTGCTACCGGTCTGGGCCAGCACCCCGAACCCCGACAGCGGCATTAGCCAGGGGGTCATGTCACCGGTTCTGAGGTTTTCAATGATCATCACCCCCAGCCCGGCCAGCAGCAGCAGCCAGAGTTCGTTAACTCCCAGGGCATAGCCCACCACCACGCCCATGGCAGCCAGTGCGGTGGGAATGTTCTTAACCGCCTTTTTGCCCAGCTTCCACAGCGCCTGGAGGATCACCGCCATAATTACCGGCTTGATGCCGTAGAGCAGCCAGCCTAGCTCGGGCAGGGCTTGGTAACGGCTGTAAATGGCTGCCAGCCCCCATACCATGGCCATAGCGGGCAGAATAAAGCAGCTCCCGGCCACCAGTAGCCCTTTCCACCCGGCCCGCTCGTAGCCGATGTGAATGGCTAGCTCCGTGGAGTTTGGCCCCGGCAGCAGATTCGTGACGCCAATTAAATCCAGCAGCCGCTCTCGGCTCATCCACTGGCGGCGCTTGATCACCTCGTCGTCCATCATGGCGATGTGGGCGGCGGGGCCGCCAAAGGCAATGGTGCCAAGCTTGAGGAAAACCTGGGCCAGTTCCGTTAGCCGGTGGCGCTGTTCTGGGGGGCTAAGGGCGGTGAAAGGAATTTGCTCTGCGGCCGAGTCGGCGGGCTGGGGGTCGGGGAAAGCCATGGCGACGGGGGAGCTGGAAAAACGTTCAGGTTAATGCTAACGAAGCCAGATTAAGGCTTAGGGATCTGTATTAAGGCCAGGTATTGCCCACCTTAATTTAGCAATCTCAAGGTCAACCATGCATGTGAGGGCTGGTAAACCAATAGAGGTCCACTGTCGTTTCTGTGCAGAGCCTGCCCCCGAGCGGGCATGGGGCAGCAACCCATAACGAGCCGATGACTTAAGCTGGCACCTTAATGTCAGCGCAAATCCCTTAGCCCACTCATCGCTTAACTGCCTACCGCTATATCCATAAGCTAAAGACAAAGACCCCAGGGATTTTTAAAAATCCCTGGGGTCTGTGCAGGTAGGACTTACTCTGTCGTCACCCCCCGCCGCCGCGTCATCACGCTGATGAACTCACCGTGGCGACCGGTCGGTATGGGCTCGCTCCAGGCGAGGTGTTCGCAGTAGCCCAGGGCCGCCAGGTGGTTGATGGCCTCCACCAGGGCGGCATGGTCGCCGAGGAGGATATGGCGGATGGTCTCTTGCCGGTAGGTGGGCA
>DAIUJR010000026.1:0-67955 GCA_036848635.1 Nodosilinea sp. CTOTU7336
GGCATGCCTGGCCCTAAATCCCTAAATCTTCTTTAAAGTTTCTGGGACGGTTACAATAACTCAAAGTGGGGGGTGTCGTTCCTAGATCGATCCCAGAAACTTCCAGCACTTTCGGGTCTTCTGACGTCTTTAAGGTGCGTAGCCATTCATCTGAATCACCCTTTCAGCCTAGGGATACAGGCCATCTGCAACTATCTGATTCCTGGGAAACTATCAAATTCTTAAGACCAGTTTTAAGCCACTGGTTCAAAGACCTACGCCAGAGAATACAATCAGAACTAGAGAAATTGGGTTTGGGCGATGAAACAACCTGCCAGCCAGCAATCTAAAGCAGGCCATTGGCCTTGCCTATCGAGCCAAACCCAAGCCTGGGAGAACATTCTCGTCGAACAATTTCACCCCCTGCTGGATGGCGACTGCCACTATAGCAGCGACGATTGTCACACCATATGTCTGTCCTTGGCGGCCCGTCCTGTGCAGATGTTGCAGATCAGAGAAGGGAAAACCCACACCGCGCTGTATGGGAAAGGCGATATTTCCATTATTCCTGCCAAGACACCATTTTTTGTCCGCTGGAAGGGCGAAGATCACTATCTGCAAATCGCCATTACCTCCACCTTTATTCAGAGCGTCGCGAGGGAAGCCTTGGATCTGAATCCTGATCGCCTAGAATTAATTTCTGAGTTCAAAACTCGAGATCCTAAGATTGAAGCGATCGGCATGCTGCTGTTGACTGAACTCCAACAGGATAATTTGGGTGGCAAACTCTACATCGAATCACTCGCCAATCTACTGGCAATCCACTTAATCAGACAGTACGCCAATACAAAAGCACCGCTGCCAGAGTACGAAGGCGGGTTACCTCAGCGTCAACTGTTACACACGCTAGACTATATTCATGATCATCTCGATCACGACATCAGGCTGGCTGATTTAGCGAGTTTGTCGGGGATAAGTCAATTTCACTTTAGTAAGCTGTTTAAGCAATCGTTAGGCACTACTCCCTATCAATATTTGCTCCAGCAGCGCGTTGAAAGAGCCAAACAACTCTTGACAGACAGTGACCGCTCCATCATGGAAATCGCTTTTTCGTGTGGATTCAGCAGCCATAGCCATTTGAGCAAACAATTTCGCCAACTCACCAATATGACGCCAAAAGCGTACAGAATGCATCATGGCAAGGCCCTCCTCCGTCAAAACTAGATGGTTGACAACTGGTTATTTTCGCAGACGGCCATGCTTGACTCAAAGGTGAGAGCCCCCTTGGGTATGCCGGTAGCGTTGCTCTAACCAGATGCGCAACTCGGCTTCGGAGGCTCCGCGAATCCGCCGCTGGGTAACTGGATCGTATCCGTCGAACCGGGGTTCCCCGGTTGGGCTGTGGCGGCGAGTGAATCTAGGCTCGTTGGTCGCCACAACCGCCCGCATCAGTTGCTCGATACGGTGGCGCAGCCCCCTAGCCAATTTGGTTTTAAAGGTAGGTCGAAGGCTGTTGGCTGGCAACAGCTCAAGTTCTTCGTACAGCGTCAGTTTAGAGTTCATCATTCTAATCCTCGAAAGCTATGGGGATAACGCAATAGCGCTGACTACCCCTAAGGCCCATGGCCGCGCAGATTCACGAAGGCATCGCCCCCATGGCTCAATCGTTATTTAGGGAGTCATGTCTCAGTTAGCATACTACAAAATACTACAAGCGTATTTCGGGCTTTAAAGTCCACGTCCTGCCCCGCCATGATGTTGAGGATTAAACCTTTACAATTAGAGGAGTCCATTTAAAAGTTATCCATGGCCAGGCTATCCCTCACCCTTAAATCCCTCTCCCAAAACTGGGAAAGGGACCTTGGGACTGGCCTCCCCCGCTCCCAAACTTGGGAGCGGGAGATTGAGGGGGAGAGGACCATCAGTTGGATGATGTATTCCCTGGAATGCTCTTGCCGCTGATTGGTTCATCCCTATCCTGCCGCCGATACCTAACCCCTACCCTGGGAGATAGGTACCCGCCACGGGCGCCCAGGCACTATCGTCCTTGTGAAACAGCGGGCAGTGAATGGGCGCATAGACCCGATCAGGCCAATAGGAAGCCAGGTCGGTGGTAACAAGCATTGGATCATCCTAGAGGTATAGTTAACGGAACATTCTGGGGGGGATTGCTTCAAAAGCCTAGGCAACCTGCCCTGGGGAGGTGGCTGATGGGGCATATTTTGCCTGGTTCCGTCGCCTTGGCGAAGGTCAGCCTCTGTCTCTATGGGGCGACTCAGACCAGGGGCAAGTGCCGCCCGCCTGGGAATGACCTGGATAGATGAAGAAAGTTTACAAAGCTTCCGTGAAATTGCGGCGGTTTTGGGTCTGACCATCACAGTCAGCCCCTATCCTGGGCAGGAATGCCAAAATCAGCCCATGTGGTGGGGTGCCCCTAACCCAGGGCATCTTAGTCCGAAAGGTATCTTGGCCGCTGGGGATTGCTCAGTTTATTGGCCGATGATTTTAGCTGACGCCTAGAGCCAGCCCCCCCACCAGCCTAAACCTGAGTTGCCCATCTCCCTACCATCATGAACCAGAACAGCCATCCCGAGCTAGACGGACAAGACCCCCAATCCCTCTACGTCGTTCACCTCAAGCGACCGGGGCAAACCCTGCGCGAACGCCTCTCCTGGAGTTTGATTGGCCTATCGGTGGGGCTCAGTATTGCCACGGGCTTTTTTCTGGTATCTCCCGCCGAGCGCTCTTGGCCCTGGCAAGTCACCAGCCCCGCCGCCGCCCAGGAAGACCCGTTTCGGCAGGGGGTTAACCAGGCCATGGGAGCCGCTGAACTGACCCAAACCGCCGAGTTTAAAGAGCAGTGGGTGGAGGTGGTCATGCTCTGGCAACAGGCCATTGACCGGATGAAATCGGTCACTAAAGCCAACCCCAACTACGAGCTGGCCCAGCAAAAGGTGGCGGAATACGCCCGCAACCTACAATACGCCCAGAGCAACGTTAACACCCGCCGGGGCAGCACCCCCAGCAGCCAAAACTACTGGACGGTTGGGTCTGACCAAGACTGGGTGATGGCTATCCAGGGCACCCCAGATCAGGTATTGGGCTACGACAGTTCTTGCCAGCAGGTGCTGCGCTATGGCCAGAGCATGGTTGAACTGAGAAACGGTTACGTTAAGCAGTACGACAATATAGACGGCAACCTCAAGGTGCTGGCCAATGCTCCGGTGGCCCTATCGACCCAGGCTTCCCCCAGCTCATGGACGCTGGGCACCCCTCAAGAAGAGGTGCTGCGCATCCAGGGTACCCCTACCCGCACCGACAAATATTCCTCCGAAAAGCTGGTCACCATCTACTACGGCAACAGCTCAATTTTGCTCGACAGCGGTCAGGTGGTGAGCTACGTCAATACCGACGGCAACCTCAAGGTGTCCATGGCGGTGGCCAATTTCCCCACCTACCAGCCCGCTCCTAGCGCCTGGCAGGTAGGTTCAAGCCGGGCCGAGGTTCTCAGAGTGCAGCAAGAAACCCCGGTGGCCATTAGCCGCAATGACATCAACTGTGAGGAAGTGCTGTATTTTGATGCCAGCGAGGTTTCCCTGAAGCAGGGACTCGTGACCGGCTACAAAAATGAAAGCCAGAATCTCCGGATTCGCTGATGCTGCCCTAGTAAGCTAATCGGGAGAGCACTTGCAGAATGATTAACTTGAGGAAATCTTAGGTCCGCGTCTCCTCAATAAACTCAACTTAGGTTTAGGGGGCTAGGGCCAAATTTTAGTAACATACCCATGAATTGTAGGGGCTGAGCAGTGCTCAGCCCCCAGACGGTGATTTTTTTAAGCAGGATCAGTAGATCGAAAACGATGGGCCTAGCCGCAGAATTGCCCTCACCCCAAACCCCTCTCCCAAGCCTGAGAGAGGGATTTTGAGCCGTTCTGCCCCCCTGCTCCCAGGTTGGGAGCAGAGGCTGGGGGATGTAGCTTGCTGCCCGCAGGGTGGGCCATCAGGGGATTGGCGATCTGTTTTGCGATTTACTGAGGATTTCTAAATGCTGATTTGGCTATAAAGGGTGAAAGTCCTGTTGCCTCAGAGGCTTTAGATGACCCACACCAAAGCAAAATCGTGGCTATTTAGCCCGGTGTCAGCAACCTTCTCTGGTCAATTCCTTTATCCTGGGCCAGGCTCAGGTTGATTTCGCAGAATTGCTTCCATTTGGGTGCATTGTTTCAGCGCAATACCCGTATGCTTAAACCAATCAAGTCGCTCATTAGACCCTAAGCTCAGTGGATGACGCTCTTCCCGCAACCGATTTAGTCGTCGTTGATGACGATCCTGAGACTGTCCGTCTGCTGACTCGTCTACTCAAGCAACAGGGGTATGCTCTTCGGAGAGCGGCCACGGGGCAGCAGGCGTTCGACCTAATTGCTGACTACCCGCCCGCGTTGATTTTGCTCGATATTATTCTGCCCGATCTAGACGGCTACACCTTGTGCCAACAGCTCAAAGCTAACGTCCTCACCCAGGATATTCCCGTGATCTTTTTAAGTTCTCTAGCGGATTCCTTAGATAAGGTCAAGGCGTTTCAGGTGGGGGCCGCCGACTACATTGCCAAACCTTTTGCGGTGCAGGAAGTGCTGGTGCGGGTGCAAAATCAACTGCGCCTTTCCCAGCAGCGGCGGCAGCTTAACCACCAAAATACCCTGCTGCTGCAGGAGGTGCAGGAGCGCACCCAGGTCGAGCAGGCCCTGGTGGCGGCAGAGCTAAACTACCGCAGCATCTTTGAAAACGCTACGGTGGGCATCTTTAAGGCCTCCGTGGGGGGGCAATACCTCAGCGTTAACCCATCCATGGCCCGCCTCTACGGCTACGACTCTCCGGCGGATATGGTTGCCGTGGCCGAAGATATTAGTCGCCAGGTGTACTGCCAACCCAAGCGTCGAGATGAGCTGGTGGTTTACCTGAACCGCTTTGACAAGATCACCGATGCCGAATCGGAGGTTTTTCGCAAAGACGGCAGCACCTTCTGGGTCAGCGAAGACATTTGGAAGGTATGGGATAAGGACGGCACCTTTCTGCACTACGAGGGGATTGTGCATGACATTAGCGAGCGTCGCCAGATGGAAACGGAGCTGCGCCAGCAGCGCCAGCAGGCCGACCGTTTGCTGGTCAATATTCTGCCCTACCGCATTGCCCAGCGCCTCAAGGGTGGGGCCCGCACCATTGCCGAAAGCCTTGACCAGGTGAGCGTACTGTTTGCCGACCTGGTAGACTTTACGGCTGCCTCTAGCGAAATGACGCCGGGGCAGTTGGTCAAAATGCTGAACGAAATTTTCTCGATGTTTGATCAACTGGCCGAATTTCACCGACTAGAAAAAATTAAAACCATTGGCGATGCCTACATGGTGGCCGGGGGCCTACCTATCCCCCAAGACAACCACCACGAGGCCATCGCTCAGTTTGCCCTGGATATCTGCGAAGCCATTAAGCAGTTCCCCCGACCCGATGGCAGCACCTTTCAAATTCGGGTAGGCATTAACCTCGGCCCGGTGGTGGCCGGGGTAATTGGTCGCCGCAAATTTGCCTACGACCTCTGGGGCGACACGGTCAACATTGCCAGCCGGATGGAAGCTACCGGCGAGCCCCAGCGCATTCAGGTCACCCCTGAGCTGTACGAGAAACTTAAAGATAAATTTAAGTTCGACTATCGAGGCTATGTGGCCGTCAAGGGACGTGGGCAGCTACCCACCTACTGGCTTATAGGGCGACAGTAAGCCCTGGCTGGGGTCTCTATCTTTACCGCATGCGTTACCGTAGACGGGCCGGTTCTAAGACCTCGGGTGGCCACAAATGATCCGTCATAGCGAAGTGTCTTACCACTTCATCAATGGCGTGCTGCTGGGCGGTGGTCAACTTTTTTTGCCAGCTGAAAATTCGATCCTGTATAGAACGATGACCAGCCTGGGCCAAATTTCCCCAGTCCGTAGAAGAAGGGCGGTTAGCGTCAATGGCGGGTTGAGCTTGCAGGGGCAGCCCTAGACAGTCTAGGGCTCGGCGAAGAAGCCCCGCCTCCGATAGGCTAATCGCCTCAAAGCGAATAGTGGTAAAGGGGTGCTGGGCCTGATGAAACGAGTCTAGAAAGTACCGTTCCGTCAGGCAATAGTAGGCGGCCAGGCGGTGGTAGTCGGTGGCCTGGTTGAACATCTCAATGTCCTCGGCCCATCGGGTAAAGTAGTCAACCCTGCCGTCTGGAATGCCCAGCAGATGCTGTTTCAAGGGGAAATTATTGAAGGTGCCCCAGGCAAAATTACCGTCATCCAAGTGCTTAATGGAGGCAATCACCGCCCTAGGATCGCGGATGACGTGTAGCACAGGTACCGCAAAGGCATCTTGAATAGGCCGCAAACATAAAGAACCTCGGGTAAATTTAGTCACTACTCGGGGCCGAAGACATTCTTGGAGAGTCTTCTTCCCGAGTTTACGCCGCTTGAGTCGTCCCCGCAGGGCCTGTTCTACCACCATAGCCAGACGACTTTCAGGATCAAGCCTATCGGCCACATAGGGCATCAATCCGCAGACAAAGGCATAGTCCTGCCGGGGGGGCTGAATTTCTGGTAGGCATTTACCAATGGGGCTCTTCTCTACCGTAGCTGTTTCCGGCGGGGGCGGGTTGAAGGGCTCAAAAACCGTCTTTGCCTTGAGCATTTCGGCGGCTAGCTCCATGATCCAGGTAGTGCCGCTGCGCCAAAACCCGTTAACGATAACAGAGTCCTTAAAAACTACCCGAAAACCATTGAACTGGTCAGCCAGGGTGCAGGTGAGTGGGTAAAGCATTAGGTTAAAAATGTATTTACTCTTTTATTGGTAACGACCAAAAGAGACACACCCTGTTTAAAGAGACGAACTCTGGACAATAATGTTCAGTAAACACAAGACTAAATCTTGTCTATCTTGATACCGGGGGTTTAAGGCCAAAGGGTCGAGGCTAAATAGCGTTCCTAATTAGCAGCCCTCCAGACAGGCTTTGATGACCAATGGTAGAATACGGGTTTCAGCCCTCTTCCGCAGTAGCCTGGCCCCGGAGAACCCCAGGGTTTCAGCGCTTTTTGAACGGAAATAGCCTGTATTATGACGGAGACTAGGGCACCGGAGACAGCGCCGCTGGATGAGCGCGTGAGAACTCGAAAGGATTGTCAAACCCCTTAGCGGCCAGATCCACCGGTATACTCTTTAACATGCTTTTTTGAGCGGGCGTAGTTCCACAGATGTTAAAACACAGCCGAATCAGTGACATTGTAGCAGCCACTTTGGTGGGCTGGCTAACCCTGCGACCTCAGGGATCGGCCCTGAAATGACCGTCTGACGTTTGTTTTCCCGGCGGCCATTAAGTTGGCAACCCCCTAGAACCTTTTGAATTCCGTCATAACAGCCACCCATTGAAGAATATTTTGCTAAACCCAGGTCGAACTCAATGAATTCATCCCGCCATGAAAGTATCGATATTCTAATCGTTGAGGATGAGCTTTTAATTGCTCAAAACCTGTCTCGAAAGCTGAAAAAACTGGGCTACGGGGTGGTTGACATTGCAACATCTGGCGAGGGCGCCATTCAGCTGGCAGCGAGCGCCACTCCCAGTCTAATCCTCATGGATATCGTCATTCAGGGCAATATAGACGGCATTCAGGCCGCCCAGGAAATTTTCAAAAACTACAATATTCCAGTCATTTACCTGACCGCCTACGCCGATCATGAAACCATCCAGCGGGCTGAGTATAGCGGAGCCTACGGCTATATTCTGAAGCCGTTCAGGGTGCAGGAGCTAGACGCCACCATTCGAGTGGCGATCCAAAAGCATGATCAACACAATGAGGCGGTTAAATCCTTAGAAACAGCCGAAGAGTTGTGCTCACAGCTGCATAGCGAAATCAAAAAAGCCTCCCAGCGCATGAGCGGTAGTGCCCAGGCGGTAGCCCTAGAAACGGATTTGCACAAGGCGCTTGAACGGCAACAGCTCCAGGTGTACTATCAGCCGTTAGTTGACCTCAACACCCGAGAGATGATCGGGGCCGAGGCGCTGCTCCGCTGGCATCATCCTCGGCTAGGGATGATTTCTCCGGCCACGTTTATCCCCCTGGCTGAGCAGAACCAGCTGATTGCGGCGATCGGGGCCTGGGTTTTGCAGGAGGCCTGTACCGAAGCCAGGGGTTGGCAACGCCTCCATCCCAAACCCCTGAAGCTATCGGTCAATGTTTCCCCTGACCAGTTTCGCCAGGGGGAGATTGCCAATACCGTGGCCGCGGTGCTGAACCACACCGGCCTGCCCCCAGAACTACTAGCCCTCGAAATTACCGAAACCGTCTTGATGAAGCAAAGCTTTCCTTTGCTGCAAACCATCTTTGCCCTCAAGGAGCTCCAGGTCCAGCTCTCCTTTGATGACTTCGGCACCGGCTACTCGTCCCTCAGCTATTTGCAGGAGTTTCCGTTTGATATTTTGAAAATTGACCGCAGCTTTATCCAAAATAGCTACCGCGATACGAATAAGGCGGCCATTGTTCAGGCCATCATTCAGCTGGCTCGAAGCTTTAACTTAGACATCGTCGCCGAGGGCGTTGAACTACAGGAAGAAGCGGAGGCATTATTGAGCCAAAATTGTCATTTGGCCCAGGGTTTTTTGTTTTCTCCGCCACTGTCGAGCCCAGACTTTCAGGCGTTCTTGATGGCCCACGGTCAGTCTGGATAAGCGAGTTGGGTGCTGGTACGGGTCTGCATTCCCTCAGCTCGGCCCAATATTCCCTGAAGAGATGGATCCCTAGACTGCGGGCCGCAAAAATGAAATTTCCGACATTAAAGCTACAATAAAGATGCAGGCCTGACTGCCTGACACATCTCCGGAACCCCCTGATTTCTCGTCGGAGGCTTTGCCCGAAAGCCCCTTAGAACAAGCCTTTCAGTTCCAGGCTATGAACGATAGACTTCAGCTCTGAGACAACGTGTTTTCAAGGCTTTTGGGACTTGTGTCAGGCAGCCAGGATGCAGGCTTTACTTAAAAGTTTTTGAAAATAAAGGGCTCATGCCTGGCTGCTGTTTTCAAGACCATTTGATCTCGGGCATCAGCCCCAGGGCCAGCTCCAATCACGGTTTTAGGAATTGTAGAGAGTGAGTGTTGCCATGGGTAGGCCCAGAATCTTAATCGTTGAAGATGAACTGCTCATTGCCAAGAACTTAGAGCGCAAGCTGAAAAAGCTGGAGTACGAGGTAATCGATGCGGTTTCTTCTAGCAAAGATGCGATTTTGGTGTCTGAGACCCAGAAGCCTGACCTGGTGCTGATGGATATTGTGATTAAAGGCCAGGAATCAGGGTTAGATGCGGCCAACTTCATCCAGAATAATCTTGGCATTCCGGTAATCTACGTGACCGCCCTCACCGATGCCCACACCCTCAGCCAGGTTCAAGAAATCGGGGGGTATGGGTTCATTCCTAAACCTTTTCAGGCCCATCAGGTGGATGCGGCCATTCAGGTGGCGTTGGGGCAGCATCGTAAACTGCAGCAGTTGCAGCAGCAGGCGACCCAAGATTCTCTCACCGGTATTGCCAACCGGGCCTCGTTTTTAGCCTATGCCGACCATGAGATCAAGCGCTCGAAGCGCTACGGCGAGCCCTTTGCGGTACTAATGATTGATATCGACCACTTCAAGCAGGTTAACGATGCCTTTGGCCATGCCTTTGGCGACCAGGTACTGTGCCAAATGACGGCAATAATTGCTCAAACGCTGCGCGCTACCGACCATTTCGGTCGGCTTGGCGGCGAAGAGTTCGCGGTCTTTCTGCCCCATACCCTATCCAATGAAGCCATGGCGATTGGCCAGCGGATCTTGGCTGAGGTTTTAGAGCACGCTATGTCTTTCAATGGGCATAAAACCACTATTACGGTCAGCATTGGCCTCGCCTGCTACGATGACAGCGACGCAGACTTTGCCGCTATCTTAGCCCGTGCCGACCAGGCGCTATACCAGGCCAAACATCGGGGGCGAAACCGCCTGGAATTCATCCCCGCTAATCGTCAATGTCGCAATTCAGAACGTTGCACCTCAGAACCAAGAATGGCCCAAGCAAATAATCATCCATTAGATCAGGAGAGCTCTCTATCTGGTTGACTGACAAAACTCTTGAAACCCTCATTCTGTCGTAGGTTGGGTTAGCGATAGCGTAACCCAACGAAACCGTTGCTGGTGTTGGGTTACCCTACGGGAAGCAAGCTACGTCGCCTCGCCTGAGCGCTATGCACCCTCCGGGTGATTGCAATGACCTCGCTCCATCGCCGCCACAAATGCCTGGGTCGATTCGTAGGGCAGCACGTTGCGTCCGGCAATAATCTTCCCGGTGCCCTGGGGCAGATGCTCTAGGTAGTCGTTTAGCCGCTTTTGGGCCGCATCGGCGCGGCTGAGGCGGTCGATGCCCGAGGCCGCCTCGCCAAACAGCACCAGGGTGGGAATGTGTAAGGCTTCAATGGCCTCGGTGTAGTCCTCACGCCAGAACCCAGCCAAAAACGAGAACACCGCGTAGCGCCCGGCGGCATCGCTGGCATCTGCCTGGAGCTGGTCGAGCCACTTGCGGTCAATGGCCGCGGCCGAGTCAAACAGCTGGCGGCGCGAAAACGACCGCAAAAACGCCTCCCGCCGGGCATAGCGAAAGAACGCCGCCCCCGCCGGGCCACTAAACAGCAGGTTCCACAGCAGCCTTTGGCCGGTGGGGTTGGGGCGGCTGGTGACTAACGCCCAGCCCGGCGGGCCGCTCAGCACCAGCGATTGAATCCAGGGTTCACCGTTGCTACGCTCGACCAGCTTCAGGACAATCGGCAAGGTCGCCCCCTGGGCCACCACCACCACCGGCCGTTGAATTACGTGGCGAATCAGATCATCGAGCTGGCTGGCCCAGTCGCCGGGGGTATAGGCCACGGTGGGCTTGTCGCTCGCGCCGCAGCCCAGCAAATCGGGGATATAAATCGGATTAGTCCAGCCCTGGTGCCGAACCGCCTGGCGAAACCGCTGCCAAAACCACCCGGCCAGCCCCACCCCGATGGGATGAATCAGCAGTAGCGGTGGCGTGCTGCCATCGGTGCCGGGGTCATGATCGTAGGCACAGCGGTAAGTGTTCCAGGTGTGGTAGCGGGTCTCGGCCATCGGTTATACCAGGCTGGGGGTGAGCAGCTTAGGCGGCAGTAGCCATAGTAGGGTACCGCACCGCGGCTCAACCTGGGGCCAGGTCTCGACCTCAAATTCCAGCCCCACCAGGGCGGCGGTAGGAACCTGCACCGTAGCGCCCCCCAGTAGAGACGAGGCCGTATCAGACCAGGTGGGTTCGTGGCCTACCAGCAGTAGGCAATTGCACGGGTCAGGGGCCTGGTGAATAACCGCCAACACGTCCTCCACGCTGGCCTCATAGAGGCAGTCGGCCACCTGCACGGGGCACTGCCACTGGCCCGCTGCCATGGCCAGCTCAAGGGTAGTACGGGCTCTTACGGCAGAAGATGTAATGGCTAAATCAGGCACCCAGTCGGCCGCCGCCAGCAGCTTACCCATCGCCCGAGCTGCCACCATGCCCCGCTCCGCCACCGGCCGGTCATGATCGCAGCTAAAGGACGCCTCCCAGTCAGATTTGCCGTGGCGAAAGAGAATCAAATGTTTGGTCATGGCGGGGCTGACGGTTAAGGGACTAATACTTCACGGCACCTATAAAGCTACTATTAAATGTCCCAAAACCAATGTCTCAAAACCCAATAGCCCGGACACTTTTCTGAGCAAGCGCTGAAACCCTTGGCTTCTCGTCGGCCAGGCTACTGCGGAAGAGGCCTAAAACCCGCATTCTATCGTTGGCCATCAAAAACTGTCCGGAGTGTTGAAAACCAATGTCTCAAAACCCTGATTAACTGACAAAAGTTTCTCGCGTAGGTTGGGTTGAGGTGACGAAACCCAACACCAGCAACGGTTTTGTTGGGTTACGCTATCGCTAACCCAACCTACGGCAGAATGAGGGTTTCAAGAGTTTTGTCAGTCAATCAGCTCAAAAATTGATGGAGATGATGATAGGTCTGCACCCCCAATTCACCTTGGCTTGATGTAGCCGCCCCCGACGTAGGACTAGCCAACTCAGGGGCCTAACCCTGCGGCCCAACATTCCTCAACCGGCAGGGAATAATGGTCTCAGCCCCATCAATTCCTCTGCCTATGGACTGGCCTACCCTCTCAATCATCATTCCCACCTATCAGCGGGAAGCGGTGCTCTGTGACACCCTGCGCAGCGTCCTAGCCCAGGACTATCCTGTCTACGAGGTGATTGTGGTAGACCAGACCTCGACCCATCAGCCCGCAACCCAGAAGGTGCTTGACGAACTGGCTAATGCCGAAAAAATCACCTTATGTCGGGTACCCTGGGCCAGCCTACCCGCCGCCCGCAACCTCGGCATTGACCAGTCTTCCGGCGACATCGTAGTATTTATCGATGACGACGTGGTGCTGCCCCCTGGCTACCTCTATGCCCACGCCCACACCTTTCAACAGCGACCTGAGGTGGGGGCCGTGGCCGGGCGGGTGTTTGATCGCATGAAGCTGGCCGAAGACACCGACTTAGAAATTGAGTACCTGCCTCCCGAAGCGATGGATCCTGGCATTGCCTGGTACCACCTAGATCTAGTACACACCACCCAGCCCCAGCCAGTATTGACGGCACGGGGGTGCAACATGTCGTTTCGGCGCGAGCTGTTTGACCAATATAGGCTGCGGTTCGACGAGCGGTTCTACGGCAGCGCCGTGCGCGAAGAGTCTGACTTTTGTCTGCATATTCGCGCCACCGGCTACATCATCTGGTACAACCCCGAAGCCCACCTGGTGCACCTGGGGGAAGCCACCGGCGGCTGCCACGATATTTCTACCCGCTCCCTGCGCTACCAGCTAGATTTCTACCATAATCACTTTTTGCTGGGTCTCAAGAACCTGACGGTGGGGCAAAACCTGCGGCTATTTAGGCGCTTATTTGACTGTCACGTGCTGGGCCACGCGCCCTGCAATAAAGACCCGAACCCCCTAAAAATATTGCCTCGGGCGGTCTTTTACCTAGCCGGGTTGGGCTTCGTAGGCTATACGCTACTGAGCACCCTCGGTAAACAGGGGCGCATTTACCCCACCTAAAATTTGTAGAATTAGGGTCAACCGCCAGGAGAGGAGCGATCATGGCCTACGGTGACTTTACCCTAGCCAAGGTGCGAGAAACGTTTGGGCTAGCCGTTGAAGAAAATCGGCGCTTATTTGCCGATACCGTTGAGGTGCCACCGTCGGAACGGCTACTGCTAGATCTGCGGGAAAATAAGCCTCTGGCCATCGCCATTAACAGCGAAAAAGCCCGTTCCGAATTTTTAATTGCGCCGATTCTAGCCGAGGCCAGGCGGCAAACTGGCTATCAGGTCAGCCTATTTTCTGGGGTCGAGTTTAACGTTGACCCAGAGCAGGGTCTCAAGGGCTTTTGCGACTATATTCTGAGCCGATCCCTAGAGCAGTACTACGTTACGGCTCCGGTAATGACTATTATTGAGGCTAAAAACGAAAACATCGTCGCTGGGCTGGGGCAGTGCATGGCCGCCATGGTTGCCGCGCAGCTCTTTAACCAGCGAGCCGAAAACTCCATTCAGGTAATCTACGGGGCTGTTACTACTGGAACCAACTGGAAATTTATGACGTTGAGCGGAAGACTGGCCAGCATTGACCTAGACGAGTACTACATTAATCAAATCGACAAAATTTTGGGCATTCTTTTATATCCCCTGCGACCCCAGCCCGCCTTGGCAACGTTGGCATAGCCATCTCGACTAATCCTGCGGACGGAGACATCTAACCCCCTATGATGCTAGGTAGCCCAGCGAGCTGAGCGCCGCCGAAACCCGCTCTATAAGGATCTTGGATGCATGGTCGCTAACTCACAGCCCTTTCTCCCCAACGCTGACCATGGCTGATGATCGAAATCCTCCCATTCGATTACAGCTTGAGCTTTCCGCCGATCAGCCAGGGCTGCTGGAAGGCTTGGAAACCTGGGTACGGCTAGGCTTAATTTCCCAACAGCAACTGCGCGACCTCTGCCAGGAACAGCTTAGTTGCCAGCTACAGCTAGACCTTGAGCCCTTCGCCGCCGGGGAGGGGGGCTTAACCACGGTCGCCAACCCCTTTGACCCGGTGGGGGAACCCGTAGCGGCCGCGAACGCCCCGGTTCAGGATTTTCTGCCCGACGATAGCGACGCCTCATCCGGTTCGACCCGTGGGCGTCGCCGTCGAGCGGCCCCTGGGTCAGCGGCCCCGCCTGCCGTTAGTGCATTGGCTCCACCGACCCCGCCGCGCCCCCCCGGCCCCCTCAACCTCTGGCTGAATCGCCTGATGAGCGAACTCAGCGTCGTCTGGCTGCTGGGGCTGGGGGTATTTCTGGTGGTGCTGTCGTCGGCGGTACTGGCGGCGACCCAGTGGGCCAGGTTTAGCGCCATTGGCCAATATCTGGTGCTGCTGGCCTATACCCTGGTGTTTTGGGGGGCGGGGGTGTGGTGCAGCCGCAGCCCTAACCTCCAGCTCACCGCCATCACCCTGCGGATGATTACCCTGCTGCTGGTGCCCCTCAACTTTTGGGCCATGGATGGGCTGGGGGTCTGGCGAGGAGGGCTGGGGGTGCTGGGGGGGGGGATTTCTGCCCTACTGCTCACCCTGACCGCCCTGGATGTGCTGCGCAGGCAGCATAGTTCTCCCCTCGAACAGCGGCATGCCCTGGGGTTAGCCTACCTGCATACCGGCTGGGCCACAGGGTGGATGCCGATTTTCGCCGTTTACGGGGGCGTTTTGGGGAGTGCCGCCGCTATTCTCTACCAATCGCGCCGGGGGGGGCTGTCACACCCAGAAAGCCATTCATGGCGGGGCGACGGGTCGTTCCAGCCGCTGCCCCTGCCCAGGGTGGCGCTGATTGCGGCCCTGGGGCTACTACTGCTGCGAGCGCTGACGGTGCTCGACCCCCAGCGCTGGGGGCAGCTCGGTTTGGCCTTTGGCCTGTATGGAGCCACCTGGGTTTGGCTGGGACAGCGGCGAATGGTGGCCCCTCCATTGGGTGATACGGAAGAAGCTGTTGGTACGGTGACTGTGACCAATCCCATCCGTACCCATGGCTGGAGCATTGGAATTGGCCGGGGGCTGCTGGTTTGGGGCTGGCTGATCGCGATCTCTGACTGGCTAGCCCAGGCCTTTGGAGTTAGCGTACTCGGTCTAGGGCTACGGCTCCAGGCCCTGCGCCGGGTTAGCAAGCGCCGCGACTTGCTGACCGCCTACGCCATTGCCGTACAGCTGGCCTTTGTGGGCTGGGAACTGGTACCCCAAACCATGCGGCGGGGGATACTGGCCCCGCTTTCGACCTGGGCTGGTGCCGACGGCGGCTATGCCCTCCTAGGCGTGTCCCTGTTTCCCTACGTGGTGGGGATGGTGGCCCTAGCCGACCGATATTTTCGCCGCGACCAGCCCCGGCTAGGCCGATTTAGCGATGGCATTGCCCTCGGCTCTAGCCTGCTGCTGACTCTGATTAGCGCCGCCAGCGGCCCGGTGCTGGTGGTGAACCTAGTGGCCTCTACGATTACGGCCCTGGTCGCCACAGGTCGTCGTGCGCCCCTTTCCCAGGGGCGCATCATGGTCAGCTACGGGCTGGCCCTGGCCACCGTGGTCATCGCCATTGGCCAGCGCTGGCCCACCCTTGCCCTTAGCCACTGGACGGTGGTGATGGTCACCCTGGCGGTGGTGGCCCTGCTACTCAGCAAAGTGCTCCAACAGCTCTGGGCCGAAAGCGCCTGGCTCTATGGAGCAGGGCTATCGGCTCTGATCTATGCCCTACTGTGGGGGCAGTCAGTCGATCACAATCTGCGCTTCGGGCTGAGCGGGTTAGGGCTGGTGATTCCTCTGGTGCTGACCTTAATTGGCCGCTACCCCGCCAGCATCCTGGCGACCGGCCTCGCACTACCCCTAACCCTGGGAATGCCCTGGACCAGGCTGGTGGGGTTGGGTACAGCGACCGCCCTCACCGGGATCAACAGTCTTTACCATCGCCATCGCGCCGTGCCCTGGCTGGCCCTTGGGTTTGGCCTGGGCTTTGTGGTCAGCAGGCTGGAGGATCTGATTCCCGGCTATCCCCGCCACGCGGCCGACTGGTGCGGGGTCACCGTAGGGCTGATAGCGGCACTGTGGGTGGCCTGGGGCTTACTATCGGCCCGGTCAGAAGGCGGGCCAGCCAATTCCTTGGTAGATCGCTATCGTCGGGCCAGCGACCTGTGGGCCCATACCTTAGCCTTTGGGTTACTGATATTCCTGACCGTGGCAATTGGTTTTTTCTACCTCGGCTGGCGAATGCCCCAGCCCATGACCCTGGTGGCCCTAGGCGGTTTTTTGCTGGCGCTGGGGTGGCGCTACCGGCGACAGGTTCAGCCGCTTACGGTTTACCTGGGGGGCTGGGGTTTAGAGCTGCTGCTGGCCTGGGCCTTAGCCTGGCGTTACGCTACCCCCCTGGCTCTCGCCGCCCCAACGCTGGGACTAGGAGCAGTGGCCCTGGCTCTGGCCGCAAAGCTGCAAAGATCCCACCCTCACCTGGCCGCCCATCTGCAATCCCTTACCCTAGGATATGCGGCTTTGGCCCTGCTGCTGCGGGCCTATACCACCACCGGCTGGACGGGGTGGCTGGTGGTGGGTGCAGCCCTGCTGGCGCTAGAAATTGGTCGCCGTCGTCAGGTGGCTCTCATCCGCTGGCTGGCTCTGGGGGGGGTGTCCGTGGGGTGGTACGAACTGGTGCTTTACCAACTGCGCCAGTCTCCCGGGGGGGCGGCGGCGGATGGGCTGATCATTCTGGCCGGAGTAGCGGCGCTGATTATGGGGAGCTATCGTCTGGGGGCGGGGCGGCTAGAGCGCAGCATTCAGCTGCCCCAGGCTGATCTGGTATGGGCAGCTCACCTTCACTGGCTGCTGGGCAGTTTACTAATGCTAGTTGCCGGGGTGGCGCTGGAGTTTGCCGAGGCCGCCTTGGCCGGGCTGGGCTTGGCGATCGCCACCGCACTGTTGCTCTATGCCCTGTCCCAGGGTCGATTGGGTAATCCTGGGCCAGGCCAGCATGGCTGGGTTTATGCCGGCTTAGGGGAACTAATTGGCTGGTTTGCCCTACTACGCCTGACCTTTCCTGCCCTGGCATGGCTGGATAGCGGGTGGGGGGTGGTAGCCGCCGGGGTGGCGGTGCCGATGTACTGGTTACCCTGGGCGGCAAAAGGCTGGCCCCAGCGACCCTGGCGGGTGATGGCGGTCATCGTGCCGTTGGCCATTACCGTGCTCACCCAGGGGCTTGACCATATTCCCACCCTGTGGGTGCTGGTGGGGTTTTACGGCTGGCTGGCCTGGCATAGCGGGCGAGTACGGGTGTCTTACCTAGCGGTGGGGTGTGCGGTCTGGGCGGTGTGGGTGTGGCTGGGAGATTGGCATATTGGTGATTCGCTGGGTTACGTCCTACCCCTGGGCCTGGGCCTGCTCTATGGGGCTCAGGTCGATCCCTTCCTGAAGTCGCCTGGCGGTAAGCTCCTTCGCCACTGGCTGCGGGTCGTGGCCCTGACCCTGGTGCTGCTCACCGCCCTAGTATCCCAACGGTGGACGGGGATTCCGGTCGGGGTGATGGCCCTAGGCGCGATCGCCGCCGGGCTGGCTTTCCGCACCCGTGCCTGTCTCTATGTTGGCACGGTGATCTTTGGCCTTAACGCTCTCAACCAGCTCATCCTGCTCAACAGCACCTATCCGTTCGTCAAATGGGTAGCGGGCATTATAGTGGGCATTGCCCTGATCTGGGTGGCCGCTGACTTCGAGCGTCGCCGCGACCAGTGGATGCTCTTTACCCAAACCTGGATACAGGACTTAGACGGCTGGCAGTAGCCCGGATTTCCAACGCCCCTAAAAATGCCAATAGCCAAGGCTAAATAATTTCCCCAGTACCTTTTGCTGCCAGGGGCGATTTTCCCAGTCCTTAAGCTGAATCAGCTGACTCTGGGCAAACCCTTGATCAAAAAAGGCTTCAACCGATTGGATTAAAGCGGCATGATCAGTGCCCAAGTTCAGTTCATCATTGTGGAAAAAGCTGCGGGGGTCTAAATTGGCGCTGCCCAGGCTGACCCAGTCATTATCGATCAAAATCACCTTGGCATGCATCATGCTGGGCTGGTATTCGTGGAGCTTAACGCCGCTTTTTAGCAATGGCCCGAAGTGTTGCCTAGAGGTGTAATAAACGTAAGGTTTATCGTTGTGTGGCCCCATGGTCAACACCCGGACATCAACGCCTCGCTGGCGGGCCTGGGACAGCATGGTGCAGGTCATTTGATCGGGTAGTAGGTAGGGGCTAGCCATCCAAATGCGCGCCTTGGCCGCCAAAATAGACGCCTGAAACAAACTGCGAATCGGCGAGTTTTGGGGCGTAGGATCTTCTCCAGCGGTGACTAGAATCTGGCTACAAGGCTCCTCAGTAGAACCTCGGGGCTGGTGGGCGGCTAAATCCACCTTTCCCCCCGCATCCAGCCAGTGCTGCCAAAATAGCCCCGTCAGCCAACCAACGGCCTCTCCCTGCCAGTGCACCTCAAAATCAAACCAGGGATTGTTCGTGGTAGCAGGTTCTTCACCATCCCAAAAGTCAGAGATACCCGCCCCACCGATGAGCGCCGTGGCTTGGTCAATAATCAGCAGCTTGCGGTGGTTGCGGCGCAAAAAGTCAACCGGTGAACGCCAGGAGAAGGGGTTAAAAAACCGGATCTCAACCCCGGCATTTTCTAGACTTGTCCAGTATTCCCTAGGCAGAGATTCAGCCCCATAGCTATCAGCTAGAAGCTGTATTTTCACCCCCTGCTGCGCTCGTTCTTGGAGGGCCGTTGAGAAGTCTTTAGCCCGCCGCCCAGGAGACATCTTGAAGGTTTCAAACTGAATGCTGTGCTGGGCTTGGGCAATGGCTTCTAGCCGAGCCTGTTGAATGGCGGCAATGTCTGAGTCAAACCGAGTGGCCGTGCCATAGGTGAGTTGAGAATCTGAAATAGCCGCCAGGGTAAAGGCAAAATTGGCCCTACCTGCCGGAACACCCGCTAAATTGAAGTGGCCGTCTTGCCGAAACATTCCTCGCACGTAGAGCCAAGACAGTGGAAATAGAACTAGAAGAACTATAGCGGCAATACCCAGAACCATAATGCACCAAACCCCACCGTGCAGATTGCATTTTCTAGAAAATTCCAGACTCTAGAAACTAGAAGCTAGAAGCTAGAACCGTAAATTTTGGCGCTTTTATTGATCCCATGGCCATCCCATAGGCCATGCAGTCTCATCACCTACCCAAACAGCACTAAAGCACCTAACGAGCCACAGATAATGCCGTAGCAACAGGCTACTAGGGCCTTAAATGAACTATGTCGTTTATACCGTAAGATCAATGCCGCCAGGGTAAGGGAATACAAAAACTCCGCTAGCGGAAACTCAAGATAGGCAATGTACTCGCTTACCCCCAAAATTAACGTAGTCCAGAGGGTAAAAATAATAAAGTTATTGATTTTAGGAGCTTGGCTACTATTGATAGGCACCTGCAAGCCAACCAACCAACCAATATAAATGGTGATTAACAACGGCAAAATGCTAGCGGCTAAGCTGCGCAAGCCGTACCAGGTTCCTTCATAAAAAGCATCGGCAATGTTAGCGGTGAGGTAGCCAACCATCAGCCCAACGCCGACAATCAGGGCGACAGCATCAAGTAGCTGACGAAAATGGCTAGGCGGCGTCGGGCGGCGTGGAACAGAAAGCCTTGGGTCTTGGGGAGAAACCATTTGGAGTAAACCTTAGCTAGGTTATTCCTGCATACCGGTTTCATCACGATCGTCTCGAACGTAGTTCGTATCACGACGATCAGATTCATCGATCATTTGGGGCGTAACCGCTGGATTTTCAATCAGCTCCTGTGGTGTCTTTGGGAGCCCAGACTTAGTCACCAGATCCCGAGGATCGACGGCTTTTTGGTCAGCCTTTTCTTGTAAAGGAGAAACTTTTGTAGGATTTGAGTCAGGAGGAGTTGTCATAGGTAGCCTTGATCGCTGAGATTGATTGGCAAATAGGTGACTGGCCATTAAGTTTTGAGGGCGAAACTTAAAAGAACCTGAGGGAAAATGGCATCGATCGGGCTCAAAATCAACACTTTTTTCCAGCATCGTTGATTTTGAGCCTGATGATCTGCGAGCTCTAAAAGATCTAGCTCAAGCTTACTGAGCGAGTCCTAGGTCGTAGGCTACTTCATGCACGCCTGGAATTTCCTTGATGTCCTGCACAATGGCCTGGGCCGTGTTTAGGTCAGAAACCCGACCCGAAACTCGCACCGAGCCATTGGAGACGCTCAGCTTGATGTCGCTAGGCAGTTCTTGACGCACTTTCTGGGTGATTTCCTGATCGCCAAGGGGAGTACCTTTGGTCTGGGCATACTCAATGCCCTGGTACTGGGTCGCCTGGGGCGTCAGGCTAAGATCTTCGTTCAAAGACTTCTGACCATCAGAAAGAACATCGCCGCTGACAGCTCCGGCCCAGGCGGGCTGACCCAAGCCCCCCAGCAGGGTTACCAGTAGCGCTGTGGCTATAACGCCAGATTTCACCTGGCGAGGCATTACAGTTATAAGCGCCAGCACTACGGCTGCGCCCGATAAAACAACCAAGCATTCTAAACTAGTAATCATTGGTCTTCTCCATAAAATCGCCGTCATTGGCTTAATTGATGCAGTCTTAACCCTTAGCAGTTGATGGCTGCCCTCGCAGGTTAAATCAGCTATTCACGTTTAGTATCGTTCTGTGGGTGTAGACCGTCCTATACCCACCGACATAGCGCCCTATCGATAGGCCATGCCTCAACCTCGGCCCAAACCTTTGTGGCTACCACTTTAGACCAGCCGAACAGGCTGAGGCTCTAGCCCCAGGGAGAACTTTGTAGCCCCTCGACTCAGCCATGAGGCTGAATCCCGTCGCCGGGGTACCGGGGTATGGCAGGGCGGGGTAATCTAACTTTTGGGATCATCCCTCCTGGCCATCACCGACTCTGGTTCAGGCCGTTGCTACAGACGGCCCGGCTGCCCCTCAACCCTGAGGGTGGGCTACCCGCTCAGCGACCTACCTAGAGTGCCAGTACTAACCGCTATCCGGCACCAGAACCTGGCGAAACCGATGGATACTCTATTTATTTCCGAAGACTTTATTACGCCATTTAAGTTTTGGAACCGGAACCAAATCGTCACCGGCATGCAGTTTCGCAATGAGCTGTTTTACCAGGTGTTGACGGCCCCGATTAAAGATCGAGATCGCTTCTTTCAAGATGTTGACCGGCTCAACCCTGATGCCTCTGACATGGTGATTACGGCCTCAAAGTACCATTACACCGCCTGGGTAAACCTCCGCTCGCCCATGGCCCAGCGCCTGTTTTCCGCAGAGTCGCCCTGGCCGGTGCCAGAATCTTAGCGCCGCTGAGGGCGGGTGGGGCTGACCAGCGGTATGTTCAGATCCCACCCGAGTCCTAGGGGTAGGATTTGACCGGAACCAGCTATCCTCTCACGACATGACAATGATGGGGGTATTCCCCAGGGCTGTGCATGTTCCCCTAAATTCGGGCTTCCTAAACGTAGGGTCTGGGCCTCACCGGTTAGAGCCCCGAGGGAATATTAAGGATGCTTTAGAACCAATCAAGTCAGGCGTTGCCGTGGCATGGTGGAAGGCTACACCGCTCTAGAAAGGAAGGGACGAGCCAGGGCTTTACCGTCCTTAGAAAAACTGAGACCGTGACTATGCTTGATCGAGCAAAGGGCATTTTCCCTCGGCGGTTAACCCGGCGATCGCAGCGGCTTTCCCTGCCGCTACAGGCGGTGTTAATTGGCTTGATGGTGCTACAAATTTGTCTACCGGTGGGGCTGGTGGGCTGGTTGTCGATGCGCAACAGCGGTCAGGCTGTCAAAACCCTGGTGCACCAGCTGCATCAGGAGGTCACTGGCCAGATCGCCAACCACCTCGATGGATATTTGAACATGCCCCACCAGCTCAACCAAATCAATTTGGATGCGGTCGCCCTGGGCTTGCTAAAGCTGGATGATTTTGACCGGCTGGGACAATACTTTTGGAAACAAATGCAGGTGTTTGAGGTTGGCTACCTTAACTATGCCAATGAGCAGGGGGAGTTTATCGGCGTTGAGCGCCTGGACGACGGGGCCTTGCTGATCAACGAAACCCGGCAAGACGACCTGGACCACATGAGCATGTACACCACCGATAGCCAGGGCAACCGTCTCAGGGCCGAGGTGATTGCCGCCCCAGAGCTAGCCCAGACCGAGGACTGGTATGTCGTGGCCGCCGAGGCGAGGCATCCCGCCTGGAGCGCCATTTACCCATGGGACGATAAGCCAGAGGTGCTGTCAATTTCTCTCAGTCATCCTGTATATGCGGCGGATCAAACCCTGCTGGGGGTGATTGGGGTTGATTTAATCCTGGCCCAGATTGGTGATTTCCTCAAATCGCTCCACGTCAGCCCTTCCAGCCGTATTTTCATTGTGGAACGCAGCGGCGATTTGGTGGCGACCTCCGGCGAGGAACAGCCCTTTACCGTAGTCAGCGGCCAGGCCCAACGGCTGAAGGCGGCCGATAGCCCAGATCCTGTTGTACGGAGAACGATTCAGCTGTTGCAAGAGCAGTTTGGCTCACTGCAACAGGTCGAGGCCCTGCATCGCTATCTGGGCCTAGAACAAAGCCAGTATGTAGACGTGCTGCCCTGGCGGGATGATTGCGGCCTGGACTGGTTGATTATCACTACAGTACCCATTACCGACTTTACCGCGCAAATTGAGACGGGAACCCGTCTTAGCCTGCTGCTGGGGCTGGCGGCGCTATTTAGCGCTATTTTGGCGGCCTGCATTACGGCTCGGTTGGTGACCGCTCCCCTGGCTCAGCTCAACCAGGCGGCGGCGGCCATTTCCTCGGGGCCGCTGGAGGCCACCCAGAGTCCGCGAAACAATTTACCCGGTCGATTTTCGATTCAAGAACTCGATCGCCTGCGGGGGGCGTTTGACCACATGGCCCGGCAGATGCAGTCTTCGTTTGCCTCCCTGGAGCGGGTGAATGGCGAGCTAGAGCAGCGGGTGCAGGCCAGAACCCTGGAGCTACAGCAGTCAGAGGAGAAGTTTGCCAAGGCGTTTCAGCAATCGCCCATGGCGATCGCTATTTCTACCCTTGAGGAGGGGCGCATACTGGATGCCAACGAGGCCTGCTTTCAACTGTTAAAGTATGCCCCGACCGAGTTTATCGGCAAAACCAGCGCCGAGCTAGGGCTGTGGACATCCCCCCAGGATCGGGCGGGTATTGTGCAGGATATCCGCCGCCACGGCCTGGCCCGCAGCCGTGAGCTGAGTCTGCGGGCTCGGTCTGGGGAGTTGATTCTGGCTGAGGTTTCCGCCAGCCTGATCTCGATCCACGGCACGCCGCGCCTGCTGTTTGTCAGCCAAGATATCAGCGATCGCAAACGGGCCGAGGCCGAGCGCCACCAGGTCGAGCTGGCCCTGCGGGAGAGCGAAGCCCGCTTTCGCCGCCTGGCAGATCAGGCCCCAATCTTGATCTGGATGAGCGATACCCGGGGCGATCGCACCTACTTCAACCGCACCTGGTTTACCTTTACCGGCCTGACCCCTGCCCAGGCCCGCGGCCAGGGTTGGGTCAGCACCCTCCACCCGGAGGATGCCAAGTCAGTGCTAACGGTTTATCGCGCCGCCTTTAGCCAGCGCCAGCCATTTACCAGCCGCTACCGCCAGCGCCAGCGCAGCGGCGAGTATCGCTGGCTGCTGACGAAGGGTGTACCACGCTTTACCGCCGACGGTCAGTTTGAAGGCTATGTGGGCATCGGCGTCGATATTAACGAGCAAAAGCAGTTTGAAACCCAGCTCCAGGCCTCACTTCAGGAAAAAGAGGTGCTGCTCAAGGAAATTCATCACCGGGTTAAAAACAATCTTCACGTGGTTGCTAACCTGCTCGACCTACAGGCCGACTATGTCGAGGACGAGCGGGCGCTGGCCATTTTTGCCGACAGCCAAAGCCGCATTCAAACCATGGCGCTGATCCATGAGCAGCTCTATCAGGCAGACAATCTGGGGCAAATTAACTTTGGCCACTATATCCAGCGACTCACCGAAAGCCTGTTTTTCTCCTACGGTGAGGCCGTCGCCCAGATTCGGCTGGTGCTCGACCTGCAGCCGGTGCCCCTAAACCTGGAAACGGCCATTCCCTGTGGGCTGCTGATCAACGAAATTATTACCAATGCCGTTAAATATGCCTTTCCAGAGCAGCGAACCGGAGAAATTCACGTTGAATTTTTCCAGGCCCCTGACCAAACCCTCAGCCTTAAACTTTGGGATACTGGTATCGGGCTTCAGCCTAGCCGACCGGGCGCTAATTCACCGCAAAACTCGTCGTTTGGCTGGAAGTTAATTGGCATTCTGGCCCGCCAGCTCAAGGCCGAAATGAGCATAGAGTCTACCGCGGGCACATTGTTTCATTTTATTTTTCGAGAGTTATCCTACAAACCCAGGGTTTAAAATTTTTTAATTAGATAATCCTCACTTTTTAAAACCCTTATTTTTGTCATGGCATCTGATTTGCATCTTGAAAACACCTTTGTAAACCCCAGAATCTTAATTGTTGAGGATGAATTGATTGTGGCTGAAAATTTAGCCAGAAATCTGATCAAGCAGGGGTATAAGGTGGTTGACATTGTCGGTTCAGGGGCGGGAGCGATCGCGGCGGTGCAGGCCCACAGCCCCGACCTAGTGCTGATGGATGTCATGCTTCAGGGCGACGTTGACGGCGTGACGGCAGCAGAGCAGATTAATCGCCATCATTCAATTCCAATTATTTATATGACCGCCTACTCGGATGCCACCACCCTGGAGCGCGCCAAGCATACCCATCCCTACGGCTATTTGGTCAAGCCCTTCAATCCCAATATGCTGCGCGTCACCCTGGAGGTGGCCCTGCAAAAATTTCGGGCCGATAGCCAAGCCCTGGCCGCCCAAAACGCCCAGCTCCAGATGGCCCGACACCAACTCCGCCAGATCCAGCATCACGATGCCCTGACCGGGGTTTTAAACGAGGCAGGGCTGCGGCAGTATTTTGACACGCTCGTAGGGCAAGTTCCGGCCCCACCCGGCAGCCCGGCGGAGCCCGAACTTGCCCTACTCTGCCTGCGCCTGGATCGGTTTGAACGCCTGCGCCAGCACGGGGCCGAAATCGCTCAGCAGATCCTGGTTCAGGTGGCCAAACGGTTGAGCGATACCCTGGGTTCGGTGGGGGCCGTGGCCCGCCTCGACAGCTGTGAATTCGCGATTCTGCTGACTTCAGTTGGCCAAAAGGCCCAGGTTACTAAGCTAGCCCACCGGCTTTGGGGGGGCATTGCGCCCCCGCTAGAGTTAGGCAATCAGGAGGTTTTTGTGCAGGCTAGCCTGGGCTACAGCCTTTATCCTCACCAGGGCCGTAGTTTTTGTCAGCTGCTGCATCAAACCCAGACCCTGGTTGATCGGCTTCAGGCCAGCGGCGGCAACCGGTGCCAACGCTATCGCGATGCTGCCCCTCCGGCGCAGCCCCCCCCGCTCTCCCTAGAAAGTAGCCTGCACCACGCCCTAGAGCGGCAGGAGCTGAGCCTGGTTTACCAGCCCAAAATTAGCCTCAGCACCGGGCAGGTAACCGGGGTTGAGGCCCTGCTACGGTGGCACCACCCGCAGCAGGGCACCATATCTCCCCTGGATTTTATTCCGCTAGCCGAGATCTCGGGCCTAATTAACCCGATTGGCGACTGGGTCTTAGCCACCGCCTGCAAACAGCTGCGCTGCTGGCGCGATCAGGGGTTTGAGGGGCTGCGGATGGCCGTTAACCTATCGAGCATTCAAATTAAAAATTCTCAGCTGGGCCGATACATTGCCCACTGCATGGTAGAAAACTCCATTTTGCCCAACACGCTGGAGCTAGAGCTCACCGAAAGCACCATCGTCGAAGATATGGTGGCCGCCGTTCGATATTTAAAGGGGCTGAAGACCCTGGGCACCACCATCGCCATTGATGATTTTGGCACCGGCTACTCATCGCTCAACTACATCCATCAGCTACCCATTGATGTTTTAAAGCTAGACCGGGCCTTCGTGCAGAACATTCACCTACCCGGCTCAAAAAATGCCGTCATTGCCAGGGCCGTCATCGCCATGGCCCACGAACTCAACATAAAAGTCGTGGCCGAGGGGGTTTCTGACCTGGCCGAACTTCAGTTTTTAATCAAAAATCACGTCGATGAGGCCCAGGGCTACTTAATTAGCCCACCGCTGTCGGCCCCAGCCCTAACGGATTGGTTAAAACATCGCTTGACGGATCAATCCCTTAGCCAGCTATTGGCATCATGACTGGGGCCGGCGAATGTCCATGGGGGATTGGCCAGAAAATCGGCATTGCTGGACGCAGGTCTGAATCAAGCATTCAACGTCCCTCGTCGGGGCAAACGGCCGTTTGCCCCCACCCAAATTCATGCCTCAATTCAGCAACACCAGAAAATCAGGTACCCCTGGCGATCTTTTCGATCGATACATTGCTGCGCATTGGCAGATTTTCGCCTTAGGGTTATGCCCCCCACGGTGATCGACGTCTGCGGTACTTCACTTTAGAGCTGATTTCTAAAGAGAACCTTAAGGACACCTTATTGACGTCTTGCGGATCCTAAAGTGATGCCAGTAGCGAGATGAATCAGGGCTTTAAGCACGAGCCGTTTACCCGAAGTTGCAAATCCTACCCGCCCGACCTACCCCAGTGACCTTAGTGATGCAGAGTGGTCGGTACTTGAGCCACTCCTGCCCAGTCCCAAGGGATTCGGTGCGCCTCGCACCGTTAACTTGAGAGAGATCCTCAACGCCATCTTTTATGTGCAACGCACGGGCTGTCAATGGGAGATGCTGCCCCACGACCTCCCGCCGCATTCAACGGTCTACACATATTTTCAGAAGTGACAACGCAAAGGGACTTGGCAGGTGCTCCATGATAAGTTACGACACCAACTGAGGCGGGAGATGGGGCGAGAGGACGACTCTAGCGTGGCGATGGCGGATTCCCAATCCGTCAAGACCACGGAAAAAAGGGGGAGGTCTACGGCTTTGATGGTGGCAAGAAGGTTAAGGGGCGTAAGCGACCTCTCGTCGTCGATTCCCAAGGCTTCATGATCGGGGTGGTCGTCACTGAAGCGAATGCCTCCGAGCGCTTGGGCGCGGTCGCAGTGTTAAAGAAGGAGAGGGAAAAGCTATCCCGTCTAGAGGTGCTTTGGGTTGACCAAGGCTACTCAGGCCCCAATTTCAAACGGGCGGTGCAGGAGGTCTGCGGAGACAACGTTCGAGTTGAGGTGATTGAGCGAACCTCTAAGACCTTTGAGGTGTTACCGAAGCGTTGGATTATCGAGCGGAGCTTTGGATGGCTGAACCGCTATCGACGGTTGAGCAAGGATTATGAGTTGCACACTGAAAATGCTGAAGCCATGATCTACGGGGCTTTCATCCGTCTCATGCTGCGTCGATTGACCGCTTAAGATTTACTTTATAAATCAGCTCTTAGGCACATGCCCATTATTACTTTAAGGAGTGGGCCAGGGGCAGGCAGGCCTGTCGCCCTGGGGGCCAATGGCCGATAATAAAAAGCTATACGCTAAATCCGTTCTCCACTGCCCTAACGCGCCATGTCTAACGCCTTTCTCGACCGCCTGCACAGCCCTGAGCGCCCCGTCATCGTGTTTGACGGGGCCATGGGTACCAACCTCCAGGTGCAAAACCTGACGGCGGCAGACTTTGGCGGCCCCGAGTACGAAGGCTGTAACGAGTATCTGGTCATAACTAACCCCCAGGCGGTGGAGATCGTGCACCGGGGGTTCCTTGAAGCCGGGGCCGACGTAATTGAAACCGACACCTTTGGCGGCACCTCGATTGTGCTGGCGGAGTATGACCTGGCCGACCGCGCCTACGAGCTGAATAAAACCGCCGCCGCCCTGGCCCGTCGGGTCGCCGATGAATTCTCAACTCCTGCCAAGCCCCGCTTCGTGGCGGGCTCGATGGGGCCGGGTACCAAGCTGCCCACCCTAGGCCACATTGACTTTGACCCCCTTAAGGCCGCCTATGTGGAACAGGCCCGCGGGCTGATCGACGGCGGCGCTGACCTGCTGCTGGTGGAAACCTGCCAGGACGTACTGCAAATTAAAGCCGCCCTCAACGCCATTCAGGAAGCCTTTGAGGTCACCGGCACCCGTCTGCCCCTGATGGTTTCGGTCACCATGGAACAGCAGGGCACCATGCTGGTGGGCACCGAAATGGCCGCCGCCCTGGCCATTCTAGAGCCTTACCCGATCGACATTCTGGGCCTCAACTGCGCCACTGGCCCTGATCTAATGAAAGACCACATCAAACACCTGGCGGAGCAGTCTCCCTTTGTGATTTCCTGTATTCCCAACGCTGGGCTGCCCGAAAACGTGGGCGGCAACGCCGTCTACCACCTCTCGCCGATGGCCCTGCGGATGGCCCTGCTACACTTTGTCGAAGATCTGGGAGTGCAGGTGATTGGCGGCTGCTGCGGCACTCGGCCCGAGCATATTGCGGCGCTGGCGGAGTTGGCGAAGGATTTGCGGCCGAAGGAAAGACCGGTGCGATCCCCCCTAGCCCCCCTTGAGGGATCCCCCCTAGCCCCCCTTGAGGGATCCCCCCTAGTCCCCCTTGAGAAGGGGGGGAATTGGGCTGACTCTGCTATTGATGACGATTCTGCGGCTAACTCCAGTACCACTGCCCCCCTTGACAAGGGGGGGTGGGGGGATCCCCGCCCTGCCCTCAACTACGTCCCCTCAGCGGCGTCCCTCTACAGCCCCCAGCCCTACGACCAGGACAACTCGTTCTTGATCGTGGGGGAACGGCTCAACGCCAGCGGCTCGAAGAAATGTCGGGACTTGCTCAATGAAGAAGACTGGGATGGGCTGGTGGCCCTGGCCCGATCGCAGGTTAAAGAGGGAGCCCACATCCTCGACGTCAACGTCGACTACGTGGGCCGCGACGGCGAGCGCGACATGCGAGAGTTAGTCTCCCGTCTGGTCACCAACGTCACCCTGCCGCTCATGCTCGACTCCACCGAGTGGCAAAAAATGGAGGCGGGGCTCAAGGTGGCCGGGGGCAAGTGTATTCTCAACTCCACCAACTATGAGGACGGCGACGAGCGCTTCTTTAAGGTGCTGGAGCTGGCTAAGACCTACGGCGCCGGCCTGGTGGTCGGCACCATTGACGAAGACGGTATGGCCCGCACCGCCGAGAAAAAGTTTGCCATCGCCCAGCGCGCCTACCGCGACGCCCTGGAGTACGGCATTCCTGCCCACGAGCTGTTCTTTGACACCCTGGCGCTGCCCATTTCCACCGGCATTGAAGAGGATCGGGTCAACGGTAGGGAAACGATCGAATCCATCCGCCTGATTCGCCAGCACCTGCCCGGCTGCCACATCATGCTGGGGGTGTCGAACGTCTCCTTTGGGCTTAGCCCGGTGGCCCGCGTCACCCTCAACTCGGTGTTTCTCCATGAGGCCATGGCGGCGGGGCTAGACGGGGCCATCGTCAGCGCCGCCAAGATTTTGCCCCTGGCCAAAATTGACCCCGATCACCAGCAAATCTGCCGCGATCTGATCTACGACCGCCGCCAGTTTGACGGCGATATCGTGTCCTACGACCCCCTGACCAAGCTCACCACCCTGTTTGAGGGCAAGAGCCTGCAAAAAAAGGAGGCCATCGCCAAGGATCTGCCCATTCAGGAGCAGCTCAAGCAGCACATCATCGACGGCGAACGCATCGGGTTGGAGGAGGCCCTGGCGATCGCGCTGAAGACCTACCCCCCGCTTGAAATTATCAACACCTTTTTGCTCGACGGTATGAAGGTGGTGGGCGAGCTATTTGGCTCGGGCCAAATGCAGCTACCCTTTGTGCTGCAGTCGGCCCAGACCATGAAGGCCGCCGTGGCCTACCTAGAGCCGTTCATGGAAAAAACCGACAGCGACGGCTCCGGCAAGGGCACCTTCATCATCGCCACGGTTAAGGGAGATGTCCACGATATCGGCAAAAACCTGGTGGATATCATTCTCTCGAACAACGGCTATAAGGTGGTTAATCTCGGTATCAAACAACCGGTGGAAGCCATCATCCAGGCCTATCGGGAGCACAACGCCGACTGCATCGCCATGAGCGGTCTGCTGGTCAAATCCACCGCCTTCATGAAAGACAACCTGGCCACCTTCAACCAGGAGGGCATCACCGTACCCGTTATTCTCGGCGGCGCGGCCCTCACCCCCAAATTTGTCTACGACGACTGCCAAAACACCTACCATGGCCAGGTGATCTATGGCAAAGACGCCTTCTCTGACCTGCACTTTATGGATCAGCTCATGCCCGCCAAGGCGGCAGAGAATTGGGATGACCTGAAGGGGTTTTTGGATGAAGTAGGGGACAAGACGGAGGACGGAGGGAAGAGGGCGGAAGAGAAGGCGGAAGATGGAGGGCGGAAGACGGAAGCGGGGGCCGGAGCACTGCCGCAAAGTCTGAAGTCTGAAATTCAAAGTATTTCCTCTGGAGACGCTTCGCGAACAGACCTCAAAGTTCAAAATTCCGAAGCAGCCGAAATTCAAAATCCTGAGGATACCCGCCGCTCCGACGCCGTAGATCCCACCATCCCCCGGCCCACGCCGCCGTTTTGGGGCACTAAGGTGCTGACTCCGGCGGATATTTCCCTGGAGGAGGTGCTGTGGCATTTAGATTTGCAGGCGCTGTTTGTGGGCCAGTGGCAGTTCCGCAAGCCCCAGGAGCAGTCGCGGGAGGCGTATGACGCCTTTTTGCAGGAAACGGTGCATCCCATCTTGGCAACCTGGCAAGCCAAGATCAAGGCCGAGAATTTGCTGCATCCCCAGGTGGTCTACGGCTATTTCCCCTGCCTGGCGGAGGGAAACAGCCTACACATTTACGATCCAGAGGTAACGGAGAAAATTCAAAATTCAAAATTCAAAATTCAAAATTTCCCCACTCCCCTCGCCACCTTCACCTTCCCTCGCCAAAAATCCCTGCGGCGCCTCTGCATTGCCGATTTCTTTTTGCCGAAGGATCTGGCCCAGCCAGGGCAGTTCGATGTCTTCCCCATGCAGGCGGTGACGGTGGGCGAAGTGGCGACGGAATACGCCCAAAAGCTGTTTCAAGCCGATCAATACACCGACTATCTCTACTACTATGGGCTGTCGGTGCAGACCGCCGAGGCTCTGGCCGAGTGGTGCCACGCCCGCATTCGGCGAGAGCTGGGCTTTGGTGACCTGGAGCCCGAGACGATTCGAGAAATGTTGCAGCAGCGCTACCAGGGGTCGCGCTATAGCTTTGGCTACCCCGCCTGCCCCAACATGGCCGATCAGCCCATTCAGCTGGATCTGCTGGAGGTGGGCCGCATTGGTATGACCATCGACGAAAGCGACCAGCTCTATCCCGAACAATCCACCACGGCGATTGTGGCGTACCACCCGGCGGCAAAGTATTTTAGTGCTTAGGAAATACGAAGAGGGTTAGGTATGGACGCAGAATAGGATTTCAGGCTGAAACTACAGTTCTTCGCTGGGTTGTCGTTGCCACGGGAATATTAGAGGGGATATCCTTTGGCATACCTTCTCAGGCCCTTGGGTACGGCTGGCTATACCCCCTGTCCCCCCCTATCAAGCTCACCGCCATGGCCCCCTCTGCCCCTACCGTTCTACTGCTGCTTGACTCTGATGCTGACGCGGCCTTATGTCGGGGGTTGCTAACGGCAGACCCAACCTGGGAGGGCACGGTTTTAGTGGGTGAAGCGGCAGCTTCTAACGCCAGCGCTGGAGAACCGACCTGCTGCCGGTCGGACTGGGCTAACGTGGACGTAGTGGTATGGGGACAGCGGACTTATGCCCACCCGCAAACCCGGCACTGGCTCGGCCAGAATGCGCCCTCCGCAGGCTGCGTTGTGCTTTTGGAAGACGCGGACGAAGCCCAAGCGGCAGCGATTTTGGCCATGGGGGCGCAGGATTATCTGGTCAAGACAGAGTTGAATGGCATCCGACTGCGCTGCACCGTAGGAACCCGCTGGCAACCTCGCCAAAGGGAGCGGCAGCTCGCCGGGTGCCCAGGTCAAGACATTTTCAGGCAGGCCGCGATTGGCGTTAGCCAGGCCGATCCGTCAGGGCGGTTTGTTCGAGTTAACCAGCGATTTTGCGATTTATTAGGATACACCGAGGCCGAGCTGCTTCAGCTCACCTATCAGGCTGTCACCCATCCCGACGATTTGCTGGCCCAGGCGAGGCTAACCCAGCAACTCCTGAGCCGCGAGATCGACACAGTCACCCTTGAAAAGCGCTATCTGACCCGCGACGGCGGCAGTTTTTGGGTCAGAATTCATCTTTCGATGGTGGAGGATGACGCTCAGAATATTGTCGGCGATCTAGCGCTGGTGGAGGATATCAGCGATCGCAAGCAAACAGAACTCGCCCTCCAGGAAAGTCAGGCCCGCTTTAAGGGAATGTTTGACCAGGCCGCTGTCGGCATTTCCCTGATGTCTGTAGAGGGCAAAATCCTCTCGGTGAACCAGTGGCTCTGCGACTTTTTAGGCTATACCCAGGCCGAGCTCGAGCAAATGCCCGCCGCCACCTACAGCCATCCCGACGATCAGGCCCAGGATGATGCCCTGATGGTGCAGCTCACCGCCGGAGAAATCGCCGACTTTACCCTAGAAAAACGCTACATCCATCGGTCTGGAGAACTCCGCTGGGTGAGCCTAACGATCTCCCTGGTGCGAGGAACCGATGGCCAGCCGCTGCACGACATCGCCATCGTTCAGGATATCAGGGCTCGCAAGGCCGCTGAACTAGCTCTGCGGGAGAGCGAACGGCGCTATGCTGTGCTGGCCAACAGCGCCCCAGTCGGTATTTATCGTACCGACGTTAACGGCGACTACGTTTACCTCAACCCCAAGTATTGTGAGCTAGCGGGCCTTACCATTGCCGAGGGGTTGGGGTCGGGCTGGCTGGCGGCGCTTCACCCTGAGGATCGGGAGCGGGCGGCTACGGCCTGGGGTCGTGCGACTCAGGAGCAAACCGACTTTAGCAGCGAGTTGCGGTTTTTGCGGCCCGACGGCACGGTGGTTTGGTTTATTTCCCAAGCGGTGCCAGAGGTCAATATCCAGGGCCAGATTACCGGGTATGTCGGCACGGCCACCGATATATCTGACCGTAAACGGGCCGAAATCGAGCTTCGCCAAAACCAGGAACAGCTTCAGCTTACCCTTGACTTTACTGGGATAGGAGCCTGGACTTGGTATCCACCGACTGGAGAATACGTCTGGAGCGGCCTGCTCGAAACCCTGCTGGATCTACCCTCAGGGCTGGAGAATATGTACCAGCTCTGGCGCGATCGCATTCACCCCGAGGATGTGGAACGGGTCGAAGCCAGCATTAACCAGGCCCTGGCCACCCATACCGCCTTTAGCGAAGAATACCGTTACTACATCTCCGATGCCTGCTTAGTGTGGCGCTGGGTCAAGGGCCAGGGCTGCTATACCGAAACGGGAGAACTGGATCGGGTTTTGGGAGTGGTTCAAGACATTGAACCCTTTAAGCGCCTAGAGCAAGAACTAATTGCCTCTAAAAACCAGCTATCTGGAATTCTCAACAACACCAATGCCTGTATCGTCAGCTTTCGCATGTTTACCGACAGCACCTGTCATTATGATTACTACTCACCGGGCAGCCAATGGGTCTACGGTTACTCCCCAGAGATGATGCAAGAAGACCTCAATCTTTGGTCATCGCGAGTAGTGGCCGAAGATTTCGAGACCATTATTGCCCCCGAAAAGCAGAGAATTTTGGCCGGCAAATCCGATGGCAATTTTGAGTACCGCTACCGTTATCCCGATGACTCCATTCGCTGGATTCGAGAAAGCTACACCACCCGCTGGGAGCCAGATCAAAATTGCTGGGTGGTGATCAGCGTCGGGGTGGATATTAGCGATCGTAAAGTCGCCGAACAGGCCCTCGCTAATTCTGAACAAGAGCTGCACTCAATCTTTAGCAACGCCCCTAGCTTTATTGCCAAAATAAACCAAGATGGCATCATTCAGTTTTTAAATCGGGCCGCCCCAGGGTATACGGTCGAGCAGCTCATTGGTCTTAACATTGGTGACTTTACGCCCCCAGAGAGTAAGGTACTTCAGCAACAGGCGATTGCCCTTGCCCTTGCCACCGGGGCTCCACAGCACATTGAAACAACCGGCACCGGCGCGCACAACACTGTTGCTTATTACGATGTGCGGATCGCACCCCTGTCCTGTCAAGCGGGTAGCGATTCCACAGCCATTCTCATTGCCACCGATATTACCGAACGTAGGCAGGCAGAACTAGCGCTGCAAGAAAATCGAGACTTTTTGCAGGCCGTGTTAGATAACCTGCCGATTAGCCTTTTTGTTAAAAACGCTACCCCAGAACACTTCGGCCAGTATGTGCTGGTTAACCAAACCTTCGAAGCCTTTTGGGACCAAACCCGAGAGACCGTCATCGGCTACACCGCCCATGATTTATTCGCTGCCGAGCAAGCCGATAGCTTTGCCGTCAAGGATCGTGAAATCGTTGCCAATGGGGTTAAACAGCGCTTTCACCAGGACCTCACTCATCATCTCCAAGGCCAGCGTGTTCTACAGACCACTAAAGTCCCTCTCCATGGCCCCGACGGGCAACCCAAGTATTTGCTGGGCATTTCAGAAGACATTACCGAGCGCATCGCCGCCGAAACGGCCCTCCAGCGCAGCGAAGAGCAGCTGCGCCTGGCCATGGAGTTTGGCAACATTGCTATTTGGAACTGGGATGTTGCCAGTGACAAAGCGGGCTGGAATGACCTCGCCTACAGGCTGATGGGGTACCCTCCTGAAACTCCCAATATTAGCTATGACATCTGGCTACAGGCCGTTCACCCTGAAGATCGAGCTTGTGTAAATCGCGAGATTGAGTTAGCGCTGGCCGAGCGGCGTGCTTTTTCCATCGAATATCGTGTCCTGCATGACAATGGGGCAGAGCGCTGGGTGTTTGGGGCTGGCCAGGGGCTTTACGATGACGCTGGAGCATTATTGCGCGCCGCAGGGATAATGCTAGATATTACCGAACGCAAGCAGGCCGAAGCCGCCCTCCAGCGCAGCGAAGAACAGCTGCGCCTAGCAGTGGAGTTTGGCAACATCGCTATTTGTGATTGGCATACTGGCCATGCCGGAGCTCGCTGTAACGACCTCGCCTACACGCTGATGGGCTACTCTCCTGAAAGCACCGAAATTAGCCATGACGACTGGCTACAGGCCGTGCATCCCCAAGAGCGGGAGGCCGCCGCCCACGAAATTCGGTCAGCCATCGCCGAGCACAGGCCCTTTGCCATGGAGTATCGCGCCCTCCACGCCGACGGTACCGAGCGCTGGGTAGCGGATGCGGGCCAGGGCATTTACGATGCCCTGGGGCAAGTCGTTCGCGTGGTAGGGGTGATGCTAGATATTACCGAGCGCAAGCAGGGCGAACTAGCCCTGCGGGAGAGCGAAGAAAAATTTCGCCAGCTCACCGAAAATATCAAGCAGGTGTTTTTCATCCACGACGCCGCTACCCGCGAGCTGCTGTACGTTAGCCCGTCCTTTGCCCAGGTCTGGGGCATTTCCTGCGAACAGCTCTATGCCAACCCCCTCGCCTGGCTTGAGCCCATTCATCCTGACGATTTGCCCCGTCTGGCCGCGGCGGCAGAATCGGCAGATTTTGACGAGCTGGGGGCCAGTGAGTACCGTCTGGTACACCCCGATGGCGCGGTGCGCTGGGTGAGATCGCGGGCCTTCCCGATCTACAACGCCGAGGGCACCCTGTACCGGATTGCGGGCATTGCGGAAGATATTACCGACTTTAAGCAGGCCGAGGCCCAGGCTGCCGAGCATCTCAAAGAAATTACCGCATGGCGCCACCGCTATGCGGCGGCGGGGCGGGTGGGCAATCACCTAGTCTATGACTTTGATATTAGCCTGGGGCGCTCTACCTGGGGCGAAACCTTCACTAAGTTCATGGGTTTTGCCACTGAACCCATGGACATGGATATCTGGGTCTCCTGGATTCATCCCAACGATCGACCCATCTTCCTGGCGGCCTTTGAAAAGCTTTTTGACCAGGCTATGCCAACCCCGTTTCAAAATGTTGAGTATCGCCTGCGGCGGGGCACCGGCGAGTACATCTGGGTGAAAGACAACAACGAGCCCATTTTTGACGACGCGGGTCAGATCGTCAGAGTGATCGGCAACCTGTCTAACATTACCGCCGAAAAGCAGGCCGCCCAGACCCTTCAACGCTTGATGGCGGGTACCGCAGGGGTTACCGGGGAGGCGTTTTTCACGGTGATGACCAAGCAGCTGGCCAAAACCCTCGGCGTATCCTACGTAACAGTGGCTAAAAAGGTAGGCCCTAACCTGGAGGTGATCGCTTGCTACCAGGAAACCACAGTGGCTATGCCCATGAATTATCCAATAGCAGGAACGCCCTGCGAGCTAGTTTTAGAGCGGGGCATCTATGCGGGCTTTCAAAATCTTCAGGCGCAGTTTCCGCTGGATGCTTGTTTGGTTGACCTCCACATTCATAATTACCTCGGCGTTGCCCTTACCAACTCCCAGGGAGAAGTCATGGGGGTGCTCTGCGCGCTCAGCGATCGCCCCCGGCTCCAGATCCAGTCTTCTGAAACGGTGCTGAGAATTTTTGCCGCCCGCGCCGCCGCCGAGCTAGAGCGCTTGCAGGTGGCGGCAGATTTGGCTGATCTCAACCAGACCCTAGAGGCCCAGGTGCTGGAGCGCACCCTGGCTCTACAGACCCAGGAACAAGAGCTGCGCGGCATTTTCAACCAGGCGGCGGTGGGCATTGCCCAAACCGATGGACAGACCCACAAAATTCTCAAGGTTAACCAGCGCTTTTGCGAGTTAATTGGCTATTCCCGGCAGGAGTTGTACCAGCTCACCCTGGAGGAGCTGACCTATGTTGAGGATCTGGCCCTCAGCCAAGCGGCCCTGCGGCGGCTGCACCGTCGGGAGGTAGAAGATTTTTCCATGGAGAAGCGCTACGTGACCAAAGCTGGCACTCTGCTATGGGCCAATAAGACCATCTCCATCGCCTGGAACGAGGACAATACTCCGGCCTACCACATCGTCGTCATCGAAGACATTACGGAACGAAAACAGGCGGAGAAAGCCCTGTTTGAGAGCGAAGAGCGCCTGCGCCTGGCCCTTACTGCCTCTAATCAGGGGCTGTACGATCTCAATCTCGCCACCGGCGAGGCGGTGCTCAGCCCTACCTACGCCACCATGCTGGGCTACGACCCGGCCACCTTCCAAGAATCCTGTGAACAGTGGATGGAACGTCTACACCCCGATGACTATGAGCGGGTAGTCAAGATCCACCAGGCCTACGTGGCCGGCGATCTGCCAGACTATCGGATGGAGTTTCGCCACCAAACCCAATCCGGCGGGTGGAAATGGATTCTCTCCGTCGGCCAAATCGTCGCCTGGGATCAAGACTGCAACCCTCTGCGCATGCTGGGCATTTACACCGACATCGATGCCCGCAAACAGTCCGAGGTCTCGCTGCAGCGCTCCCTGCGGGAGAAAGAAATTCTGCTCAAGGAAATTCATCACCGGGTTAAAAACAACCTGCTGGTGGTCTCTAGCCTGCTAGAGCTACAGGCCGATTACCTCACCGACCCCCAGGCCATTCAGTATTTTGAGGATAGCCAGCACCGCATTCAGTCCATGGCGTTGATTCATGAAAAGCTTTACCAAACCACCAACCTGGCCCAGGTTGATCTCAGCGACTACCTTGACCTGCTGCTTACCCAGCTGTGCAGCGCCTTTGATGCCCATACCCACGGCATTGTGGCCAAGCTTGAGGCCGACTCAATTTTGCTCAATCTAGAAACCGTTACCCCCTGTGGCCTAATTGTCAGCGAGCTGGTGTCGAATTGTTTTCGCCATGCCTTTCCTAACGGGGCTGAGGGGCATATTTGGGTAACCGCCTACCAAAACTCGGCTCAGCAAATCGTCGTCGAAGTCAGGGACGATGGCATTGGCCTACCCACCGACCTGGATATTGGCCAGACCGATTCTCTGGGGCTACAGCTGGTCTACTTGCTAACCCAGCAGCTACAGGGAACGATTCAGGTTCAGCGTCAGCCAGGCACCAAGTTTCGGCTAGTCTTTGCGGAGCTTAACTACCAGGAGCGGCTGTAGCCCTAGGGCAATTTCTAGACTAGTACAGCTTCAGCATAGGGACATCTTGCGCCTGAGGGTAAGGGCTTTTTCAACAATCTCCTGAAGGCGACCTGTGCGGCGGGGCAGCTTTAAACAGCCACTGTTGCCACCGGGAATGTCGATAGGCCAAGGCAAATACCAGACTCAACCCGTAGGCCAAAATCGCATTGCTGTTTAAAAACGGCGGCATAAACAGCGGCAACAGCGACAAAACCTGCCCCCTTCGGGTTACCTGGGGCGACAGGTACAAAAACATAGGCAGGTACCAGACTAGCCCCATAATCCAGGCTACCGGGTTAAAGATATTGATGACGTTTAAGAAGGCGTAGAACTGGAACTCCCCTGGACAATGCTGGGTCGTGACTATGAGCAGGGCGGTTAAAACCAGCCCGGCGAGCAGCGCCCCCCCCGAGCTGCTGCTCAGCAGTGGGTTCATATATCCATTCACAAAGTCGTGGGATACCACCAGGTCGTTGGCATCTACGGACTGCACAATCTTGTTTAAAGTCACCCCCTGGCCGTGGAGATCGAGCGGCCCAGCCCAGCCCGCCAGGCTAAAGTGGGCGAGAAAGGTGCGCCTAAAAAAGTTGTCGTATACCGCTCGCCCAAAGTAAAGGTAGGGCAGTGCCAGCAGTGCCCCAGCCCAAAGCATCGTGGCCCCCACAAACCGCCACTGCCGATGCGCCCCATAGAAAATCAGCACCACCAGGGGAAACACCTTAAAAACTCCGGCGAAGGCCAGGCAAAACGAACCCAGCCCCAGCCCCCGGCGCGATCGCCCTAGCCAGTAGGCCAGGGCCGTTAGGTACACCACCAAGCTATCCACCTGGCCCCGCTCCACCAGGGCCAGCACCGGAAAGCTCACCATCATAAACAGAATGGCTTCCCCTGGAAGCGTGAATCGGCTGCGGCGCACCAGGTGAAAGCTCAGCAGCCCTAGGGTAGCGACCATGGCCAGGGTAAACACAACTTTGGCAGTTGGGTAGGGCATTGCGCCCAGAGGTGCAAATACTAACGCCGCCAGGGGCGGATAGCGAAACCCCGAGGCTGGGTCAGCTTCAGCGTTGACTGGGCCGTAGAACTCAGGCCGCACCCCGACGTGGTTGAGGTAGGGGTCTAACCCCAGCAGCACCGACTTACCAGCTAGATAGAAGCTGCGAAAGTCGATCTGGTAGCTCTCTAGCATTAAATATGCCAGAAAAGTCACGGGTAAAAAGTACACCAGGTAGGTCTGGCCAAAACGCATGGCATCCTGGCACCACGGATTCTTGCGCCATTCAGTTATGACTATGCCAAGCCAACCAGCTATCAATGCGGTAGCCTCCGATAAAGCATTGCGATCGCCTTCTGCGGCGGCGATTTTTGAACCAGCAGATGTTCTTCTGGCCAAATGGCCTTGACATAGGGCTGGTGGGCGGCAATGCCTATCCTAGAGTACATCAAGGCTTTTGGCGATTTAGAAACCCCTAGGGATAAACCATGGCAGAGTGCGTTTTTAGCCAAAATCTACCTAAGATATTCTGCGCCACCCTACCGTTTTGTAACTTAACCTCTGCCAGCGGCTTAGGGAAGTGACGTTTGTCTCACCCACTGGGCCACGCCCTCGGCCAGGGTTTCCGCCAGCGCCTGCTGGGCCTGGGCGTCGGTGACCCACTCAAACTCAAAGGGGTTGCTCATAAACCCTAGTTCCAGCAGCACCGCAGGGGCTACGTGGGGGCGGGTGAGGGCGAGGTTATTCCAGTACACGCCGTAGGAGGGACGATCAAGTTCGGCCACCAGGTAGTCATGGAGAAACTGGGCCAGGTCATGGGCCTGGCCGTGAAACCAAAACGCCCCCACCCCATCGGTGTTGAGGGCGTCGCCACTGTCGGGCAGAGCGTTATAGTGAATGCTCAGGGCCAGGGTAGGCTGCACCTGGTTAATCTGGGCCGCGCGGTCATTGGGGCCGCTGGTAGTGTCATCGGTACGAGTCATGATTACCGTCGCACCCCGCGCCTCCAGGGCAGATTTTAGCAGCAGCGACACCGCTAAATTAACGGCTTTCTCGGGGGTGCCATCGGGGCCGGTGGCCCCGAGTTCTTCGCCACCGTGGCCGGGGTCTACCAAAATCGTGGTGCCCTGGAGGGGGCGGACGGTCTGCGCTACGGGCGGGTGCCGCAGGGAAAGTACCAGGGTTGTACCCTCGTAACGCAGTTTGTAGCCCCACTGCTGGGAGGTTTTGAACCGAAAGGTGTACTGCACCTGGTCGGGCAGCAGCGGCTGCCAGTCGAGCCGTTCAATTAGCCCATCGCCACCGACAAAGACAGTGTCGGTCTGGGGGACGGTGTTGTAAAGAGTGAGGGTAAAGACATCGGCGCCCTGGGTGACGGCCACCGGTACTGGCACCTGAAGGGGAAAGTATACCTCAGTCCAGCCTGGTATCTGGCGGGAGCTAACCCCGCGAATCAGCGAGCGGGGGGGGGAAGCGCCGGGGAAGACGCGGGTCTCTGCGGCCTGAATCCAACCGCCGTAGTCGAGCCGCAGCCAGCTACCCTCTCGCCCGGTGACGGTGGCACGGGTGCCCTGGGGCAGCGGCGTCAGCCGCGAGTAGTCAGTGCTGGGGCCGGTGCGAGCCACCCCCGCCTCGGCGGTAACTTCGGCCACTTCAAAGGTCTGGGGCGAGAGCACAGTAATCGCCCCCTCGGCCGGGGCCGTAATTGTCGCCCCATCGGCGGCCAGGGCGTAGGTAGGGCGACCTAAATCGCCGGGCTGGTCGGCAAAAAAGCAGGCTTCGTAGCGGCTGGGGCCACTGCCGGTAGAGGGGATATTCTGGTCGGTGAGAACGGCGGAATTGGGGGGCAGATCCCTAGCGATATCCGGGGGTAAGAGGGTGTAGGTTTGCCCTGCCAGGGTGGCGGTAACGCTGGCGTTGGCCGGGGCGATGGCGGCCAGACAAACCAAGTCCCCCGGCTGGCGGGCAAGGTCGGTCGTTGGGGCTAAAGAGTCTGCCGCGAAGCCCAGGGTATCGGGTAAAGTTGGCCCCACCGGCAGGCGGGTAACGGTCAGCGTCAGGGTCTCGCTGCCCTGGGTGAGGGTGAACCGGTTGGTTCCCAGTTCTAGGGGCAGGCTGGGAGCAAAGTGCCCCGCCGCGCTGCGGGGCTGAATCGGCTGACCGTTGACCAGCACTGGCTGATTGGGGTTGCCAGTACCAATAAAGAAAATCTGCGTTGCCGTGGTCTGATGGTCGGGCGGGGGATAAACCACCCGCAGCCCTGGCTCGGCGGCGGCAGGGCTAACCAGGGCAAGGCTACTGATCCCCCCTAGGGAAACGGCCAGGGCCACGGCACTAGCGCAAGACTGCCTCATGGAGTTACCGATGACTACGTTTGCCAGTCTACGGCTTTCAGGCCCATTACTACTCAAAATTTCAACGCCTCACTCCGACCCACGGCCATGCCTGTCGTAAATATCCCCAAGCAGTTCGCGACCTTCTTTGAGGGCTGAGGGAACTTCCCCCGGTCAATTCCCCAGCAGGTGGATTAGATAAAGCAGAGGGCCTGGGTGGTGGTAGGGCAAACGAAGTTATCCACGGGATTGTTATAAAAGTAGATTTGCTCTAACCCAGCCATCGACTGTAGCGGCGTAGCGTTCTGAATGCGGTTGCGGTTGAGGTTGAGCTGCTTCAGGTTGGTTAAGGACACCAGGGGATTAATATCGACAATTTGGTTGGAGCTGGCATCGAGCGCTTCTAGCTCAGCTAGGCCGCTGAGCGGGCTAATGTCAACGATCTGATTGTGGTTGATGGAGAGCTTTTTCAGGCTGGTTAGGCCCGATAACGGGCCAATATCTTCGAACTGGTTATGGCCCAGGTAGAGCTCCTCTAGGGTAAGGAGTGGCTCGATGCCCGCCAGGCTGGCTAAATTGTTCTGAGCCAGCACTAGGTAGCGCAGTTTTTCTAGTCCGGCGAGGGGAGTAATGTCAGTAACTTGATTACGGGTTAAGTACAGCCGGGTTAAATTCGGCAGCTGCCCCAGGGGGCTGATATCGGTAAGGGCGTTGTTGTTTAGCAGCAGCTCGGTCAGCAGCGGCAGGCTGGCCAGGGGGGTAACATCCGTTAATTCTCGATTTGATAGGTTAAGCAGGGTAAGCACGGAGGCGCGGCGCCCCGCCTGGGCGCAATCGTCGGTGCCCAATTCCGTCAGGAGAACTTCTACGGTGTGCTTTGGCCCATCGGCCAGGGTGTCTTTAGCGGCGCACCACTGCTGAAAGCTACCGTAGGCCGGGGTGGAGCTAGCAGGGACTTGGGCCAGAGGAGCGATCGCGGCAGCTGCTGGGGGCTCAGGGATCGTAGCGCCTAAGCTGATGCCGAGGGCAATCACGGTGCCCATCCAAATGCCACGTTTGGCCATCCTCATGCCCCCCTTTGACGCAATCCTAAAAGCGGTCAGCTGGTCTGCCACGGTGGCATTAGAGCGATCATCCAAAAATTCTCTGAAAAAATCAACCGCTTTTAGCTCAATTCTGGTTTGGGATCGCTTCTACTTGAGGGCATGCCCACAGCTACCGCAAAAGCGATCGTCTGCGGTCACGGCAGCCCCACACTGGGTGCAAAACTGCCGATTTACCGAGGGTTTAGGGCTACTGTCGCCCATGCGCATGGCCATATTGCCCATGCGCATTTCCATGGGGTTAGAGGACATTTGCATATCCCCCATCGTCATCGGGGGCAAAGGCGCCATGGGAGTCATCGGGGCCATGGGAGTCATGGGCGGCATTGGGGTCGTAGGCTGACCCGGCACAGTCGAAACGGACTGCATCGATACGCCCTGGGCAGTAACCCAGTCAATGGAGGCCGCACTAGAGGCCGCCACAGCACTAATCTGCTGGCCCTGCACCTGAAACGTAAAGACGCCCTGGGCCGACACGCACCGAACCATTACCCCGGTTCCCACTGGGGCCACCTGGGGCACCGCTGTCCATGGCCCGGTGTAGAGGCTGCTGCTAGCCTGCTGCTGCTGCCCTTGGCTATGGCTGGCGACGGTAATCACGGTTTGGCCATTGGGGTTGTCTAGATAAATCTGCTGGCCACTGGTTAAGTCACATCGATAGGGCATGGGTACGGTTTACGAACTACCATTATCTATTCTGAGGCCTCGTTGCCCCCTGGCCCCTGGGCTTAACCTTTCCGTTAGGTCTGCGGGTCGATAGAATCACCTGGGAAGTCAGCTTTCTATATTCCTCCCACGCCAAATATTGCTTTCACGCCAAATTGCATCTTCTTCCATGGCTAAAAAAAGTGCAGGGTTATTGATGTACCGCACCCCCCAAACCAGACTGGAGGTGTTACTGGTGCATTCAGGCGGCCCCTACTGGGCTAGGCGACAGTGGCAGGCCTGGTCGATTCCTAAGGGCGAAATCGACCCCGGCGAAGACCCCTTTGCCGCCGCTAAGCGAGAATTTCAGGAAGAAACCGGGCAGGGCCCGACCGGGGAATTTTTGACCCTTCAACCGGTACGCCAGTCAGGGGGCAAGCTGGTGTTTGCCTGGGCCTTTGAGGGAGAATTTGACCCTGCCACCCTGCACAGCAACACGTTTATGGTCGAGTGGCCCCCTAACTCTGGCCTGCTGCGGGAATTTCCCGAGGTGGATGAGGCGGCCTGGTTTTCCCTAACGGAGGCCCGGCAGCGGATTATCAAAGCCCAGTCACAATTTTTAGATGAACTGGTGACGCTCCTATCGCTTGAGGGTGTACCTCAGCCCTAATTCTGGATGGAGCAACTTGTCACAACCAATGATGCTATTTCGTCTTATGTGTGATGCTTCATTTTCCATAGGAGTTGAGAGATGAGAATCTTTGTCGCGGGGGGCACGGGAGCGATCGGTCGTCCGCTGATTACACAATTGTTGGCTCAAGGGCATGATGTGGTGGGGTTGACTCGCTCCCCAGAAAAAGCCAGGACTTTAGCTGAACAAGGGGCGGAAGCCGCGATCGCCGATGTCTTTGATGCCAATGCAATTTACAGCGTCATCAAGCGCACTCAGCCAGAGGTGGTAATTGAGCAACTCACCTCCCTACCCAAGACCTACACTCCAGAATCGATGCGAGCGGCAGCAGAACCAAACAATCGCGTTCGCCGAGAAGGGGGAGCGAATGTGCTGGCAGCAGCGCAAGCTGTTGGAGTGCAGCGCTACATTGTACAGTCGATCGCATTCTGGGCGGCTCCTGGTGCAGGATTGGCAGATGAAGCAACCCCCCTGGCTTTTGATGCCTCACCCATGATTGCAAACGGGACTCGTATGATCGCGGAAATTGAACATCGCTTACTGACAACACCTAATTTAGAAGGGATTGTGCTCCGCTATGGTTTCTTCTATGGGCCTGGGACATGGCAGTCACCCGATGGCGATGTTGCCAATCAGGTGCGTCAGCAACAGTTTCCAATGATCGGCAACGGCGAAAGCGTCTGGTCATGGATTCACGTTGAGGATGCGGCAATCGCCACAGTAGCAGCCGTTGATCGGGGCAATCCCGGCATTTACCTGATCACAGACGATCGCCCCTTGCCAGTGCGCCTGTGGCTCCCCGCTTATGCCCAATGGCTCAATGCTCCGCCACCTCCTCACGTGTCGGTTGAGGAGGCTCTAAGTTTAGGAGGTGAAGATGTTACCTACTATGGTGCTCGGTTGCGAGGTGTGTCGAATGCGAAGGCAAAACGCGAACTGGGGTTTCAGCCCCGATCCTTAGAATGGTTGGCTGAAACCCCCGCTCGTGCGATTTGACAGCTCAACAGCAATAGGGTTAACGCAATGAGTGATTTGGAAGCATTTAATCAGCATCGATCGCTGTTATTTGCGATCGCCTACCGCATGTTAGGCACCGTTACGGATGCCGAAGATATGGTGCAAGAGACCTTTCTACGCTGGCAGCAAACCGCAAAGGTGAGTGTAAAATCTGCCAAGTCGTATTTGTCTACGATTATTACTCGCCTGTGCATTGATCATCTGCGGTCGGCTCGTGTCAAACGAGAACAATATGTAGGATCGTGGCTCCCAGAACCTATCTTGACCCAACAATCCGATGGTCCAGCCGCTCAGGTGGAGTTAGCTGACTCACTGTCGATGGCATTTTTAGTCGTACTGGAACGCTTATCCCCGATCGAACGTGCCGTATTTTTGCTGCGGGACGTGTTTGAGTATGACTATAACGAAATTGCTCAGATGGTGGGGAAAAGTCCAGCCAATTGTCGGCAAATTTTACGGCGATCGCGGCAGCATATTGCATCTCAACGCCCCCGCTTTCCTGTTTCCTATCAGCAACAGGAGCAGGTTGCAGCCCAATTCGTGGAAGCTTATACGCAGGGCAATTTACATGGTCTGCTGTCGCTTTTGGCAAAGGATGTCACCTTCTGGTCGGATGGAGGTGGTCAGGTAACAGCAACACTGAGACCTTTGCAGGGTGCTATGAAAGTCGCTCGATTCTTTTTGGCTATCCGCCGCAAGTGGCTGATGATATCCGTTGCTCAGGTCGTTGAAGTGAATGGACAACCAGGTATCGCTGTCATGACAGATAGCTGCGTTCAAAGTGTGATGACCTTTGAGACTGTAGAGGGCTGCATTCAATCCATCTACTCAATCCGAAACCCCGAAAAATTAAAGCAATTTATTGGCGCTCTCTCTGAAATACCACGCGACGGCAGAACGCCTGTTAACATAAAGTCATTCCGACTACAAACAATATCTTAGCTGGGCAAGGGGCTGTGAGCCATGGCGACAAACGAGGTTCTCACGGTTGATGTGGCTGGAAGGGATGGTCTGGCAAGGATTTATCCAAGCGGAACACTTCTATCCAACGATTCAGCCGATTGGGGTGGGTTGTACCTGCACTATTACCGCCAATCTCCCTTTGAGATGGTCGAGCATTCCTGCCCACAGCATCGCTTGATTGTTAACGATTGCGCTTTGCGATCGCCCGTTCTAGAAATCTTTGAAGGGGAAACCCAACGCAATCCAGTGAGTCCTGGAACGGTGCGAGTGCTGCCTGCCAGTGCCCGCACTTGGGCACATTGGGAGACAGACCATCAGTTTATTATGCTGGCATTTGAACCCCACTTGCTGATGCAGCACATGGCTGAGTCATATCATTCCAATTCTGTCGAACTGCTGCCGATCATCAATCCCTCTGATCCGCTAATTTATAGCATTGGGTTAACCCTTAAAGCAGAACTCCAATCGGGTAATTTGGGAGGACGTTTGTATGTTGATGCCATGAAAATGGCATTAATGGCGCATTTGCTACGACATTACTCTACTCAGAATTATTCGCCATCCTCAACTGTCAACGGGTTACCTCCACGCGTATTGCGACAAGTCATAGACTATATTCATGACTATCTCGCTCAAGATTTATCTTTGGAAACGTTAGCAACGATCGCCCACATAAGTCCCAGTTACTTCTCTCGATTGTTCAAGCAATCAACTGGTTTATCGCCCCATCAGTATGTGATTCAGTGTCGGATCGATCGGGCTAAACAGTTGCTGAAACAAGGAAAATTGAGCATTGCAGAGGTTGCTTATCGATCGGGCTTTACCCATCAAAGCCATTTGAGTCATCACTTCAAACGACTGGTTGGTAGTAGTCCCAAAGTATTTCTCAATAGTCAATAAGAATCTGCTCAAAAGTACAGGAATTTGCAAGACACTGATCCGAGAGATTTTGCATACTGAAGTCAGATTCGTAAGGACGTTTAAGTCATGAACTCTAACCAAAGAGAAAGTATACTCCTCCAAGAGCGCGGTCAAATGGAAGCCGTTATCTCTGGACTATATGCCTCGGTTCCGCAGTCGCTGCCATTCGCCCCTTCGTTTGACATTCGCGCTTTCCTACTACAGCGCGTGCAAGGCAATCTGCTCATCTACAGTGCCACCGGGTTTAAGTCCGACGGGCTAACCGTTCAAAATCTTGGCGGCATTACTCGCCAGTACCTGAACCATTGGCACGAGGCAATGTTTGTTTCAGATCAAGTTGATGCACCACTCTTCTGCCACGAAAGCGATCTCGAATTCGTCGCTGAGACGACAAACGTGAGCAGCACCTTTTTCACCCGTCACAGGCTCGACGATGACTTCGAGGTAATCCCGACCCCTGGACATACTAGCGGGGCCACTGCCTTTCTTTGGGATAGTGGCGAACACCGCTTCCTGTTTACCAGCGACACCATTTACCTGAAGGATGGCGAGTGGGTTGCGACTGTGCTGGAATCGAGCGATCGCAACGCTTACATCAAAAGCCTTGAACTCCTCCGCCAGCTTGACTTTGATGTGCTCGTACCGTGGCTTGCAACCCATGGGCAACCCTATTACACAATGACCGACAAGTCGGATGCTCAACGTCGCATCGATATGATTCTCAATCGCGTGCAGCGAGGCGAGGATCACTGATTGTAAATAAAGCAAAGAATAAGTTGAGCATTCAGTCATGAAGGAATTTATCCTCGATCGAGTTGAACAGCGCTTCAAGAATTATGTCGAGTTTGTTTCTGCCAGTTTTAATGCAAATGGTGATGGGCGAAGGAAGGATTAACCAGGCTTGGAGAAATAAAGCGATGAATGCCATCAAAAACGCGATCGATGTCTTAGTTGTAGGAGCTGGACCTGTCGGATTAGCGATGGCTGGTGAACTGCTTCGGCATGAGGTACGTTGCCGCATTATTGACAAGACAGCGGCCCCAACTCAAACGTCTCGTGCCCTCGGCATTCAAGCCCGGACACTGGAGATATTTGAGCATATGGGCGTGATCGATTCGGTTTTGGCAGCCGGAACCAAAGCGGTCGGCGCAACTATCTACAACGGCGATCGGGTTATTTTGCGCCTCAGCCTGCAACACATCAAAGCAAAAGATAGTTCCTATCCCTTTCTGTTGATTCTACCCCAGAGCCAAACTGAGGCGATTCTCAACCAGCGTCTGAATGCACTGGGCGGCCAAGTTGAGCGATCGCGAGAACTCTTTGACATTCGACTGAAAGACAATACCGCGATCGCACGAGTCAAAACAGCAGGGACGGAGGCAGACAACGTAGAGGAAATTCATGCTAAGTGGCTGATTGGCTGCGATGGAGCCAGTAGTCAGGTACGAAAAACCTTAGCTATTCCGTTTGAAGGCACAACCGCACCAGAGGAATGGTTACTCGCAGATGTGGATCTCGATTGGCACCGTCCTCGCGAGACGACGCATGGTTGGTTGACGCGAGATGGTGTCTTTGCCGTCTTTCCCCTGCCCGGTGGGCAGTGGCGATTGTTTGCACCGTCTGAAACAGAAACTAGACAGGCATCCGTCGAGGAATTTCAGCGATTGTTCGTACAGTACACAGGTGATACCGAAACAACCATTCGCCATCCCACCTGGTTATCGAACTTCAAGGTGAACTATCGCATGGTAAAAGAGTACCGTAAAGGGTGCGTTTTCCTGGCGGGCGATGCCGCACATATTCATAGTCCTTTTGGCGGACAAGGCATGAACATCGGAATTCAGGATGCCTACAACCTCGCCTGGAAACTGGCGCTAGTGCTACAGGGAAAGGCGCGAGCAAGCCTGCTGGATACTTATCAGGAGGAACGCTTACCGATTGCCAGGTATGTGCTTCAAGGTTCGCAGACGGCGACACAGAATTTACTCGTGACCCAAAATCCCGTCTTCCGTTGGGTACGCGATCGCATCTTGGTTCCGTTCTTGAATCTAGATTTAATCCAGCGCCAGCTAGCCCAGGAAGCATCAGAGTTGAGGATGAATTATCGTCACACTTCACTATCCGCTTCCCATGCCAAAATCGGGGCAACCATACGAACTCGAATCAATTGGTGGAGAGCACCCCATGCTGGCGATCGCGCCCTACCCGGTGATTGTCTAAGTTATCCTGCTCAGACCCAGACGAATCTCTTTCAAGTGTTCCGCGGTACAGAAAGCCATGTGCTACTGTTTGCAGGTCTCGCACCGACCGACGCAAATTACAGTCAGCTTGCCAAACTTGCCACGAAGGTTGAAACCTGGATCGGAGACTCTATCAAAGCGCACATCATTGTTGTTGGCAATGAGAAACCCCAGCAACTTTTCTGGAATGGCTCAATCCTGCTCGACCCCCAGCAAAAACTCCACACCCTCTATGGAGTCCATCAAGCGTCGCTCTACTTCATTCGACCGGACGGCTATGTTGGGCTACGCAGCCAAGCTGTGAAAGAGAAGGAGTTGCTTGACTATTTGGCCAAAATTTTCTCTTCACCAATTATTTAAAACTGCTATGGAAGATTACAAAATTCGATCAGCCTATGAAGAAGACTTGGTTCTGCTGGCTCCCATTGAACGCTCAGCAGCAAACTTATTTCAAAGAACACCCTATTCCTTTTTGGTGAGTGCTGAACCGCTGCCGCTAGAGTTCGTGCAAAAACGCTTTCAATCAGGACAGGTATGGGTTGCCGTCAGTCGAGGGAATACGGTTATCGGGTATGCCATTACCGATGAGGTGGATGACACACTCTATTTGCAACAAATTGATGTTGAGCCAGCTCACGGACGAAGAGGAGTGGGATCTAGGCTGATTAGTACAGTTTGTGCTTGGGCAAAAAATCAGGGCTATCGTATCGTCTCGCTATCTACTTTTCGAGATCTTCCTTGGAATGCTCCATTCTATGCAAGACTGGGGTTTCGTATCCTCGATGAGTCTGAGCTAACTCCTGGTTTTCAGCAGATTAGACTGAAGGAAGCTGAGGCTGGATTACCCACATCAGAGCGAGTAATTATGCAGTGTGAACTATACCGTATTAATGACTGAGGCAGGGAGCCATCAGCTTTCAAACAGCCCAAATACCAATGCTTGCGGCTAATTGAAACAATCTATAAACAAGTTTTCAATAGTTTTCAGCGGAGGCATCATGACTGAATCCATTTTGCTGATCAACACCATGCAAATTCATCAAAGAGAACTAGAGAATTTTAAGGAGAGCGTGAAGCGATCGATTGAATTTGTAGAAACCAACGGATCTCAATTACTGGTTGAGGTTTATGTTGACGAGGAAAATTTGCGAGCCTACAGCTTTCAGGTTTACCCTGATTCGGAATCTATGCTGTTTCACTGGCAGATATCTGATCCGTATATCCGTGACGTAATGCAACACAGTGCAGTCAAACGATTAGACATTTACGGTCAACCTAATCCTGCTGTGATGGAGGGAATAAGCTCGTTTGTCAGGAATGGAATTATCGTATCCATCACCCCTCATTTCGTTGGCTTTCACCGCTTTCAACCCCATGATTAGTCGAGGAGGAATTCATGACCCTGATTAAAATTCTTGCTTTTGCCGGAAGTGCTCGCAAAGATTCATTTAACAAAAAACTGGTGAAAATTGCCGCTGAAGGAGCCAAAGCCGCAGGTGCAGAAGTCACCTATCTAGATTTCCGCGACCTGCCTCTCCCCCTTTACGATGAAGACTTGGAGGAAGCTGAGGGCCTACCAGACAATGTTCGCAAACTCAAGATTCTGATGAAAGCACATCAGGGATTCCTGATTGCTTGTCCGGAATACAACAGTTCAATTACACCAATGCTAAAAAACGTGATCGATTGGGCATCACGTCCTGAGCCGGGAGAACCATCTTTGGTGTGTTTCAAAGAGAAAGTTGCGGTATTGATGAGTGCTTCCCCTGGAACGTTGGGAGGCTTGCGAGGATTGATTCATGTCCGTTCCATTCTTGGCAATATCGGTGTTCTTGTCCTGCCAGATCAGAAGGCAATTGGCAACGCTCATCAGGCATTTGATGAGAACGGAAAATTGAAAGATGAATCACAACAGTCAGCGATCATGAAATTCGGCAGCAAACTTGCAGCCGTGACCACCAGATTTAATATCTAACTTATTCGATCAAACAACGAGGATTAACTCATGAAAGAATTCATTCTTTCCTTTGTAGCAGGCTGGATTGTCGGTATCTTGTTTGGGTGGCTGAAATTACCGCTACCTGCGCCTCCACTGATGGGATTTATAGGCGCATTGGGAATTTTATTTGGTGCTTGGTCAATCGATCAATTGAAGCAGTTAATTCTGCATTAATTTTGCTGTAATTCTCAGCCATGCAACAGTTGCACAGAAAGCTGTAGAAATTTTGCAGTCAAAATAAGGGGAGCGCTTGTACTTAGTGGGGCAGAAAACTCAAGCCCGATTCTCCAGGAAAATCAAGAAATCCTTACACAGCAAGGGGTTTCGGAAAACCGCTCTCTAAGATCCAGAATCCTTATCCAGCAAGGGTTTCAGGAGTGTTCTACACCACCAAGCACTACAGTATTAAAAATCTTGTCGTGCCATGTCTCTCGTTGTTCATCCACAAAAAACCAGAGATAGCCTAACCCAAAGATTAGACTACTCAGGAAGTACCCCAACGAACCGCGCAGACCAGCCATCACAAAAGACGATGGATGTCCATCAGGTTTAACGACTCTGATGTTCATCACTCCCATGCCAATTGATCGCTCTCGCTGACTCCAAAGGTAACCAAAATACAAAAAATGCCCAAATACAGGAGTGAGCGAAAACCCAATCACACTCGGAGCCAAAAGTAAACCTGGCACACGTATCCCACTACTAGTGTAAGCTCCGATGACCGCTCCAATGACAACCGCTGTTAGTGAATAGATAATTGAGAGAATGGCTTGATCAATCAACCATGCCACAGACCGTTGCAAGAAGCTCGCCTTATTATTCATCTTTATATCCTTAAATGTTTTCTGCAGTTGTCTAATCACAATGTTCTGAACAGCTTTTTGAACTGTTCCATAAGGCTTTCAAAGCTTATAGAACAAGGATTAAGCTATTTTTTTAAGGTCAGCTCTGCCCCTAACTGTAGAAAAAAGATCCTGCTCACAGCAGGGTGAGGGTTTGAGCCTTAAATCCTAATCAACCCCTGATTGACTGACAGGGATTTTGCGCATACCCGTGCGATCAGTGCGACGCAACCCCTCGGCTGGCACCATCGGATTCGGATCAAAAGTGACACTTGGCTCTGGCAACCTGATTCCGGTTGGTGTCAGCCTAAATCATTCCACCTGGAGCGGGAGAAAGCCCTCTGTTGTCATAGCGTTAGATTCGTCAAGAAAAATAGGCTCTCAAGCGCAAACGCGACGCTCGCCCTGGCAACGCTGCCGACAACCAGCCACGAAAAGAGTATGACCACTAGCCCCAGAACATACCGCCACCACCGATGCCTACCTCGTCGGGCGGACTCCACGTAAGTCGCATCTTCCACTGCCGTTGCGATGCTCTTCTTGCCTTTGGCTGCTTTGATCCTCATTGATATACTTTCTGTACAGCTTGTCTTTGTCTTAGCTAACTTGAGTATAGTGAGTTATAACACTCAATTTCTTTCAGATTCTTATGGTGGTTTGTCAGATTCTTAGGGCGTTAGCGAACCTGCTTTGGAGTCATTCCGGTAATTCGCTTAAACCGTTGTGTCAGATGACTTTGGCTAGAGAAACCGACTTGTAAGGCAATATCTGCGATCTCTAGATTCGTTTTCACCAGTATTATTTTCGCCCGTTCCACTCGCTGTTGAATCACGTATTGATGTGGCGAAATCCCCATTCCCTGTTTAAATAAACTCGCAAAGTAAGTTGGCCTAATATTGATGACGCTTGCCAACTCTACCAGGGATAAATCTCGGCTGAGATGGGCATCAATTGATTAGAATAGGGCTTTATCGAGAGTGCAGGTAGCCCATGACCGTCCGCGTTCGCATTGCCCCCAGCCCCACCGGTAGTCTGCACATTGGCACCGCCCGCACCGCCGTGTTCAACTGGCTGTTCGCCCGCCACGAGGGCGGCCAGTTCATCCTCCGCATTGAAGACACCGACGAGGAACGTTCTAAGCCAGAGTTTACCGAAAACATCCTCTCCGGCCTCAAGTGGCTGGGCATGGCTTGGGATGAAGGCCCGTTCTTCCAGTCCCAGCGGCTAGATCTGTATGGCCAGGCCATGCAAACCCTGCTTGACCGGGGCCTGGCCTACCGCGCCTACGACACCCCCGCCGAGCTAGACGCCATGCGCACGGCTCAAAAAGCCCAGGGCCAGGCCCCCCGCTACGACAACCGTCACCGCGACCTCACCGCCGCCCAGCAGGCCGCTTTCGAGGCCGAAGGTCGCCCGGCGGTGATTCGCTTTAAAATTGACGATAGCCGCACCCTTAGCTGGCACGACCTGGTGCGTGGCCCCGTCACCTGGCAGGGCAGCGATCTGGGGGGCGATATGGTAGTGGCTCGGGCCGCCTCAGCCACCTCCATTGGGCAGCCTCTCTATAATCTAGCGGTGGTGGTAGACGACATTGATATGGCCATTACCCACGTCATTCGTGGGGAAGACCACATTGCCAACACGGCCAAGCAAATTTTGCTCTACGAAGCCCTCGGTGCCGCCGTACCTGTCTTTGCCCACACCCCGCTGATTTTGAACCAGAGCGGCCAAAAGCTCTCCAAACGCGATGGCGTGACCTCGATTTCAGACTTTCAGGCCATGGGGTTTGTGGCCCCGGCCCTGGCCAACTACATGACCCTGCTGGGCTGGTCGGCCCCTGACGCCAGCGAGCGCTTCACCCTCGATGAGGCGGCCCAAGTCTTTAGCTTTGACCGAGTCAACAAAGCCGGGGCCAAGTTCGACTGGGATAAGCTCGACTGGCTGAACAGCCAGTACCTCCACGATCTGGAGCCCGCCGCGCTGCTGGATCTGGTGTTGCCCTACCTTAAGGACGCTGATTATGAGCTTGACCCGGTGGCTGACGAAACCTGGCTCTTGCCCCTGATGGCGCTGCTGGGCCCCAGTCTCACCCGTCTGACCGATGCGGTAGAGCAGAGCCGCTTTTTTGTCACCCCAGGGGTTGAGTTCACCGATGAGGCCAAGGCCCAGGTGCAGCTGCCCGGCGTAGCGGCGGTGGTTCAGGGGGTGCTGGCGGGGCTCGCCACTGACCCTGGCCCGGCCACCATTGACGATCTTAAGGCGCTCGTCGATCAGGTGACCAAAGACCAGGGGGTGAAGAAAGGGCTGGTGATGAAATCTCTGCGGGCGGCGCTGATGGGGGCCTTACAGGGGCCAGACCTGATGGACTCGTGGCTAATTTTGCGCCAGCGGGGGTTTGATCAAGCGCGCCTGTCAGCGGCACTATCCCTGGCTTGAGCCAGGCCGAGGCGGTTCTAGCGACAAATTCTGAGGACAATTTGATTTAGTCCGGCAGGTTACGTTAAATTAGGTAAAGATTCTTCTCATATTTTTTAATTGGGCGGATCGTCCTGCCGGTTTGGGGAGACTTGCTCCTCGCTTCCCAGGCATGATGGACATAGGGTTAGGTGCTTAGCGCCAGGGTCTAGATGGCCCGTTGTTGCCGCCCAAGCCACCTGAGTCCACCCCGTCAACGCTTAGCACGTCGTGAATAGAGGCCGTTGGTTATGAAACTTTCATGGAGAGTAGTCTTACTCTGGACCCTACCCCTACTGGTGATTGGGTTCTTTCTGTGGCAGGGGGCGTTTTCGGCTGCTCCCGCTGATATGGGCCGCAACGCGGCCAGCACCCGCATGACCTATGGCCGCTTCCTCGACTACCTGGATGCGGGCCGGGTGACGGCGGTTGACCTCTACGATGGGGGCCGAACCGCCATTATCGAAGCCGTCGATCCTGAGCTAGATAATCGCCTGCAGCACTGGCGGGTAGACCTGCCGGGCAACTCACCTGATCTGGTGGCCCGGCTACGAACGGCTAACATTAGCCTCGATTCTCACCCCCCTCGCAACGATGGGGCGCTGGTGGGTGCCCTGGGCAACCTGCTGTTTCCCCTGTTGCTAATCGGCGGGCTCTTCTTTTTATTCCGACGCTCCAGCGGCGGCCCCGGCGGCCCCGGTCAGGCCATGAACTTCGGCAAGTCTAAGGCCCGGTTCATGATGGAAGCCAAGACCGGCGTGATGTTTGACGACGTGGCGGGCATTGACGAAGCCAAGGAAGAGCTAGAAGAGGTAGTCACCTTTCTGAAAAAGCCGGAGCGGTTTACCGCCATCGGGGCGCGGATTCCCAAGGGGGTGCTGCTGGTTGGCCCTCCTGGTACAGGCAAAACCCTGCTGGCCAAGGCTATCGCCGGGGAAGCCGGAGTCCCGTTCTTCAGCATTTCCGGCTCTGAGTTCGTGGAAATGTTTGTGGGGGTTGGGGCCTCGCGGGTGCGCGACTTGTTTAAGAAGGCCAAAGACAATGCTCCCTGTATTATCTTTATCGACGAGATTGACGCGGTGGGTCGCCAGCGGGGCGCGGGCATCGGCGGCGGCAACGACGAGCGTGAGCAAACCCTGAACCAGTTGCTCACTGAGATGGATGGCTTCGAGGGCAACGCCGGCATCATTATCATCGCCGCCACCAACCGAGCCGACGTGCTCGATTCGGCCCTGCTGCGGCCGGGCCGGTTTGACCGTCAGGTGATGGTAGACCCCCCCGACATCAAGGGACGGCTGGAAATTTTAGGGGTGCACGCCCGCAACAAGAAGCTGGCCGAGGATATCTCCCTGGAGGCCATTGCCCGCCGCACCCCTGGGTTCACCGGGGCTGACCTGGCTAACCTGCTGAACGAAGCCGCCATTCTCACCGCCCGCCGTCGCAAAGAGGCGATGACCATGCTGGAGGTGGATGACGCGGTGGATCGGGTGATCGCCGGTATGGAGGGCACCCCCCTGGTCGATAGCAAAAGCAAGCGGCTGATTGCCTACCACGAGGTGGGCCACGCCATCGTCGGCACCCTGGTCAAAGACCATGACCCGGTGCAAAAGGTCACCCTGATTCCTCGCGGCCAGGCCCAGGGATTGACCTGGTTTACCCCCAGCGAAGAGCAAATGTTGATTTCTCGCTCCCAGTTGCTGGCTCGCATTACCGGTGCCCTCGGCGGTCGAGCGGCGGAGGACGTCATCTTTGGGGATGCCGAAGTGACCACTGGGGCCGGTAACGATCTGCAACAGGTGACCGGCATGGCCCGCCAGATGGTAACTCGGTTTGGCATGTCTGACCTCGGTCCACTTTCCCTCGAAAGTTCCCAGGGTGAGGTGTTTTTAGGCCGCGACTGGCTCTCGCAGTCAGAATATTCTGATGCCATTGCCTCCCGCATTGATGGGCAGGTGCGAGCCATCGTCGATAAGTGTTACGAGAACGCCAAACGCCTGATGGCAGAAAATCGCGCGGTGATTGACCGCTTGGTTGATCTGCTAGTCGAGAAAGAAACCATCGACGGCGACGAGTTTCGGCAGATTGTGTCGGAGTACGCCGTGGTTCCCGAAAAAGAGCAGTTTGTGCCTCAACTTTAGGGAATAGCTAGCCTGAGAGCCGCTAAGACTCACCAACCAGGTGAGTCTTAGCGGTATCTTGTTTACCTGGGGCATTTCAATCGTCAAATAGCATTACAATTTTCCTAGCCTTACAGGAGCAGTGCTTTGCGGGCAATATCGTTATCCGCGCGGCCGCACCCAAGGCAAGATTTAAGCCAGGTTGATGTAATTTTGTAAATTTTTACTGAGGGCGGCTATGGCATTGCTAGCAACGGGTAAGTCTTTTATTCGCGATGTCGAGACCAACCGGGCCATTGCCGTCCGCATGCCCCTGGAAGGCGGCTTTGAGGGGCGCTATGAGCGACGGCTCAAGGCGGCGGGCTACGAAACCATGAACATTACCGCCCGGGGGCTGGGAGATGTGTCCTCCTACTTGACCAGCATCCACGGGGTGCGCCCGGCCCACCTGGGCAAAAAGACCATGGGTAGCTCGGCGGCGGTGGGCTACACCTATTTTGTCGCCCCGATGCTCACCTACCGCCTCGACAGCATGGCCCCCAGCGCTAAGGCCATGGTGCTCTGGTTAATCGAGGGGCACATCCTCTCGCACCAGGAGTTGGCCTACCTGGTCAACCTGCCCACCCTCGAACCCAGGGTGCGGGTGGTGGTGGAAATGGGCGGCGAGCGCTATTTTGACTGGGAGCCGCTGGCTAATCTAATTTAGCCCCAACCCGGCACTGCTTCGCTAAAATTGGCTTAGTGACACATTTTTTTAGCCCCGATCAATCGCTTCAGGCTGGCCGGTGGGTCAAGCTCATCTGCGGAGCCAGCTACCAGGATATGCCCACGGTGCGGCAACTGGTGATGTTCTATGCCTTGGCCGGGGTTGACTGTGTGGATGTGGCCGCCGACCCGGCGGTGGTGACCGCCGCTCGCCAGGGGCTAAAAGATGCCGCAACTTTGGCCCTGACCTTAGGAAATCGGCATCACCTACTGCCCGGCTTGCCCTGGCTGATGGTCAGCCTTAACGACAGCGACGACCCGCACTTTCGCAAGGCTTACTTTGATGCGACCCGCTGCCCGGCAACCTGCGATCGCCCCTGCGAAGCCGTCTGCCCCACCGCCGCCATTCAGTTCCAAGGGGCGGGGCGGGGCGGAGTCGTCCGCGAGTTCTGCTACGGCTGTGGCCGCTGTCTACCCCTTTGCCCCATTGGGGCCATCGAGGCCCAGCCCCACCGGGCCAATCCTGAAGCCTTCCCGGTGGATCGTTTGGCCGATATTGACGCGGTTGAAATTCATACCCAGGTGGGCCGACAGGGGGAGTTTGCCCAGCTGTGGCAGCGGCTTCAGCCCTGGCGATGCCACCTCAAGCTGATCTCCATCAGCTGCCCCGACGACGACCAGATCGTGTCCTACTTACGAGATATCTACGCCATCATCGCGCCCCTCGACATTCCGGTGATTTGGCAGACCGATGGCCGCCCCATGAGTGGCGACCTGGGCCGAGGCACCACCCACGCGGCCATTCGGCTAGCTCAGAAAGTGTTAGGGGCGAACCTGCCGGGCTACATACAGCTAGCGGGGGGGACTAATGCCTACACTGTAAGTAAGTTGCTTGAGCTGGGTTTAGTGAAGGTATCCCCTACACCTCCGCCTGGTTTGCTTCAGCTCCAGGGGCAACCCGGTTCATTGTCCCCCAACCTGGGCCAGACTATTTCCGGCATTGCCTACGGCAGCTATGCCCGCACTCTGCTTCAGCCGCTGCTTGTCGCCGTTGATCAGAAGCTAGGGGACTGGCCTCGCCGGGCCGGATCGTCCGAGGGCCAGTCATCCGCTGGATTAGCGACCCAGTATGGGACTGACCCGAGCGGTTCCGCAACGGCCCTGACCCTGGTGGCCGACAACGGGCGATCGAGCCTGCTTGAGGAAGGGATCCAGCGGGCTCGATCTCTAGTGGGTCAATTAAAAATGGAGGTTCCTAATGGTGATCATGCCTGATCTGCGTTTCCTCGGCGCGACCCGCCGGGCGACCCGATTTTCTGGGATATTCCCCCTAGCCTGCGCCGAGTAGATTTTGGTTCCACTGCCCTCACCCCTTTGCCCTCACTTTTTGGACGGCTGTCCTAGTACGGTATGGTTAGCGATCACAGCGAATATTCTGCTTCCAACGATATTTCCCCCAGCGTCTCTCCAACTCCTGAGCCCCCCCCATCAGCGATTAGTCCTGCTCCTTACTCAGCCCCAACGGATGATCTAGATCAGCTGCTTAACATTCTGCCCCCCTCGATTCGGGCGGTACTGGCCGATCATCCCCAGCGCCAGAGCCTGATTGAGGTGGTGCTCGATTTAGGGCGACTGCCGGAGGCCCGATTTTTTGACCAGGTGGAATATCTGTCTGACAACCCCGTTACCCACGCGGACTTAGAGCACTGCACCAAGCGGGTTGGCAGCTTTGGGGGCGACAACCGGGCCGGGATTGAAAAGACCCTGCACCGAATCAGTGCCATTCGCAATCGCTCGGGCATGGTGATTGGCCTGACCTGTCGGGTGGGCCGGGCGGTGTTTGGCACCATCGGCATGATTCGCGACCTGGTGGAAACCGGCCAATCTATTCTCATGCTGGGGCGTCCAGGCGTGGGCAAAACCACTGCCCTGCGCGAAATCGCCCGGGTGCTAGCCGACGACTTGCAAAAGCGGGTGGTGATCATCGACACCTCCAACGAAATCGCCGGGGATGGAGACATTCCCCACCCCGCGATCGGTCGGGCCCGGCGCATGCAGGTGGCCCAGCCCGAAGAGCAGCACCGGGTGATGATCGAAGCGGTAGAAAACCACATGCCGGAGGTGATCGTGATCGATGAAATTGGCACCGAGCTTGAGGCCCTGGCCGCTCGCACCATCGCCGAGCGGGGGGTGCAGCTGGTGGGCACGGCCCACGGTAACCGGCTCGAAAACCTGATTAAAAACCCCACCCTCTCCGACCTGATTGGGGGCATTCAGTCGGTCACCCTGGGGGATGAGGAGGCTCGCCGCCGGGGCAGCCAAAAAAGCGTGCTGGAGCGCAAAGCGCCCCCCACCTTTGACATCGCCGTAGAAATGCTAGAGCGCCAGCGCTGGGCAGTGCATGACGATGTCACCATGACCGTTGATAACCTGCTGCGGGGCCGACAGCCGGGCTTACAAATTCGTACTGTGGATGAGAACCAGAAGGTGGTGATTACCCACGAACTGCCGGGGTCAGGGCGCGAGGTCACCAAACCCGCTCGTCAGGGGGGACTGGGCTGGCGGGCCGCAGGCCAGATGGTACCACCCCAGCCGCCGCCCACGGCCTACCGCAGTCTGGGCAACGGCAATCTGGGCCATGGCGGTCTGGGCCATGGCCCACCGCTGCGGAGCCGCCTGGATGATGCCGACCACCTCGCCGGTGAAGACGCTCACCTATTCGACCTACTCAATGCCGAAGACGACATGGCCCTGGTCGGCCCCAACGGCGAAGACCTGCTGCGGATATATCCCTACGGCATCAGTCGCCATCAGCTTGAGCGGGTGATTGAAACCCTGCACATGCCCGTGGTACTCACCAAAGACCTGGAAACCGCCGACGCGGTGCTGGCCCTGCGCTCCCACGCCAAGGCCCATACCAAGCTCAAGCACCTGGCCCAGGGGCGACACCTACCGGTGCATATGGTAAAGGCTAACAGCATTCCCCAGATCACCCGAGCGCTCCAGCGGCTGCTGGATCTAGACGACAACCCCGCCGCCGTTAACCTAGAGCTATTTACCCACAGCGGCGGCGACGATGAGCTAGAAGCCCTGGAAGAAGCCCGACTAGCGGTGGAGCAAATCGTCATCCCCAAGGGCCAGCCGGTCGAGCTACTGCCCCGGTCGGCCCACATTCGCAAGATGCAGCACGAGCTAGCCGAGCACTATCGGCTGAAATCCCTGAGCTGCGGAGAAGAGCCGAATCGACGGCTGAGGATTTATCCGGCTTAGAAGAGGTTTAGGTTACGGGTCGCTATAAAATAAGAACACCCAAACCACATGACCCAGTTGATCGGGTGTTGTTTGGTCTAGACCTCTTGCACAGAAGCTTATGAAACCCTTAATTACTCGCCTTTTTGCGCTGTTGCTGGTTGCCGTCATTGGGTTGACGGGGTGTAGCGCGGGCACTAGCGGCCGACTCTCCGGTGACTACCAGGCGGATACATTGATGCTGGTTGACAGCCTCAGAACCGCCATTTCCCTGCCCGATGACGACCCCACTAAGCCCGAAGCCCAGGCCGAGGCGAAGACCCTGATCAGTGATTTTGCCTCGCGCTATCGTCGCGATGGAGCAGTGGCCACCCTCAGCTCGTTTACCACCATGCGCACGGCGCTTAACGCGATCGCGGGCCATTACAGCTCCTATCCCAACCGCCCTTTGCCCGAAAAGCTGAAGGTCAGAGTTGAGCAAGAGCTAAACCAGGTGGAAGCGGCCCTGCGGCGTGGTGCTTAGCAGCCGACTAGATCCGGGCCGGCGGATTGGGGTAGATGCCGTCAGTTTCGGCTCCAGGGCTCTTCTTAAAAAAGATTTAAACCAACATTTGACTACTTGGCACCAAATTTGCTAAGATAGCAATTCTGTAGTCAAGTGCGAGTTGGGCATGAAAGTCCGTGCGTCTGTTCGCAAAATGTGCGATAAGTGTCGTGTGATTCGCCGCCGAGGCCGAGTCATGGTGATTTGTTCTAACCCTAAGCACAAGCAACGTCAGGGTTAGCGGCATCACAGTTAGGCTCTAAAAAGTCGGGTCTCTTGCTTGGATGAGTAATTCGGGTTTGAGTGGGGCTTCTAGCAGGGTTAACTAGTGTCGCTAAAACCTTAGGGTTGGTATGTCAAGATTGTGATTCTGGCTGTGCTGGAGAACATCTTGAGCTGGGAAACTTGGGTTGAAAATGGTGACAGCAGCGAGGGCGCTGGCTAAGTGAAACCAATATTGGGGGAGAAAGTTTAGGTGGCACGGATAGCAGGCGTGGATTTGCCACGCGACAAACGAGTTGAGATTGGCTTGACCTATATCTACGGTATTGGTCTTACCCGATCTAAGGAAATTCTCACCAAGACAGGGGTTAGCCCCGATATTCGGGTGAAGGATCTAACCGATGCCGACGTAGCCAAGCTGCGGGATTCGGTCGAAAGCGACTACCAGGTCGAAGGTGACCTGCGTCGGCTTGAGAACATGAACATCAAGCGGCTGATGGACATTGGCTCCTACCGGGGGCGGCGCCACCGGGCTGGGTTACCTGTGCGCGGCCAGCGCACCCGCACCAACTCCCGCACCCGTCGGGGCGGCACGCGCCGTACCGTAGCCGGGAAGAAAAAAGCGCCTAAGAAGTAGGTCTTAGGTATCCTTAGCCCCAGAGCTTGAGTCCTAATTAGGGCTCAGGTCTTCAAGGCAAACTCATGCGATAGGTAACGCTCGCTGATCTACTGGCGAGTTTTTCTGACTGTTTACCGATTGTCTCCGTTGAGCTAAATTTCTGCAACGCTGGATTTTACAACACTTAGTCACAGCATTAGTCACAACAACCTAGTCAAAACAACCTAGTCAAAACACCATGGCCAAACCAACCCGGAAGGTGGGTCCTCGTAAGAGCAAAAAGAATGTTCCTAGCGGGGTAGCCCACATTCGTTCCACCTTTAACAACACCATTGTCACCATTACCGACCAGGGGGGCGAGGCGATTTCCTGGTCTTCCGCCGGAGCCAGCGGCTTCAAAGGAGCTAAGAAAGGCACCCCCTTTGCCGCCCAAACCGCTGCCGATAGCGCCGCCCGCCGGGCGATGGATCAGGGTATGCGCCAGATTGAGGTCTTGGTGAGTGGCCCCGGGGCCGGTCGAGAGACCGCCATTCGGGCGCTTCAGGGAGCGGGTTTAGAGATTACCTTGATTCGCGATGTGACCCCAATTCCCCACAACGGTTGTCGCCCCCCCAAACGGCGTCGAGTCTAGGTTTGTCTTGGGTTTAAGGAGTTCCATCTGGCGAGCCAGAGTTATCAAGGTCGAAGGGAGACAGGATTGTGGCACAGTTTCATGTTGATTGCGTAGAGTCTGTTATAGAAGACGACCAGAGCCAGTATGGTCGCTTTGTGATTGAGCCGTTGGGCCGTAGTCAGGGCACCACCGTGGGCAACGCCCTGCGGCGGGTATTGTTGTCTAACCTGGAGGGGGTTGCCATCACCGCTGTGCGCATCGCCGGGGCCACCCACGAGTTTTCCACCATCAAAGGGGTGCGAGAAGACGTTTTAGATATTCTCCTCAATATGAAAGAGGTGGTGCTGCGCAGCTACTCTAGCCAACCCCAGATTGGGCGGCTGCTGGTGCAGGGGCCGGCGCGGGTCACCTCTGGTCATTTTGAGTTGCCCTCCGAGGTGGAGGTGGTGAATCCAGAGCAGTACGTGGCCACCGTCGCCGACGGCAACACCCTGGAAATGGAGTTCAGAATTGAGCGGGGCCAAGGGTACCGGGCCGTAGACCGCAGCAAAGATGATGCCACCGCCCTCGACTTTATTCAGATCGACTCGGTGTTTATGCCGGTGCACAAGGTCAACTACGCCGTCGAGGAAGTGGTGGTTTCAGGCTCCATGCAGCGGGATCAGCTGATTATGGATATCTGGACCAACGGCAGCATCACCCCCCAGCAGGCGATGAGCCAGGCCGCCGATATTTTGGTGGATCTGTTCATGCCCCTCAAGAACGTCACCCTTGAGCCCAAGTTTGACGAAGAGGTGAAGGAAGAAGATCCCAATAATCAAATTCCGATCGAAGAGCTGCGGCTTTCGGTGCGGGCCTACAACTGCCTGAAGCGGGCCCAAATTAACTCCGTGGCCGACCTGCTCGACTTTAGCCAGGAAGATCTGCTGGAAATCAAAAACTTTGGCCAAAAATCCGCCGAAGAGGTGATCGAGGCTCTCCAGGAGCGCCTGGGTATTACCCTGCCCATGGAAAAGGCTGCTAAGCCTGCCTAGGGATTTAGGCTGGGTGTAAATCGCTGCCGTAGGTTAGTTTGTTCATTTTGTTTTTGTTGTTCATCTGAGTTCAGTGCTATGCGTCACCAGTGCCGCGTTCATCAATTAGGTAAGCCGGCGGATCAGCGTAAAGCGCTGCTGCGATCGCTGACCACCGAACTAATTCGCCATGGGCGAATTACCACCACCAAAACCAGGGCCCAAGCCGTGCGGGAAGAGGCCGACCGGATGATTACCCTGGCTAAGGATGGCTCCCTCCCTGCTCGCCGCCGGGCCATGGGCTACATCTACGACAAGCAGTTGGTGCATGCCCTGTTTAGTCAGGCCGGTGAGCGCTACGGCGATCGCAATGGCGGCTACACCCGTATTCTCAAAACCGTGCGCCGCCGGGGCGACAACGCCGAGATGGCAATCATCGAACTCGTCTAAGTCCGATTTGGGCTTTATTGTTTCTACCCGCTATGGAAAAGGTATCCCCCATACAGCGCAGCCTTGCCAGTCAGCCCGTTGAGTTTGGTCAAACCACTCAGCGGATGGCCTTGGTCGTGCAGTATGACGGCACCAATCTCCACGGTTGGCAGTGGCAGCCCAACGCCCGCACGGTGCAGGGCGAAATCGAGACGGCGATTCGCTCGGTGCTGGGTTATGCCGTGCGCCTGCATGGGGCGGGCCGCACCGATACGGGGGTACACGCCGCCGCCCAGGTCGCGCATTTTGAAGCCCCTGGGTTTATCCCGGCCCACCGTTGGGCCGATATTCTCAACGCTCGCCTACCGGCAGATATTCTGGTGCGGGCCTCAGCCCTGGTTGCCCCCGACTGGCACGCCCAGTTTTCGGCCCAGTGGCGGCGCTACCGCTACACTCTGTATACCGGGGCGCGACCTAACCTGTTTGTTCGCCCCTGGGTGTGGCACTATTACCACACCTATCTAGATCAGGGTAAGATTCAAGCCGCCCTGGATCCTCTGGTGGGGGTTCACGACATGGCGGCGTTTCACCGGGCCAGATCGGGGCGTCGCCACTCCTGGGTAGAGCTTCAGGCCGCCGAGTGCCGTCGTCAGGATGCCTTTCTGACCGTGGAACTTCAGGCCAGGGGCTTTCTCTACGGGATGGTGCGGTTAATTATGGGGCGGCTGGTGAATGTGGGGTCAGGGGAACTGTCCCCCGAAGCGTTTACGGGGCTGTGGCAACAGCGCCAGCGCCAGCGAGTAAAGTACTCGGCTCCGGCCCAGGGGCTATGCCTGCTGCGGGTGGGCTACGATGACTTTCCCTTCGCCGACGAGGTCTGGTTTGATGCCCAGCCCCATTTTTACCTGGGGGCGGCGGTGGCTTAATCCCTCAGGCATCCGATCGCTGGGCCTTTGGCCCCCGGTTTTTCGCTTTTTTATTGTGGTTCATCCAATCAAGACAGCTCAAACGCTATGACTAAGACCTACGTTCCTCCCCAAGATTCGATTGACCGCCAGTGGCACGTGGTGGATGCCGAAGGCCAGCGCCTCGGGCGTTTGGCTACCGAAATCGCCACTGTGCTGCGGGGCAAAAACAAGCCCACCTTCACTCCCCATATGGATACCGGCGACTTTGTGGTCGTGGTCAACGCCGACAAAGTGGTGGTCACGGGCCGCAAGGCCAGCACCAAGCTATACCGTCGTCACTCGGGTCGCCCCGGCGGTATGAAGACCGAAACCTTTGAGAAGCTCCAGGCGCGGATTCCGGAGCGAATCATCGAGCAGGCGGTGAAGGGGATGCTGCCCAAGAACTCCCTAGGTCGACAACTGTTCACCAAGCTCAAGGTCTACGCTGGCCCCGAGCATCCCCATCAGGCCCAAAATCCCCAAGCCTTGATTGTTGAAACCATTCCTGGAGTAGAGAAGTAATGCAGGCTATTGATCAGTCCGACCGGGCCGTATACTGGGGCACCGGCCGTCGCAAAACCGCCATTGCCCGCGTTCGTCTGGTGCCCGGCACCGGCCAGATGACCATCAACAAGCGCCCTGGGGATGACTACCTTCAGTTCAACCCCACCTACCTGACCTCCGCCAAGTCGCCCCTTGAGGTCTTGGGTTTAGAGAGCGAGTACGATATCTTAGTCAACGTTAAGGGGGGCGGCCTCACCGGCCAGGCTGACGCGATTCGCCTGGGGGTGGCTCGCGCCCTGTGCCAGCTTGACCCCGACAACCGCAAGCCTCTCAAGGTTGAGGGCTACCTCACCCGCGACCCCCGCGCCAAAGAGCGGAAGAAGTACGGCCTCAAGAAAGCCCGTAAGGCTCCTCAGTTCTCCAAACGCTAGGCTGATTTTGGGATCATTGCCTCAGTTCTAGCTAGCTCATCCTTGATTAGTTATGCTCCCCAGGAAGTACCGGTCATTTTTATGTTCACGGGAACCCATGGGAAGTATCCCACTCACGAATGTATTCCCGCTCGGAGCCTGCCCCCGTGCAGACCGGAGGCCAGAATGACAGGCGCTGATTCTCATTCAGGCCGATGATCCAGGTTTTTGTTTTTGTAGTTTACTTTTCCCTACCTCACCATGGCTAAGCCCGATATTCACCCCACCTGGTACCCCGAAGCCAAGGTCTTCTGCGACGGTAAAGAGATTATGACCGTCGGCTCGACCAAGCCTCAGCTTTCCGTCGATGTCTGGTCGGGCAACCACCCCTTCTACACCGGCACCCAGAAAATCATCGATACCGAGGGCCGGGTTGAGCGGTTCATGCGCAAGTACGGCATGGCCGACCCCACCGCTGCGGCCCCGACCAGCGATGAAAGCAGCGACAGCAAAGCCTAGCCCTGCCCCCCAGCCGAGATCGATACGGTTGATGACGGGGGCCAGTGTCCCTGGCCTGGCAGAGCAGCAGAGGGGATAGACAATGGCTGAAGCGTACCTAATTGAAAAACTAAACTCCGTTGAGCAGACGTTCCAGGAGCTCACCCGCAAGCTGGGGGATCCTGATGTGGCGAAGGATCCTGAAGAGTTTCAGCGGATTGCTAAATTGCGGTCTTCCCTTGAGGAGACGGTGATGACCTATGACACCTGGAAGGAAACCCGAGAGGAGCTAGCCGGGGCCAGGGAAGTCTATAAGGAGGCCAGCGGCGATCCTGAAATGCGGGAAATGGCGGGCCTTGAGGTGGCCGAGCTAGAGGAGCGCCTGGCCAAGCTAGAAACCCGGCTGAAGGTTTTGCTGCTGCCCAGCGACCCCAACGACGAACGCAGCGTCATGCTAGAGATCCGGGCCGGCACCGGCGGTGACGAGGCCAGCCTTTGGGCTGGGGATTTGGTGCGGCTTTACTCACGCTATGCCGAAACCCAGGGCTGGCGGGTAAAGCTGCTGAGTGAGTCGGTGGCCGACATGGGCGGCTTCAAGGAAGCCATCCTAGAAATTGACGGTGATCGGGTGTACAGCAAGCTCAAGTTTGAGGCTGGAGTGCACCGGGTGCAGCGGGTTCCCGTCACCGAGGCGGGGGGGCGAATTCACACCTCGACGGCGACGGTAGCAATTATGCCGGAGGTGGATGATGTGGAGGTCAAGATTGACCCCAAAGATATTGAGCTGACCACTGCTCGCTCTGGCGGCGCCGGTGGGCAAAACGTCAACAAGGTAGAAACGGCGGTGGATCTGTTCCACAAGCCCACGGGAATTCGGATTTTTTGTACGGAGGAGCGATCGCAGCTGCAAAACCGAGAGCGGGCTATGCAGATTTTGCGGGCCAAACTCTACGACATTCAGCTCCGGGAGCAGCAGGCGGAGGTGACCTCCCTGCGACAGTCCCAGGTGGGCACCGGGGCACGCTCCGAGAAAATCCGCACCTATAACTACAAAGACAACCGGGTCACCGACCACCGCCTCAACCAGAATTTTACCCTCACCCCCGTGCTGGAGGGAGACGTCGAAACCTTGATTCAGTCTTCCATTAGCCGAGATCAGCAAAGGCGCCTGGAAGAACTGGCGGCGGAGTCGTCTCCTGTTTAGACGTGGGCCATTACTCGCTTACCGTCGGTGAGGCTCTCTACACATACCTCTACAGACAAAAATAAAGTGATGGTCGTCGGCATTTATGAAGGGGTAGCCTAACATTGAATTAACGCACTTTTGCTCGCTCTATGGCTACCACGGCAGACGACGTTTGGCGCTTACTGGGTGAACTGGTCGAAGCCCAGAAAGAGACCGACCGCAAGTTCCAGGACACCGACCGCAAGTTCCAGGACACCGACCGCA
>DAIUJR010000027.1:0-67248 GCA_036848635.1 Nodosilinea sp. CTOTU7336
GCATGCCTGGCCCTAAATCCCTAAATCTTCTTTAAAGTTTCTGGGACGGTTACGTCGGCCTAGGGGAAGGCCCAAAGCGAATTACAAAATTATGGGCAAATAGTGCTGATTCTAAGGCTTCCAGTGATTTGAAAACCCTGGAACTCAGTAGGCTAGATCGCTAAGGCGCTTTGGGCTGACCCAATTGGGCGAGGCGGTGATTTGCAACGATGATCAGTTTGAGCCTAGATCTTGGTAAATTAGGGCATCTGGTGCATTGTTTTTAACCCCCTTCTTAAGTAATTAGTGATGAAAGAAAACCGGCTAGGTCGATCATTTCGCTCAGATCATTTGCTGTATTTATTGCTATTTGCATTTATTTCCTATGCCCTGTTCCGCGCCTTTGCCATTGACAAACAGTTGTCTGCTGACGGCGCTCATTACTTTAGAAGCATTCTAGATGCTGGGGATTTTACTCGATTTGCCTGGTCTCGCCAATTTGCTAATTATTTGACCCAGTGGCCATTGGTCGCAGCGATTCAGCTAGGGCGAAAGGATATTCCAGCGTTAAAAAAACTTTTTGCGGTGGGTCTCTATTTTCCCTATATTGCATCTTATCTATTTTGCATCTACGCCAACCGTAGGGAAAATCACTTACTTTTGGCCTTTCCACTCATCAGTATGGTCGGCATCAATTTATCTGCTGACTATATCCTAATTGGCGAGCACCACGTCATGGTGCTGCTGGCCTGGCCGATTCTGTTGCTATCCCTTAGGAAAGAACCCTTGACCTGGCTAGACGGTGGGCTGCTTTGGGTATTGCTATGTCTTTTTACTCGTACCTATGAGGCGGCTATAGTCTCAACCTTAATTTTTGGGATTGTTTTTGCCACCAGATTGTATAAGTTTCGCCAAAGTAGGCGACAAGTCATTATATTTAGCCTATCTTTTCTGCTCAGTGCTTTAGCTTTTTTAATTGCGCTTTATTTTATTCTTAACCCTAGAGATGTAGCCAATAAGTCGGGTTTTATAACAGGTCTGAGGGCATTTTTTGGCAACGAAGCGGCGCTAGTGTCTGCCAGCACGGTCTTTTTAATGACGGCTGGCTTAATGGTCAGAAAAAATTTTATTATCTTGATGTCGCTAATACCCATAGCCCTCTATGGGATGATTGTTGCCACCAATACGCACGGGCCGACAGCGGCTGAGTCATTTGCCAGCCGCACGCTGTCGCTGGCTCTGCTGCCCCTGCTGATGGTTTGTGCCGTAGCCACAAGCTATTTCAACCTTCGACCTAACCGCCTCAGCACCGGGGTGGTGGCGTTGCTGATCGGGGTGGTGGTGGTGGGCAATCTGAAATTTTCTAATGACTGGTATACCTTTCGTAGCCAGGTCGAGGCTATCGTCACCACCGAAAGGGGATATGTGCCGATTGAATCAACCGTGATCGACGATAGCCTTTATCGCTGGGAATGGAACAATTCAGAGCTGAGCATTATTTTGTCCTATCCCTGTGTGCGGGCCATAGTATTAAATGGCACTACCATTCAGTGGCAGCCCTATGACCCGCGCGAAAAACTTGTTTTAAAGGATTTTGTCGGCTACGACGCCTTTTTTAGGGGCGTCGATCCAGAGATCACCCTCTGTCAATAGGGCTCAGTTGCTCAACCCGATCAAGCGCTGAGCCACAGCACAATAGGTAAAGTTAGTAAACTCAGCAACGTTGAGAGCACGATGGTTCTGGCGACCCGTACCGAATCTCCTCCCAACTCGGTGACCCAGATGAGCGAATTCACCGCTACGGGCATGGCCGCCTGTAAGACTACTACCTGCAAATCCAGGCCGCCCAGGCCCAGGAGAGTTCCTAGACTATAGGCCAGCAGGGGTGAAACCAGCAGCCGTAACCCGGCCCCCAGCAGCTCGTAGCGCCCAAACACCAGCGGCGTCTGGGAAAGCTGAATGCCGAGGGTGAGCAACGCCAGGGGAATCGCCCCGGCTCCCAGCAGGGTGGCACCGCGCTCAAGTCCCTGGGGCAGCGTAGTGCTGGCCGCCTGTAGTCCCACCCCGGCTAGGGCCGCCCAAAACACCGGCAGCCCCAGGGTAAATCGAATGCCGGCCAAAACTCCGGCCCCCTTCAACACAATGGGGAATACAGTGGCCACCATCACGCTTGACCCGACCAGGTAGACCACCGCCCGCTCTAGCCCGGCCTCTCCCAGGGCGAACAGCGTAAAGGGCAGCCCCATGTTGCCCACGTTGGCAAACAGGGTGGTGGCAATCAGGCTCTTTTGTTCGTCTGAGGAAAATTTGAGGCCGCGCCCCAGACTGAGGGCTAGCAGATAAAGCAGCGCCGTGTTGAGCAAAAACGTGGCTACGATGGAGATCGCGCTGCCCAGCCCCAGGGTCGTTTTGGCCAGGCTGGTCAGCACCAGCGCTGGCAGCATGGCGTAGATGTTGAGCCGCGCCATTGTCGGCAGGTGCAGGTCGAAGGTGCGCCCTACCCAAACCCCAACCAGCGCCACCAGCGCAATTGGCAAAATCGCCGAGATTAGAATAGCCATCCAGCTGCGGTTTGTGGTCTCAAACGACTGCTCCTACGGGTAAGCCTCACCGGTGCCGGGCTAGCCCAAGTTCTCATAAACCCGCCCCTTCCATGCCCCCCCCTGGCCGCGCCAGTGTCGTCGGGCCGAGTCCAGGGTCATGAGCGTGTACAGCAGCGCAATCCCCGGCAGCGCCAGAGAAAGCAGGGGCGAACAGTGGTACAGCCGCAGGGTGGGCCAGTAGGCCAGGGCCATTAGCCCCCAGCCCAGCGCCCCGGCCAGGGCCAAGCCCCCCTGGCCGGTGATCATGCCTGCCGCCAGCCCTACCGGAGCCACTAGATACACCAGCCCCATGCCCAGCACGGTGCCCCCCAGCAGCCAGGGGGAATAGCGCAGCTGGGTGTAGGCGGTGCGGGCCACCATCTCCCAAATGCTTTGCAGTGTAGGGTAGGCGCGCAGGCTGGTGGTGGTTTCAGTCAGCCCTAGCCAGATCGGGCCACCGGCCTTGACGGCAGCCCCCAGGGCACAGTCGTCAATCAGCGCGTTGCGAATGCGGTCTAGCCCGCCGATGCGCCCTAGGGCGGTGAACCGCAGCAGCAGGCACCCCCCGCCGCCCCGGCGGTTTTACGACCCGGATCGTTCACCCAGGGGAAGGGGTAAAGCATTTGGAAGAAAAATACAAAGGCCGGAATTAGCAGGGTTTCCCAAACGGTTTCGCGGCGCAGCTGCACCATTAGGGAAACCAGGTCAAGGCGTTCTTGCTCGGCTTTGAGCACCAGGTCTTGCAGATTGGTAGGGTGGTGTTCGATGTCGGCATCGGTAAAAAGAACGTAGTCGATTTCCTCGGTGGTCCTGCCTGTTGGGGGCAATCCTTGGGCATGGCTATCAGCGACGAACGAGTTGGCGACCTCCTGATCTTTCAGCCATCGATAGCCCTGCTCCATGGCCCAGAGTTTACCCGTCCAGCCGGGGGGCAGCGGTTGACCGGTGAGTACGGTCAACCGCTGGGATTGCCCCAAATCGGCGGCCATTTGGCGAGCCATGTCCCCCGTGCCATCGGTGCTCTGGTCATCCACTACGAGAATGCGAAGGGGCCCGGGGTAGGTTTGAGTAAGGTGCGATCGCAGCGCCCTGGGCAGCACCGCCGCCTCGTTGCGGGCTGGAATGACCACCCCCACCGCGGGCCATCGCTCCAGGGTATGGCGGTCGGCCTGGCAGGGGGCGAGCCGCTGGTCGGCTCGCCAGAACTGCCCCCAGCCGAGCAGCAGGCCGAGCCAGATAGCAAGGGAGAGGAGGGTGAGGGGGAGCATGCAGGGGTGGGTGGGTGGATGGGCGGCGGCACAGGTCTGGGAACAGAATAGCAAAATGTACCCCGGGGGCCTGGCAACGGTTGAGGGGACGGCCAGGGCTAGATGAGTGCTTCTCGACTGGCGGCTATCGAAAGCGATACACTCAGGGCATGAATTGCCTATCACATTGCAGATAGGAATATTGCCGATCGGGTTGAGAGACGATGGTTAAGCGCAAGAAAAATTTGGCGAAATACACCTCCCACGGGTTTGGCAAAGGCAACCTGGCGGCAGAGCTACGCCGTGCCGAAGCCGCTTTAAACCGAGAAGATTGGCCAGAGGCCCGCCGCCTATTGATCCCCCTCAGTCAGCAATACCCTGGAGAAAAACGGGTTTGGCACTACCTGGCTGAGGCCAGTTTCGAGATTGGCGATACACAACTTTTCCAGAAAGCCTGTGAGGGCCTTTGGGCGGTAGATCCCACCAGCAGCGATGCCGCCTACGGCTTGGCCTCGGCCTACATCGCCAATATGCACCCGCTAATGGCACTGCAAACCTATCGCACCGCCCTCGCCCTTGACCCCGACCACGAGGCGGCACCCCAGGCCAGAAAGACAATTAAGCAGCTCGAACCGCTGATGGAAAACATCTTGGCGGAGATGGGGCTAACCGACGCCGATGGCCTAGAAACGGCCACTCTCCATGAGCGTGGCCAAGCCTATCTAGAACAGGGGGACTATGCCGCCGCCCGTGAGGCAGAAGCAGAGGTGCTGAGGCGTCATCCCGAATTTATGTCGGCCAAAAATAATCTGGCCCTGATTAGCTGGATGGAAGGGGATGAAGCGGCCGCCATTGCCATTACCCAGGCGGTGCTAGACCGGGAGCCACAAAACATCCACGCCCTGGCTAACCTGATTCATTTTCTAGTAGTCACTGGGGATGAGGCGGTCGCTCGCCCCTACGGAGCCCAGCTCAAAGCCAGCCAGGCTGCAGCCTGGGACGGTTGGACTAAAAAGGTGGAGGGGCTCAGCTATCTCGCCGACGATGCCGGGGTCGTCGAGGTCTTTCACCAGGCCCAGTCCGCTGCGGTGGACGACTCTCCTGCCAGCGCTCTGTTTTATCACTGGGCCGCCGTAGCTCTGGCCCGCATGGGCGACATCAAGGAGGCCAAAGCCCATTGGAAAAAGGCTCTACAGCGTGACCCCAGCCTGAAACTTGCCGAGGATAACCTGGCGGATCTACGCCATCCTGTGGGTCAACGCCACGGGGCCTGGCCCTTTGATTGGCATCAGTGGCTACCGCCCACCGCCGCCGCTGAGCTACGTCGCGTGGTGAACCTGGGTCTCAAATCAGCGTCGGACAAGTTTTCCGCATCCATTAAGGGCTTTTTGACTCGCCATGCAGCTGTGCTGCCGAGACTAATGGAGCGTGGCGGCCCGGCGGGCCAGGAATTTGTGTTGGGCAGCGCTGAGCGGCTGAAACCCCCAGCCCTGCTGGCACTCATTAAAGACTTTGCCCTGGGCCAAAACGGTACTGACGAAATGCGCCATCGCGCCGCCATTCTAGCCGTCCAGGCCAAACTCCTGCCCAAAAGTAACGTCACCCTGTGGATGAAGGGTGAACAGCGCGAGCTGATGCTGCTGGGTTTTGAGTTCCATGATGAGCCTTTAGTTAAACATCCCAAAAAGGTCGAGCAATGGCTGGTTCAGGCCCTGACTCTGCTTAAACAGGGGGATCAGGCCTCGGCCCGGGAGGCCGAAGCCCTGATCAACCGCGCCCTTGAGATTGAGCTCGATGCCCCAGATTTACTCAATAATCTGGCCATTTCTTACCTCAACCAGAACCGCGAGGCCGAGGCCTATGCGCTGATTCAGGACATAGCCACTCGGTTTCCAGACTACGTCTTTTCCAGTGCCTCCCAGGCTAAGCTGCACCTGCTGGCGGACGATATCGAGGCCGCCGAGGCGATCTTGATGCCGTTTTTGGCCCGAGATCGCTTCCACTTCTTAGAATTCAACGCCTTCAGCGATGCCTATCTGGAACTGCTGATGGCCAAAGACCAGGTGGAGGGCGCCCGGGCCTGGCTGCAAATGTGGGAACAGGTTGACCCCGACGCCGCCCGCATCGGCCACTGGCAAAACCGCCTGGGCCGGGGCAAGCTCAAGCGACTCCTAGGCCGAAAATAAATCGCTTCACAGCAGAAGTTGCCGCATCGCCCGTGGGGGGGCCTCCCACCGCCGCCCAGGGGGCGCCCATGCAGGGGTGTCTGGCCCAGGATTATCCACCTCTTTACCTCCCTCTCATCCATTCCTCTCGCTTTCCACTATCCTCGATTAGTCATGGTCAGCAGAACATGCCCGTCATTGTCGCCGCAGGAATTCATGCGTGGGTGAGTTGCCTCCCCTGGATTCCCGTAGCCACAGAAATGACAGTTGTGGAGAGCCGTTAGGGTGAATCATCCAGGCTATGCTGCTGTTCAACGAAAAATAATGTGGAGGGTGGGGATGCAGATCCAAGATCGAATCGGGGTAACGGCGCTGGCCAAGGCGATCGAGCGCGCCCAGGCCTACCTGCTGTCGATTCAGCGGCCCGACGGTCACTGGGTAGCAGAGCTAGAGTCAAACGTGACGATCACCGCCGAAATTCTGCTGCTCCACAAGGTCTGGGGCATTGAGCACCGTCTGCCCCTGGCCAAAATCGAAGCCTATCTGCGGTCTCAGCAGGGCGCCCACGGCGGCTGGGAGCTGTTCTATGGCGACGGCGGCGAGCTCAGCACCGCGGTCGAAGCCTACCTGGCCCTGCGGCTGCTGGGGGTAGCGGCGGATGACCCGGCGTTGCTAAGGGCGAGGAATTTTATTCTGAGCAGGGGAGGAATCAGCCAAACCCGCATCTTCACCAAGCTGCACCTGGCGCTGATCGGGGCCTACGACTGGCGGGGCATCCCTACCATTCCGGCCTGGATTATGCTCCTCCAGCCGCCCTTTCCAGTGTCGATTTACGAGATGTCGAGCTGGGCCCGCAGCAGCACCGTGCCCCTGCTAATTGTGTTTGACCACAAGCCGGTGTTTGACGTTAATCCCGCCCTGCGGCTGGATGAGCTGTACGCCGAGGGCATTGCCAACGCCAAATTTGAGCTGCCCCGTAACCACGACTGGGGCGACCTGTTTATCTACCTCGACCAGGGGTTTAAGTGGATGGAGCGCCTCAACCTGGTGCCTTTGCGGGCGGAGGGGCTGAGGGCCGCCGAGCGCTGGATTCTAGAGCGCCAGGAGGCCACGGGGGACTGGGCCGGGATCATTCCGCCCATGCTGAATTCGCTGCTGGCCCTGCGCGGCCTGGGCTACAACGTCGATGACCCGGTGGTGCGGCGAGGCTTTGAGGCGGTCTACAAGTTTGCGCTGGAGACCGCAAGCACCTACAGCGTGCAGGCCTGTGTTTCCCCGGTGTGGGATACGGCCCTGGTGATGCGCGCCCTGAGCGACTCGGGCCTGCCCGGCGATCACCCTGCCCTGGTGCGAGGGGGCGAGTGGCTGCTGAGGGAGCAAATTCTCGACTACGGCGACTGGAGCCAGAAGAACCCCCAGGGGTCGCCCGGCGGCTGGGCCTTTGAGTACACCAACCGCTTTTACCCCGACGTGGACGACACCGCCGTGGTGGTGATGGCCCTCCAGGAGGTAACCCTGCCCGACGAGGCGCTCAAAACCGCCGCTCTGGTGCGGGCCGTTAACTGGGTGGCGACCATGCAGTGCCGGCCGGGGGGCTGGGCGGCCTTCGACATCGACAACGACCAGGACTGGCTCAACGTCATCCCCTTTGGCGATCTGAAGGCGATGATCGACCCCAACACCGCCGACATTACCGCCCGGGTGCTGGAAATGCATGGGCGGCTGGCGACGGCACCCGATGTAGCGGCGCGCTACGCCCACCACCTTTCCCCCCAGCGCCTGGAGCGAGGGCTGCGGTATCTGCTGCAGGAACAGGAGCCCGACGGCAGCTGGTTTGGCCGCTGGGGAGTAAATTACCTCTACGGCACCGGCGGGGCCCTGTCGGCCCTGGCCCTGGTGGCCCCCGAGCGGGGTCGAGGCGCCATTGAGCGGGGGGCTACCTGGCTGCTGGGGTGCCAAAACTCTGACGGCGGCTGGGGCGAAACCTGCCACAGCTACACCGACCCCAGCCTGAAGGGGAAAGGGGAAAGCACCGCCTCCCAAACCGCCTGGGCGCTGCTGGGGCTGCTGGATGCGGGGGATATCGTCGGCGATCGGGTGATGTCCGCCGTCGAGCGGGGCGTTGGGTACCTGATGGTTACCCAAAACTCGGACGGCACCTGGGACGAAGCGGAGTTTACCGGCACCGGCTTTCCGGGGCACTTTTACCTTCGCTACCACCTTTATCGGCAGCACTTTCCGCTCATGGCCCTGGGGCGATATAGGCAGCGCCAAAGACTGGCTCGACCCTCAGCTCTAGGGTCGGGAAGGGGGGAGATGATATGACGCTGACAACTTCTATGTTCGCTACCGCCCCAGGTCATGGAGCTGGTGAATGGCCTCGGCACACTGGGCCGTTACCGCCTCTAGCCCCACTCGCTCCGTCGAGGGCGGCGGTGGAATTGGGTCGCCCATGCGAATGGTGAGGGGCACGGGTCGGGGTAGGGTCGAGCCTTTTGGGAAAATCTGGTGGGTGCCCCAAAGGCTAACCGGCAGCAGGGTGGCCTGGGCCTTGGCGGCAATTAGCGCCGCCCCAATTTTGGGGTCGGGAATGCGGCCATCGGCGGTGCGGGTGCCCTGCAAAAAGATCCCCACGGCCCAGCCCTGCTCCAGCTGCTTCAAGGCCTCGCGGATGGCGCTGCGGTCGGCGCTGCCTCGCTTGACCGGGTAGGCCCCGTAGAGGGTAATCGCCTGGCGCAGCACCGGCACCTGGAACAGCTCTTCCTTAGCCATGTACGACACCGGGCGACCCACGGCGGCGGATAGCAGGGGCGGGTCAAAGTCACTGGCATGGTTGGCGACGACGATCAGCTTGCCGCTCATGGGCACTCGCTCGCGGCCATAGACTCGGCCCCGAAAGTAGAAGCGCAGCATGGGGCTGACCACTGACCACTTAAACAGGTGGTAGAGCAGCAGGTTGGTGGGGGGTTCGCGATCGCGGGCCATGGCACTGTTCTCCATGGCTAGTCTGCCACAGCCTCAAGCTGGGCTAAGGTGCCGACATTGACCAGTTGTAGATCCTTACAGGTACGTTTAACTAAGCCGGTGAGCACGTTGCCCGGCCCCACTTCCACTACGGTATCAACTCCCAGATCCGGCAGGGCCAGGGTAATCTCGCGCCAGCGCACTGACCCGGTCATTTGCTGAATCAGCCGCTGCTTCAGGAGAGCTCCATCGGTGGTGGGGTTAGGGTCAACGTTCGACAGCACTGGCACCTGGGCGGTGCCAAAGGCAACGGGGTCAAGCACGGTCTCAAACGCCGCCGCCGCCGCCGCCATTAGCGGCGAGTGAAACGCCCCGCTGACGTTCAGCTTCACCGCCCGCTTGGCCTTCACCTGGCTGAGGATGGTCTCCACCGCCTCTGGGGTACCGGAAATCACCACCTGGCCAGGATTGTTGTCGTTGGCCAGCACGACGTCGGGGGTTTGAGCCAGCTGGGCCATCAGTTGGTCACGGTCAAACCCCAATAGCGCCGCCATCATGCCGTCGGAGGTCTGGGCCATGAGTTCGGCCCGCCGCTTCACCAGGGCCAGCCCGGTGGCAAAGTCAAACACTCCGGCCACGTACAGGGCGACGTATTCCCCCAGGCTGTGGCCCGCGACGGCGGCGGGGGAAAGCCCCCGAGCCTTGAGTAAATCGGCCAAAATACTTTCGACTACGTAGAGACAGGGCTGGGTATAGAGGGTGTTTGACACCTTATCGTCAGCCTGGTTCACAAGATCCAAAACTCCCCATCCCAGCACAGTTGCGGCCAGGGCCAGGCGCTCTTGGGCCAGGGGCAGGTCGGCCAGGTCGTTGCCCATCCCCATTGCCTGGGAGCCCTGCCCCGGAAATATCCAGGCAGCGGTTGTCATGGTCATATCTCCTTATTGAGACGTGCTGTAACGACTGTCGCATAAAATGCGGTGTTTACAGCAGGGAGACATGGGACGAGACGCGGGAAGGCAGGGAGGCGGGAGCAGATCGCTAAGTATTAGATGGAATTAGCTGGGGCGCGATGCCCCCAGGGCATCGCGCCCCAGCTAGGCATCCAAGGCATGATGAGCCGGACTAGCCCTTACATCCTAAAGCCTGACACTAATCAATCCCTGGCGAGGGTTACCGCTGCGGCTATCGCGGATTTTCTCATAGAGCTGACGCTCATCATCGCTGAGGGTAGTGGGCGGCGTAATCACCACTTTAATGAGCTGATCGCCCCGCTCGCCCTTGGCCTTGGGCCAGCCTTTGCCGCGCAGGCGCAGGGTTTGGCCCGACTTAATGCCTGCGGGCAGGTTCATGGTGACGCTGCCGTCGGGGGTGGGCACGTCGATTTTGCCCCCCAACACCGCCTCGTCGGGGGTAATCGGTACGTCGCACACCAAATTCTCGCCCTCAAACTTAAACAGATTGTGGGGGGCGAGCTGCACCACCAGGTAAATATCTGCCCGCTGCTTGCTATAGGGGTTGATCGGCCCTTTGCCCTTGAGGCGAATTTTGCTACCCGGCTTCGCCCCCGGCGGAATCCGCACTTCTACCTCATCATTGCCGATGCGGAGCCGCTTTTGGCTGCCCTGGTAGGCCTCGCTAAAAGAGAGGCTAATGGCCGCTTCCTGATCAAAAGACTGGGACGACGGCTGGGCGCCGGGGGCGTTGTCAAAGCCAAACCCAGGGGAGCCAAACCCGCTGCCTCCTGGGGCACCGTAGGAGTAGGTACGGCTGCGGCTGCCCCCCGCCCCTGGCCCGCCAAACCGGCCCAGCAGCTCATTAATAAACTCGTCAAAGCTGCCGTAGGTGCTAAAGTCAAAGCCGCCAAAATCCGCCGGGCTACCGCCACCGTAGGCACTGCCAGCTCCGGCTCGGCTGGCCTGTTGCCAGTATTGACCAAACTGGTCATACTTCTTGCGCTTGTCGGCGTCTGAGAGCACCTCGTAGGCTTCGCTGACCTCTTTAAACTTAGCCTCGGCAGTCTTATCTCCTGGGTTAACGTCGGGGTGGTACTTGCGGGCCAGCTTGCGAAACGCCTTTTTGATATCGTCGGCTTCGGCCGTGCGGCTGACCCCCAGTACGGCGTAATAATCTTTGAAGTCAGTAGCAGCCATTCTGTTCCTCCTAAAACCCACGTCCAAAAAACCGCGTACCCGGTAACCCCACCCTAAATCTCAAAAATCGCCTCGGATAGATTACCCCGGCACTGCTCACGAGCCTTGAATTCTAACCCTAAAGCCAGAAACCATTCCTGGCGATCAGGCTGAGACATTTTCTTTAGGTCAAGCCTAACAAACCTCGGCCCAGAGGGTAGTTCGGTTTTCTAGATCGAGACGGGTAGAAAGTCCCTAGTGCAGTCCGAATGCGTATCCTATTAAGACGATCCCTAAATTGGCTTTGAGGTCAGCACCAGCCGCAGCTTGGCGTGAATTAAATCCAGCCTGGCCGTGCCCAGTTCCACATTACCCTCCACCACTACGCCGGTGTCTAGCAGTCGATCTAGTAGTTCAAGGATCGTAGGGCTTGGGGATTTTTCTCCAGGGTAGTAGCTGCCTGACCGGGGCAGCAGGGTGCCAATTTCCCCCAGGTCAATATTCAAATCAGCCGGGTCTACATCAAACACGTCACACAGGTGCACAACCTGCTCTTCGAGCTGGCGTAGGCTCTGCGAAGCGCGATCCAAATCGTCGTCACTGAGGTCTTCGGCCTCCATGCGGCGAATCACCTGGGCCTCCATGAGCTGTCGCACCAGCTCAATCACCGTCAGCAGCAGGGGCGCTAGGCCAGCCTCTCCCTTCGCCTGCGGCTGAAGCGCAACGGTGGTTAGGGGGTCTAGCTCAGGTGGGGAGGGAAGGTCAGACATCATAGCCCCAGTCTAGACTAAGATGATCGCCAGGCCACGGTTGCGCCCCACCGTCAGAAATACTGAGAAACTTCCCTTGCGCTAAGTTCGCCATTGTCCCTTGAGCCACTGGCGACGGGCTTCCTGGGTCAGCCGCTGAGCTTGGCCCTGGCCTATGCGCCCCTGGTCGCTCCAGATGCGGCTACCCGCATGGGTGCGGCAGGAGCGAAAGCTCGGGATGGTGCGGCTGGTGGCAATGTGCTGGGCAGTGCGCAGGGTCAACATCGGGTTAGCTCGATAGGGGATGAGTCACGCAAGCATGAAGGGATTTCCATGAAAGACCAGTTCACCTGAATCAGTGAGCCTCGCGCAGGAATGAACGGCTGTTCGCCCAATGTCAGGATTGTCTGTTTAAGAAAGGGCACTAACCCTCGGCGGGGGCGGCCAGAGGAACAGCGGCCCGGAGGGCATTGAGTTCCGTCTCCAGCCCCTCTAAACGGGCTTGCAGCTGCTGATTGGCCGCCGTTAGCTCCTGGGCGCGGCTGCTCAGGTAGGGATCGTTCTCCCACCAGTTGATGCCCATTTCGCGGGCCTTATCCACCGAAGAAATTAGTAGCCGAATGCGAATGCTGAGCAGTTCGGTGGAACCCACCGAGACCGAGATATCCCCCGCGATGACAATGCCTTTGTCAAGCACCCGCTCCAGCACATCCACCAGGGATGAGCCTTGGGTGGCGGTGGTAATCGGGGTACGGCTGGGCTGGGGGCGGGTGATGGGGGCAGAGAGAGTCACGGCGGTTTGCGTCCTGATGAAGATCCTGAATCCTTGAAATCCTTGCAGTCGCCTTAGCTAGAGTAGGTTTGGTAAGTTGAGGGCTGGTCGGGATGGTCTTGCTTTTCCACTAAGCCCTGGTCAAGCAGGGATTTCAGCGCGTTGAATACCTGAAACCGGGTTAGCCCCAGCGCCGCCTCAATGTGCACTAGGGAGGCGGCCCCCTCGGCCTCTAAAAAGTCAAAGATGTGGCCTTCAATGTCGCCATCGGCGATCGCGGCCCCCTCACGTTCGGGCTCTAGGGCCACGGCGGTGGCCCAGGCCTCAGGCTGGGGTTCTGGCTCTAGCTCTGGAATCAGCTCAACCGATACGTCCGGATCAGTGGATGCCGCTGGGGGGCCGTCCACAGGCGGCCTTGTCAACTCCCGAAGAATTTCCCCTGTGCCAGCCAGTTCATCGGCGACTGGGGAATCGATAACGAAGACATTTGCGGTGGCGGGTTCGCTGGCATTGACGAACGGCAGCGGCGTGTCGTTGTCTTCGCCGTGGAGGCGGGCCACGGGGCGCTGGGGCTGAGCCTGGGCTTGATCTAAGCCAATGCTGAGCTGATCCACCAGCTGGGTCGGGGAGGCGACGAACTGGTTAAACAAGTCCCATAGGCGCTGGGTGGCCGTCGGTAGCGAGTCCTTGGCGCGATCCAGCAGCACATCGCTACACAAATCCCGAAACTCAGCGTTCTCCGCCAGAGGGATGATGCCATGCTCATGACAAATGGTGGCAATCATCAGGCTAGGGCGCAGGCTAGATACGGCGTCCGGTGATGCATCCCCCTGAAAGGCCTTAACCAAATGCACGATTTGCAGGGCGGCGGCGGGGTCAATCCCGATTTTTTGCACCAAAATTTGCTGCTGGGCCAGTTCGTCGGGCTCTGGCATGTTGATGGTAATTAGCCGATCTTGCAGGGCATCTTGGGTGCCGTGTACACCGCAGTATTCTTCGGGGTTAGAGGTAAAGATGGCCCGAAAGTGCGGGCTCACCCGAATATATTCAGCCCGATTATTGTTGGGAGGCAAGACCAGCAGCTTCTCTTCCAGGGCCGACAGTAGCACGTTGTTGACCTCAGGCCGCGAGCGGTTAAACTCGTCGTACACCAGGGTGAAGCCTTCTCGACAGGCCAGGGTGAGGCGCGAGTCAATCCAGTTGTGGCGCAGCTCATCCTCCACCTTCATGACGCTGTGGATGAAGTTATCCACCACTTTTTTGCGGGTATAGCCCGACTGGTTGCCAATCAGGTCAGAGGTTTTAAACTCGTCGTCTCCGAACAGCAACATGATCGGTCGGCCCAGCAGGTCGGCCAGGTGCAGTGCCAGGGTGGTCTTCCCCGTGCCCGCCGGGCCTTTAAGATGTACTGAGTAGCCTGATTGCAAATACCGCAGGGTGCGACGGGTGGTGCGTTCGAGGGTGGGGGTAGAGACAAAATTGCGGGGGCGGGCTTGGAGAACGGTGTTCACAGAACGGCTTCCTCTTGAACGTGATAGGTGCGGTCGGTTTTAACAATCAGGTCTTTTTGAATCAGGGAGCGCAGCGCATCCACGGCCTGGAACCGGTTAATGCCCAGCTCGGTCTCAATTTCCGTCAGCCGTGCGCCCTGGGCCAGGTGTAGGTAGTTATAGACCAATTCCTCGAGGGAAGTGACCCTGGGACTGGCACTGGGGGGTGTCGTGACGGTGGCTACCGGTGCAGGACTGGCTACGGGCTGAGGCACCAGGGGCGCTACGGGCACCGCCATCGGGGCAGGCCGTGCCGGCGCCTTGGCCACCGGGGCGGACTTAGCCGGGGCTGATTTGGTGGCCACTGGCCCTGAGGCCGCAGGAGCCTTGACCTGGGCCAGGGCGGGCCGAGTGATCGCAACGGGTTGAGGCGCGGGCTGCGCGCTACTCCCCATGGCGGGGGTGGGTTCGGCGCCCCACACCAGGGTGGTGAGGGCAGCGCGCTCGGCCTGCAATTCTTGACGAAAGGCGGCTAGCTGCTCAAACATGTCGTCTACTAAGGCGGTTAGGGCCTGCCGATCCTCCTGGCGCTGGGCCTGGTTGAGGAGGGCGGCCTGCCGGCGCACCGTCGCCAACTGGCCCAGGGCGGCCTGCACCTCGACCTGTAGATCATGGCAATCGGCCTGGCGGGCTTCGCGCATCAGCTGAGTTTCGGCCTGTAGCTGTTGCCTGTAGCGCTGTAGCGACTGCCGCAGGGGCAGAATTTGCGCCTCGCGCTGATGGGTAATTTGGGCCAGCCAAAGCGTTGTCTCGGCCCGCAATTCAGCGACGGTTTGAAAGCGGTGTTGACACCTGCCCTCGGCCTCGGTGAGGCGGGCGCTTTGCCAGTGCCCCAACTCGGTAGACACCTCGATGCGGCGGTTGGCTACGTCGTGCTGGCGCAGTTGTCGGGCGGCGTGCCACTGGGCGTTAAGTGCTGTCACAGGACTGCTCTCCATTAATCAATATCAAAATTTAAGCCAGGAATTAGCGAATCACTAACCCCAAAACCTGACCCCTGGCAAAATCGCCAACCAGCCCGTCAGGGAATACAAAGCGCTGGCTAAAAAAGGCAGGAGCGGCAGGGAAACTCCATTTCCCCATCCGCTGCCTGACCCGATTTGAATACCTGCTTAACTAGGCCGCCGGAACTGCTGCCTGGGCGGTGAGGCCAACGGCTTCGGCATACTTGAGGTAGGTATCGACAGAGGCAATTACGATCCGTGCTTCGATGGCAAGCAGTTCAATGCCCACCAGAGAAACCCGAACCCAAGCATCAACGACAATGCCTTTGTCGAGAATGCGATCGACCACTTCGGCCAAGCTAGACGACGAGTTTACTTTTTCAACAGCCATGATTTTAAACCCCTAACATGAGTGTGTTTAATTGCACTGAGATGCTGATGCGCTTCCCCTAAAAAACGATGCTTAGGGTGCAAAAGCCTTGAAATATCGGCTTTTTGCAGAAGCATAATCGTTGCACCTCCGTAGTCTGCCCACCTGGTGAGAGGGGTTCACCATTGAGGCCATAATTGTTGTTCAACGGCCTGATAGTTAAAAGTGCGAGGGCGCCCTCGACCGCCAAAGGTAGCCTTGAGAGGAAACATGGTGGTTGCAGCCAGTGACCGGCGATGATAGCTATTCTCCTGCTTCCAAGCCGAGCGTCCTACCTGGTCAATGCGTTGCAAACTGACCGGAGCCGTGCTTGCCGATGGGCATGTTGGCCACCGTTTCACCCTTGAGCGTGGCTTAATTAAAGCCATGGCAGTCGGTCCAATTCCATCCTGACCTGGGGGCCTGACCACGCGCCGCAGCGAACAAAGGCTGGCGTTGGACTACTCTAAACAAGCTAGTGAGGTATCGCCCCCGGCTAGAAACGGCTACATATCTACAAAAAGCAGGATGTGAACCATTTCTATTTGGGGCAGCATTCTTTACTATCAAGTCAGCGTTGTTGGAAAGATCGTTATGAAAGCGTTTGTTGCGGGGGCCACTGGGGCCACCGGTTCTAGAATTGTGGCTCAATTGGTGAAGCGGGGGGTACCGGTGAAGGCGTTTGTGCGCGATGCCGCCGCCGCCCGCTCTAGCCTGCCCATCGATGTGGAGTTGATGGAAGGTACGGTGACGGATATGGCCAGCATTCGACGGGCGATCGCCGACTGCACCGTCCTGCTTAGCGCCACCGGGGCGCGGCCCAGCTTCGACCCCACTGGCCCCTACCAGGTCGATTACGAGGGCACCAAAAATTTAGTGGATGCGGCCAAAGCGGCTGGGGTTGAGCATTTCGTCATGGTCTCCTCCCTCTGCGTATCGAAATTCTTGCATCCGCTCAACCTATTCTGGCTAGTGCTGTACTGGAAGAAGCAGGCGGAGGAATACCTGCAAGCCAGCGGCCTAACCTACACCATCGTGCGCCCTGGCGGCCTAAAAAATGAGGATGACGACCGCCGACCGCTGATTATGGCCCCTGCCGATACCCTATTTGAGGGCAACATTCCCCGCCTGCGGGTGGCTGAAACCTGTGTTGAGGCACTGTACCAGCCCGCCGCCCGCAATAAAATTGTCGAAATTGTCGCCCAGGAAAACGCCGGTTCCAAGTCTTTTGAGGAGCTGTTTGCGGGGGTCGTTTAGCCGTTGGAGGAAGAAAATTGGCGATCACCTAAATCTCCTATTTTTATCCTGCCCTCGACATATTGCCTCGGTTTGCGCCATGAATCCTTTAGAATCGTCTAGATGTTATGCCCTTACCGGCTAGAACGTGCTGAATTTATTGGATCCATTGCGCTGGCTCAATCATTGGCGACCGTTTCTGGCAGGGCAGTGGGTCAAGCTAGAGCTGCTGCTAATTCTGATCCAGCGAGATTTGTCGGCTCGATACCAAAAGTCTCTACTCGGCAATTTGTGGCCGCTACTGAATCAGCTTTCCCAGCTCCTGATTTATACCTATGTCTTCTCAGTGGTGCTGCAGGTCAAGGTTAGCCTTCAGGGAGCCGAGGAGGCTAGCCCCGTAGGGTTTGGCCTGTGGTTATTTGCCGGGCTAATTCCCTGGATTGCCCTCAGCACCAGCCTAGGGCAGGCCTGTATTGCGGTGGTGAATCAGCCCAACCTGGTCAAGAAAGTGGTGTTTCCCCTGGCGCTGCTGCCCTTGGTGCCGATTGGGGTGGCCTTTTTAGAAAGCACCCTGGGGCTGGGGCTGCTGGTGGTATTTGTGGCGGTGCTGCTGGGTCAGGTACATGGCACCCTGCTGCTGTTGCCGCTGGTTTGGGGCGTTCAGCTCCTCCTAACCGCTGGTTTGGGGTTTTGGGGGGCGGGGCTGACGGTGTTTCTCAGGGATGTGCCTCAACTGGTGGCCATTGGGCTGAACCTATGGTTTTACGCTACGCCAATTATCTACCCGGCTGAGTTAATTCCTGAGCCTCTGGCCCGGTGGGTATTTTGGTTGAACCCCATGGCCACGATTGCCGAACTATATCGCGACACGGTTTTAATTGGCCAGGTGACCCACTGGGCCGAACTGGGCGTGGCGCTGATCATCTCAACTCTGATTTTTGTCAGCGGCGTGGGGCTCTATAAAAAACTGCGCCCAGGGTTTGCGGATGTACTCTAGAACAACCCGGGCGGTTAATAACCAGAGGATATACCAAATTCGGATTCAATCACCCCGATTCAACATAGTCAACTCTCTAGGGCGCACGGTTGTGCGCCCTTACAAATCGGGGGTAACTAACCAGGATTAGGTGTTAGCCATTACCGTAACGAAGCGCAGCAACCATGGGCCAAGACATTGCCATCGATGTTCATAACGTTTCCAAGTGCTACCGCCGCTATCATCACCCTGTGGATCGCTTCAAAGAGCTAGTTTGGCCTAAAAAGCTCAGGGGCGAAGAATTTTGGGCGCTGCGGAGGATTAGCTTTCAGGTTAAACAAGGGGAATCTGTCGGAATTTTAGGCCAGAATGGATCCGGAAAAAGCACCTTACTACAAATTATTACCCAGACCCTGACCCCGACCGAGGGCACCGTCGGGGTAGCTGGCCGTGTTTCAGCACTGTTAGAGCTAGGCAGTGGCTTTAATCCAGACTTTACAGGCCGCCAAAATGTCATGGTCAATGGCCGCATTCTGGGTTTCAGGCGCAAGGAAGTCGAAGCCAAGCTAGACGACATTATTGAGTTTGCCGAGATCGGTGATTTTATTGATCAGCCGGTACATACCTACTCTAGCGGCATGTTTGTCAGGCTGGCCTTTGCGGCGGCGGTGGTGTGGGAACCCGAAATTTTAATCGTCGATGAAGCCCTGGCGGTCGGGGATGTGTTCTTTCAGCAAAAGTGCTTTGCCCGCATCAAAGCCCTGCAAAAGCAGGGGGTAACGCTGCTCTTTGTCAGCCACGACACCCAGAGCATTCTTAACCTCTGTGATCGGGCCGTGGTACTCAACCATGGTCAGCTTTTATACCTCGGCGCCGCCCCAACCGCTGTCGAGCGATATTTTGAGCTTTACTATATGAGCCACGAATCTGAACGGCCATCGGCTGATCCGCCGCTTGCTTTCACCCCTGAGCCATTCCAGTCCGAAGTGCGCGTGGTGGAGCGACCGTTACCCTTTGTGACCGACTTTTCAGGGAAAAACCGCTACGGCAATGCCGTTGGACTAATTCAGGGGATCTGCATTACCGATCAGCAGGGGCTGGGCCGATCCGCGATGTCCATCTACGACGAGCTGGTGATATCGATTCAGCTCGGCCCCTATTCCCCCAGCCTAGCACCGCTCAACGTGGGGATTCAGCTCAGGGATCGGCTAGGACAGCTCATAATTGGCAGTAATACTAAAATGCTGTCCCAAGACCTAACCCAACATCCCCCTGGTGAGCCGTTTATTTGCCAGTTTCGGTTTCGCCCCCAGATTGCCCCTGGGGAATACACCCTGGGAGTGGCGGTGGCTGAGAACAAATTAGAGGCCACCACCATCTACGATTGGATTAACAATGCCTTACCCATTTCGCTGACGGCCGGCACCCATGCCCACGAGCAAGGAGGGCTATGCCGTCCTGAGATCGCTGTTACCACCTATCGAAAAGCGGCAAGGGTATAGTTCTGAGTACAACAAATCCGTGGTAAGATTCACAATGCTTTATTGATAAAGAAGGCTTCATTAGTACCGAGCAGCTGTAACCCTGAATTCAGCTATAGGAGAGTTGTGCGGCCTAAACCAGCTGGCGACCCTTGAAAATTAAGGTAACCCATAGATAGTACATGATCATACTCATTGTCACGCCTACGCGAAACGTCGAAAAATTCTTAGACGAAACGATTTTTAGCATCCTGTCTCAGGCTGGCAACTTTAAGCTTCATTACCATATTCAAGACAGTCAATCAACGGACTCAACCGTTGAAATTATTCAAAAATGGGAACGCATTCTAGCCAGTTCTGAAAACATATTTTCTAACTTAGATATCTCGTTTTCTTGGGTATCTGAAGCCGACCAAGGCATGTATGATGCTATCAATCGCGGATTTGACTACCTGCTCCAGCGAATTAGCACTGCTGACCCCGAAACGGTCGTCATGGGCTGGATCAACGGTGACGATATCATCACCCCCGGTGCGTTTCAAACGGTTGTCCAGTTTTTTCGGGATAGTGACTATAAGTGGTTGACCGGAGTGGCCAGCCTGATTAGAGACGATTCGGTTTTTATGGATCTCAGGGATAGCCCCTGGGGCTTTTCCCAAGACTTTTTAGCCCAGGGATTTTATGACGGCAGACACTCTGATTTCGTACAGCAGGAAGGTACCTTCTGGCGACAGAGTTTGTGGGACATGGCCGGGCCACTTAACTCCAAACTAAAGCTAGCTGGCGACTGGGATCTATGGCGACGGTTTGCTGAGCATAGCGAACTTGTAACCCTGCGGGCCGTGCTGGGGTTTCATCGGCGACGGCAGGGGCAGCTTTCCAGCAGTTTAGAAGCCTATTATCAAGAGGTAGACCAGGTTCTTAACCATTCTCAGCCTGCATCGACCCATGAGTTCCCCCAGAAGGGCAAACACTATGCCCTCACCGGCCGGTGGAATAACGAGCTATCTAAATGGCAAATTGATGCCCAGGAAACGATCTTTTCGCTTCAGCCGGACTTGAGTATCAGGTTGTCTAAGCACGCCGAATCTAGATCAAGTTTATCCGGTGCCTTATATGCTTTAGAATCTGCGTTAGATAGAGTGACAAGCCCCTTGAAATTTACCTCGAGTAAAGCACAATTAGACACCATAAAGACAGACTAAGTCCGGGTAAGAGTAGCTCCTGATTGACGAAAGTAAATAGCTTCAGAGGCACAGAGTAAGACTGGCCCAGCTCTAGAAAAAACATCATTTTTACATCCATCTCTTAAAGGCCCATGGCAAAGAACCTCACCACCGACGCCAAATCTACAAATCCATTAGCAAAGCTACCTGTGATCAATCGAATTAAGGTAGTGAAAGATTTTTTCTTAGAGCGGCTTGAAGTCATTGAAAAAAAAATGGACGCTCTGCTGGGTAATGAACTGGAAAACGATGCTCAAATCCTCAAGGGAATGACTAGCTTGACGGAGGGATTAACCACCTTAGTTAAAGAAATGGAGGCCATTAACCTTAAAGTTGTAGCCACGTCTGAGTCAGATCCTGAAACCAGGCTGATGAGTTATTTATACTCTTATCTACCCCATCGCAGAGCCATTGATATTGGTGCCAACAGAGGCGATGTCTCAGAAAAGCTGCTAGAGGTTGGCTATCAGGTATATGCCTTTGAACCATTTCCGTCGGCGTTTGAAAAATTAAAGCATCGCTTAGGTGAGGTCGAGGAATTCCAGTGCCTTCCAGTTGCCGTTGGTTCAGTTGACGAAACTAGAGATTTTTATATCGCCCAGGACAACACAGAATCAAATCTCTACAAAGACTCCAGCCTTTTCAACAGCCTCACAAAACATGCCATGCCGGATGACATGGCTTTTGTTGATTCGATTCCGGTCACGGTCAGAAGTCTAGAAAGCTTACATAACAATCATGAAATACCGACGGATATTGGGCTCGTCAAAATCGATACCGAAGGGTTTGATCTCGAAGTATTACGGGGGATGGGAAGCTACCGCTACCCTGTGATCGTGGCAGAATTTTGGGACACTGAACTGCCCTTTGGGGCAGCAGACGCCTTTAACCATCTGGAGGATATGGTGAAGGAGATGAAGGCAAAAGACTACCATTGGTATCTGGTAATCTACAGATTCTGGGAAAGCGAAGAAGTTTCCTTTTACTGTAACTACCCTAAATCTTTGGAAAAATCCTGGGGGAACGTCTTCTTTTTTCAAGATCACGTCTTATTCTCCCAGGCGTTAAAGTGGTGCTCCAGCGTTTTGGCCACGACCTATATCAATTAGATCGTGCACCAAATCATTCAGAAGTCCAGTCAATTAAGATTCAGGGGAAGGGATATCGTATCGTTTTCTGTAGTTTTTTGCCATTGTCTATGTCGTTAATGAAACTGACCGATCGACTACTTCACAAGGCAAAAACTATACTGCCAATAGGTCGTAAAGATACCAATCGATTGCCTTCAAAAGAAAGCTCTCTACGCTATCTCCGTGAGAGCGGTATGAGTATCAGCTCTATATTGGATGTTGGAGTTCAGCATGAAACTAATGAGCTTAAAGAAATCTTTCCGGATGTGAGGCACTTTTTATTTGAGCCTGTGGAGGAGTACTATTCCTACATTGAACATAACTATCGTGATCTCGACCATGTTCTGGTCAAGGCAGCGCTTTCAAATAAAAACGGCAGTGAAATATTACAGATTAAAAAACTGAAGTCAACCACGGTCACCCACAGTAGCTTAGAGACTTCCACTGAAAAAGAGGATTTTGAAACCAGGGTTGTCCAAACTCAAACCCTGGATACGTTTCTTAAAACCCAAAATGGTGCTGGGCCTTACCTGCTGAAAATAGATGTTGACGGCCATGAAATGGCTATCTTAGAGGGATCTGTAGAAACCCTAAAGCGCACTTCCTGCGTAATTATTGAAGCTCCCTTGCATACTCTACCCGAAAGGCTTAATTACCTAGAATCAAAAGGCTTTTACCTTTGGGATATTGTTGACCTGTGCTATTACTATAACAATTTGCATCAGGTAGACTTGATTTTCCTGAGTAATCATGAGAAGCAAAGACCGGCCTTTTCACCTTGGCAAAACTATGAGTTCTCATGGCAGGCGTGGAAACCATTCTTACGGTAATTAAACATCAAAAGTTTAGCGTTTTTGAAAAAGATAAACATCCATGAAAGAAAAGTAGGTGTCCATATTATTGTAAACGTCATATTCTTTTTCGTAGATTTCGCTCAACCGGTCTTGCTGAAAGCGCGCCGGTGGTCGCGCCATATTTAAAAGTAATCTTTCAACTTGAGAGAAGTTGGGCTGATGCTGATAGGCAAGTAAAGTATCGTGATCAGCTTTTAGTGCTTTGATTTCTTTGGGTTCAGCAATGCCGGGAAGAATCACGATTAAATCGCCCGTTGCTGGAGTATCAGACTGGAAGCATTGGAATAAAGTATAGGAAACACATAAATTGTCCGCAAAGCTAGCCGGAGCTTTCAGGATAAATGATTGTGTTAGCTGGGACGGGCCACTTAACACAGCATTGTTCTCGGTTGAGCCAGAGTGAGGTGAGCTTTCCGAATAGAGATTAATCCCTTTGTACTGTAGATAGGCCGCAAAGTTAGCTATCGAAGTTGGCTCAATGGGATCAGGAAAAAACAATGTGGTTCGCTCATTCTGAGACGATTTAGCATATTGGCTGAGCGCCTGAGCGAGTTGAACATTGCCATGAATTAGAGTTTTTCTAAAGAGGATAGCAAAGGATGACTGTTGAATATTTTGGTTTACAATCAGGGTCCCAATCGCAACAGCTGTGGCAACTAATGCGTACCTCCTAATTCTGAATTGCTGCCTAACAGGTTTTGAAAAAGCCTGGAAAATGAAGTAGCTTACGTACAATGCTGCGATCAAGTCAACTGGGGCCATATAGTAATTTTGATACATATTTAGCCTTACGAAGGCTAGAAAATACAAGGCAGCTCCCAGGGCTAAGGGATCCCACAACTGGTCAGGATATTTTTTATTAAATAATAAATAGCCAACCCTGGCGATAAAAGTTACTAAAAAAGTACTTAACAGAAAATTGTTACTAAGGTAGTTCAAAAATGTATCGAATGAAGACTCTCCAGCATACCAGTGGTATCGTGAAACCACGTAGCGAGCAACTTCAACCTGATATAAAATAAAAAAGATAGCCGAAAGAACGATTAAGCCAAGATCACCATAGGTAGCTTTAATTAAATCGAAACATTTTCCTCTGTGCAGACGGTCTCTACCCACCAGCAAACCATTCAGGATAATCCTTGATCCGGCAAACGCTCCAATTAATATAAAGACTGGTTCCTTATAGTAAAGACAAAACTGAGCTGAAATAAGCATTCCATAAAGACCAAGCCGAGGGTAATCTGGCTCAGATCTGTGCAAGTATTGAGCGCATGCAACTAATATTGCCAACCAAAAAACAACGTTCCGCTCAGGGTAAATAAATCCAAAAAAGGAAATGACAAAGCTAGGTATAGTGGTGACAAATATCATCGTCAAAAATCTATACCAAGTGGGTAGCTTGAATAAAATTTTGTTGGCGCAAAACAATACGGTTAGCAACTGGAAGATCGAAAAAGATCGATAAACTAACCCGTTCTTGCCCAGCAGGGCAAGAAAATTATATTCCTGAAATCCTAGGGGCCAAAATCTTCCCTGATCTCTCCAAATGGGCATCCAGTAAGGTTGGCCAATTAAGGAGAAGTTAGTGAGAACAACATTGTCATAGTAGGCAAAATCTTCCTTGTAAAACATCAGACTGATATAAGCTGCCAAGAAGATGACTAGCAAAGTAGTCATCAGAAACATCCTGGAACTAATCCTGATTTTCCCAAGGCTTTGATGGGATTGGTGAATTAATTTCTGATCTAAAGATGGCGGCTTTCGATCGAAAGCAGAAAGCATTTCATAAAAGAAAATTAGAGCGACAGGAGAAATTATCCAGGTGATTAAAAAGTTACGATGCGATTCAGCTAATAAGTAAGTGATTAACTGGTTCATAGAAAATGAATACTTAAACATATTTACTGTCTATTGAAAAAACTTTAGCCATAGGGCTAAAGAGCCTTTATAGTAGGAGATAAAAGAATTCACCAAACAGCATAGATCATTGTATCCTAAGTTTAAGTAGGTCTCAAAACCATGGTTGGTTTAGGCTAGTTAGAGCAATAGTGTAGTAGTTATGCCCTCGTCCGTGGGAAGCTTGCAGCCTTCAGGCAGCCCTAAATGATATCTTAGTTCATTATGGATGTCAACTTAGCAGAAATTTCCGTTGTCATTCCGCTGTACTGCGAAGAATCTAACCTAGACTATCTCTTCAAGCGGATTGAGGCTGTAGTTGACCGACTCGGCGTGGGCTATGAAATCATTTGTATTGACGACGGTAGCAAAGATCAGACCTTTAGCGAGTTGCTTAAACATCACTACCGCAACCCCAATATTAAGGTAGTTGCGCTCACCCGTAATTTTGGTAAAGAAGTCGCCCTAACTGCCGGTCTTGATCTAGCCCAGGGCGATGCCGTGATTCCCATTGATGCCGATTTACAGGATCCTCCCGAGCTTATCGTTGACCTGATCGCCAAGTGGCAAGAAGGTTACGACGTGGTCTATGCTAAGCGGCGCTCACGTCAGGGCGAAACCTGGTTTAAGCAAACGACGGCCAACCTTTTTTACCGATTGATGGGGTTCATGAGCCACGTTCCCATTCCTCAAGATACCGGTGACTTTCGCCTCCTCGATCGGCGCGTCGTCGAAGCGCTAAAGCAACTGCCTGAAAGAACCCGGTTCATGAAAGGGCTATTTGCCTGGGTGGGCTATCAGCAAACCTATATTGAGTACGACCGAGAGCCTCGCCACAGCGGCAGGACAAAATGGAACTATTGGCGGCTGTGGAATTTCGCTTTAGACGGCATCACCTCTTTTAGTGTGGCTCCTTTGAAGGTTTGGAGCTATCTTGGACTGGCATTTTCACTATCTGCTTTTTGCTATGCTAGTTTTTTAATCATCCGCACCTTCATCTTAGGCACTGACGTGCCGGGCTATGCATCCCTGATGGTAGCTGTTCTTTTCTTTGGGGGAATTCAGCTCATTGGGCTGGGTATTTTGGGCGAATATTTAAGTCGAATTTATGAAGAAGTTAAAGGGCGACCGCTTTATTTAGTCCGCGACTGTTACGGCATTGACTACGTCACTGAGCGCAGGCATAGAACACGGGGCGACCAATAAACTATGGATCTTAAAGAGTTAGAAAGTGGCGTTAATCCAGACCAGCACTGGTATTATCAAACCAAGAAAGTTTGTCTGCTTGATTTTTTCAAAAGAACTATCGTCAAGCATCGTCAAAAGGTAACCTTGATTGATATCGGGGCAGGTTCCGGGTTTTTCTCCCTTGAGATTTATAAAACCTATGGTGACTATGTTGATAGCATCTTATTAGTTGATTTATATTACTCTGAGCAAGAGGTAGCTGACAGTAGAGGGCTGCTGGTTCAAAAGCTCACTACAATTCCTGACGATGTTAGTAATGCTTTTATCATCATGATGGACGTTATAGAACATGTGGAAGACGATTACACGTTTTTTAGCTCGCTTTTATCTAAAGTTAGCAGCAGGAGTTTTTTTTACATCACCGTTCCAGCTTTCCAGAGTTTATGGTCGGGGCATGACGTTTTTTTGGGCCATTACCGGCGCTACACGCTACCGCAGCTTCGCCTGCTGCTGCGGCAGGATAAGATACATACCCTCAATACGTTCTATCAGTACGCCCTGATTTTTCCACTAGTATGGGTGCTGAGAAAGCTGCCTCGCAAATCTGCTAAACCCAAGAATGATATGAAACCCACTAGCCCGATCATTAATTTAGTTCTAGAGATGCTGTTGAGCCTTGAAATGAGGCTAGCAAAATACAACAACTGGTTTGGCCTGACCTGCACCGCAGAAGGTTACATAGAATAGCCCGGCTTTAGGATATGACCTACGGTAAAAGCCTTTTCCGTCTACATAAAATTTTCACCTGAGTCTCATGTCCCTTACCTTTAGCGTCATTACCCCCTCCTACAACCAGGGTGAGTTTATTGAGCGGACTATCCAGAGTGTTTTAGCGCAAACTGGGGTTGATTTTGAGTATGTTGTGCTCGATGGCGGCAGCGTAGACACCACGCTTGAGATACTCAATCAATACCAAAATCGCCTCACCTGGGTCAGTGAACCTGACGATGGCCAGGCTGATGCGGTCAATAAAGGCATTCAGGCTACGTCTGGTAATATTATTGCCTGGATTAATTCAGACGATGTTTATTATCCAGAGGCTCTGAAGAAAGTCGAGCAGACATTTTTAACCCATCCTGATGTGCAGGTGGTGTATGGCAGGGCAAACTGGATTGGAAAGAATGACGAGGTCTTGAGAGAATATCCTACTGAAGTTTGGAACTATGAGCGGTTGAAGGCATTTTGCTACCTTTGTCAGCCTGCGGTATTTTTCAGGCGGACTATGGTAGAAAGATTGGGAGATTTAGATAAAGCGTTGCGATATGCCTTAGACTACGAGCTTTGGCTCAGGTATGGACAGGCGGTTGATTTCTACTACATCCCGGAGAAACTGGCTGGGTCAAGACTGTACAGTACCAATAAAACCATTGGACAAAGCTTAGAAGCCCGTACCGAAATCAAGACAATGCTGAGTAATCGGCTAGGGACTATCCCGGCTGACTGGCTTTTGGGGTATGCCTTAGTGAAAGTTGAGAAGACCTTTGGCATCAGTCGTTTCGATTGCAATCAAACCCATCGTTTTGTCAGCCTTTTAATCAAGCTGTCCCTCATCGAGCTTTACCAGTACAATCCGGTGGCTCTCGTTAGGATTGCTCCTAAGATGGTGTTTTGGGTGCTTTTTCCCAATCGCGCTTGGTTTAGGCGTGAGGAAGGTCTGGACTTGTCTTGATAGCGGCTCACTCATCGGCAAGGGTCTTGTGGACTTTCTGTTTAAGTAGTGAACCAGCAAGGAGCTTAGCATATAACTCAACAGCCCTAATTGCCGAATTTCTTGAACTAAATCGCCTCACCTGCTCCCGTGCTTGAATTGATAACTTCTCTCGCAATTGGGGTTCCTTAAGTAATCGAATGACACAATTAGCCAGCGCATCACTATCATCCGGTGAGAATAACAATCCACATTTTTCATGCTCCACAACTTCAGGGATTGCCCCGGCTACGGAGGCGACTACGGGCACGCCATGCACAAAGGCCTCTAATGGAACTAGCCCAAAGGATTCATATCGCGAGGGAAAGACCACGCAATAGGCCGCGTGGAGTAGTTTCTCGCGAGTTGGATCATCGACCTCCCCGAGAAAGTGGACGCGAGTGGCTACGGCGGCATCGATGACCGTGGTGGCTTGCTGACTCCACCCTTCAATATCTCGACCCGCTAGCAACAGGTGCGCCTCGGAATCGAACTTTAAAAATTGATTGGCTGCCGCCAGTAAGATGTCAACGCCTTTGCGGCCCTCAAGACGACCCAGGAAAAGTATCAACCTGGCTTCAGCAGGTATCGTCAGGTTTTTCCCGTTAATTGTGGTCAGCTCGGCATAGTTTAGGGTCCAATGGAAAAATGGCCAGTAGGCAATGCCGCAGTGAGATTTAACCCACCGTTGATCTCGCTTGAGCTGGTATTCATTTTCAATGATGCAGGCAATGGATTCACTAATGGGAACGACGGCATCAGCTTTGGTAATGAGCGCTTTTTCCGCTGCGGTAAAGAGGCCAATTTCCTGATCTGAAAGAGACCAGTCATTGAGGCGAACCGCCACCGGAAAGGGAGTAACTAGCCTTAAAACTAGAGGTGGCCGCCAACCCTTTTGAGCTAGCGCCAGGGCCAGAGGTTCGCTATCCCAAAGGGTGGCTTCAACAATATCAACAGGGTGGTTGATATGAAGCTCTGCCAAAGTTCGAAAGGCACTGAGCGACCAGTCAACCTTGGTGGCAAATTTAGTGGCATCTAAGGTATCTGGGGTGCAAACTCGGTGATGCTTAACAGGCTGAATCGAAAATCGACCTCGTCGATAGGGTGAAACATTTTCTGCTGGCATCACAACTGTGACGTAGTGACCCATGAGGAGAAGTTCACTGGCCAGGTGATAGTAGAGGGTACCAATGCCGCCATAGCTGGCAAAGCCTGGAAATTCCTTGGTGATAATACAGATGTGTAACCGTTTCAGCCCCTGGCCAACAGTGGGAAAGCTTGGCCTGTCCGCAAAACTGAGCAAGGCTTTGGTCGAAGTTCTCAAACCGCGAGTTTTACTCGGGCTCTTGGCGTCGACAAGACCTTGGCTGACGCCTGCCTCAATATCAGCCAAAAACTGGTCGTAGTCCCGCTGAGAAATCCCCCCGGCGGAGCGTGCCGCCTGGAGCGATGAAATCCGATCTAAATGGATTCGCTGTTTGACATAAGTAACTAACTCGTCTCCCTCTAAGCCAGAATATTTGGCAATGAAATAGGCGATATTCTTGCAAATAGAAAACCAGTTATAGGTATATTTGCCGGAGCGGTTTGAGCTCTGGGCAAACTCATGGCGCACAAATAGGCTAGGAGAATAGCCAACCAGGTGATTTTGGGATTGTAATCGAAAACAAAGCTCAGACTCATCGAGGTAGTAATCAAACTGTTCGTCAAAACCGCCGACATCTCGAAGACTATCGGCGCGGAAGCAGGTGTTTGTACCCAGCAGTGAGCGCCGCCAGCCGTCTTTACCAATTTTTTTGGAGTCAATACTAACCTCTATTTCGGCAAACTGATTAATCCCAATATCCTCAGCCTGAAACTCAAGAGTTCCAGCATAATATACGGGGCCTCCTAAGGCTGCAAACGTGAGGGGACGGCGGCTAAATTCCTGAATTAGGGTGTCAACCCAGTCATCAAAGGGTAAAGCATCATCGTCAATAAAGGCGATTAAATCACCCGACGACAATTCAATACCCAGATTGCGCGATATAGAAAGATTCTGTTCGGGATTAGAGCCTATTTTGATTTTTCCTGCATATCTACGCAAGACTTCTTCAGTCTTGTCTTTTGATGGCCCATTAATGACCACCACCTCAAAGCTTTGGTTAGTTTGGTACTGTAAATATTCTAAGCAGCGCTCGATATAGTTCGCCCGGTTGTAGGTGCAGATAACGACGGATACCGTAGCGAACCGAGTCGGCTCCGGCAGCACCAGGCTAAGCGCCTCAACCAGGCTTTTCTTAACAGTCTGTGGCGTAAATCGCCTAGCGTTTTCTTGCTGCTGCTCAACTAGATCTTTACGAAGGCTTGGGTTAAGAAAAAGATCTGCTAGTTTTTCCTTTAGCTCTTCAGGAGAGTCTGCTAGACCAACGCTCTTGCCCATCGTTTCGCCAATGGCGGAATTGCGCAGCGCAATTACGGGCAGATCGTGATAAGTGGCTTCAATCAGCGGCACCCCAAAGCCTTCATGCTCACTCATTGAGACGAAAACCGAAGCCTGACTGAGATAGTAATTAACATCTTCATCAGACACTTTTCCCGTGGTCACAACGTGCTCCGTCAGGTTAAGATATTGAATGTCTTGAATCAGTCTTTGGTAGTAGGGATCGGTCTTAGCAAAGCCACCGACTAAATAGAGTTTCTCGGCCAGGGAAGGTGCCATCGAGCGAACCTCAAAGAAAAGCCGCACTAAAGACTGTTGACCCTTATTAGGTGCAATGCGACCCAGAAAAATCCACGTGCCCATCTCACGTTTTGCAGCTCTGTCGGAATCAAAATCGGGTTGAGGAATCACAATAGGAACTTTGGAGCAATGCTGAGGATTTACCCCCAGTTGAATTAGTTCCTCCAGGTTATAGGAGCTATCGCCCCAAAAGTAGTGGAAGCTTTTAACCACTTCTAAAAGCTGTTCTCGACCCTTAAAGCACAGGTCATAAAGGTCAGTGCCAGGCTCAAAAAAATGATGAGGGGTGATGTTGTGATAAACGCAAATTTTAGTGCAGTGCAGGCTTTTGACGTAGGGAAAGCTATGTTTTGAGTAGCCCACATAGTGCAAGATAACGATATCACTTTCCGTCGGCTGAAGCGCTTCTAAATTGAAGCGCAGGGCTTGAACATGCTCGTGGCACCACTTTGAGTAAAGCGCGGTGGCAAAGCCCAATTCTTTGAGTAGTTTGTCTAGCTGAATAGCCTGGGTAGATACCGCATCGCCGTAGTCTAACGCTTCGATCACCTGAACGATTCGCCCATTAAAGCTAGTGTCCATTGCCGCTGTCCCGGTCATGAATCACGATTCCTTTTTGAGCGAGGATAAAATTCTAGCTTCAGCCGACAGCATGACCTCAGAGGCAATTTGATCAAGGGTAGCCTGGGGGGCGTTTGAGTCGATGGTAATGCGGGCTGATACAATAGAGGCTGATTCAGCAATCGTCAGCTGGGTTTCAACTTCATTTTTCTGACGATTTTGATCATCGGCTTGAAGGCTGGAAACCTGTCGGGCTGAAATCATCTTCCTGATTTTCGTCTCGAGGTCGGGATTCTTATATATCCACTTCAGCGCCGTTGTCTTGAGAGCCGGACGGCTAGCGATAAATCGAATGAGACGGAATAGAGTAGCTTTGAAAATGGCGCGAGTGCTACGGGCAATGCCATTGGATAGATTGGTTGGCTGAAAATGGCTGAAGCTATGTTTTGAAAAAACGCTTAACGGCCGCAAAATCCGCCAGGCATAGCCGCTACGGATTGATTTAAGTTCCGCACTTAGCGTATTGGCAACCATCCACCAGTGATAGGCAAGATCGGATTCAGTTTCCGCTGACGATTTTAGGCCACCCTCGGAGACCGCCTGTAGAGCCAGCTCCATCCGCTGTTGAGAGGCTGACATAAAGTTGTCAAAGCGATTAGGTGGGTACTTAAACGATGAGAGGAACTCCCGGTGTTCTTGGGCAATGTAAAAGCGATTTAAGCCGTCGGCATAGGCAAAGTCATACCCGGCCTCTTCTAAAATAGGTTGCCACCCTGAATAGGTCTCAATTTGGGTAAACGGCCGGTTGGCCGCGACGACAACTATCCAGGGCCGGTGGGTTGGCCAATCTTGGCTGCTCAAGACGGTTCCCTCCAGACCGCCCCCGTTAATTTTGAGGAAATGTACCGGCTGGTCGGGCGGCACATGGGATGACCAAATCGTTGCCAGGGGGGCCACCGCCACCATCACCGCACATACCGATAGGCCCTGGTCAAGGTGGCGACGGGCCAAGTCTGAGTCAAGGGTAGAAAACTCAATACCTTCAACGAGGTAGAGCTTGGCTTCTCCGGCCTGGGCGGAGATCGCCATGGGTAGATTAATATCGCGTGGTCTTCGCAGGGCCAGGTCTGGAAAGATCGTGGGGTTTGGTTGAAGATTAACGCCTGACCAGCCACGATCATAAAATGCCTTGGTAACAGAATCTCGGGCAGGCCAGGCGGCTCCCACATCGATGTAAAACCCCGCGTCAATATGCTTGAGGGCTCGCCAAAGCATAACGTCTTCGTGGTTTGGGGCGTAGGAAACAAATGTCATGGTTCAGTGGGCTGAAAGGTTGGGGTTGCCTGGGGTTTGTTGAGGGAGATTAAAGAGTAGCCCAGCCTAGCCACCCCAGCGAACCAACCTCTACCCTAGCGACCTGCTGAGCCCTAGCTACCCCCCATCCGCTACCCAACCGGCAGTGACCATAGATGAATATATTGTGAATGATACCCTATTGATCGAATTTAAGGGGCACCTGCTGCCATGGGCAAACCCCTGTTACGAGAGGGGTTTGCGCGAAATACCCGCGCCCGTGGCAAGGCGATCAACCCTGCTCCTAGCCCCCTAGGGCAATCGTAAAAAGAGCGTCCTAGGGGAAAGAGTGCCACATCTGAACTCTGGCCTAAGCCGACATATCCAAGGGCTGCAATTAGCCATTGGCGGCGGCTTTATAGGCGGCCCAGCCCCCATAAGCCGAAATATCGGGCCAGCCGTGGTCATCAATCAGGGCTTTGGGATAGAAAAACGCGATCGCCCGCCCCCCATCCCCCAGCTCAATTTCGTGGGGATACATGTGGGGCGGTTCGTTGGCTTTGAGGTAGGCATACTGCTCCGGCGTCATGGCGTACAGCTCGCCCGGAATCGAGATGCCCCCGGCCCCAACCTCATGAATGCCGGGGTGCCAGCCATCCTTCACCGAGTGCAGACGGTAAATCGGCGCTGTCTTGGCCTCTCCCATAAACTGAGCGGACTGAAGGTTTTGGTTGTCGGGCTGGCCGCGCAGGGCCGATCCACAGATAAAGACAATGATGGGTTCCGGTTTGTCAGTCATGGCGGCCTTGCTGTGCCTTTAGGTGAACGTAGCGTTTGCTCTACAACCTTAAAGGATAATGCCATGCCGCCGCGAAATTCTGCACTACCCCCCGCCGCCTGTTTCCTATTTCCCGGATTCTACCCCCCGCCAAAACTCACCCAAGCTAACGCCTAACCCGTACCTACAGCCGCCGACCATTGGGTTCAAATAGCCCCAGAATGTAATCCGATGGTGTCAGAACGATAGTCATGTCATCCCCTTTTCGGGCTAACTTAGCGGCCATTTTGAGCAGCCTGGAGACATCACTGTGCCGCTGAAAAATGCTGTAGTGTCGATTTTGATACGTGATGGCATCCATAGGCTGGGACAGGTCTGATACCTTAATCTGGCACTGCTCATAGACATTGGCCTCGGTCAGCAGCAGGCAGGGCTTGGGGCCAAAGGCGGGCCGAATCGTGTGCCCAGGTCGATGATCAGGCGGGGCATAGCGGGCCGCTGGCTCGTAGGCCCAGATGGCATAGCCCCGTTTGGTTAAGGTCAGCGCCACGCGCTCATCGCGCTTACCCAGACGAGCCACAATGGTCAGCGCCTTCTGGGCTTCGGGCACCAGCTTAAAAAAACTATAGAACTGGCTATCGACGTAAATGGCCGACATGCGCTCGGCCACGTCGGGCACCCAGACGTGGCCAGGGTTATAGAGATCCCGATCAAATAAAAGCTTGCACTCCATGGCGCGGGCCTGGGGCAGGGTAAAAGACGAGGTGGCGTTCAGCGGCAGGTTCGCGGGCATGGCGTAGGTGGTGGTAATGGCTAGGGTCGGCATCGAGTAGGAATTCCGTGATCAGGAAAGCGCCATGGATTGTGATCCCAGGGACGGTGGCCTGAAAGGCTCCCCCAAAGCCAGGCTTCCCCAACAGAATGAAAGATTCTCAACCATCTCCCCAGAGTAAAATGACGGATTTCCCAGCCCCAGCGCGTGGGTGACCTGGGGCAATTACCGAGGATCCCGCTCAACGTCAACAAAAGTCAACAAAACTATCTCGATGGAGGCTAATCACCCCAACCCACCAAGACCGATAACATTCTGCTCAAACCTAGGGCTACCAGGTCATATAAGCCAATCGATTCCTGATAAGGTGACAGGTAATTACCTTCTCGATATCCATGGTTACCACCGTAGATTCTCCAATTTCAGATTCCGCCGTCGCCGCTGTTTTTCCCCTGGTGGCAGTGGTCGAACAGTCGGCCATTAAGATGGCGCTGTTGCTGGCGGCGGTGGATCCTAACCTCGGTGGGGTAGTGATTGCGGGGCGGCGGGGCACCGCCAAGTCGGTGATGGCGCGGGCGCTGCACCAGCTGCTGCCGCCAATTGAGGTGGTGGCGGGTTCTTGCGGCAACGCCGACCCGCTTAACCCTGCCGGGTGGGATGATCAAACCCTGGAGCGGTACAGGGAGGCGGGCGTAGATCTGCCCACCCAGGTGGTGCCCGCCCCCTTCGTGCAGGTGCCCCTGGGTATTACCGAAGACCGGCTGCTGGGCTCGGTGGATGTGGCCAAGTCGATTCAGGCGGGGGAGAGTATTTTTCAACCAGGTCTGCTGGCCGAGTCTCACCGGGGGGTGCTCTATGTAGATGAGATTAATCTACTGGATGACCAAATAGCCAACCTGCTGCTGGCCGCCCTCACCGCCCGCCGCAACCAAATCGAGCGGGAGGGCATGAGTTTTCAGCACCCCTGCGAGCCACTGCTGATTGCCACCTACAACCCCGAGGAGGGCGTGCTGCGGGAACACCTACTCGACCGCATGGCCATTGCCCTATCGGCGGATACGGCCCTGGCCCTGGAGGATCGGGTGGCGGCGGTGGCCCAGGCCACGCGCTTTGCGGCCCATCCCCAGGATTTTCTGGTCGACTATGCCGACGAAATCGATGCCCTCAAAACCCAAATTATCCTGGCCCGGGAGTGGCTCAAAGAGGTCACCATCAGCCGCGAGCAGATTCAGTACCTGGTGACCGAGGCCCTGCGGGGGGGCATCCAGGGGCACCGGGCAGAGCTATTTGCGGTGCGGGTAGCCAAGGCCCATGCGGCGCTAGACGGTCGCTCTACGGTAACCGCCGATGACCTGCGGGTGGCGGTGGAGCTGGTAATTGTGCCCCGCTGCCTACTGCCCCAGGATCTACCCCCGGAGCCGCCGCCACCGCCACCGCCGCCACCGCCCGAGGACAATCGCGACAACGAGCCCCAGGACAATCAGGATGCCCCTGAGGCCGAGGACGATGACACCGAGGAGGCCGACGATACTCCCCCCAGCATCCCCGAAGAGTTTGTGTTTGACCCAGAGGGGGTGATCCTCGACCCGGCGATGCTGCTGTTCGCCCAAACCATGAGCCGCCAGGGCCAGTCGGGGCGGCAAAGCCTGATTTTTTCTGAGGAGCGGGGCCGCTACATCAAGCCGTTTTTGCCCCAGGGGCCAGCCCGACGAATTGCCGTGGATGCCACCCTGAGGGCCGCCGCCCCCTACCAAAAAGCCCGCCGGGCGCGAGATCCCTCCCGGCGGGTGATTGTGGAGTCGGGGGATATTCGCGCCAAGCGACTGGCCCGCAAGGCTGGCTCCTTAATCATTTTCGTGGTAGATGCCTCCGGCTCTATGGCCCTGAACCGCATGCAGTCTGCCAAGGGAGCAGTGCTTCAGCTCCTCACCGAAGCCTACCAAAACCGTGACCAGGTGGCCCTAATTCCCTTTCGGGGGGAGCAGGCAGAGGTGCTGCTGCCCCCCACCCGCTCGATTGCCATGGCCCGGCGACGGCTGGAACGGATGCCCTGCGGCGGCGGTTCGCCCTTGGCCCACGGGCTCACCCAGGCGGTGCGGGTGGGTAGCAATACCCAGCAGTCTGGCGACATTGGCAACGTGGTGATCGTAGCGATTACCGACGGGCGCGGCAATATTCCCCTGGCCCGCTCCCTGGGGGAGACTCTGGAGCCCGACCAAAAGCCCGACATCAAGCAGGAACTGCTGGAGATCGCCGCCCGGATTCGGGGAGTAGGCTACCAGCTGCTGATTATCGATACCGAGCGTAAGTTTGTCTCCACCGGCTTTGGCAAAGAGCTGGCTCAGGCCGCCGGGGGGCGATACTATCAGCTGCCCAAGGCCACCGACCAGGCGATTGCCGCCATGGCTCGGGGGGCAATCGCCGATATGAAAGCTCGCTAGGGAGAGGCCTAAACCCAAGCCTAGGATAGCCTAGTGGCCTGCCACCCAGCCTAGGTTTGCGCCTCTCTTTGGCGGGTCTTGGGGTTCATCGGGGCAATATGAAGGGACATGCGTCCTGGCCTTGGACATGATCTGGGGCCACCGCTAACTGCCGTGCATCCTAATCAGGCTCCATGGAACATCGAGTATCGTCGTTAGCTCAGGGGCAGCGGCTATTAGCCGCGATTATGATTACCGATGCGGTGGGCTTTAGCACCCGCATGTCGGAGGATGAGGCGCTGACCCTGCGGCTGATCGACCGCGACCTGACGTTGATTATGGAGACCTGCGGTGAGTTTGGCGGCACGGTTTTAAAGTCCACTGGGGATGGCCTGCTGATCTACTTTCTCAGCGCTGTAGAGGCGGTTTCCTGCGGGCTGGAGATGCAGCGACGGCTGGTGGATCTGGCCCTCGGCCTGGATCCTGGCCAGTACCTGGATCACCGCATTGGCATTCACCTGGGAGATATTTTGGTCAGCAATCAGGACGTGATGGGGAACGGGGTCAACATTACCGCTCGGCTCCAGACCTACGCCAAGCCGCGGGGGCTGTGCGTGTCCCAAACTATCTACGATGTGGTTAAGGCCCGGCTCAATCTCCACGCCACCTACCTGGGACCGCTCCAGCTGAAAAATATTCAGGCTCCTCTACCCGCCTACCAACTGGCCCTGCAGGCGGAGGACGTTCAGGAACCCTATACCTCTGGCGAGCCGTCCTGCACCCGGCCCATGGCCACCGACGCCCTGCTCGGCATCGCCATTCGCACCCTGGCCACCGATGACCAAAGCCGTCGCATCAAAAAGCTGGTGTTTGCCGCCTATCAACAAGCCTGGGAAAATGACCCGGCGGTGCTCGATCAGTTTGATTTGAGATCGCTGCTAGTTTCCCTGCGAGAGCGCTATCCCACCCTCGATGACCTCGACCAGCAGCTTCAGCGGGTGGTGATGGGGCTAAATCGTCAGACGGTCTATGGCAAGGTAGCGACCAGCCTTCTCAAGACCCTCCAGCCCTGGTATTCGCAAGCGCTGGGGGCAACCCCGACGGCGCTACAAAACGAAATTACTGTCCTCACCGTGCGTTCCCTGGAGGAGCGGTGCCGCATCGTAGCCGAGGGGCTACGCCAGCATCCGGAGGGTTTGCGCCTGCGTAAACTGCTGTACTGCCTAGGCCACAACGCCTGGGAAAACAACCCGACGGTGCTGCACCAGCTCGATTTTCTAGAGCTGGTGCAGCAGGCGCTGCGGATGGCCCCCCGCCGCCAGGACTTGCGCTACCATCTGAGCCGCATTGTTAAGCACCTTAACCGCCGTCAAGACTATACCCGCCTGGCCAATGACCTGATCAAGCGCTTTCAGCCGCTGTACCTGAGTCAGTCCGGCGGCGGGCAGCTGGCTCCCCCGGTGGAAACCAGCCTGGAGGCCGACCCCCCGGAGCATACGGTGGTGGGCCTCAGCCCCGGTCGTCGCGACCTGGAGGACGTGACCACGTTGCATTCGTCCCTTTCCAATATCGTGTCGGCTACCCCTACGGGCGCGGCGACCAGCGAGGGCTACCGCCCTAAACGCGATCGCTCGTCGTTGTTTGATCTGCGGGTGGATATTCTTCAGTATGCTAATCCCCTGCGTGCTAAGGTGTTGCTGCATTCTTGTTTGCACGGCCCCTTTGGCTACACCGCCCAGGATTGGTCTAGCCTCAGCGACTACACCCTAGACGATCTGCTGCGCGGGGCCTTTGACTACTGCCCCAGCTACGCCGACCTCAGCAGCAAGCTCACCATCATCGCCCACTGCCTCGGCCAGGCCGAAGAAAATGCCCAGGTGGCCAGCGTCATTATCCAGGCCATGCGGTCCTACTATCCCCAAGACCCAGCGGCGGTTCTGGAGTCTGCCCCCGGTCAGGCCTCCACCACCTTGCCCCCAGCAGATAAAGCGACTGAGGCTAAGCCGGGGCAAGCACCGGCCGCTACTTCCTGTGCAGTGCCGTCGCGTCGCTCAGCCCCGTCCCCTGCCTAGCGCCCCTAGGTTTTTATGCATGAATGCCAGTGAACTGCTGCAAGCCTATGCCCGGGGCGAAATGGACTTTAAGGGCACCACGCTGGTGGGGATCAATCTAGCCGGAGCCGATTTAATTGGCGCTAACCTGGTGCAGGCCGATCTGGAAAACGCCAACCTGATGTTGGCCTTTTTAACCCGAGGGCGCCTGCGCCAGGCGAATTTATCCCACGCTTGGCTGGGGGGGGCGAACCTCAACCAGGCGGATCTATCGGCGGCCATGCTGCGGGATGCGGATCTCCACGGGGCTAGCCTGCAGGGGGCGGATCTACGCAGCGCCGACCTGACCCTGGCCGATCTGCTCGACGCTAACCTGATCGGGGCCGATTTGCGCAATGCCGACCTCAGCGGGGCCAATTTAACCGGGGCCTGCCTGCGGGGGGCCAACCTGCGCCAGGAGAACCGCAAGTATTCCACCATTTTGCGGGGAGCTAAGCTGCGGCTGGTGGATCTGCGCGGTACTAACCTGTCGGGGGCCGATTTGGCCCACGTCGATCTGAGCCAGGCGAACCTCAGCGAGGCGCTGCTGCGGGATGCCAACCTCAAGGGCGCTAACCTGAGCGGTGCCCTGCTCAGCCATGCCAATCTCAGCGGCGCTAACCTCAGCGGCAGCACCCTGACCGGGGCGGATTTGACCCACTGCCGCCTGGCCCGCAGTAACCTTGCCCAGGCCAACCTCAACCACAGCACGGGGCGGGGCGCAGACTTTACCGATGCTGTGCTGAAGCAGGCCCAGCTGAATCATTGCGATCTACTGGCCAGCCGCTTTACCCGCGCCGACCTGGCCAGGGCAACCTTGATTGGCTCCAACCTGCACAAGGCTTTGCTGGTCGACGCCTATTTGGGCCGCACCAACCTCACCGAGGCTGATTTAAGCCAGGTCGTCATGGATCGGGCCGAAATTAGCAGTACTATTCTGACTAACACTCGGCTAACCGGTGCGACCATGCCCGATGGAGCAGTTCATGCCTGACCTGGGCGCAGTCTCCAGCCAGGGGGCCAGCCAGACAACGATAAGAAATAATAGAGAACTCACCCCTGATCGAGTGCCAGGCCGCCGCTAAATTTAGGATGATAGCGGGTCAAATTCTTTAAGTACATATTCGTCGTGAAATTAAACCGTCATCAGTTCCGCCAAAGAGCGAAAACCACCTGGCTTTACTGGGGTTGTTTTTTTCGGTACGTTTGGGTTTTGGCCGGGCTGGGGGCTGGGGTAGTGGTAGAACCGCTCCAGCGCATCTGGTTGTCCCAGGGGCCAGCCATTGCCGGCGAAGCTCTGGGCCGCACCCGCCAAGAGCTGATGGAAGAGTCGCAGCTAGCCTGGCCGTTTTTAGTGCTGGTGGTGGGCTCCTGCATGATTGCCACCTTTGGGCTGCTTTCTAATAGCGCAGCGGTAATTATCGGGGCCATGCTGATTGCCCCCCTGATGCTGCCGATTCGCGGAGTGGCATTCGGCATTTTAGAGGCCGATCGACCTCTAATTGGGGCGGGGATACTGGCTCTGACCGTGGGTACTGGGCTGGCGATCGTGATCTCTACCGGCATCGGCTGGCTGACGGGGGTGGCGGAATACGGCAGCGAGGTCTATGCCCGCTCCCACCCTACCCTGCTGGATCTGGGAATTGCCGTTACGGCCGGGGCACTGGCGGGGATTGCTAAGGTAGAGCCAAAATTATCCAGTACAGTGGCGGGAACCGCGATCGCCGTGGCCCTGATGCCGCCGGTTTGCACCGTAGGGCTATGGTTAGCCCAGGGGGAGTTTACCGCTAGCCTAGGGGCACTGCTGCTCTATTCCACTAACCTATTGGGTATTACCTTGGCCTGTATGGTGGCCTTTGTGCTGGCGGGCTATACCCCTCTGCGGCAGGCCCGGCGACCGATTGGCATCACCCTGTTCTTCACCACTCTGCTGGTGTTGCCCCTCGGGGCCAGTACCCTACAGCTGCTGCGGCAAAATCAGCTAGAGGCCAGTTTGAGGCGGGCCCTGCTAGATCAGACCCTGACCTTTCAGCGGCTGACCCTGGTCGAAATGAATACCGACTGGTTGCCCGACCCGCCGCAAGTCTCCCTGGTGGTTTATGCGGCTGAACCGGTCTCCCCCAAGCAGGTTCAGCTACTGGAGGAGTTTGTGGATGAAACCATGGGTCGCCCCTTTAAGCTCAACTTTTTTGTCAGCCGTGTGGACGCGGTAACCAGCGATCCGCCAGCCGAGGTGCCTGTAGATCAGGGATGGCAGGGGCTACCGTAGGCCCCTAACCACTCGTCGTTAGGGGGTGTAATTCGTTCAACGCGAGCTGAGCCCTAGCCCGCACCGCTAGGGTCTGATCCTGCTGGGTGATTTGGCGCAGGCAAGCGACAATCTTTTGATGATCTGTCAGGCGCGTTGAAGGGGGTAAGGCACGATCTAGGGTATACAGGCCAACCACCGTGGCATAGCGCACGACCCACTCTGGATCCGCTGTGGTTTGGATTAGGGTTTGTAAAACCTGCGCCTGGGCCGGAATAACCTGCTCAGGCGGCATCAGTGACCAATGGATGGTGCCAATGCCCTTGACCGCGGCTCGGCGCACGCTGAGGGCAAAATCTCCGGCGGCTGTCTCTAATAACACCGCCAATGAGCGAGGATCGCCAATTAACGCCAAGGCTCGAATAGCCCAGGCCCTAGCCCCATAGTTGTAGCCGTCTAGCTGGGCTAGCAGAGCGGGTACAGCCTCTTGCCCGAGGGCTACAAGACCATCTACCGCCGCCACCGCCGCTCCAGGGTTGTTATACCCCAATACCTGGATCAGCGTCGGCAGGGCTACGGTATCTCTGGCGGCGGCCAACTGTCTGACCGCTGTGATGATGGCGACCTTAGAGTCAGCGGTTTCAACCGCTTGAATCAGCTCGGTTACGGAGGCAGTACCAGTCATGTAATCGGTGGACCATGCTATAGCAGATCATCCATGAGCGCCAAAACCTCACAGGCCGCTGAGGAGAGACCCGTGGCGGGAAAACCGCTGTTTTGCAGATGGGTCTCCAGAATACCCTGCAGGGCGATCAGCTTGAGGCTATTTTCGGCCGGGGTGATCGCAATCGGTCGGGCCGCTGGCTGATAGCCAATGGCCCCCAAGTCCATCATGGCCGAGCGCCGAAGCTGGAGGTTAGGTTCCTGGAGCCGCTGGACTAGTCGCTCACCGTAACTAGAATCCCCCGTTAGCTGGTACATGGCACGAGCAGCCGCATTTTGCACCTGAGGTACGTCGTGCTCTAAAAATGGCGCTATCTCCTCTACTGCTACCTTCGCGCCCAGGCTACCCAAAGCCTCTAGTACGGCATTATAGGGCTGCACCAGATGAGGCTTGCCGGGCACCATCACCGCCGCGGCTACACCGCCCGCCAACAACCGCTTCAGCACCGGAACGGCCCGAGGGTCGCCTAATACTCCCAATGCCTGAGCGGCGGCCTCTCTGACATAGTAGTCCGAACAACTCAAGCACTGAATTAAAGCCGGTACCACCTGCTGATCGCCAAGCTTTCCCAACGCCCGGGCGGCATTGCGACGGAGGGGGTAGCCGCCATCGGGCGCACGATCAACTTCGTCATCTAGTGCAGCCACGAGAGCCTCAATGGCCTCAGGCACAGCGGCTCGAAACCGCCCCAACCACCAGGCCGCGTAATACCGCAAACCTGAATCCTCGGTTTGCCGTAAATGAGTAATGGCCTGGTCGACGGTGAGGGATTCTCCCTGGGCAGTGACTATCGGCTCCGACTCTGTTGCTGCCATGAATTACTTTGCACCGATTCTAAGCGTCAGCGCTGGCACCATTGCTGGATAGCGTTTGAATGCCAATAATTTTACCGCCCATGCGGGTAATCCGCCGCATTTCTTCGTTCATGCGGCTATAGGGAACCTTGATAAATACGCTACCGCTTTTGCGAATAGGGTAGTTGTTTTTATCAGTTTCGTTATTTTGATGTAGCCCTTCGACTTCATAGAGAAAGACCCTATTGCCAGAGGGGGATACCGTTTGACCGCCAAAAGCATTTTGAGCGAGCATAGAATCAACTCTCCTAAATCCTATGAATGAAGCTAATTCACCCTAAACGTGGACGAAAGCTTGGAAAAACAAGAAAAACAGTGGAAAGAAGGCTTGCATACATAAGCCAGAAAAATACGGCTCATGCAACTAGCCTACACTAAAGGCCGGAGTTTTACCCTCAGGACAACGCCAGCACTTAGATTTGGCTAGGAATGGAGAGACTCAATCGAGCCTCTCCATTCGATTAGCCGGGGAGAATCTACATACTGGCCGGAGTAACGCTGGTCACGCGTCCGCCCATTTTGTTGATCTGCTGCAGCTTTTCTGATAGTTGCTCGTAGGGAACTAGGTAGGCCGTGTTGATGCGCCGCACCTTAGGATAACGGGGTAGGTTAGCCCCCATTACTTCGATCCGGTAAACCCGACCTGCTGTTGAGCCATAGGGGGTAGGGCCACCCAGGGCCTTCTTAGGGGTCGAAGTTTTATTGGCCTGGGCTGACCAGCCAGCGGCGGCGCTAGTGGGGCCAACAATTGACGAAGAAGTGTTGCGGCCTACCTCTTCGGCTAGGCGAGACTGCTTGCCCCCAGCCTGGGCGCGATCACTCGTAGCATATCCCCGATACAGCTGAAACACGCGGGTAAAACCCACTGACCGCTGGCCCGGCTGATAGACAAAGCTGCGGTAGTAGGGCACTACGTTGTCGCCAAAGTTAGCTTGATACTCTTCGCTATCGATGAAAGAATCGACATCAGCGTCGTACCCTTCATTTTCGTAGCGGTCGAGGTGTTCAACTACCTCAGCTTCATCATAGAGTGCTCGACCCAGCAAATGCTTGGTATGCAGCTCAATCACGCGGGTCTGAAAATTGTCGTAGAAGAACTTTTCTTTGTACAATTCAGACTTAGCCACCGCCCGCACAAACTCGCGTACGGTAATGTAACCATTTTTGAGTAAAGACTCAGCGGTGGTTAAGCGCTCAGACTTCATGAGGTAGTCGTTCCCTAGGAGTTGGCGATATACGGCCCGAATGATGACATCAGCATCTTCCGGAGTCCAGTTTGCTCGCAGCTCCGCTGGGGCAGTTTCACTAAATGCAGCGGTTCCCAATCGGGATGCTGCCGTTGTAATGGGCACAGAATTATCCTCCTAGTAACACAGCAAGGGAATGACTGATGCAGTAACTCTCTCAGGACTAGACCAAATCAACCTGGGTGACTCGGCCGCCAGTGCGGTTGACCTGCTGCAGCTTGCTAGAAAGCTGCTCGTAGGGCACTAAAAACTGAGTTTTGGTACGGCGCACCTGGGGACTGCCGGGTACAGTGGCCTGGGTGACTCTAACGCGATAGAGTTTTCCCCTACCACCGCCAGCAATTCCTACAATGGCCGCCCCTGTGTTACCGTCAGACACGGGAGAAGAGGAATTTGTAGCAATTTCTGAGACCAATCGAGCCCTAACGCTGCCGCGTTGTGCCCGATCGCTGGTGCCATAGCCCCGATATAACTGGAAGAAGCGCGTGAAGCCAACGGTTTTTTGATTCCGCTGGGTCAAATAGCCGCAGTAGTAGGGAACAACACTATCCCCAAAACTATCGCGATACTCCTGAGAATCAAGGTATGAATTGATTTCGGCCTCGTAACCGTGGGTGTTATATAGGTCGGTGTGATAGGCGATTTCGTCTTGGCTGTAGGGCGCTCGCCCCAAAAGGTGCTTAAAATTCAGCTCGATGAACCGATTTTGTGGCCCCGTCAAGAAAAACTTATCTCGATACAGGTCAGAAAGAGCCAGCGCCCGCACAAAATCGCGCACTGAAATTTCCCCCTGGCGTAGCAGAGACTCTGCGCTAATATTGCGCTCGCTGGCCATGATGTACTGATTGCCGAAAACCTGTCGATAGGCCGTTCGAATCACGGTATCAACATCGCCTTCGGCCCAGTTTGGCCTTAGCTCTACCCGCATCGACTCTTCGTAGGGCGAGACGCCAAGGCGTCCCGCTGCAGTGGTGACTGCCATTGGTTGCCTCCTTGGGCGTATACAGATACAACAATGCCCGGAGAAATAGACAATCGCTAACCATGTGCTAACAACTGTCTGCCCCTCCGGGCAAATGGCCAAACTAGCTTAGAGCATTGATGGCGTAGTCGATGTAGGAATTGGCTTCAACGGCACCATCGCCAGATAGACCATGGTTAGCTTTGATGTACTTCAGAGCTTCCACATACCAGCTGGGGGAAAGTTCAAAGGTGCTGTTGATTTCATCAAGGCCAGCAACTAAGTACTCATCCATGGGCCCAGTACCACCAGCAATGAGACAGTAGGTGACCATCCGGAGGTAGTAGCCGATATCGCGGGCGCACTTGGCTTTACCGCGCTCGTCAGCCGCGTAGTTAGGTCCCTGCATCTGGGTAGTGTAGGGAAACTTATTGTATACCGCTTGGGCAGCGCCGCTGGTCAAGGAATCAGACTTAGAAACCAGGGCCTTAGCAGCCTCTAGGGCAGAACTAGCCTGACGAAAACGTCCGAATGCGGTTTGCATTTCGGTGCTGCTCAAGAAACGGCCTTGGGAATCAGCCGCTGCAACAGCTTCAGTTAATGGGGTTTTCATAACTCAAGTTTCTCCTTCAATTATCTTCACAGCAAGTAACTAATCATTCAATAGAGCCGCGCCTATGCGTAACTCAAGTAAGCAGGGTTTAATTGGGATTAACCCTAAGCAACAGACGCCGCAGCTAGATCAAAATAGCTGCCGATTTCAGAAACCAGAGAGCTACAGTCACCCGAAGTGATATTGCTGGTATCGTTAACGATAGCGATGGCGGCTGCCTTCATTTTTTCAACGCCAGCGGCAACGGAAGCACCCGGCGTACCCAGAGCAGTATAGGTCTCACGCAGGCCGTTCAGGCAACGATCGTTGAGGACGCTCGCATCGCCAGAGAAGATAGCGTAAGTAACGTAACGCAGAATGATTTCCATATCGCGGAGGCAAGCGGCCATGCGACGGTTGGTGTAGGCATTACCACCAGGAGAAATCAGCTGGGGCTGCTCAGCAAAGAGGGCACGAGCGGCATCAGAAACGATTTTGGAAGAATTTCCGGTGATGCGGTTTACGGCGTCCATACGCTTGTTGCTGTCGGCAACCATGCGCTGTAGAGCGTCGATTTGATCAGTGGAGAGGAAGTCACCACGTGCATCAGCCTGGGAAACAACCTTAGTGAATGCGTCAAACATCGACTCAAATCTCCTAATTTTTTCTTGTCGCTGAGTTTGCTTGAAAATGGTCTAATGACCAAGCCATCAGTTAGGCAGCTGCTCGATAGCTGTGGCTGGCATCAATCCATAGAGAGGATTGTAAAGAGCGGCGCGACAGGTTTTCTCATTTAGTTTACATTTCTTAGAGCTTGTTTACGCATTTTTGCACTCTGCGAGAAGTAGCCCAAGAAAAGTCTGGAGAAAATCAGAGGCGGATACCCAAGGAGGAACCCGTCTTCCTGTTGAAACCGTTGTCTGGAAAAGCTTTTGCTGACCCAGGAAACCCTCCAGAAGATTTATACACCGCGGTAGTGTGCTTATTGTTTACAAGTTGTTAAGCGGCCCCTTGAGCAAAACTGTTAAAAGGGATGCATTTAGCTAGGGGAGGACGTTAGCCGTATTGATCGCGCCGCATCCTGTTTGGTCAATGTTTCAAGTCTTAACACTTTAGGCCCATGATGTGAGCTGATGGCCTTGGACGTTAGCGCTACTTCCACCATGATGTAGCCGGGTAAGCGCCTTTTCAGGCCGTAGGGAACCGCCGTAAGCCCTGCCTGAGCGTTGAGGGCCAGAGGTAGCAACCGTAGCTTAAGTCGGTGTCTACGAAGAGCCGACGATTCGCTAAGATTAGGGGAGTAGCCAACTTTAAAGGCTCCAACCGCAAAGTCTCCAACCGCCGCCTATCCGCAGTTTAATGTTTAACGCTAAACCCATGGACGTAATGGATTTTTTCCGCCTCAGTGCGGGTCAGTGGCATTCTCAAAGAACTACCCACCACCTGCCCTTTCGGCGGGCAGAGTTAGGTGGCTCGACCATTTCGGTGGAGGCCCTAGACGCTAACCACCCCAGCGTGGTAGAGATTTGCGGTCTGCACCAGGTGGATCAAACACTGGCCGTAGGAGGAGCCTTGGTCACATGGCAAGGCTCCATGGCCTGGGATCGGGATGATGAAAATCATACCGGTACCACGGTGTTTGCCTTGGTGCCCGATGCCGACAACCGCAGGGAAGGGCAGCTGCTGCGGGAGCGGGGCTATGCCGAAATCGTGCCTGTTATTGGTCGTTACGAGATTGATGCCGACCAAGGGTTGTTGCTGACCACTGAGTATGAAACCATGAGCTCGGTGGAACGGTTTTGGTTTTCCAACCCTAATCTGCGCCTGCGAACCAGCGTAGTAAAACGCTTTGGGGGGTTTAGCACCGCCTCTTTTTGTGCAGAGTCACGGATAGTAGCGGCATCGACAGATCAACCCCAGGGAGATGGGGCCTCCCTGGGGACATCCCTGCCTCTATCGGCCTTTGGCTGGTAGAAGAGATAGGCCTGTCTGGTTCAGGTGAGTGGCCCCTAGATTAGTGCCCTGCCCTGGGGAAACCGGTGGAACTCTGTGCTAGTAGAGTATGGCGTAAATCACACACCATTAGCGATGGCTGAGGTGTAGGGTACAAGGTTAACGGTTCACGATAGAGAACCCTCACCAGGGTAGGGAGACTGCCGCCGTCGTGTACTGGGTTGGCGGTTTCTGCCGTTGAGCTAGCTTGGCCTAGGAGCTAGTTTGACCGTTGGGCCTACGGGTAAGGGGCGGGGGCGACGTCAAACAGCATGGTGGTCATGTACTGTTCGGTCCATTCTGGCCCAAAGGATTTTTCTAGGATTCGCCGGGTTTTGTCGTTTTGCTGCTGCTGCTGGCAGTAGTTGCGCTGGCCATGGATGACTTTTTCAATCTCCTGGGATGCCGTCAATGGCGGTGTCGCTTTGGCTATCTGGCAGTGCAGGGTTAAAAAATCTTGCACCCGCTGCAAAAATAAATCTTCTTCGATGGCGTCAGCGGGACGCACAAACAGACAAAAATCTGAAAAAATATTACCCCAGGTAGGCAGATCACGGGGTTGAGCAAAGGTCAGCTGAGGCAAGTTGGCTAGGGCCGTTTGGTAGGGCCCCGGCAGCAACCGATCGGGGCTAATGGGCGAGAGATCGACAATGGCGGCGTTGATGGCCCCCTCCCGTCGCCCAACTAAATCTGTCCCGAAGATGGGTAGGTCATAGTTAGGGTTGGGAAACATGACGCAGTGCAGAATATCTAGCCCCGCGCCGACCTGGGCTAGCTCCAGATGTAGCTTGCGAAATTGAGGGGTTTGGTAACAGCTATTTTCAATCGTTAGCTTTTCCCCCTCAAGGCTACCTTCGATGTAACCCAGCTCGCTGGGAATCGAGTAAGGGGATAGGACTAGGGTGGTTTTCCAGACGTCCTCTATACAACTGGCGAGCTGGCGAATCAGACGATGCTGGCGAGTACGAAGAGATGAGGGCATAGGCTTTTGAGGTATAGGTTTTAATGATGCCTTAAATTCGGCACAAGTTTGAGGAAGCTTGGCCTACGGCCGTTTTTGCCCCGCATCCCCGCATCATAGCTTGCCATTTGAGCCGCTTTAGCGCTGTCCTATGGCCAGGTTTTGCTAGATAATGATGTTCTCGCTGGGGTGGCCATGGCCTGCAAAGGTTTAAGCTGCATCCCAAACCTATTAATACCCCCCGAATATGTCAGAGCCCCAACGCATCAGTGCCGCCGTTGCCCGTCTATACGACACCTATCCCTTTCCGCCTGAGCCACTGCTGGATGAGCCACCGCCGGGCTACAACTGGCGCTGGAACTGGCTCGCCGCCCATGCCTTTTGTACCGGGCAGAAGCCGGGAAATCAGGCCGTGCGCATTCTCGATGCGGGCTGCGGCACCGGGGTCAGCACCGAATACCTGGTGCACCTCAACCCGGCGGCCCAGGTAGTGGCCATTGACCTCAGCGCCGGTGCCCTGGCGGTGGCCCAGGAGCGCTGCCAAAAATCCGGGGCCGAGCGAGTCGAGTTCCACCATCTCAGCCTGTTTGACGTCGAGCAGCTGCCAGGAGAGTTTGACTTAATTAACTCCGTTGGGGTGCTGCACCATACCCCCGACCCGGCGGGTGGCCTGCGGGCTCTGGCGAAAAAGCTAGCTCCTGGCGGGCTACTGCATATTTTTGTCTACGGCAAATTAGGCCGCTGGGAAATTACCCTGATGCAGGAAGCGATTGGGCTGCTCCAGGGCGACCAGCGGGGGAACTATCAGGATGGCGTGGCGGTGGGGCGCCAACTCTTTGCCGCCCTGCCCGAAACTAACCGCCTGCGCCAGCGCGAGCAGGAGCGCTGGGCCTGGGAAAACCAGCGGGATGAATGCTTTGCCGACATGTACGTGCATCCCCAGGAGATTACCTTCACCATCCCCACTCTGTTTGAGCTGATTGATGCCTCGGGGCTCGACTTTGTGGGCTTTTCTAACCCCCACATGTGGAATTTAGAACGCTTGATGGAGGCCGCCCCCGACCTGCTCGAACGGGCCAAAACCCTCAGCGATCGCCAGCGCTACCGCCTCAACGAGTTGCTCGACCCCGCTGCCGTCACCCATTTCGAATTCTTCTTGGCCCGCCCCCCCCACCGCCGTCAAAACTGGCAGGATAACGAAACGTTACTCAGGGCCATCCCCGAACCCAGCCCCTGCCTCCAGGGCTGGCGCGACAGCCCCCAGTTTTTTAACCAGGACTACCAAATCGTTAAGCTAGAGCCGCTGGAGTGGCAGTTTTTGCTGGCCTGCGGGGAGGATTCTACCTCGGCTAGAACCGTTGAAGAGCTGATCCAGGGGACGGCGATGACGTTGGCGGCGGTGCGATCTCTCCAGCAGCGGCAGCTGATTTTACTCACTGCTCAGTGAGACCCCGGGGCCGTGCCGCAACTCTGCTAATGGCCTGGGGTTCTGGGGTCACGTAGATTTACCTGGGCGGCCAAAACTCGATCCGGCAATCATGGGTCGCCCGTTTGCAGGGCGATATCTAAAACCGAATTATCACCGATATCTGGTGCCGCAGGGCGCTGAAAAATCACAATGCCGACTCGGTTGATATGCTCAAGGAGCTGTGGCTGGTCGATTGTTTCATAGTGAACCACATCGAAAAAGTACGGCATTGGTTTTTCTTCGTTGAGACAATCGGCGAGCTGAGCGACGCTTCTATGGGTAACATCGTCACCCTTAATGGCCAAATCCACATCAGATCCTCGCTTGTAGTTGCCCTTAGCGCGGGAGCCAAACAGCACTACCGCTGAAATTTCATCCTGTTGCTGGATGGCGTTGATGATGTGGGCTATGTCGCTTTCCCTCAAGCCATAGGGCATTAGCTAATTTTCCTCCAGCTTTAATTTAAAAGTTTCATATAGCTCTTCCAAAAGCGGAAAATAGTCGGTTTTGATGCAGATTTCAACCGCGATCGCAATTTTATCATTGTAGGTGTGAGCGGTCAGATTTCTATCCTGAAGGGCGCTAATCCAATCATGACCTCGACTGATTATTCCCACTTGGTAAGCCTGCTTAATGACATCTCTAGGGGTTTTTACCGTAAAGCCTTCCAGCTCTTCATAATCCTTCAGTAGCTTCCAAGCCAGCTCAAACGCCATTTCAAAGAACTGGATCAGACCAGCTCGTTCGACCACAGAGGGAGATTCAATCTGAAGCGCCTGGCGTAATAGCAAAAAAGACCGCTCAAAATTAGAAAAACGCTGCACCCATCTAATATCTGATGTGGCCATGCGATTTCTCCAAATGACAATACTTTAAAGCAATACTGACTTAAAGCATGGCTTGGGAGGCTAAAGGATGTAGGTACTGCCCTCCAGCTACCGCCCCATATTCCGCTTCAGCTCCTCCAGCTCTTGCTCTGTCTCCCACCGCTGAAACGATTCTTCCAGGGGATCGATCGGAGATGTGTTCACTCCTCCAAAGGGCGTTTGGTTCCACCCCGTATCCCAGGTGGTGGTGCGCTGGGCGGCACGTTCGGCCTGCGCCTGGGCAATTTTGGCCTTCAGTTCGCGCCGCCGCTCGTGGATTTGCTGCTGTAGGGCGCGGGTTTGGGCGATCTGCTCTTTAACCCCCTGCATTTGCCCCCAGTACTGGTTGCCCTGACGCAACAGGGCCGCTTCCCGCTCTTCAGCGGCAGTAACCAGGTCAGGCCGACCGGCGGCTTTGGCATGGCCAATGCGGGCGTGCCAGCGCTGGATGTCTTGGGCGGTGGCAAGAATGCTGTCTTCTAGCTGTTTTTGGCGGCGCTTGAGATCCCCCAGGAGCTTAATGGTGTCTTGCTCCTGGCCCCGCAGCTGATCCTCCAGGCCCAGCAGCTCTAGGTGGGGGTTGGCTTTGAGAAATTCATCAAGCCGGGTTTCTAAAAAGCGGCTGAGGTCTTCAAATAGGCCCATGGCGGTTGCTCCTACGCGGTTCCCTGCTTAAAGCATAAGGGTTGGAGGAGTTCTCAGCTACTTTACTCCATCTCCTTAAACCCGCTTCCGGTCAGCAACTGCCCTGCGGGGTTAATAAAGCCCCAGCGCTGGTCGAGCTGCACCCGCGCCATACCCTCTGAAAAGCGTCCGGCGTTGGTGTAGCCTGGCTCTACCACCCAGTCGCCCTGGGGGTTAATGTAGCCATAGCGCCCCCCCACCTGCACGGCGGCCAGCCCTTCAGAAAAGTCGGCGGCGTAGTCAAACTGGGGGGCAATCACCACGGTGCCGGTGGGGTCAATGTAGCCCCACTTGCCATCCTTGAGCACGGCGGCCAGCCCTTCAGAAAAATCGGCGGCAAAGGGCAGGGTGGCCGCAATCACCATGGTTCCCTGGGGGTTGATGTAGCCAAAGCTGCTGCCCTGGCGCACCCGGGCCAGCCCTTCGGCAAAGCTAAAGGCCCCGTCGTAGGTCGGGGCAATGGCCACGTTACCATCGACGTTGACGTAGCCGTACTGGTTGTCAAGCTTGGCTACGGCCAGGGTTTCCGAAAAGCTCCAGGCATCCTTCAGGGTGAGGGGCACCACCTGGCGACCATTGGTATCGATGTAGCCGTAGCGGTCATCTACTTTAACGACGGCGCGGCCCTGGGCAAAGCTTTCGGCCAGGTCAAACTGGGGTTCGATTACCCATTCTCCTTGATTGTTGATGTAGCCATACTTGGTGCCTCCCTGCACCACAGCCATCCCTTCGGAAAAGGATTTAGCCTGACGAAACTGCACGTCTATGGCCCAGTTGCCCTGGCGGTCGAGATAGCCGTAGTAGCTGCCAACCTGGGCCACAGCCAGGGATTCGGCATACTCTGCCGCTACTCCCACGTTTTGGTCAGCTACCGCCACCGCTAACTCACCCTGGCTATCGATATAGCCCACCCGCGACTTGAGCTGCACCATGGCAACGCCTTCGGCAAAGTCAGAGGCGGTATCAAACAGCAGGGGGTTGGTCATGGCGCTGGCGAGGGCGATGGATTGCGGGTTAATGAACTCTACCATCGCAGGGGTGGGGCGAAGTGGCTGAAATGGCCATCCAACTTCAATACAGCCCACCATTCCGAACAGGGCCACCCCCAGGGCACCCCGCTGAACCCATCGACGTTTAGTGTATAGCGTTGGCATGGCGGCTTGGGCAGAGATTTCCTAAACGACATCAGCGGACGTGGTGTGAACCCTGTTCTCACCATGCCTGATTTTTTTGACAACGGGGGCAAAATGTCTACAAAAGCTAACGTTTTAGGGCAGATGGTTAGGGCTGGGTGAGCCCGTGGGTATCATCAGAGCGCAAGTTTTGGGGCGGGGTCTAGGGTGCGGCTCACCCTGGCTCAGCCCGATTGCACCGCAACGATTAGCAGGTACGGGATTTGATCTCCAAACACCCCACATATCCCGATCACCCGATGGCCCAGGTCTTTCTCGCCTACGCCCAAGAAGACCTGGACGCATGGCCCGCTCCCTCGCTAGAGTCCGTCCCTGCGGCTAGCGGCATTTCCGTGGCAACCATTCGCCAGGGGCTTTTAGAGGCCGGGGTGACGGTGTGGGATCGACACCATAATCTGCCCGCCGAGGCCAACGTTGAGGTGGCGATTTCCCGCGCCACCGAAGGTTGCGATAACTACGTTATTTTGCTGTCTCCCCAAGCCTTGCGGGATGTCTATTGTCTTCAGGGTCTGCTGTTTGCCCTCAGCCTCAACAAGCGCATAGTACCGGTGCAGCTTCAGACCATTACCATCCAGCCCCTGCCCGAACCCCTGCAAACCCTCAACTGGCTCGATCTAAACGCTCAATCGGAACAGGGAGATTGCCCGCTACAGGCGACGCTTCAGCGTGATGCTGCCTACCACCACACTCATACCCAGCTGTTGATCAAGGCGCTGCAGTGGGAGCGGCAGTGGCGCAACCCAGACCTGTTGATGCACGGGGCAGATTTAGTTGAGTCTCAGCAATGGTTTATGGCCGCCCAGCAGCGGTCTAAATATAGGCCTATTCAGCTACAGGGCTTGTACATGGCCGAGAGTCTTACCCAGGCGGCGGGTGGGGCCACATCCGCCAGGGCCAAAACCCGGCGGTGGTGGGGGCTCTGAGACCAATTCGAAAAGGGTTGGGGACGGTGTCAAAACAGACCCTAGGCGGGCAAGACTGCCTCGATCACCAGGTAGAACCCATCAACTGTAAAACCACTGTAGGATAGGTTAACGCAGCGTAACCCAGGCTGAGTTAGCCTGGGCGCATTTGCTGGGCTGGGCCTGGATGCGTTAGGGAATAACCTGCCAGCACCATTCCCTCGTTCGCGTAGCGAGGTCAGCGGCCTCAGGCGAGATTCCATGGTGATACTCTCGCCTAAGCCGGTATCTTCTTTCAGCGCGCATCCCTGATAGCTAAGCCTAATGCGTTCTGCGAATAATGCTGCCTGCCTGGGTAAGCCCTAATGAATAACAACGTGGTTTTGGTTGTGTGTGGCGGTCTGCACCCGGCTAGCTACAGCGGTCAAATATTAACCATCCTGGCTCAAGATCATCATCTGGGTCAGCTTAGGGTGCTGGTTTTTTCGCCCCCGCCGCCGCCAATTGCGGTGCTGTCGGCCCATGCCCTGCGCCGCTGGTTAGAAACCGCCTTAGCCCCCACCCAGGCGGCGACCGGCACCTACCCTAAACTAATTTTTTGGGCCTTCAGCGCGGGCTGCGTGGGGGCCACGGCCCTGGTGGAGTATTGGCGGCGCTATCGGGGACAGGTGCTGGCCCTGTTTCTAGTCGATGGTTGGGGAGTGCCAGGGATAACCGGGGTGCCTATTCATCGCCTTAGCCACGACCGCTTTACCCATGCCACATCGGCCTGGCTGGGAGCCGAGAACCTCAGCTTCTATGCCCATCCGGCAGTGCCCCATCTCCAGCTGTGGCAGCAGCCCCAGCTGGCGCGGGGCTGGGCCATTGGGCCATCGGGCAGCAAAATCTCGCGATCAAACCTTAGCGCCGCAGAATTTCTCACTGCCCAGTCGAGGCTCTATTTATAGCAACAGCCACTGAGGTAAGGCCCCGGCCCTGCCAGACTAACCTGTCATAGCAAATCCTGCTTAGTTACCCCCGATTCAATCGGGCGAATGCCATAAAGCCTCTGGCTAGGCTGCGCCAACGCCCCTACGGTTTGGCCTGTGATGAAAACAGCTACGGCTATAACAGTGCTTGAGGAACGCAGTGGGCTAAGCCGCCATCGGTAAAGAGCGCTCGGCTAGCACCTGACCATAAAACTGCTGTAGCTGACGGGTAGCTGCGGCCCAGCCCCATTTTTCGGCCTCGGCTACGGCGTTTTGGCGCATTAGCTCCCGTTCGGCGCTGGCCTCAATCAGGCGGCGGGTGGCGACAATGGCCCCGGTTTCATCCGTAGGGTCAAACAAATAGCCGTTGACACCGTCGGTGACAATGTCAGGAATGCCGCCGGAGTTAGCCGCCACCACCGGGCAGCCCGCCGCCATCGCCTCCAGCAGCACCAACCCCAAGGTTTCGGTGCGGGAGGGAAACACGAAGGCATCTGCCGAAGCGTAGGCCGCCCCCAGATCTTCGCCCCCCAAATAGCCGACAAAATGGGTGGGGGTATCGGCAAAGTGCGCCTCTAGCTCGGCCCGGTAGGGGCCATCGCCCACCAGCGCCAGCCGTGCACCGGGGATAGCCTGGAGCACGGGCTTGATCCGGTCGATTTCTTTTTCGGCAGACAGGCGGCCAATGTAGAGCAGCAGGGGTGCTTCGGGGTGGCCCTGGGAGAGGCGCGATCTCATCTCGGCGCTGGCCAGGGCCGGGCGAAACAGCTCCGTATCTACCCCCCGCTGCCACACGGCGATCCGCTCTACCCCATGTTCCGCCAGCTCGGTTTGCATCGCGGTGGAGGTGACCAGGTTAACCTGCGCCTGGTTGTGCATAGCTTTAATCAGCTCCCACATCAGCCCCTCCAGCATGCCCAGGCCGTAATGCTCTAGGTATTTAGGCAGGTGAGTATGGTAAGAGGCCACCAGGGGCAAATCCATCGCCTTGCTGTAATAAATACCCGCTAGGCCCAGCACCGCCGGGTTCACCACATGCACCAGCTCCGGCTGAAAGGTCTCCAGCGCCTCGCCGATAGAAGGCCGAGGCAGCGCCAGCTTGAGTTCAGGATACAGCGGTAAAGGAAACCCAGACACCCCGTGGATTTTCGCTCCCCGGTACTCCCGCAGCCCGCCCTCGGGGGAAAACACCAATACCTGATTACCCTGGCGCTGAAGATGGTCAACGGTGTGCTTGAGACGGGTAACAATGCCATCAACTTTTGGCAAAAAGGTCTCGGTAAAGAGAGCAATTCGCATAGGGGTCTGGGCTCTAGGGGGACGAGGAGAAGGGAGAGGTGAAGCCGTGGAGAGGCGAAGCAGGAGGGGTAGATAGAGGAGGAGTAGATGCGCGGAGAAAGCGTGAAGCAGCCGGTGGATCCGTGAAGGGGAGCACCGTAGAGGCACTGCCTTTTACCCCTTCACCTCTTTACGCCATCACCCCTTTACCCCCGCCGCCACTGTACCTGGGGCAGAATCTGGGCTTTATCTACCCGGGCTTTGTACTTAATGGCAAAGTTGAGCAGGCTATCAATCAGGGAATCTGACAGGTAGTGGGGCTCTAGGCCGAGGTCAAGCAGGTTGGTATTTTTGGCGTTAAAGTAGTGCTCTTCGGCCTCGACCCTGGGGTTTTCGAGGTAGGTAATATCCACATCCAGGCCCAGGGTGTTACCGGCTTTCTTCACCATCATGGCCAGGTCGCCGACGTTGAACATTTCGGTAAACTGGTTGAACACCCTAAACTTACCGGCATCGGCGGGGGTGGCAATGGCCAGCTCTACGCAGCGCACGGTATCGCGAATGTCGAGGAAGGCGCGGGTTTGACCACCCTTACCGTAAACCGTTAGAGGATGACCCACGGCGGCCTGAATGCAGAAGCGGTTGAGGGCGGTACCGAACACGCCGTCGTAGTCGAGGCGGTTGATCAGCAGCTCATCCATGCCGGTTTCTTCGGTGAGAACGCCGTAGACCACCCCTTGGTTCAAGTCGGTGGCCCGCAGGCCCCAAATTTTGCAGGCAAAGTGAATGTTGTGGGAGTCGTGCACCTTGCTGAGGTGGTAGAACGAGCCGGGCTGCTTGGGGTAGGGCAGGGTATCTTTGCGGCCGTTGTGCTCAATGGTAATGTAGCCTTCTTCGATGTCGATGTTGGGGGTGCCGTACTCGCCCATGGTGCCCAGCTTGACCAGATGGCAGTCGGGGAATTTATCGCGCAGCACGTAGAGCAGGTTAAGGTTGCCCAGCACGTTGTTGGCCTGGGTAAGCACGGCATGTTCGCGATCAATCATCGAAAAGGGGGCCGAGCGCTGCTCGCCAAAATGCACCACCGACTCCGGCTGGAACGACTCCATCGTCGCTTCTAAGAAGGCGTAGTCGTTGATGTCGCCGATGTAGAGGTCAATGTGCTTGCCGGTGAGGTCTTTCCACCGCTGCAGGCGGCTTTGAATCGGGGCGATGGGAGTGAGGGTTTCGATCTGGAGCTGGGCATCCCAATGCCGCCGTACCAAACTATCGAGAATGGCGACATCGTAGCCACGATTGGAAAGATATAGAGCGGTTGCCCACCCGCAATAACCGTCACCGCCAATTACAAGGACTTTCATATCAATGCTTCAATCTCGTTGCTGATACCAAGACAATCTACCAGGTTTAGAGACCCTGTAAACCCCCGAATTAGAAATATCCGTGGGGGAAAATTAGGCCTGACGGCAAATTTATCCCAATCGTTCCATACCAGTGAGGTAACGGTTCATCCTCCCCTGCCATCAGGCCGATAAATTCCAGGTTGTTTTAAGCCTCATGAGGGTTGTAGGTGGTTCATACTAGCCGCTGACGAAGACGAGCTAGACCAAGGTAAACCCATCAAAACCTCGATAGAGTGGGTCTCGCAAACCGCCGTGTGGTACCACACCGGACTTCCCCCTGTCCCCATTCGTTGGGTCTTGGTGCGTGAGCCGCTGGGCCAGTTAGCTCCTCAGGCCTTTCTCTGTACTGATCTCGAGGCGACCCCCGCTCAAATCTTGCGCTGGTTTCGGCAATGCTGACAAGTCGAAGTCACTTTCCAGGAAGTCCGTGCTCATTTAGGGGTCGAACCCCAACGACCGTGGGCGGATCTAGCGATCCTACGCACCACACCGGCCCTCCTCGCTCTGTTCTCCCTCGTCGGGCTCCTTACCCTGCGTCTGCACCCCCAATTTACCTTTCCCTTACCTCAAACTGCCTGGTACACGAAGCAACGCCCGACCTTCGCCGAGGCCTTGGCCTTTGTCCGCCGCTATTTATGGGCTTCCCGGCTTTTTCAGACCTCACGGGATGACTCTGAGTACGTTAAAGTCCCTCGCACTATCTTTGATACCTGGACGGAGTTACTTTGCCATGCCGCTTGATTGGATAAAGTCGAGCTTAGACGCACGTCCCTAATGATTAACTGGACTGTTGCCAGCAGAAAAAATGAGTTAATGGGAAGGATTTTCTCTCCAAAGCTCGTAGTTCTTTTTGGCGGTTTCTTTGACCCGATCAGGCAGCTTAGAGTAGCGCCCACAGGGCAGATAGATTGACACTATTCTTACGATTTAGCATCGCCCTCTTTGCCGCCCACGAAGCGATGGGCCACCGTTTCAGGCTGAATTGCCGATAAGATAGTATGGCCCGAGTCGGTAATAATGACGGCGCGGGTACGGCGACCGTAGGTGGCATCCACCAGATGCCCTCGTTCGCGGGCATCGGTGATGATGCGCTTAATCGGGGCCGACTCAGGGCTAACGATGGCAATCACCCGGTTGGCGGAGACGATGTTGCCAAAGCCAATATTGATAAGCTTAATATCCATGATGTTAAGAAGGGCGATAAACCAGGCTTCTAGGGCTGAATTCGAAGCTATCCCCAGTCCGCTTTCAACCGCGAAGCTTTTTTCCGGGGAAAGCTTCACTTTTGGACGTGGATCAGGCTTATTGCCCATACTAACGAATCCTGTTGGGGCTGAGGGTTAATATCCGGCGAAATTTCAGGTTTTGGGCGATTTAGTTCGCTGGGTTACATAAATCCTGGCCCTGACCACCCTCTTAATGCTGTTTCGCCCGCCCTGGCGCTATCCACAACCCCTGAGGCATTTCCTTGCAACCGGTTGACTTCACCACGCTAATGGCCGTGTGCCAGGATCTTGAGGCCCATTGGCTACCTGCTCGTTGCGAGCAAGTGGTGCAGTGGGAGCCGACTAGCCTGGCCCTGGCCTTGCGAACCCTAAACCAGCGGGCCTGGCTGATCATCTCCTGGCATCCCCAGGCGGCCCGGCTGCACCTGGGGACGGCTCCGCCTAAGGGACAAGACACCTTTACCTTTAGCCAGCAGCTCAAACACCAGCTCAACCAGCTGGCCCTGGTGGCCATTGCCCCGGTGGCCCCCTGGGAACGAGCGCTGGATTTGCAGTTTGGCCGCCGCCCCGGCGACCCGCCCCAGTGGCATCTCTACGTGGAGGTGATGGGTAAGTACAGCAACGTGATTTTGGCCAACGCCCAAAACCAGATCGTCACCGCCGCCCACCAGGTCAGCGACCAGCAGTCGCGGGTGCGCCCGATTCAAACCGGCGACCCCTACGCCCTACCCCCGACGATGATGACAACGCTACCGCAGCTGGGCGAATCCCAAGCATCCTGGCAGGAGCGGGTGACGCTGGTACCCACGACCCTGAAAAAAATGCTGATGCAGAGCTACGGCGGGCTGAGTTCAGCGCTGATTCAATCCCTCGCTACCGCGGCCCAGCTTGACCCCAATCAGCCCGCTGGTACCCTCACCCAGGCGGATTGGGATCGACTCTTTGCGGTCTGGCAGCACTGGCTGACCCGCCTCCACCAGAGAGACTTTCAGCCTGGCTGGACGGCGAGCGGCTATACCGTTCTAGGCTGGGGGGTGACGACTGCCGCGAGCACGGTTCATACCCTCCTTGAGAGCTACTACACCCACCAGCTCAGCCTGCAAGCCTTCGACCGGCTCAAAAACCAGCTGCAGCAAAAGCTCAAGGGGCTGCTGGGCAAGCTCCAGCAAAAAGCCGATACCTTCTCGCAGCGGCTCGATCAGTCGGCTACAGCCGACCAAGCCCGTCTTCAGGCTGATCTGCTGATTACCTACGCCCACCAGTGGCAGCCCGGTATGACCCAAATGCAGGTGGAAGACTTTGCCACGGCGCAGCCGATTACCCTCCCTATCGACCCTGACAAAACGGCGATTCAGCAGGCCCAGCGCCTGTATAAGCAGCACCAGAAGCTGAAGCGCGCTAAGGATGCCGTGGCCCCCCTGCTCCGAGCAGTGCAGGCTGAGCTGAGCTACCTGGAGCAGGTGGATGCGGCCCTGGCCCAGCTGGTGCGCTACGAGGAACCCGCTGACCTAGAAGCCCTGATCGACATTCGTAACGAGCTGATTCAGCAGGGCTATCTGGCCAGCCCTGACCATCGCCCCAGCGACCCGCGCCCCGATCAACGCCAGCACCAGCCGGACGGTTTTCGTCGCCTGAGTACCCCCGACGGGTTGACCGTACTGGTGGGCCGCAACAATCGCCAGAATGATCGGCTGATTTCTACCGTCGCCACCGACTACGACCTCTGGTTTCACACCCAGGAAATTCCGGGTAGCCATGTGCTGCTGAGGCTGGGGGCGGGGCAGGTGCCCAGCGATCGCGATCTCCAGCACACCGCCGACTTAGCCGCGTACTACAGCCGCGCCCGCCAGGCCGACCAGGTACCGGTGGTATACACCCGCCCCAAACATGTTTATAAGCCTAAGGGCGCCCGCCCCGGCATGGTGATTTACACCCATGAAACCATCATCTGGGGACAGCCGAGGCGCATTGAAGCCGTGGCCCAAAGCCCTGCGAACCAGGAACCCAAAACTATAGGGACGAGCTCATGAGTACATTTGCTCATCAGCCAAGGTTATGAAACCTCTACATAATTGGCAGAGATTGTATTAAAGAAAATCTGTACTTATTGTTACAATGAGAAGCGGAGGAGATGAGAGCCCTCCACCGGCAGATAACACCTCAGCGCCGAGGCACGCAGTGCCAGGATAGATTTGTGGTGGCTTCTTCCAATTGAGAGAACAACGCTTGGTTTCAGTATTACGCACATCGGCCTCTACCGGGGCCGATTTTTTTGTTTCTTTACGTTTTCTACCGATGGGCGGCAGCGCCACCCTAGCCAGGTTCAGGCCGGGGTGCGGGTCTCGGCAAACTGCCGTGGTCACGGGGGCTGGGTCAATTCATGGCCCTCTGCCATTTAGCGCTCCATGGGTGACAATAGCTAAAAGCCCGTGCCACCCTTTTTCCATTTTCTTGCCATGGCCCGCATTCGAGACATTCTACAGACCGGAGCGCCCAGCCAAACCGTGACCGTGCGGGGGTGGGTGCGCAGCCGACGCGACGCGAAGGGGTTTACCTTTGTGGATGTTAACGACGGGTCTTCAATGGCGGGGCTGCAGGTGGTGCTCAACGCCAACCTGGCGAACTACGACGCGGTGGTTAAAGACCTGACGACCGGCGCGTCGGTAGAAGTTACCGGCCCGCTGGTCGAATCGCCGGGTCAGGGGCAGCGGGTCGAACTTCAGGGCGAAACCGTTACCGTCTTTGGCACGGCGGATGGGGAAACCTACCCCCTGCAAAAAAAACGCCACTCCTTTGAGTACTTGAGAACCCTAGGGCATTTGCGATCGCGCACCAACACCCTCGGTGCCGTATTTCGGGTGCGTAACGCCTGCGCCCAGGCGATTCACCAGTTCTTTCAGGAACGGGGGTTTTTGTGGATGCACACCCCCATCATCACCGCCAGCGACTGCGAGGGGGCGGGGGAGATGTTCGCCGTTACCAATTTAGATTTGACCAAACTACCGACTACCGCCACCGGAGCCATCGACTACAGCCAGGACTTTTTTGGCAAGCCCGCCTACCTCACCGTCAGCGGCCAGCTTGAAGCCGAAATTATGGCCATGGCCTTCACCGACGTCTATACCTTTAGCCCCACCTTTCGGGCCGAAAACTCCAACACCTCGCGCCACCTGGCCGAGTTTTGGATGGTGGAGCCAGAAATGGCCTTCTGCGACCTGACCGGCAATATGGATTTGGCAGAAGAATTTCTGAAGTATGTATTCCACTCGGTGCTAGAGCAGTGTGCCGACGACATGGCGTTTTTTGACCAGCGCATCGACAACTCGGTGCTGGCCACCGCCGACGATATTATTAACAACACCTTCGAACGCCTCACCTACACCGAGGCGGTTAAGCTGCTGGAAAAGACCGACCGCCGGTTTGAGTTTCCGGTCGAGTGGGGCATTGACCTGCAATCAGAGCACGAGCGCTATCTGGCGGAGGAGCTATTTAAAAAGCCAGTAATCGTCACCGACTACCCCACCGGCATCAAAGCCTTTTATATGCGCCTCAACGACGGCGGCGAAACCGTCGCCGCCATGGACGTGCTGGCCCCTAAGGTCGGCGAAATTATCGGTGGCTCCCAGCGGGAAGAGCGCCTGGACGTGCTGGAACGGCGAATTAGGGAAGCGGGTCTCGACCCCGCTACCTACTGGTGGTATCTAGATCTGCGGCGGTTTGGCACCGTTCCCCATGCCGGGTTTGGCCTGGGCTTTGAGCGCCTGGTGCAGTTTATGACCGGCATGGGCAACATCCGCGATGTTATTCCCTTTCCGCGCTCACCGGACAGCATTGAGTTTTAGCCACCTCGTTCCCAGACTCCGCCTGGGAAGGCCCCCCAGCAACTTCGCCGCCCAACCAAGGCAGAGCCTCGCCGCAGCATTCCAGCGCCGCACATTGAAACCAGGCAAGAACCTACGCTAAATTCCCCTGGCCTGATCCTAGTCGTAATCCTGAATCATCGACTGCCTCACCTCTCCCCGCTGGTTGGCCTGCCAGACCTGCCCGCTATTGACCTCAAGGCAAGTTAACCACTGCCCTGCGCAGGCGGCGGTATCCAGGCAGATGGCGTGGCCCAGGTTCAGGGGTCGTCCGTTGCGCTGGGGGGTATGGCCGCAGACCATGATTTTCCCCGAGATGTGGGGCGGTGGGGTGCCAAACTTATCCCAAAATAAAGCCGTATCAGGCTGCTGGGTCAGAGGCTGGTTAGCGATCAGGTTGGCATGGACGAAGATGTGGGTGGCCGTCGTAAACCAGCGGCGGCAGTCTTCCTGCACAAATCGCCAGTGTCGCTCGGGAATGGTTTCTAAATCACCCGCCCCGTAGGACTTGAGGGTATGCGCGTCAACCAGCGAATCCGCCATGATTTGAGGCTCACCCAGTCGCCGCGCCGCCAGCAGCTTAAGTTCGTGGTTGCCCAGCAGTGGTATCAATCGTCCGTCTTCCCAAAGCTGAATCAGGTCATCCATCACCGCCTTGGTATCTGGCCCCTTGTTGATGTAGTCTCCCAGGGCCACGACTTTGTCTCCCGGCTCTAGGGGAATAGCGGCCAGCAGCGCCTCTAGGGCCGTGGCGCAGCCGTGGATATCGCCAATGGCAAAAAGACGCATTGAATTAGATCCTCATCCTGCTATGTTCGCTATCCAGCCCAAGCCAGCCAATGTCGCTGAACGGGCCATGGGCTTGACCCTATTCAAACTATATTGATTTCGCCGACGATTAGAGGCCAGATTGGGTATAGCCAACGAAGGAAATTAGGGGAATAGTTGACCTCAACGCCGGGCAAAGGATCTAGGGGTAACCCAGTTGTGCATCTGTGGCGAATCACGGCAATACCTGAAAGTTGGCGGCGGATGCGAGGCTGAGCGCAGTTCGAGAAACTTAACCACTATACAAAGCATTGGGGTCAAAAAAGCTGGCAGCGGATGCAGAAGCCAAGCTTCAATCACGGGGCTTAAGGCAGACTCTTAAACTAATCTTTTTGTTTTTTTAATTAGATTTTAACCTTAGCATTCAAACTTTACCCTAAACCGCTTCAAAAGGGTTTCTGAGTGATGCCGTAACTGGCTCTATTTTCCCTCTCTCAGGGCTTTTGGTGGCAGCCTACGGTTTGACGTCGGGGTCAGCGTTAATCCTTGGGACGACGGTTATAGGCGAGAAATTTAATAACCTCTTCTTTACCTTAAAGCGCGAAAGAAGCTATAGAATACCTCTGTCTTGGGATAGCCTAAATCAAGCCTCGGTTGGTTTAATGCCTAGGGTTTTGTGATATACGTATCACGGGCCTTGCCGCTAGGATGACTACTGTTACAGGGGCAGCAGAATCGTCTTAGTGCTAAGACTATAAAGAGTGTCTTTTGTCTTTTAATGATGCAAATGGGGTCTGAAGTAGTGACTTAGGTTTTAATTCGGCCCGGGGCTGTTGAAAGATTTTGTATTATCAAGTTGTTGATTGGTCTCGAAATTATGCTTTATAAGTTCTCAAAGCTTCGATTTGATCTGCGGTTGGCCGCATCCGCTGCCGTACTGGCGGGTATCGCCGCCTGCGGAGGTACCACCACTACCACCACCGATGGTGCCGATGCGGGCACCGATGCCGCCGCTGGCGGGGGCGAAGCAATCGCTCTGGGGGGGAACGTCGCCCTAACCGGGGCCGGAGCCTCCTTCCCGGCGCCGCTCTACCAAAACTGGTTCATTTCGATGAACAAAGAGGTGCCCGAGCTACAGGTCAACTACCAGTCGGTGGGTAGCGGGGCCGGGGTTGAGCAGTTTACCGCCGAAACCGTTGACTTTGGTGCCAGCGACACCGCCATGAACGACGAGGAGATTGCGGCGGTGGGTCGGGGGGTAATTTTGCTGCCCATGACCGCAGGCAGCATCGTGCTGGCCTATAACCTGCCTGGGGTTGAGGGCTTGCAGCTCAGCCGTGAGGCTTACTCGGGCATTACCACCGGCCAAATCACCACCTGGAATGATCCGCTGATCGCTGCCGACAACCCTGATTTGACCCTGCCCGATAGCCCGATTACCTTCGTTCACCGCTCTGACGGTAGCGGCACCACCGCCGTGTTCACCAAGAACATGGTGGCGATTTCTCCCGAGTTTGAGAGTGCCATCGGCGAGGGCAAGAGCGTTGAATGGCCCGGCACCGGCAACTTCATTGGCGCCAAGGGCAACGAGGGCGTAACGGCTCAAATTCAGCAGACTGAAGGGGCGATTGGCTACGTCGAGTACGGCTACGCCACCCAGAACAACATTCCGTTTGCGGCCCTGGAAAACAATGCAGGTAACTTTATCGTGCCTAACGATGAAACCGCGGCGGCTACCCTGGGCAACTTTGAGCTGCCCGAAAACCTGCGGGCGTTCATCGTGGATGACGATGGCCCCGAGTCTTATCCCTTCGTGACCTATTCCTGGATTATGGCCTACGAGGAGTACCCCGATGCCGCCAAGGCCAAGGCGATGGAGGTGATGATTGAGTACGGTCTCAACCAGGGCCAGGAAGTGGCGGGCTCTTTGGGTTACGTGCCGCTGCCGCAGAACGTGCGTGAGCGGGTGGCCGCAGCGGCGGATGTGATTTCCCCTGAGTACACCATCAAGCTTCGCTAGAGCTTTTTGGAGCTGCGGAAAAACAGCCCTATCTTCAGCTCAGTTCCGGCCTGGTTGCTTGTCTTTAGATAGCCCACCGGGGCTGGGCTGGTTAGGGGTGAAGCTGTTTCCTGAGCCGCGACTCAGGCCGTTATAGACTTGACCTAGGTTTTGTTGACGTAGTTTTAGTTGACGTAATTTTTGCCGACGAGGTAACCGCCGTGACCGCTGGTACTCCATCTTCTCCCCCTAGTTCTCGCAGTCGATCAGGGACCGAGAAGGGTTTAGACAAATCGTTTGAGCTTGGGGCGCTAGGGTTTGCCCTGTCAATTTTGCTGCTGTTGGTGGCTATTGCCTTCATCATTTTGTCTGGGGCATGGCAGGCCATCCGTGAGCTGGGCTTGAGCTTCTTATGGACCAGCGCCTGGAATCCGGTGGAGGGGCGCGAGGCCTATGGCGTGCTGCCGATGGTCTATGGCACCCTGTTGACCTCGGCCATTGCGTTAGCCATTGCCGTGCCGCTGGGCATCATGACGGCGCTGTTTTTAAGCGAGAACTTCATTCCCCTGAAGATTCGCACGGTGCTGGTGTTTATGGTGGAGCTGCTGGCGGCCATCCCCAGTGTGGTTTATGGGCTTTGGGGTATTTTCGTGCTGATTCCGGCCCTAAAGTGGTTTTTGGGCCTGTTTGGCATTCCCTTCGTCGGGCCGAGTATTTTGGCGGCCTCCCTGGTGCTGTCGATTATGGTGCTGCCGATTATTACTGCCATCTCGCGAGACTCGCTAGCCTCCCTGCCTCCTGAGTTGCGCCAGGGTTCCTATGGGCTGGGAGCAACCCGCTGGGGCACCATTTTCCGAGTGCTGATTCCCGCCGCTATTTCGGGCATTGTGGGCGGCGTAATGCTGGCCCTGGGCCGAGCCATGGGGGAGACAATGGCTGTGACCATGCTGATCGGCAACTCCAACACCATTAACAGTTCTATATTGGCCCCGGGAAACACCATCTCGTCGCTGTTGGCAAACCAGTTTGCCGAAGCTAAAGGCCTCCAGGTTTCGGCACTGATGTACGCGGCCTTTGTGCTGGTGATTCTGACGCTGATCGTCAACATCATGGCCGACTGGATTGTGCGCAAGCTACAGGCTAAGTATTAACAATGGCCAGGGGTAAAGTTGAGCTGCATCGGGGCGGCCGCGTTCTCCCCAGCGAAACTTTCCAGCTGTACTCAAGCGAGATTTCTTGAACACGAAGAGAGCTAAACTATGGCGAGTTTTACCGGATCCCCCGCTGATTCCTTTGATGTCCAGAGCCTGAAGCTAGACAAGGGTAGCCGTCGCTCGATGTTTAACATCATCATGACGGGGCTGTCTGGGCTAGCCATTCTCATCGCCCTGGTACCCCTCGTGCTGGTGTTGTTTTACGTGACGATAAACGGCTTTAATCGCTTTGATCTGGCCCTGTTTACCGAGCTGCCACCGCCCCCTGGTTCCCAGGGGGGTGGTATTTCCAACGCCATCGTGGGGACGATTATTACCTGCTTGATTGCGGCGGTGGTGTCGGTGCCCATCGGGGTCATGACGGCCATTTGGCTAGCCGAGTTTGGCGGCGACGATACCTCCATTGATGAATGGGTGCGCTTTGGCACCAACGTGCTGGCCGGGGTGCCCTCGATTATCGCAGGGGTGTTTATTTATGGTTTAATGGTGCGCCCCGGTCGGCCCGGCTATTCAGCCCTGGCGGGGGGGGTAGCCCTGGCGGTGCTGATGCTGCCCACCATCATTCGCACCACCGATGAGGCACTGCAAATTGTGCCCAAGGATATTCGCTGGGCAGCCCTGGGGGTAGGAGCCTCAAACTACCAGACTGTGCTGAAGGTGGTGCTACCGGCGGCGGTACCGTCGATCTTGACCGGGGTCACCCTGGCCATTGCCAGAGCCGCGGGGGAAACGGCCCCGCTAATCTTTACGGCACTGTTTTCGCCCTTTCCCTTCAATGGTATTACTAACCCCATCGCCACATTGTCGGTGCTGGTTTATAACTTTGCCACCCTGCCCTTCAAGCCCCAGCAAGAGCTGGCCTGGGCGGCGGCCCTAATTCTGGTGCTGCTAGTGTTAGCCACCAGCATCATTGCTCGGTTTGTGACGCGCAAGCGATAGTCTTGAGTAGGCCTTTGATTTAGGATTTTGGGGAGCCCGAGGAATGGTTAATACTACACCGATGAATACCACGGCCACCGATGTCGTGCTGCGAGCCAAGGACTGCGACATTTACTACGGCTCCTACAAGGCCGTGCGGGATGTGTCCATTGACATTCCCAAAAATAAAATCACCGCGTTTATCGGCCCCTCGGGCTGCGGCAAAAGCACCGTTCTGCGCTGCTTTAACCGGCTGAATGATCTAATCGAGAGCTTTCGCCTGGATGGCAAAATGACCTACCACGGTCAAGATCTTTATGCCCCCGACGTAGACCCGGTGGAAATTCGCCGCCGCATTGGCATGCTGTTCCAGAAGCCGAACCCCTTCCCCAAAACCATTTACGACAACGTCGCCTATGGGCCGCGCATCAGCAACTTCAAGGGCGATATGGATGAGCTAGTGGAAACCTCCCTACGTCGAGCGGTGCTGTGGGATGAGGTGAAAGACAAGCTCCAGGAAAGTGGCTTCTCCCTGTCGGGGGGGCAGCAGCAGCGTCTCTGCATCGCCCGCACCATTGCCGTACAGCCCGAAGTAGTGCTGATGGATGAGCCCTGTGCGGCCCTCGACCCGATCTCGACCCTTAAAATTGAGGATCTCATGAAGGAGTTGGCCGAGACTTATACCATCATCATTGTCACCCACAACATGCAGCAGGCTACCCGGGTGGCCGACTACACCGCATTCTACAATGCCCAGGTAGTGGAGGGGGGTAGCGGCAAGGTAGGCTACCTGGCCGAGTATGACTACACCCAAAAGATCTTCAGCGACCCCCAGTGCGAAGAAACCCGCGACTACGTGACCGGGCGATTTGGCTAATTCCAGATCCGAGTCGCACAGCCCCGATTTTCAAGAGGCCAAACCGTAGGGGCGTTGGCGCACCCTAGCCAGAGGCGTTATGGCATTCGCTCGATTGAATCGGGGGTAACCCAGCAGGATTTGCTATAACCGACATTCCGCAGGTTGACAGGGAATAAAAGATGTGGAGTGGTCTAGGCTAG
>DAIUJR010000028.1:0-66656 GCA_036848635.1 Nodosilinea sp. CTOTU7336
ATTTGAGACTCCTTGCACAGCAACCCTCTCAGGACTTTTCTGCACCACTAAGCTTAAAAGCTTAGCCTCTCGGGTCTGCTGAGGGCTCAGCATTCGTTGCCCAAAGCCTTGAGTCATGGGGGTCTCTCCACGGTGATAAGGGGAATGATGTCCTATATCACCCCGCTGTACCGCTCTCCCGCTGTCTCATAGACAACTAATACTCACCCATCTATACTCTGGCGTTTTGTCAAGTACAATTTATACCAAATTAGATGCGATTACCCTGCACGTTTGGTTAAGACGCTCTCCATAAGCTGATCTCGGCCTATGCAGAGGCAGGGGGGAGCACCTGGTCAAAGTTAGCATTCTCCGGAGCAGGCATCGTCCGCCGTCGAATATGATCTGGATTACGGGAATAGCGATGACCCATAGTCAGTGGGATGACATAAGGTAGAACATGTCTTCTGCCCTACCGCGGTTTTCACCCTTGACTACTGAACCAATCCCTTAACTTGACACGCATCTCTGGCACCAAAAACCTTGTACCCGTTCCCCCCAGCCAAGTCCTAATGGGTCACCGCCATATGCGTTCCCAAAACCTTAGCTAGATCGGGCATGGCGGCTTCTACATCGCCCTTAACTGACTTGCGGAGTTTGTTGTAAGATGACCGCACCACGCCGTTGGTGGTCTTCTCTACCCTGGCATCGGTCACGCTAAGCACCCGATCGGCGGTCAGCGCTTGATTTTGGGCCAAATGCTCAACCGGGTTGCCTGCCTTTAAGCCTTCCTCCCACATCGGGTTGAGGGCCGTTAACACATCGGGTAAAATACGCTCGATGGCTCCAGAAATGTAGCTGGCATCGATTCCCTTCACTACGCCGTAGGTAGCCTTCAGGGCCATGCCCGAGAGCCCCCCTTTGGCGGCCACCTGTTCGTCCAAAAGCCTGGTGCAGTCGGCTACCAAGTTGGCTTTAATCGCTTCATCTTGAAGAGTTTCACTGAGGCCCATAGTCATCTCCGTAATAAATCAGCTTCATCTTTTCAATTGTTCATAACCCGCTGCCGAGATCAGCATTCCCGCCCCAGGGTTTGAGATGGCTTAACAGGTCTATGAATCTTTACCCCACCTCACCCCCAGAATCAACCCTTTCTGGGCACTAGGACTAAAACTACCCCCGAGCCCATGCCTCAAGTTCCGTTACCGAAGCTCAGTCAGGTCAACCCGGAGCACCTGGCCCGTCATTTCCACCCGATCGCCGGTGATAAGTTTTCGCCCCCGGCGGGTCTCAACTTCGCCATTGACAACCACTTCGCCACTTTGAATGATCAGCTTGGCCTGACCGCCACTGGCCACCATCTGCCGTTGCTTCAAAAACTGATCGAGCTTAATGTAATCGATGCTGGGCATATTCAGATGAACCCGTAACGGTGATGGCGCAGTAACCTTCAACCAATAGCAACAGAAAGTCTTCAACTCTAGACCGGTGACGGCCCTTTAAACTTGTACCAGGGCTTTATGTAAACGTCTACAGCGCAGAAGGGCATGTTGATGCTGACTAATCACCAACTCCTGCAAGAATTTCGGCAAAAGCAGCTCCAGCTTGAGTCGTTTCGGAATGGATCTACTCAATCTCTCCAGGCCATGCTTGACCAGCATGACTGGGGCGTAGAGTCAGGGGCCGGGCACAATGGCTTGCCGCTGCTCACCCTGCGCCTTTCCCATCGGATCGCCCTGGATGATCCTTTTCTGCTGAACCTGGCGGAGCAGGCAGAGCAAACCTGGGGCCCCGTTGACTTTGCCTTATTTTCTGGGGAAACCCAAAGCCCCCTGCGGGTGCTGAGCAAAACCTTGCTCGATCAGCGCTGGCGCTGGCGTCAGTCGAGCCTCTAGTAGCTGAGTTTCAGGGCATTCACCGGCACCTCGTCCCAGGTTTCTACGGTGCGCAGGCGAGCCACCCAGCCCGAGGCTAGCTGGTCTTCGCTGAGATCACTCTGAAAGGATTGGTGACAGGCTTCGGCTTGGGCCTCGTCGCAGCAGGCAATGCACGAATAGATAATACCGGACGGATCGATCTGCTCGTTGATCCAAATCATAATCAAAAAACGGCTTTGCACGATACATCAGCCGACTTTAGCATCTCTGGCCGTCCCTAGCTGTCCTCCTCGACTACCGCTTAGGATGCCGCCATGGAATGGGGGGTAGAGCCGGTGACGCTGCTTACCGTTTGCTGGAGCTCGGCCATGGCCTGGAGCTGGTAGTCATTGACCTCTTGCAGCTTGGTGAGCGCCCCGGTCAGGTGATCTAAGGACTGCCTGAGGCCATTGGTGCTCTCCTGGGCCGGATCCAGCAGCTCTTCCGTAACTGACAGCTTGGCTTCTAACCCGGCTAGGGCCAGCTGCCGCTGCTGAATCTCCGCCTCGTAGCCTTCGATCTCGGTGCGTCGAGTCGCCAGGGTCGCCTCTGAGCCGTCAATGTCTTGCTTGAGCTGGACAATCCCATCCTGGGCCTGCCGCACCTCTGCTTCCAGGGCCTGAATCGCCTCGGTGGTTTGCTGGCGTTGGTGATCGAGATTGTTCAATAATGGCTCTAAATCCACAGCGCTCACCGGGGTTTCTTCCACCGCTAACCCCTGTCGTCGCCGCAGCACCGCCTGGTGCTGGCTGAGAATTTCTTCTCGCTCTAGGAGGTTGCGCCGCTGGCCTACCAGGGTCTCATTCAGCATTTGGTAGCGATCTTGCTCTTCGGTGAGCTCGGTTTCGAGCTGTAGCCGATCAAACTCGCTGGCCTGATCAATCCTGGTTTTGATCTCGTCCATCGCCTGTTGTTCTAGCACCAGCTCCTCTTCCTGGTCAGACACAAAGCGCGATACTTTCTCTAAGTCTTGCTCTAGGTCGGTGACCAGAGTTTGCAAATCGTCTAGGGCCATAGCTTCTAGAGCTGCCACGTCAATTTTGTTGCTCAGCCGCACCTTATCAGTGGTGTTGAGCAAATCGTAGAGCTGCTGGTGTAGGTTTCCCTGCACCTGGAGGGTCTTAGACAGGGTTTGGAACTGATCCTGCTGGGCCTTGACCCCCTGCTGCCGCAGCTTCAGGTCGGCTTGCTTGATTCTCAGGGCGGTCTCCTGCCGGTGCCAGTCGGCCCACTGCTGCTTCAGGTCGCTGGCCCGCTGGTCGAGTTCCTGCCGCCGCTGGTCGAGTTCCTGCCGCTGGCTTTCCAGCCCTTGGCGATAGTCCCCCAGCAGCCCTTGATGGTAGCTCAACCCCTCATGGGCATGGGTCAATGGCTCCCGCAGCGCCTCCATGGGCATCACCGCTTCGGTAAGGCGATGCAGCCCCCCCCGCATTTGCTCGACCTGGGCAGGGTCTAGCCCAGCGGCTGGGTTGATCTCGGTGCGCTGTTCCTCCAGGCGACGCATTTCACCGTTCAGGTGCGCCCAGGCCCCTTCTAGATCCTGGGTCTTACGAGTGAGCTCGGCCTCCTGCTGTTCTAGGGTTTGGCGCACCTGCTCGATTTCTTGCCGCTGGGCTTCAAGCCGCTCTAGGTCGGCCTCTGCCTGCTCGACCAGTTCTTGGCGGGCCTCAATCTCTAGCTCGCGGCGGTTTAGTTCCTGGCTCTGAAAGGTCAAGGACTGCTTCCACTGCTCGATTTCCTCTTCCTGGGTCTTAGACTTCTTGCTCAGGTTTGAAAACGTCTGCAAAATCGTCGTCAGCGTACGACCGGCCTCGTAATGGCGCTGCACCTGGCGATTACCGCTGAGTTCCACCATCACCAGGGCACCGGCGTTGTAGGAGGCATCATCGGGTGCCGCTAAGGACTCTTCACCGGTGACGGCACTCCAGCTGTGTTCGCTCCGTTGACAGGCCAGCAATTTAAATTCAGGTTTACCGCTACCAATAAATCCGGTCTTTTTCTGAACTTCAGCTAGATACAGCACGCTGGTGATCCTCGTTGCTTAGAAGGAGACAGTTGTAAACATTACGATCAATTAAAGCCCCTGGACAAGCCTGCGGGGCGGTCTGGTGGGCGATCAACTCAGCTTAGCCGCCCTAGACCAGGGCCAGGACGAGAACGCCACCTGGCCTCAATCCAGGGCAGCCTGAATAGCAGCTACGGTAGGGTGGGCATGGTTGCTGTTGAAACTACCCTAGGCAGTGGGTATAGGGATCTGGCAGCAAGCTGACAAAATCCTAAACCGCATCTTAACGAATTTTAGCCAGGGAAGCCCTCTCTGGTGCCAAGTTCGGTATGTGCCTGGATGGGGCTACCTATCTGCCCTGGAGCTTTCACCCCAGATCATTCAGGTGCTGAACCCTCTCCCCTGACTGCGCGTAACCTGACTCAACCAGCCTAGACCCAATCCCCACCGCTGTGGCTTGATTACACACGCTATTGCGGTTAGCCATCGGCCCCGACTCAGCCACCCCAGCATCACCCCTAACCCCTGTGGCTATAGCGTTCCCTAAATTGGCCTGAGGCTGAAGCCGGAGAGCAAAAACCTTGGCCCTGCCGGCCCTGGGCGATTAGTCTAGTAAACCATTGGCGGTTCTACGTGCCGTCCTGGGCAAGCGACCTATACTGGGGTACCGAGGGCTGAAACTGTGGTGCTCTTCGTAGCGCTACGCTAGGCCAAGGCTACACTGAATCACTGAGGTTAGCGGTGGGGCGTTGTATTGAACCGAATTGGGCACATACAGAGACAGATTTTAGGTGGGGCAGGTCGTCAGCTTCTCTGCTGCCAAGTCGCGATATCGCGCTACACCTACACTATTGGTCTTTACCTGTCCGTCCATTAAGCCCGTCTATCATAACGATTAACGATTATTTCCCGTTGGGTTGAGTTACCGCATGCAGGGTTATCTGTCAGAAATTGATATACGCAGCATTTTGCAGCTGATTGAGCTGGGCCAGCGCACCGGAGAACTGTACTTAGAAAGCTACGGGGCTAGCAGCGCCAAGCTGCCAGGGGGCTCCTTAGATCCGATCCTGACTGGGGCGGAGGTATCGCAGTCGTGGCTGGTGTTTTTGGCCAATGGTCAGCTTGTGTACGCCGGTACCACCGACAATACTCTGGATCGCCTGCGGGATCATCTCCATCGCTACAGCATGGATGATTCCCTCCCCAATCCGAGCCTGACCTCGGCAATCGCCCCCTTTAATTCTTTAGAATATGGCACCCTCTGGGCCTTACTAGAGCAGCACCTGCTGACCCCGAATCAGGGTCGATCAATTCTTAGTCATATGGTGCATGAGACCCTCTTTGACCTGCTCAGCCTGCACCAGGGATCCTTTGTGTTTCAGCTCAGTTCGGCCCTCAGCCCCCAGTTGATGACCCACAGTATCAGTGCTTTAGTCACCGGCCTCACGGAGCAAATTCAGGCCTGGCATCAGCTCCATCCCCATCTACAGTCCCCCGACCAGTGCCCGGTACTGCTAGACTCAGCTGGTTTAGGGGAGAGTGCCAGGGCGGATGGTTGGGGCCGTCTGGCGCAGTGGATGGACGGCCAAACCTCGATTCGGCAAATGGCTCGCTACCTCAACCAGGATTTAATCGCCGTTGCTCGTCTGCTGCGGCCAGCGGTGCAGCGAGGACAGGTGTCCTTAGTCTACGGGCCACCCCGCGCCCCCGGTGCCGTTCTGTCTAGCGATCGGCGGCGGCAACCGCGGTTGCCCCGCATTGTCTGCGTTGACGACAGCGGTTCTATTCGCCAAACCGTGGAGCATATTTTAACCGCCCAGGGCTATGAAGCAACCTCGATCGGCAATCCTCTCAAGGCCCTGGGCCTGCTGTTTCAGCTTCAGCCCGATTTAATTCTTTGCGACATTACCATGCCTGAACTCGATGGCTACGAGCTCTGCGCCATGCTGAGACACTCCAGCGCCTTTCGGCAAACCCCGATTGTGATGCTCACCGGCAAAGATGGCTTTCTCGACCGCGTCAAGGCTCGCATGGCGGGAGCCAACAACTACCTCACTAAGCCCTTTGGCCCCGGCGAACTGCTGGCCCTAGTGGAAAAGTATGTCGGCCCAGGGGATCTCGATCGGCCTCGGCCCGATAAACTGCTCGCCGACGCTATTGCAGGGGAGTTTGACATCAATCTGGGAGAGATTTCGGTCTCCCGATAGACGATGATCCAGGCGCTGAGCTAGGCTTCCCTGACAGGACGGCCGCTAAAATACCTGATCTTCTCTGGGACTGGTGCGCCAATTCCCTCAAGATTCGCCATAATCTGAAGCATCGAGCGGAGTAATCTAGGGCTGTCGGCAGCATATTCTATATTTGAGGGTACTTTAGAGTCATCAGAGCCCCGGATTTACCCGCATAGACCGGGCTGGCCTGGGTTTTCGTTGCCGACGACACCTCGGTCTGCGGGGGCAATGTCGGGATCTGGCCCTTTCATCGTCAATCTATGAGTACAGTTTTGGTGGTGGAAGATAGCCTGCCGCAGCGACAAATGATTACTGAACTGCTGCAGGGCATTGGCCTGAATGTCACCGTAGCCAGCGATGGCATAGAGGCGCTTGAGCACATTCAAACCCAGTGTCCCGACGTGATTGTGCTTGACATCGTGATGCCCCGTATGAATGGGTATGAGCTTTGTCGACAGATCAAAGCCGACCCCATGACCCAGCGGGTGCCGGTGGTGATGTGTTCATCTAAAGGGGAGGAATTTGATCGCTACTGGGGCATGAAGCAGGGGGCCGATGCCTACATCGCCAAGCCGTTTCAACCCGCCGAGCTGGTGGGTACGGTCAAACAATTACTCAGGGGTAGTCAATACTAAACGGGCCATGATTGGTAATCCTGATTTTTTAACTCAAACTGGACTGGATCAAGATCCAGAATTTCAAGAGCTGGAAACCCCTGAAGGCGAGTTATTCCTGCGGTTTTTTGTAACCACAGAAGATGAATTCGCCCTGCCGGCCACCGGCATTCGGCGCATTATTGAGCAGCCCCCCGATCGCATTACCCCAATTCCCAATGTTTCTCACCTGCTGCTGGGCACCCTCAACGAGCAGGGTCGCGTGGTCTGGGTCGCCGACCTCGGCCAGTTTCTGGGCTATGCCGCCATTCTCAATACCGACCGCCCAGAAATTTCGGTGATTGCCATCGAACACCAAGGAACTATGCTAGGCTTAGCCGTTAACCGAATTGTCGGCACCCGGTGGCTCAACCCTGATCAAACCAGGGTAACTAGCAACAGCCCCGATGCCATGGCCCCATTTTTGCGCGGAGAATGGGTGATTTCCCCTGAAGACAACAAGATTCTCAGACTGCTCGACCACGTTGCGGTAATTCGCTCAGCCCGCTGGGCCGCCTGATGACCGCACGCATCCTTACCCCCTTTAGGACCTTTGCACTGGCAGGAGACGATTATGGCTTCAGGCATTGACTACTCCCAAGCTTATCAAAAAGCTGAGAGAGCCTATGTACAAGGCAGCTATCAGGATGCCGCCGCTGTCATCGATCAGCTGGCTGAGGACTACCCCCAGGATCCCAGCGTCCTACTGCTGAAGGGGCATATCTACTGCTATGGTCTGCAGCGCTATGCCGTTGCCTGTGAGCAATACAATGCCGTACTGCAGGTGACGACCGAGCCCGAGTTTGTGGACTATGCCAATAATGGCCTTGACTATGCCGCCCAGTTTATCGCTGAACCAGCCCTGGCCGAGCCGATGGCACCTGAGGATGGCGGCGTTGGCTTTGACTATCTGGCCGACCCCTTTGCGGATGAAAGCTTTGGCGCTGATGATGATGCCCTAGATCTGGGCCCCGATATGGGCTTCAGCACCGCAGATTTAGCATCCGCAGGTCGGGTTCAGGAGGCTAATCAGGGTCAGGATATCGATCCGTTTGCCATGGCCGACACCGGATTTGGGGAAAACCTAGAGGATCTCGATGACATCACCTTTGACGACGATATTCCTGGGGATGTTCTAGAGCGGCTGGATCAGGATGATTCAGGTTTAGAGTTCGATGCCGCTGATTTGGCCACCGACCACCCCGATACCGGGCTGAGCCAGTCCTTTGCCGATCAGGATAATTTGAACAGGCCACAGGGAATTGGGAATGACGAGGCCTTTTCCCGGTTAGCCGGTGACGCCGCTAGCTCCGTGGATCTGGCCTTTGAGGATGAGGATGACAGTTGGTCGGCGATGGCCGAGGACGGGGACGACATGACGGTGTTTGCCCCCGAGCCCGATCTGGCGGCAGAGGCCTTTGACACCGCCGAGAGCGGCTTCCCAACGGATGCGTCCTACGAGGCTGGCTACAACGGCTACGGCGAGCGCCCGGCCCTAGACGAGGAGGCGCAGTCTACCAGTAATGTTGGGTTTTTAGACGAATTTAGCGAGTTTGATGACCTAGGCAGTCTGCCTGACTTTGAGCTTTCCGATAGTTCCGCAGGGTTTACCACGCCATCGGTGGGCACCTCAGGGCTAAGCTCCACCGACGACAGCACGGACTACAGCACCGGCACCTCTGCCTTTGATCTGAACGATATCAACGACCAAACCTCGATCAGCGACGAGGATATTTTTAGCATTGCCGGCGCCACCGATGGCCTGCCCGTATTTACCCACGGCGACGGCGACGGAGTTGAGGCGGTGACCGCCGAGCAAGACTGGCTGGGCTTTTTAGACAACGCCCCCCTGCCCAAAAAAGAGCTGATGGTGGCGGCAGCGGTGGGGGTAGCCACGGCCCTGTCGGTGGGGGTGGTTAATTTTGCTGCCTCAACCCTAAATCCCGATCAGAAACTCCCCAAGGGCCTGCATGCCGTCATGGCCCTGGTCGCTGGGGCCACTGGCTTTGGCTCGGCCCTGGGGGCTGGGTACCTGGCCCATCGCCGGATTAAGGCTAGTACTAGCGATCTACAACACCAGTTTGATGTGGTAATTCAGGGTAACCTGTCGGCCCGGGCCACCGTGTACGCCGAAGATGAGTTTGGCCTGCTCTCCAGCAGCTTTAACAAAATGTCGCGGGTGATTTTGACCACCACCAGCGAGGCCCAGCGTAAAGCCCAGGAGCAAGAGCAGGCTAAAGAAGATCTCCAACGCCAGGTGATTCGCCTGCTCGACGATGTGGAAGGGGCGGCCCGGGGCGACCTGACGGTGCAGGCGGAGGTGACCGCCGACGTGCTGGGGGCGGTAGCCGACTCCTTTAACCTGACCATCCAAAACCTGCGGGAAATTGTGGAGCAGGTCAGCGTGGCGGCCCGCCAGGTGAGCAAAGGCTCGACGGAAAACGAAATCTTTGCCCGCAGCCTCTCCGCCGATGCCCTACGGCAGGCTGAGGAACTGGCGGTGACCCTGAACTCGGTGCAGGTGATGACCGATTCCATTCAGCGGGTAGCCGAGAGCGCCCGGGAGGCGGAAGAAGTTGCCCGCACCGCGTCTGCCACCGCCCTGAAGGGGGGAGAGTCGGTGGAGCGCACCGTGGCGGGGATTCTAGAAATTCGTGAAACCGTGGCCGAAACCACCCGCAAGGTCAAGCGCCTGGCCGAGTCATCCCAGGAAATTTCCAAAATCGTGGCGTTAATTTCTCAGATTGCCTCCCGCACCAACCTGCTGGCCCTCAACGCCAGCATTGAGGCAGCCCGAGCCGGAGAAGCGGGCCGAGGGTTTGCCATCGTCGCCGACGAAGTCCGCCAACTGGCGGATCGAGCCGCCAAAGCCTCTAAGGAAATTGAGCAAATTGTGCTGCAAATTCAGAGTGAAACCGGTGGCGTGATGACCGCCATGGAGGAAGGCACCCAGCAGGTGATTGAGGGCACCCGCCTGGCTGAGCAGGCGAAACATTCCCTAGAGGACATTATTCAGGTGTCGAACCGCATTGACGTGCTAGTGCGCTCGATTACCGCCGACACCGTGGAGCAGACCGAAACCTCCCGGGCGGTGGCCCAGGTGATGCAGTCGGTGGAGCTCACTGCCCAGGAAACCTCCCAGGAAGCCCAGCGGGTGTCGGGCTCGCTGCAAAGCCTGGTCGGGGTAGCCCGGGATCTGCTCACTTCGGTGGAGCGATTTAAGGTGGAAAAGCCCGGTAGTTAATCCTGCCCAGCCGGGACATCGCCCTAGCCCTGGGCCAGCCCGGTTGACTCGCCAAATTAGCCGAACGATCCGATCAGACTAGGGAAGCGTTTAGAAGGGAACCGATATGCTGCCTGAAGATCAAAAGCGAATCTTGGGGTACTTCATTGAGGAAGCCAAGGATCATCTCAACACCATTGAGCAGGGTTTGCTGAACCTGCAGGCCACCCTGGCCGATCAGGAGATGATCAACGAGGTCTTTCGGGCCGCGCACTCGGTCAAGGGCGGCGCCGCCATGCTGGGGTTGGGCAGCATTCAGCGCACCTCCCACCGGATGGAAGACTTTTTTAAGCTGCTGAAGGAATCTCCCATTCGCACCGACCGCGATCTGGAATCGCTACTGTTGCAAATCTTTGACGGGCTCCAGGAGCAGCTCGAACAACTGCAGGGCTCCTTTGGCCTGACGGATGATCGGGCCGAGGAAATTATGGCCACCCTAGAGCCGGTGTTTCTTCAAACGGAAACTCACCTGCAAGCCCTGGTGGCTGCGGCCCCGGCCGTGGCCATTCCTGCTCCCCCACCGGCTCCGGCGGTGGCGGCGGTGGCAGTTTCTGACCCCGAAACCAGCGCCCTCCAGCTGATGTTTCGCAGCGATATTCCGGCGCTGCTGCGGGATCTGCTGACCACCTTTAAGCAGCCTGACGATCTGGCCTCCCGGCAGCGGCTGGCCCAACTTTGCCAACGGCTGCACAGCCTAGGAGAACAGTTTGAGCTGACCCAGTGGTGCGCCCTGACCCAAGCCGTTAGCGGTGCGGTGGCAAACCCGCAGCAAACCTATCGCGCCCTGGCCCCGGTTGTGATTCGAGACCTCAAACAGGCGCAGGACTCGATTTTGGCGGGCACCGATCAGGTGTTTGCGTCACCAGTGCTGCTGGCGATGGTGCCTTCTGGCCCCGCCTTCACCGACGAGAACGTCGCCTTCGATGCGCTGTTGGCCGAAGCCTTTAGCGACGATCCAGGGGAGCCGGAGCTGGTCAACTTTCTGGCCCTGGATGAGGCCGACAGCGGTGACCTGGATGCCCTTACCGACGCCAGCGACTGGCTCGATGCCTTGGTTCCAGAGGCGGAGCCGGGAGAGGCTGATTTAGAGGCAATTTTTGAGCTTCCGGAGATGCCAACCGCGGCTACTAGCCGCGAGTTTGCCACCTCAGGTCAGGGGCCCTTTGGCCCCGATGTGGGAGCCGCTGAGCTGAATAGTCTGGCAGACTTGTTCGAGGGCGATCGCAGCGACTTAGAGGATATTTGGGAAGAAGAAGACTTTTCAGAACCGGCCCTACCCAGCGCTGGGCTTATACCGACTACCGCTGATGCCGAGGGCGAATTAGCCGACTTGCTTCAGCCTCAGGCTAGCTCACCCCCTCCCCCGTCCCTATCAGCCGAGGCTGAAATGGCCAGCCTCTTTGGCTATAGCCTTGGGGCTGAGCCGTTGCCTAGGGATGGTTCTGATCCGTTCGGGGAAGATGCGTTAAATCTCGATTTTTTGAGCGATACCCAGCCGGACGATGGTGCAACGCCTTCAACCTCACTAACCGAGGCTGATTTACCCGACCCGACCGCTGCTACTGTGCCCGCCGGTTCCCTGGGGGATGACCTGAATGACTTTTTTGACCTTCCCGCCGCCGAGACAGCCCCGGTTACGCTGGCATCGCCGCCCTCCGGGTTGCCGGATGGAGCTGATTTTTTTGATCCAGATAGCTCCAGCCACGCGCAAGATGGACAAGATGACCCATTTGCCCAGACTCTTGAGCTGAACGATCTCTGGGGCGAGGCTGCCGATCCAGAGGTTTCCCCTTTGCCGGTCGGCGATGGGGGTATCGAGGCCATTGCCATCACGGATTTGCCTCAGACCGATTCAGAGGCACCCCAGGATCATGGGTTTGATGCCCTGTTTGATGCCTCCCCAGCTACCGCCGGGTCAGACTTAGCGTTTGATACCGACTTTGATGCCGCCTGGAATGCTGACTACGGCCATGGTGCGGCCGATCCCTTTGGGGAATTGGGCCTAGTCGGGTCGGATGCCGCTCCCCTGGGGGGCAGGGCCGGGGAAATGGATATGCCGGCCCAAAACCAAGCACCTGGGGAGGGCGAGGGAGCAACAGCACCCCTGATGCCCCCTGGGCTGGGAACTGACCTTGAACCAGCCCCGACAGATTTCCCGATGGCGGTTTCAGCCCCGGACAGTGCGGATTTGCCGACTGCTGAGGATGGGACTGAGCCTAACCTGACCGCTGGCCCTGACAACGGCCCTGACAACGGCCCTGACCCGTTCGATCCACCTATGGAGCAAGGGCTAAGCGACTTCAATCATCCGTCAGCCACATCCGCCCCGCCTGACCCCGACGCTAGAGATGACTTTGATGACTTAGATCAGCTGCTGACGGACGACGGTGGCGCGTTGCCTAGTCCCCAAACTGATCTAGCGGTGGATCAAGCGTCTGCTGCCCATGCCACGATCGCTCCGGTAGCCGCTGCCTCTACCGATGGCGATGATGACGAATTTGGCGACCTAGAAAAACTGCTGGAGGAGGCCGAACAGCTGGGTGGGGCGGGCTCCGGCCTGAGCAGCAGACGCACGACGTCAGGGGCCGCATCCCGACGACAGCCGGGCCGCACCGCCACCGTTGCCGATCAGACGATGCGGGTGTCGGTCAACCACCTCGACAACCTCAGCAACCTGGTGGGAGAGCTGGTGGTTAACCGCAATTCCCTGGAGCAAGATCAGGAGCGGCTGCGGCAGTTTTTGGATAACCTGCTTTCCCAGGTGCAGCAGCTCAACGATGTGGGGCAGCGGATGCGGGATTTGTACGAGCGATCGCTGCTGGAAAGCTCGTTGATTGCCAACCGCCAGGCCTTTTCCCTGAAGGCGACGGATCGCGGCGGCGGGGCCCACGTCACTGGGGCCACCTTCGACGCCCTGGAGATGGATCGCTTCACAGGCTTCCATACCCTATCCCAGGAGATGATCGAGCTGATTGTGCGGGTGCGGGAGGCCTCCTCCGACATTGAGTTCACCATTGACTCGACGGATCAAATCGCCCGCCAGTTTCGCCAGGTCACCACCCAGCTGCAGGAGGGGTTGAACAAAGCCCGTATGGTGCCCTTTGGGCAAACCGCCGACCGCCTACCCCGGGCGGTGCGGGATATTTCCCTCAAATGCGGCAAGGAGGCCCGACTGGTGGTGGAGGGGCGCGACACCCTGATCGACAAGATGATCCTCGAGCGCCTCTACGACCCCATGACCCACCTGGTCAACAACGCCATTACCCATGGCATCGAGTCGCCGGAGGAGCGACTTGCCCTGGGCAAGCCTAGGGAAGGTGTGATTACCGTGCGGGCCTTTTACCAGGGCAACCAAACCGTAATTTACATCGCTGACAACGGCGGCGGCATTAACGCCACGGTGGTGAAGGCCAAGGCGATTCAGCAGGGGTTGATTACCCCAGACGAAGCCCAGACCATGACCGAGCTAGAGGTGTACGACCTGTTGTTCTTGCCGGGCTTTAGCACCCGCGACCAGGCCGACGACTTCTCCGGGCGCGGCATCGGCATGGACGTGGTGCGCACGGCCCTGGCAGATATTCGCGGGTCGATTACCATCGAGTCGGAGGTGGGCAAGGGTACCAGCTTTACCATTCGCCTGCCCCTCACCCTGAGCATTACCAAGGCGCTCAGTTGCGTTAACAACCAGGCCCGCATTGCCTTTCCCATGGACGGGGTAGAGGATATGTTTGACGTGCCCAGGGCGCGGCTGCAAACCGATGAACAGGGCCATGCTTCGATTCTCTGGCGCGATATTTTGCTGCCCTACCGTTCCCTAGGGGAGCTGCTGCAGTTTAACCGCAGCCTAGGGCGCGGGCGGGTTTACGGTGGCTCCCAGGACGAAGATATGGTTTCCATTGTGGTGCTGAGAAACGCCAGCACCTTCCTGGCTCTTGAGGTAGATCAAGTGATCGGCGAGCAGGAAATTGTCATCAAACAGCTCGAAGGCCCCGTCCCCAAGCCCATCGGTATCGCCGGGGCAACGGTACTGGGGGATGGCCGGGTGATGCCGATCGCCGACGTGCTGGAGCTAATTGACCTGGCCAGCGGGCGGATGCGGCGCGATTCCTCCGCTTCCCTATGGGCGCAGCCGGAGGGCGAAGAGATGCTCGAACCCGTGGTTCAGAGCGATCCCACCGTGCTGATTGTAGATGACTCGATCACCGTTCGCGAGCTGCTGTCGATGAGCTTTAACAAAGTCGGCTACCGGGTCGAGCAGGCCCGCGATGGCCAGGAAGCCTGGGAAAAACTACGGTCAGGGCTGCCCTGCGACCTGGTCTTCTGCGACATCGAAATGCCCCGTATGGACGGCCTGGAACTGCTGTCGCGGATGCAGAAGGACGAGACCCTGAGCCAGATACCCATCGCCATGCTGACCTCACGGGGAGCCGACCGTCACCGCCAGATGGCCGTGGATCTGGGAGCCAAGGGCTATTTCACCAAGCCCTACCTAGAAGAAATGCTGCTAGACGCGGCCCAGCGGATGCTGAAGGGGGAGAACATGGTGCCGCGGTCGGGGGTGGAGGGGTAGAGGCGTAGGGTTGTCCGCCCTGTTTGCGGGGAGCAAGGCCGGGGAAAAGGTGAAGAGATTGACGGCTGGCGGGTGGGTTTCAGGCTGAGATAGGATTTTTGCTGCGATGGATTCCCTCGGTTCACGGTAGGATCGTGGAAATCTCAACTTAGGCTCTGCGATGGTAGCCAGCGACCCGGCAGTCAAGGACTGGTCAGTGATTATTGATGCCTTTACGGCGGCCCTGGGGGCCAAAAAGGTGGTGCGCCGCAAGGAAGAAATTCTGGTGTACGAGTGCGATGGGCTAACCAGCTATCGCCAGCGGCCAGCGGTGGTGGTACTACCCCACTCCACCGAGGAGGTGGCCGAGGCGGTGAAAATCTGCAATCGGTTTCAGGTGCCCTTTGTCGCCAGAGGGGCGGGTACTGGGCTATCTGGGGGTGCCTTGCCCCTGGCCGATTCGGTGTTGATTGTCACGGCCACCATGGGCAACATCCTGGCCGTTGATTTAGACAACCAGCGGGTGGTGGTGCAACCGGGGGTCATTAACAACTGGGTCACCCAGGCGGTGGGCGGGGCCGGGTTTTACTATGCGCCGGATCCCTCCAGCCAGTCGGTGTGCTCCGTGGGCGGCAACGTGGCCGAAAATTCCGGGGGAGTACATTGCCTCAAGTATGGGGTAACCACCAACCACGTGCTGGGCCTGAAGCTGGTGCTGCCCAGTGGCGAGGTGGTGGAGGTGGGTGGCCCCGTGGCCGAAACCCCCGGCTACGACCTTTGCGGGGTGTTTGTGGGCTCAGAGGGCACCCTGGGCATTGCCACCGAGATCACCCTACGGATTTTGAAAACCCCTGCATCGGTGCAGGTGCTGCTGGCCGATTTTGCCGAGGTAGACGCGGCGGGGGCTGCCGTGTCGGCCATTACCAGCGCGGGGATCATTCCCGCCGGACTGGAGATGATGGACAACTTCAGCATCAACGCCGTGGAGGATGTGGTGGCGACCGCCTGCTACCCCCGCGATGCGGCGGCGATTTTGCTGATAGAAATCGACGGCCTACCGGCGGAGGTGGCGGCCACTGGGGATCGCATTCAGCAGCTCTGTCGCCAAAACGGTGCCCGCAGCATTACCGTAGCCACTGACCCAGAAGAGCGGTTGCGGCTGTGGAAGGGGCGCAAAGCCGCCTTTGCCGCCATGGGCAAGCTCAGCCCCGACTACTACGTGCAGGATGGCGTGATTCCCCGCACCCAGCTGCCCTACGTGCTGCGAGAAATTGAGGCCTTAGGGGCACACCACGGCTACCGGGTAGCCAATGTTTTCCATGCCGGTGACGGCAACCTGCATCCGCTGATTCTCTACAACAACAGCATACCGGGGCAGCTAGAGCAGGTTGAAGAGTTGGGGGGCGATATTCTCAAGCTCTGCGTGCGGGTGGGGGGCAGTATTTCTGGGGAGCACGGCATCGGGGCCGACAAGCGCTGCTATATGCCGGATATGTTTTCTGCCGCTGACCTGGAGACCATGGCCTGGGTACGGCAGGCGTTTAACCCTGATGGATTAGCTAACCCTACAAAGCTGTTGCCTACCCCACGTACCTGTGGGGAGGCGGCCTCTTCCGCTGCCGCGATTGCATTTCCTGGCCTAGAGCGATACTAACCTGACCTATGCCATGACCGCTTCTAAACCTTCTACCCCACCTCTAGCCTGGCTTCCCCGCCGCACTATCCCCCCGGTCGCCATTCCCTATCTATTCTTAATGCCCGCCCTGGCGGCTTTGGGAATCTCCGTATTTTGGCCTGCTCTGCGGGCGTTTTACCTGAGTTTTACTACCTTTGGGGTAGACCTTACCACCCCGCCTACCTGGGTTGGGGGGGATAATTTCACCAAACTAATGGCAGATCCAGTATTTTGGCAGACCATTCGTAATACCCTGGTATACCTACTCGGGGTGGTGCCAGTACTGACCATAGTACCGCTGCTGCTGGCCATCCTCGTCAATCGTGCCCTGCCGGGAATGCACTGGCTGCGGGTGGCCTACTACTCGCCCGTGGTGGTGTCGATGGTGGTGGCGGGCATTGCCTGGCGCTGGCTCTATGCCGAAAACGGCCTTTTTAACCAGGTGCTGATGGGAATGGGGATGACAGCCAAAGGTGTTCCCTGGCTGACCAGCCCAGCCCTGGCGCTGCTGAGCGTGATGGGGGTCACCATCTGGAAGGGGCTAGGCTACTATATGGTAATTTATCTGGCAGGTTTGCAGGGCATTCCGGCGGATCTATACGAAGCGGCGGCCCTGGATGGTGCCGATGGCTGGCGGCGACACTGGGATATCACCCTGCCGCTGATGCGCCCCTACCTGCTGTTAGTCGGCGTTATTTCAGCCATTGCCGCCACCAAGGTGTTTGAGGAAGTCTACATTATGACCCAGGGCGGCCCCCGCAATAGCTCTAAAACCGTGGTGTACTACATCTACGAGCAGGCCTTTGAGAAGCTAGAGATTAGCTATGCCTGTACCATGGGACTGGTTCTATTTTTGGTAATTCTGGTGCTATCGGCGATCCGTTTAGCTGCCCAGGGAGAGGGTACAACGCCCTTAGTCTAGGATTCTTAGTCTAGGATCCTTAGTCTAGAAACTGATGGAGGAGCCATTGCTGTTGACTGGGTGCCCTGCCCTGCCCCCTACGCCAGGGTTAGCACCAGTGGTTCACTGTAGTCCAACTCTTTGACCTGCACATTGCGCACCTCAACATGGGTAGCCCCATCCGCCTGGATAGCTATCTGCACGAGCTGCTCTAGCAGAGCCTGACTCTCAACCCGGCCACTTAAAATGACCGCTGAACCGCGCTGTCGAACCATCACCTGGCCTACGGCAGAACGCCCCAGCTGGGTATAAAACCGAGCCTGAATGCGCTTGGCCAAGCCATAGTAGTCATATTCACCGTGTAGCCCAACCCGCTCGGGGGGAATAGCGGGCAAGCCCGTAGCATCCTCTGCACACCCGTCGGCGCTGGTGTAGCAGATGCCGCTGATCACTTTTCCTGTCGCCACTAGCGATTGTACAACGTTAGACATCTGAGGCTTACCTCTAGAAATGCGAAAATTCCTGATGGAGGAGACAACCTTTACAGACCTAAGCCTAATCAAGGCTGTCATTGACTACCTGAGCACTCTGACCGTGTATAAGCGTTGCAAAATACCTAGGTAGCCAATGAGTCATGGCTGCTCAGTAATTATGCTTTCAATCTTGAAGCTATCATAAAGTATTTTACCTCTGTACCCCGTACAATCACGTATTTTTCATTACCGATTGTAAATTTTTCTCAAGCCGGTGGCTGTCTACCGACTTGTAAGCAAAGGACTGGGGCGACTCTGGAAAGTTCCACCCTCCGGGAAATTACTGGCTAGGGGGGCTGCACCCCCTTTGACTTAATCATGTGAGCAGGTTGAAAGCCGTTAATGAAGCGGCCATGTCCAAATAGTAAAGGCTTGACCAGGGCATGGATACTACCCACCAGGGCGATCTTGGTGGCGGCGCAGGTCTACATGCGGCCTCATGCCCTGTTTGCTGGACGCCTAGGCTACCGTCAATAGCGCTACGGCATAGACGGCGATTCCTTCCTGACGTCCAGTGGGGCCGAGGGTTTCGTTGGTGGTGGCTTTGACCCCTACCTGGTCGGGGGCGAGGCCGAGAATTTTGGCTAAACGCGATCGCATCGCCTCAATGTGGGGCTTGAGCTTAGGCTGCTCGGCCACAATTACCGAATCAATGTTGCTCACCTGCCAACCCCGTTCTTGCACCAGGGTGTTGACCTGGGCCAGCAGCTTGAGGCTATCGGCCCCCGCCCACTGAGGATCGCCGGGGGGAAAGTAGAGGCCAATATCCCCCAGGCTAAGCGCCCCCAGCATGGCATCCATGATGGCGTGGGTGAGGGCGTCGGCATCGCTGTGCCCCAGCAGCCCCCGGTCGTGGGGAATGGTAACGCCCCCGAGGATGAGCGGACGACCTTCTACCAGACGGTGAATATCGTAGCCGTTGCCGATTCTAAAGGTCATCGTCATGGGTTTGGGCTAAAAAGCGGGCTGCATGGCCGCTTTTATCATGGCTGTAAATCTGCCCTAGGGCAAGGCTATCTGGACTGCCTATCTGGACTGTCTATCTGGACTGTCTATAGTAGTGCCAGAGTAAGTGGGCTACGGCACCGCCATAGGGAGCTAAGGGGGCCGTCAGCGCTAATAATTCTGGGCGAGTAGGTCGGGTTGCCATCGCGTTAAGCCGCTGATAGCCGATTTGAATCGCCAGATCCGAGGCCGGCAAGACACCCAGACGACCGAGACAAAACAGCGCGTAGACTTCAGCGGTCCACACTCCGATGCCTTTAATTTGCGTAAGCTGGTCTACCACCTCAGCATCCGACATCAGGGACAAGGCCTCTAAGCGGAGCTGATTTGAGAGCATCGTCTCCGCGAGCCGTTGGCAGGTGGCAATCTTGGCCCGGCTGAAGCCCACTTGCCTCAGGGTGACCTCAGGGCAGGCCGCCAGGCCAGCGGGGGTGAGTTCAACGGTCTGGGTCAGGCGTTGAAAGATGGCCTGGGCCGCCTTTGACGAGAGCTGTTGGCCCAGAATAATTCGCACTAGGGAGGCCAAGCCAGGGGGCCAGCAGCGCACCGTCAGGGGGCCAGCGAGCGGCTCAATGGTTCGGAAGGTGGGCTCACGATCGCAGACCCAGCTGACGGCTTGTCGCAGTTCAGGATTAGGCCGCACGAATTCCTTAGGTGGGGGCTGAGCTAACGGGCTAGGCGGCATCGCTGTACTTTCCTACGGTGCCAGGGTCACAAAAACGTCTGTGGTCAAGCCTAAGGCTTACCTTCATCCTCCAGTTGTGCCTGCTGCCACCGGGCATAGAGGTCGGGCCGCCGTGACCTGGTGCGCTCAATCTGCTGCTGCCGTCGCCACTGGGCAATGGCTTCGTGATTGCCCGAAAGCAGTACCTCCGGCACCGCCCAGCCGCGAAACTCCGCCGGACGGGTGTATTGGGGGTAGTCGAGCAGGGGGGTTTCAAAGCTCTCGTGCCGGAGGGAGTCGGTTTTGCCGACGGTGCCCGGCAGCAATCGTACTACCCCGTTGATCAAGGTCAGAGCTGGAATTTCCCCACAGGTGAGCACAAAATCCCCCAGGGAGACCTCGCGGGTGAGCAGGTGGCTGATGCGCTCGTCCAGGCCTTCGTAGTGACCGCAGATTAGCACTAGCTGGTCGCAGGCGGTAGCCAGCTGACGAAATAGCCCCTGGGTCATGGTCTCCCCCTGGGGGGTGAGCAAAACCACCTCCCGCCGAGACCGGATCGGCAGCGACTCCACAGCGGCGAAAATCGGGTCAGGCTTCATCAGCATCCCCACGCCACCGCCGTAGGGTTCATCGTCGACGCGGTGGTGCTTATCCGTTGTAAAGTCCCTAGGGTTGGTAAGATGAATTTCTGCAATTCGGCGAGTTAAGGCTTTACCGATGAGGCCCGACTGAAGAGGTGAGGTAAAAAAGTCTGGAAACAGGCTGACGACATCGATCCTCAACGGCCCAGGGAAAGAAGCCTCGCTAACGCTACTGGTCACGGCCTAGGCCCCCTGAGCACAACGGCATAATAGATAGAACTACCCATGGTTTCTATCATGCGGCAAGAGCGCCTAGGCCGCAATTCGAGTCCCTTTGATGATTGACCCATGTCCATTGAAACCCAACATGCCATCATGGCCATCGGTGGCGCCGAAGATAAAGTGCACGGCAAAGAAATTTTGCACACGTTTTTTGAACGGTCGGGCGGAATAGGGGCTCATATCGGCATTATCCCCTGCGCGTCGCGGGATCCGGAGGCAATTTCCGGACGCTACCGGCAGATTTTTGAGGAGATGGGGGCTAAGGCCATCGTCACCATGGACATCCGCGATCGCGCCCAGGGGGAAGACGCCGCCTGGAAAACCGTGGTCGAGCCCTGCACCGGGGTATTTATTACCGGCGGTGACCAGGTGCGCCTGTGCGGGCTGCTGGCCGATACGCCCTTAATTGACATGATTCGCCAGCGGGCGCAGCTGGGGGAAATCACCCTGGGAGGCACCAGCGCCGGGGCCGCCGTCATGGGTCACCATATGATTGCCGGGGGCGGCAGTGGCGAATCCCCTAACCGCTCCCTGGTAGATATGTCTACCGGCCTGAGTTTTGTGCCGGAGGTAATTGTCGATCAGCACTTCCACAACCGCAACCGCATGGCCCGATTAATTAGCGCCATCGCCGTGCAGCCTGACCGTCTCGGCCTGGGCATTGACGAAGATACCTGCGTCCTATTTGAGCGCAACGGCAGCTTCCAGGTGATTGGTAAGGGCGTGATTACCGTGGTGGATCCCAAGACCATTACCCACACCAATGAGCCCGATGTTGAGCCCACTGAACCCCTAAGTATCCATGGCCTGCGGGTGCATTTGCTGGTGCATGGGGATCGCTTTGATTTGTACAACCATCGGGTGATCGGGGCAGGCTAGCCTGCCGTGGTGTCGGGTTCCATGCGGTGGCAAGAATTTGGGGTTTGGGGTTCAGGGCTCGGGACTCGGGGTTCAGGGCTTAGGGCTTTAGCCTTCAACAGATAGACAGACGGGGGCAAGGTTTACTTCACCACCAGTCGCGACAGACTGGTGCCGGGGTAATAGTTGCCCAAAATTTCGGTATAGCTATAGCCCTGGGAGGCTAGCTGCATCGCCCCAGTCTGGCTCATGCCGTTGCCGCCGTGGGCCGCTTCGACAATGGCATCTGAGGCCGCATAGAGAGATTCCACAATGCCGCCGTTGTAGCTGATGAACTCACCCGTGGTGGCCACCACCGCCGCCTGGGTGGTGTTGGTTTCTTTAGCAATGCCCAGATAGGCCTGGTAGCGCTGGGTATTGTCGAGATCGTAGGCGCGATTGGCGTGGCGCACGTGATGGGTTAACGCATAGGAGCGGGCCGCCACCGCCTGGGCCTTGAGGGCCTCGGTGGGCCAGTTAACATACACTTCGCTACCCACCACGCTACTCAGGTAGTCGTACAGCAGCACAAAGTTCACGGCCGTGAGGGACGCTCCATTGCCGAGTAGCAGCACCCGACCCTTATACCAGTTATTCCCCACATACACGTAGCCCCCCTCACCCGGCTCTAGCCAGACGGTGTTGCTGAGCCTACAGTCGCCAAAGGCCATGCCCTCCCCCTGGGGGCGCAGGACAAAGCTTTGCTGAGCCGGTAGGTTGCAGTAGTTTTGGCCACCTAAATCCATCAGATAGCCATCCACCGAGGTGGCGACTTCTAGGCTGGTGACCTCTTTAGCCACCGCCACCCGCATTTCCAGATTAGTGTCGATGGTTTTACCGGGGTCAAAGGGGGTAGCCCCAACAGCGGCGGGTGCCGGGGGGGCCTGGGGCTGCGGCAGGGTTTGAGCTGGAGCCCCGGCGCTACCCGAGCGGCTAGGGGCCGTCGAGGCCGCTGCACCATTGGCCACATTAGCCGAGCCTGAGGGCTTAGGTGTAGCGGCATCAGAGGCCGAGGGGGCAATGGATTGAGCCATCAACCGCCGTGCCCGGTACAAATCGACAATAGACTGCCTTACCATACCGGTGCTTAGCCAGAGGGCAGAGTCAACCGTGCCAGGCACGGCAGGCGAATGCAGTACCGACAGCGGCGAGGCCGGAAACTGGGTGATGACCACCCCCGCAAAGGCCAGGGTACCAGCCAATTTAAGCCGGGCAGATCGCCCAGTCTTAGCCCAGGGCGATCGCAGATGACCCAGACCAATGGGCTTGAGTTTAATAGACCGAAGCCGCACGGGCCGAAGTCGAGGTAGGCGCACCTTCCAAAAACCTTTCATGATGGTTGATCCAACACCCGCTGTTAACGAAAGGACTAACAGACAAAATTCCTTCCATTTAAACGTAAACGTTAAAAAATGCGTCAATCAGGACACATTGTTAACGATTGTAGAGTGTTAAGGCCCCGACCGACGCCGCCGGGGGATCATGTCCCATCTTAAGTGCGATTAACGTTCAAAATGGTGTTTCGCTGGCCAGGCACAGGGCTCGACGCCGTAGCGATTTATTCCGCAGATTTATTCTGCAACAGAGTTAAGCCCCACAATATCTTCATAGGCCGCTGCAACAATGCAAGAGGAGTAAGGAATGGTGACCAACAGCCCAACGCCGAGGGCAATGGCACCGGCCAAGTTCAGCAAGAACAGCAGCAGGATTAACCCCAAAAATGAGAACCACCGTTTGGTAATGAGCTTGCGGCTGGTTTCCATCGCTGACCAAAAACCCAGATTTTTGTCAATTACAAAGGGCTGGGCAAAGAGGTAAGCCACGGCCAGGTAAATGCCAGGCAAAATCAGGAACACAAACCCGATGGCAATTAAAATATTAGCCACAAAGGAGGTCAGAAAAATCGGCGTAAACTTGCGAAAGCCATGGAAGAAATCCCCAAATCCCTGGGGGCGATTGCGAGCAATTTGAAAGGCCACAAAGTAATAGCCTGCCCCTAGAATCGGCGACAGAATGCCCGCCGCCAGGTTTAAGCCAGGGGTGTCTCCACTAGTTCTCGCCCCGATTGGGCTAGGTAACTGCGACAGCAGTGCCGAAATGACTACAAGCAGTAGGGTAAACAGCACAAACTGGAGGGCATTCTGCTTAAAAATTTCCCAGCCTCGGCCAAAATAGTCGCCAATTTTGACCTGATAGTCTCGATTACTGAAGTCAGAGCTCAATCCGCTCATTGTCGATCTCCTGCAGATAAAAGGTTAATTAGAGAGCCATTAGCAAACTATGCTTTAGGGCGTACTGGGGCGTTGCGCCGCCGTGCCAAAGGCGATGGTTTGACATACCCTTTAATGCGTACACCGTGACAACAACGCATCCCAGCTAAACCGCCAGCGTTTCTGCTCCACCCGCAAGCGTATCTGCTTGACGTTAACCCAGGTCAAAGTAGCCAGAAAAGTTTACCCTGAACCTAAATCTGTGCCCCTTCCCCAGCCCAGAGCCCCCCGCAACCGTACCCTCACCCTCACCTCTGACGAGCGGCAGCGCTACGGCCTCAGCCTGGGCCAGATTCACGGCCCGACTAGGCTGGAGGAGGTGCGGGATCGTATTCTGCATCAGCCCATGGCAGCGGTAATTCCCCATCTGCCCCAGGGTTGCGTGGATCTGCTCATTCTCGACCCCCCCTACAACCGCACAAAACTTTATAACGGTAGCACCTTTAGCGAACTGGCCCCAGAGCATTACCAAGCCTGGTTTGAGGGCTGGTTCTTGCTCCTGCTGCCGCTGCTCAAACCCACGGCCTCGGTGTATGTCTGTGCCGACTGGCAGTCGTCAGTGCTCATGTACCCATTGCTGGCCCAGCATTTGCAGGTGCGTAACCGAATTACCTGGGAGCGGGAGAAGGGCCGGGGAGCGAAGGCTAACTGGAAAAACAGCGCGGAGGATATCTGGTTCTGCACCTGCTCTCCCGACTATACCTTCAACGTCGAGGCGGTGAAACTGAAACGCCGGGTGCTGGCCCCCTACCGCGACTCCCAGGGGCAACCTAAAGACTGGGATGACACTCCGGTAGGTCGGTTTCGGGTCACCCATCCCTCTAACCTGTGGACGGATATTTCTGTCCCTTTTTGGTCGATGCCGGAAAACACCGACCATCCCACCCAAAAGCCCGAAAAGCTAATCGCCAAGTTGATTTTGGCCAGCAGCGCCGAGGGAGATGTGGTGTTAGACCCCTTTTTGGGATCGGGCACTACCGCCGTTGTTGCTAAAAAACTCAACCGCCATTACATTGGCATTGAAATTGACGAAACCTACTGCTGCCTAACCCAAAAGCGTTTAGCCTTAGCGGCAACCCACCCTGCTATTCAAGGTTATGCTGAAGGCTATTTTTGGGAACGTAATACTGGAACCCAGCAGCGGCAGAGGAAAAGGCCAAATCACAAATCCGCCCCTGAACTCGACCAGGATGGCTGAGGAATGGGCAATTAACGTCATCCAAGTAGGGATCAGCCACAAAAGAAAGTCTCACCGCCATGGCCGCGTAGGTGGGAATCCATGCCGAGTCTGTTGCTTGAGTCGGTACTTTGCTGCAGCGCAAATCCCTAACCTCGGTTTTTAATCGTTATCACCTGGACGATTTTCAGGGCAGTTTCGCTGGGAATTTCAAGAATGCGGTATAGATCGTCTAAAAATGCCTGCTCCTGGGGGGTTACCGTGTGGTCGGAAAGCACCAGATCGGTGGCTACGGCAAAGACCGTTTCTCGCAGATCCTGGGGGAGGGCGGCTTTGGCCTGGTCAATGAGTAACCCCGGTCCTTGCTGCTTAAGGCGAGTGAGTAAGGTGTCAAGCATGCGGTGCATGGTGTCGCCAGGGTAGGCGCTAAACAGCTGCATTCGCGACAGCATCATGGTCATGTCTTCGCCTTCTTGGTTAGAGAGGTAACCATCGGCAGCGATCGCAACCAGGGCAATGCTGGCAAACGCCTCGGCGGGCCCCATGGGTTGATCGGTCATGTAGGGGGTGAGGGGTGAGAGGTTACAGACAGGTATACCAGAAAAGCCTGGGTCAATTGAGGCCGGAGAACCAAATTTGCTTAAACTACCCAAGTTTGTGATCAATCTCACATCTGGTGGTGACGAAATCGTTAGGTTCTCAGGAACTTTCTAGGGATACTAAGGATGACTCAACTTTAGCCGAGTCATCTACAGGGAACACACAACAACCGGCAGGCCCACAGGGGTTTGTCGGTTTTTTTATGGAGCTGGAGACTAGCTCTGTCGTGGCTCGCTGAGGCCGGGGCATGCTAAGCCCAAAGAACTGTTCCAGTGGGCTGAGTTCTATCCAGGAGATATCCCATGGCTGTTGCCGACGATGCTGCCCCTAGCCAGGGGCCTTTACCTGTTCAACCTAGCGTTGCGCCCAGCACTACCCGGCGGTTGTTCAAGCTTACCCAGCTGATTTCGCCAGCCTCGAACCAGCTCACCGGGCTCGGTCATCTGGCCCTAGCCGGAACGTTGCTGCTCGGTAGCCTTACCCTCAACGTTTGGATGTTTGCCTTTGCCCAAAGCCAGGAGCAAGACTGGCTCAACTTTGAGCGGGTTGAGAAAACTCTGGAAGAGAGCCAAGCCGCCGTCGCCAATCTACAAGCCACCCCCGCCGAGCGGGCCAGACTGGTGGATCAGTTCATGCTGATTCAGGCCCGCACCGTTACCCATGCCAAGGTTATGGGCTTATTTTACAAACTTAACTTTATTGCCCTGGGCACTGTTGGGCTAACCACCGGCATCGCCTCTATTAGCCTGTTTTTTATCAGCAAAGTCGGGTGGGAGCAGGGCAACAATGCTCTGATCAACGTGTTTATTGTGTCGTCAGGGCTGGTGATTTTCCACAGCAACATGATTTTTGTCTTCAAGTTTCAAGAGAATATTCAGCTTAACGGTCAGCTCTACAGCGAGTACACCCGGCTCTACAACGAAATGCTTAGCTACTGGGCGATTCAGCCCACTTCATCGACTAGCCCGTCGCCAGCGGAGTGGATCATGGCCACCGATCAGCAGCTGACTCGACTGGGCAAAATTTCCCTCGACTTCGAGGCCAGCCGCATTGACCAACTCAAGCAGCCGGTGGAGGCATTTGTAGGCGGCGGGCCGAACGGGGGTGACTTTTAGCACCAGAAACCCCATACCTTTTCCCTGGCCTCACCTCATTCGGGCACTTTTCCGTGGCGGAGCACCGATTGGAGGTCAATGTTTTTAATTATTTAGTCAGAGAAATAGCTTTAACGGCAAGGCTAAACCTGCTTTAATCGGTAACATCGATCACGTTTTTCCTGCTATGAAAAGAGTTCCTATCGTCTTGCTCAGCCTTAGCCTGGGGTTGAGTCTTACCCTTGTCCCCAACGTCTTTGTTTCCCCTACCCTGGCCCAAACTACCCCTGCCTCTAAAACCGTGCTTTCCCGCCAAGGGCGGTTTACGGTGCAGCTACCCACTACCCCCCAAACCACCACCGCCACCACCACCGTGGCGGGCGACACCCTAACCTGGATCCTTTCTCAGGGGCGCGATGGCGATAGCGTCTACGCCGTGGCGTACACCGATCTGCCCCTGAAGGTCTTGGCCCAGGGCCGCGAAGCGGTCTTGGCCAGCCTCCAGGCAAGCCCTCTGGTGGCTGAGCTAGACTGGGCCAGTCTGTCTAGTGGTGGGCGGTCGGTTACCCAGGGCGAGTTACCGGGGATAGAGTTTTTTCATTTAGCAGATGGCCAGGTGTCGGTTCTGCGGTTGTATTTGGCCAACCGCAGGGTATACGCGGTGATGGCCGCCTCTACGGATTTGGCCGGGGTCAACCAGTTTATTGATTCCTTTACCATCGATTCGATTTGGCGACCCTACACCAGTGAAGTCGGGCGATTTAGCGTCAACGTGCCCATGGCTCCGGTGGCAACTCAGGGGTTTATTGAGTACAACGGCATCGTTATCGACTGGCGGCAGTTCACGGCCCGGAACCTGATGGCGCCGGGAGACGTCTACGGAGTAGCCTACGCTGACTTGCCAGCGGGGTTACGGTCAGGGCAAAACAATGCCCTAGTTCGAGAGCTAGCTCGGTCGGCCCTGGCCTCGGTTGAATCCTTCCCCGACAGCAGCGTGGCGGTACCCATTACCCTCAATGACCACCCTGGTTATGAGTACAAATTCACGAGCGCAGCGGGGCGCGGCCAGGTACTGCGGTTTTATTTAGTGGATGGGCGCATGTACAGCGTTTTGGCCGCCAGCAACTCGTTGGCTAACCTGGATCGATTTTTAAGTTCCTTTCAGGTGCCATCCGCTGGGCCAACGATAGTGCCCTAACCTTTCAAACCGCCACATAATTGGGCATACTCTTGGCGGCGGAGATCTAACCCTGGTTCTAAACCTTAAACCCCGCGCCGGAGCATCACCCTCCACCCCCTTCGCATCTACCCATCTACCCTCCACTCGTCATGATCGGTAAACCCGTGCCCCACACGACTAGCTGCCTCGCTATCCTCCTAACTCTGGGCACCGCCGGGCTTTCACCGGCGGTTGCTGCTACCCTCGGGGTAGCGAGTTCCAACCCTAACCCCCAGCCTGCCAGGCTGGCCGAACTCTTCCAGATTTTGGATGTAGCTGAAGATATAGACGACGTGCTAGACGGTGATTTTGGCCAGGTTGACCCGGTGCGAAACGTGACCGAAAGCATTGAAGACGGCCTGGATGATGTCAACGACACGATTACCGACGTCACCCACATCAACATCATCGAGCCTTTTACTAAGGTAGACGACGAGGTCGAAGATTTTGCCGACGACGTAGACGATGCCATTCGCCACGTCTCCAACGATGTGAACGACTGGTTTAACTAAACCCCGTTTAGCTCTTCCCCCCAGCGGATGCCCCCCGGCTTATCTAAGGCCAGCGCTATACTCAAACCAATGACCGATGCGGCTTAAATGTTGCATCGGTACGGTTTGATGGGGCGGGTTTCCTCCCTGCCCGCGCTCGCTTCCTAACAACGCCGACATCCTTTCTAACCTATGGCAGACGCTCCCCAGCACATTTGCATTCTCGGTGGCGGGTTTGGTGGCCTCTACACCGCCCTACGCCTCAGTCAGCTGCCCTGGAGCGGCACTCCGCCGGTGATTACCCTAGTCAATCACCGCGATCGCTTCCTGTTTTCGCCCCTGCTCTACGAACTCGTCACCGAAGAGTTGGAAACCTGGGAAATTGCTCCTCCCTATGCCGAACTGCTGGCGGGTACCCCGGTGCAGTTTCGCCAGGCCGAGGTGGAACATATCGATTTAGATCAGCGCCAGGTCAGCCTCGGGGATGGCACTACCCTGGCCTACGACCGGCTGGTGCTGGCCCTTGGGGGCAATACCCCTCTGGACATGGCCCCCGGCGTGGCCGACCATGCCCTGCCCTTTCGCACCCTGGCAGATGCCTACCGGCTCAAGGAGCGCCTCCGCCTGCTAGAAGCTGGCGCGGCAGACAAAATTCGCGTGGCGGTGGTGGGGGGTGGCTATAGCGGCGTTGAACTGGCCTGCAAGCTAGCCGAACGGCTGGGCGAGCGGGGCCGAGTCAGGCTGGTAGAGCGCACCGACACGTTGTTGCGAACTTCCCCTGAGTACAACCGCAAGGTAGCCCAGCAGGTGCTTTCTGACCTGGGCGTTTGGGTTGATTTAGAAACCACCGTGGCGGAAGTGACCGCCGACACCCTCAGCCTCACGTTCCATGACCAGACCGACCTGCTGCCGGTGGATCTAGTGCTGTGGACCGTGGGCACCCGCGTTAACCCGGTGGTGGCGGCGCTGCCGCTGAAGCACAACGACCGCCAGCAGGTGGTCGTTAACCCCACCCTAGAGTCGGTCGATCGACCAGGGGTCTATGCCCTAGGCGATCTGGCCGAGGGCCGCGATGTCGAAGGGCAGCAGGTGCCTGCCACTGCCCAAGCCGCCATTCAGCAGGCCGATTTTGTGGGCTGGAATATTTGGGCCTCCCTTAGCGATCGGCCCCAGCTACCGTTTCGCTACCGCCACCTGGGGGAAATGCTTACCCTGGGTACCGACCGGGCTACCCTCACCGGGCTGGGGGTACAGCTTGAGGGAGAAGCGGCCCACCTAGCCCGGCGGCTGGCCTACCTCTACCGCATGCCAACCCTGAGCCACCAGGTGCGGGTGGGCCTCAGCTGGATGACCAAGCCCGTGCGCGACGTGCTGGCCGCCTGGGAATAGGGTAAATCTAAGGGGCTGGTGAGGGGTGGTGGTGTTCTCCTGGCCCGGTCATGAGTAGCAGAACCCGGCTTAGACACTTGGGCTGAGATAAGATACGAACCTAACGACAGGCCCACTATGGGTTTCTGCGCTGGTAGAAATGATGCTGGAATGTGATGTCATTGCTGAACTTGCCTGTAGCTGATTTAGAGCCACCTCGGGTGATTTTTCTCGATGCCGTCGGCACCCTGTTTGGGGTGGCGGGCAGCGTTGGCGAAATCTATAGCACCCTGGCCCAGCGACACGGCATTGAAGTCGATCCAACGGCCCTTAATCAGGCCTTCTTTCGCGCTTTTCAGGCGGCCCCAGCCATGGCCTTCCCCGCTGTCGAGCCGCTGACGGTACCCCAGCGGGAGTACCACTGGTGGCGGGTAGTCGCCCAGCAGACCTTCAGCAGCGCCGGAATGATTGATAAATTTGCGGACTTTGACGGCTTTTTCGCTGACTTATACGGGTACTTTGCCACCGCCGCCCCCTGGGTACTCTACCCCGATGTACCCAGGGCGCTACAGCGGTGGCAGCGGCAGGGGATTGAACTCGGGGTGATTTCTAACTTCGACTCGCGCCTGTATCGGGTGCTCGAAGCGCTGAACCTGCAGGGCTATTTTGATTCCGTCACGATTTCTTCCGAGGCCGGGGCGGCGAAGCCCGATCCGCTGATTTTTGCCGCGGCCCTGCAAAAGCACCACTGCGAGGCCGCTCAAGCCTGGCACGTGGGCGATAGCGAAACCGACGATGTGGGTGGGGCTCAGGCAGCAGGGCTGCGGGCGGTGTGGTTGCAGCGATAGGTGTCGCTGGCGGGGGTGGGCTTCTGAGCAGACACCCTGAGGCCAATGGCCACCCCATACCGAGGGACATCCTCAATCCTTAAAAAGGGACATCCCCAACCGTTAAAAAAGCCCCAGGCCGGTGGCCCAGGGCAAGGTCAGGAGTTGTGTTAAGGATCTCAGCTTAGGGTGATTAGACCTTAATCACCCACTGATCGCGGGTGGCGGCACTGACGAAGGGGGCGGGCACGTAGGCAATATCCATGCCCAGAGCAATAAAGGCGGCCCGAATGGTGGTAGCGTGGGAGGCCTCAGCGGCGGCGATGGTGGCTCCAGCGGTGATTAGCTCTGGAGTTTTAAGCTGGGCCACTTCGGAGGCGTAGGCAATGGCGGCGTCGGTTTCCAGGGCCAGGGCCAGCTTGGCGATGTTAGCGTCGGAGTCGAGGCCACCATCGCCATTGTTCAAGTAGCTGGATAGGTCGTAGCTAGACTCGGCCATAACCGGGCTACCCCCCAGGTCGGTGATGACGCTGGCCAGGGTATCGCGGTGCACCATGTGGTCGGCCTGGTTGGCCAGGGCGATGGCCAGCACGGCCTGGCCTACGTCGGTGGTGCTGAGTTCTCCGGCGGCAGCACTGTAGGCCCAGATCGCCTGGTGCTCGTAATAGAGAGCCCCGTTGAGGATTTCAACGTCGTTGGCGGCGGCATCAGACCCCATGGCGGCCAGGGCCGAGCGCTTGGTGAAGGCCGAGAAGCCGACGGTACCGGCTAGGCCCGCAATCGCCCCACCCATCACCACGCGACGGCGGGAAAACCCCGCCCCAGGGCGTCCTTGACTGCTAGGTATTAAATCATGGTTCATGGAATTATCCTTTAAGAGCTAACGGCTTAGGCGGGATCTCTTTTGCTTTAGAACCCGACACAGTACGAGCAGCCCTTACCATTGGATTGTGTATCCCTCGTCTTGGCAGACCAGATGGCTGGATCATCCGATCCAGTACCTTTAGTCGTATTACCGACAGAATCTCAATGCCCCCCCTTTTGTCCCCAGTGCCTCCAGAGGATAGCTCGGTTAGCGATCGCGACCTGGTCAATCAACTACGGGCTGGCCAAACCAAGGCCCTTGCTGCCCTTTATGACCGCTATGCCCCAATGGTGTACACCCTGGCCCTAAAAATGTTGGCCAACCCCGCCGAAGCCGAAGACCTGACCCAGGAAGTCTTTGTCAGCTTTTGGCAGCGACAGCAGTACAACCCAGACCGGGGCAGCGTGGGCAGTTACCTGGCGACCTATACCCGCTCTCGGGCCATTGATCGAATGCGAGTAAGCGGCGGACGGGCCCGCATTCTCCAGCGGTTTAGCCGCATTACCGAGGCCTCCTCCCATACTGCTACGCCCTTTGACGATGTCGCCCAAAAAGAGCAGCAGCAAGAGTTGCGTGCTGCCCTCGACCAGCTCCCCCCCGCCGAGCGGGAAGTGCTGGACATCGCCTATTTCAAAGGGCTGAGCCAGTCACAAATTGCTGAACACCTGGGCATTCCCCTGGGTACGGTCAAGTCACGTTGTCGTCAAGGCTTGCTGCGGCTACGCGACATCCTCAGCCCCCCTCCCTGACTAACCCCAGCATCCCAGCACGAAGTTACTTTTTACACTTTAATATTTTATTCCTCTTATTCCATTGGTTCCGTCCCTGCGAACGAGCTTCCATGACCTCAACTTCCCTTCCCGAAAATTGGCGACTGCTGCTAGCCGGGTACGTACTTGATGACCTGACCCCGGAGGAAACCGCCCTGGTAGAGCAGTGGCTCGGGCAGCATCCCGAAGTGGCGAACGAGCTGGAATATTTGCAGGGTGCCTGGAATAGTCTGCCGGCTAGCTTATCCCCCCAAGCGCCGCCGCCCCAGCTGCGCGATCGCGTCCTGGCATCTCTCCCTTCCCTGGACATCCCTGCCTCTGCTAGTTCTGAAGTGCCGGCCCTCGCAGCCCCGCGTCGGGTGCCGTGGGGTTGGTTGGGTCTGGGGCTAGGCTGGGCGGCCACCGCCCTGGCCCTGGCCGCCGTTCTCCACGAAAACCGGCAGTTGCGGCTGGCCCTGCGGCAAAGCGAAGCCGTGGTCGCCAGCTTTAGCCAGCCCACCAATCGCCTTTATACCCTGGCCGGTGCCGAGGCCCAACCCCAGGCCAGCGGTCGTCTGGTGGTCAACCCCGCCGACCAAACCGCCCTGATCGTCACGTCAGATTTGCCCCCCCTAGAGGCCGACCAGGTGTATCGGCTATGGGCCTTAGCCGGGGCCGACCCGGTGTTTTGCGGTCAGTTCAATCCCGATGCCGCCCAGGCCACCAGTCAGTGGACGCTGCCCGATGCCGCCTGTGGTAACGCCCCAGTGCAAATGCTAATTACCGCCGAGCAGGCGGATGCGCCGCCGGTGCCAGCGGGGGCGCTGGTGTTGCAGAGCCAGTCTTGAGGAGGCTCAAAGGCTAAACGCTAAGGACAGCTATTTGACTGAGCGATAAAGTCCCTTAAAGTCATCGTAAAGGTAGAGGCATGGATAAATATTGCTGATCAATTCGAGCTAAACCGAAGACAGTAGTTAAGAATGCCAGGAACTTAACTCTCAGGCATTTTGTCCGAGGCTCCTCAGTATTCTCCAGCTCAGCTCACCTATGGGATAGGACAGTTCACCACACCATGAGAAACCTCGATCGGAGCAGGCATCAGGCTTCGGCAGCTCACGTTCATCAGTTCAACTTAGCTAAACAACAAGAAGAACTCGAAAGCCGTCGTCAGCAGGTGGATGACCTGTGGAATCAACTCAACGCCAGCGATATAGAGCTAGCAAACCAAAAGGAAGCCGCAGAAAAATCCGCTGCCCTGGCTCGTAAGCGTAAGCAGGAAAACGAAAATCTGCTGCAGCGTTTGATGAATGCCATTCAGTCCCGCAACTCGATGCGCGGGCGGCTGGGTAATATGACCATGCAGCGCAACCGGGCGATTCGGCAGGTGGAAACGCTAACCGCCCAAAATCGCGAAGTTATGACCGAACTCAAGCACACCACCGATAAACTTGGCGAGGCTTACCAGCAGGTCGGTGCTCTGCAAGTTGACTATGAGCAGGACATGGCAGAACTAGCTCAGGCCTATCAGCATGTTGACCTCAAACAGCGTGCTCACCTGCCCGAGAAATTAAAATCTCTGCTAGATCAAATGGAACAAGACTACACGGGAGGGCAGCCATGAGACGACGTGCCGACCGCCAACAGGATTTTGATAGCATTAAGACCAACCTCTATGCCGCTGGGGTTTCTACAGTAAAAGCCGCCAAAGCCCAAGAAGAGATGTTTGCAACCACCCTAGAAGCCTTGGCAGAAGCCTATGAAACCTCAGGGATGAATCAGCTGGGAGCCGGGGCCGACGTTCCGGCGACCGACCTAAGGCCCATCCTAGAAAGGCTACTGGCTGAAAAACAGGCGGCCCTCGAACAAGGTAACTACGAGGCTTATGTGGACGCAGAAACCAAGCTTCAGCATTTGGATGAGCTAGCGGTTACACGGCTGGAGCGCCAAGTTCGGCTGCACATAGCTCGGCAGCAGTTGGCAACGCTATCTCAGCCGCACGCTTCAGCCGAACGGTGGACTGAATCAGCGCTCAAGGCCCAATACAAAACCCTCAGCCAGGTAAAAGAGGAATTCAGAATTAAGGCTCGCAGTTGGCAAGAGGCCGTTAAGCTAATTAACTCAGTTAGCCGCTAGCCCCACCCCTGTCACCTAAGCCAATCCATAGATATCCCTGGCCGGTCAAATTTTCAGGGGTCTGACACAATACAAACAGTGTCAACTCGCTGTTATTAGACCCCCATGGATTTCACCGCCGCCCTACCCACCTTTTTCATTACCCTCCGCGAAGGGGTCGAAGCCGCTCTAGTGGTCGGCATCGTGCTGGCTTGCCTAACCAAGGCTAACCGCCAGAGCCTTAATACCTGGGTTTACCTGGGCATTGCCGCCGGGCTGGTAGGCAGCGTCATGCTTGGCGTTGCCTTGGGGGCGGGGCTACAACAGCTACAGCAGGTCTTGCCCAACGCGCAAACGGTGGTTAAACCGCTGCTCAACGTGCTGTTTGGCGCGATCGCCATTCTCTTGCTGAGCTGGATGCTGCTGTGGATGACCCGCCAGGCGCGGGGCCTTAAGGGTGAAATTGAGGGCACCGTGCAGGCCGCCCTGGCAGACAACCAAACCGCTAGCTGGAGCGTCTTTAGCCTAGTCTGCATCGCCGTGCTGCAGGAAGGCTTTGAGACGGTGCTGTTTATCTTTACCAGCGTAGATCCCAGCCCCGCCGCCATCGCCGGGGCCGGGGCGGGGCTGCTGGGGGCGACCCTAATTGGGCTGAGCCTGTTTCGTTGGGGCATTCGCATTAACCTGAAGCAGTTTTTCCAGGTCATGGGGGTGCTGCTGCTAGTGATTGTGGGTGGCCTAGTGGTTTCGGTTTTTAAGAACCTAGACGCCGCTTTGGCCGGTATTAGCCAGCTCAGCCCCAGCCAGACGAATCTATGTTTTTCCCAGACCTCCTGCATTTTGGGGCCGCTGGTGTGGGATGGCAGCGGCATTTTGCCCGACCGGCAGTTCCCCGGTGTTTTTTTGAAGGTCTTGCTGGGCTATCGCGATCACCTGTATCTGGTGCAACTTCTCGCTTACATAACCTTTTGGGCGACGGTGGGCCGCCGCTACTTCCGCAGCCTTAACCCGCCCGTGGCCAGCTCTGGAAAACCCGCCCCCAGCGAATCGTAAGGCTCCTAGGCCAAAGCCCAGTAGCCCATGGGCCAACCACCGAGTTTGCGCCAGGGCATCCCATCTTTACCGCCAATTCCTTCCGCCAAGGCCTACCCTGGTAACCCGGCAAGAACCGCGATATACTCCCTGGCAGCTGCTTAGAGGAAACCGATATCCATGGTCGCCGTTGCTATTCTTGCCGCCGGACGCGGCACCCGGATGAAATCGAGTCTGCCGAAGGTTCTCCATGCCGTGGGAGGCCAGTCGATGGTGGAGCGCGTTTTAGACGGGCTGACCGGCCTGCATCCCAGCCATACGTTAATCATTGTGGGGTTTGGCCAAGACCAGGTGCAGGCGGCCCTAGCTCACCGGCCCGGCCTCACCTTTGTGGAGCAGGCCCAGCAGCTCGGCACCGGCCATGCAGTGCAGCAGGTGATCCCCTACCTGGTAGGGTTCACGGGGGATCTGCTGGTGCTAAATGGGGATGTGCCCCTGCTGCGCCCCGAAACCATCCAAAACCTGGTTAAAACCCATCAAGATAAGGGCAACGCCGCCACCCTGCTAACCGCCCAGTTTGTCGACCCCACCGGCTACGGTCGGGTGTTTTGCACCGACCAGCAGATCATCACCGAAATTGTGGAGCACCGTGACTGCACCCCCGCCCAGCGCCAGAACCCCCGCATTAACGCCGGGGTGTACTGCTTTAACTGGCCCAAACTGATGACGGTGCTGCCCCATCTCAAGGCCGATAACGATCAGCAGGAATACTATCTCACCGACGTGGTGAAAGACCTCACCCCGGCCATGGCGGTGGATGTGGCTGACTGCCAAGAAATCTTTGGCATCAACAGTCGTAAGCACCTGGCCGCGGCCTACGCCATGCTTCAGGATCGCGTTAAAGACCAGTGGATGGCCGCCGGGGTTACCCTAGTTGACCCCGACAGTATTACCATCGACACCACCGTTCACATCGAGCCGGATGTGGTGATCGAGCCCCAAACCCACCTGCGGGGCAAAACAGTCATCGGCACGGGCAGCCGCATCGGCCCCGGCAGCCTGATTGAAAACAGCCAGATTGGAGCCAACACCACCATCACGTTTTCGGTGGTAGCCGATAGCATGGTGCAAACCGGAGCGCGGATTGGCCCCTACGCCCACCTGCGGGGGCAGGCGGTGGTGGGGGAAGGCTGCCGCATCGGCAATTTTGTAGAAATTAAAAAATCTACCCTGGGGGCGGGCACCAACGTTGCCCACCTGTCGTACCTGGGGGATGCCACCCTGGGTCAAAAGGTCAACGTGGGGGCGGGTACCATTACCGCCAACTACGACGGCTACCAAAAGCACCCGACGGTGATTGGCGATCGCACCAAGACCGGTTCCAACAGCGTGCTGGTAGCTCCGCTCACGGTGGGGGCCGATGTCACCATCGCCGCCGGGTCGGTGGTCAGAAAAGACGTCCCCGACGACTGCCTGGTGGTAGCGCGCGCTCCCCAAAAAATTCACCCCAGCTGGAAGCCTCAGCATTTGCGGCGGGAGGAGGGGGTAGGGAGTGGGGGGTAGGGGATGGGAGCCCAGGTATCAGGATAGTTGAAACTCCACCCTTCACCCTCCTCCCTCTACCCCTCCACCCTTCACCCCCTTCGCTTCATTAAGAATTCCACGGAAGCAGAACAGAACTAGGGGTTTCATCCCGATTGCTACCGCCGCCCCGTACAATTGAGGATGAATTTTTTGCACACAGGATTATTCCAGGAGAGTAACTATGCCACAGGCAGTCGGATCCCTTGAGACTAGAGGGTTTCCCCCCGTGTTAGCCGCCGCCGACGCGATGGTTAAGGCCGGGCGAGTTACGCTAATCGGCTACATTCGAGCCGGTAGTGCTCGCTTTGTGGTGAACATTCGGGGGGATGTTTCTGAGGTCAAGGCCGCTATGGCCGCCGGGGTAGAAGCCGCGGAAAACACCCCCGGTGGCATTTTAGAGACCTGGGTAATTATTCCTCGCCCCCACGAAAACGTGGTGGCGGTGCTGCCCATCGAGTTTACCGAAGAGGTGGAAATCTTCCGTCAGGCGGTAGAGCAGCCGATTTTGCCGGGGTCAACCGGACGCTACACCACGGGGGCTTGATTCCTTCCTTACTTCACCGCCACAAACCGTTCCCGCGCCATAGCTTGCAGCCGCTGAATATCTTCTCGGCGGGTTACCGATAGCGGCACGGTGCGTTTGATAGTTTCCAGCAACAGCGCCGTATCGGGCGGGCGGTTTTCGTACAGGGCGCGGTAATGGGCGGTAATCACCCCTTGCTCAATTTCAGCCCCGCTAAAGCCCTCGGTAGCGGTCACCAGCGCGGGCAGGTCGTAGGCGCTGAGGCCCTGGTTACGACGCTCCAGGTGGATGTGCAGAATCTGGTGGCGCTCATCCGCTGCCGGTAAATCGACAAAAAAGATTTCATCGAACCGGCCCTTGCGCAGCAGCTCGGGGGGAATCGCCGATAGATCATTGGCGGTGGCGACTACAAAAATTTCCTGGGATTTTTCCTGTAGCCAGGTCAGAAAGTAGCCAAACAGGCGACGGCTGAGGCCGCCGTCGGCGTCGCTGCCCGACTGGCCCATGCTTTTTTCAATTTCGTCAATCCACAGAATGCAGGGCGCCATGGTTTCCGCTAGGGTAATGGCGCGGCGAAAGTTTTTGTCCGATTCGCCGATGTACTTGTCGTAGAGGCGACCGGCATCGAGCTTGAGTAGGGGCAGGTGCCACTGGCGGGCAATGGTTTTGGCCGCCAGAGATTTGCCGCAGCCCTGGATGCCCACCATCAAAATGCCTTTGGGGGCGGGCAGGTTAAAGGTTTGGGCCTGGGGGGTAAAGCCTACTCTGGCATAGTTGAGCCAGCGCTTCAGCCCCTCAAATCCCCCCAGTTCGGCCAGGTTGGTTTCGGGGGGAAAGTAATCTAGCAGCCCCTCTTCGTGGATGATGCGAGCCTTGCGTTCTAGCACCCGTTTGACATCTTCGGCATTGAGTTTACCGTCGTGGAGGGCGGCATAGGAAATCACCTTGCGGGCCTGGCCTAGGGTCATGCCGCGCAGGGCCTTAACTAGGGCCTGAATGTCTTCGGGGGTGAGTTCAAGCTTGACCCGACCCCGCAGCGCCCGCACCACCTCGGTAATGGTGCGGTATAGCTCTTCGGCATTCGGCAGCTTGAGGTCAAAATAAACGGCATTGGCGGCCAGGTCGGCGGGCAGGGGGTGGCCACTGCCGCTGAGTACAAGGGTCGAGCAATGGTGGGAGAACTGCTCCACCACTTCCCGAAACTGCCGGGCTACGACGGGTTCTTTCAGGTGTTCGGTGAAGTCTTTGAGCCAGTAAATGGCCTTCAGGTTCATGTCCTGGATATGGCGTAGCATATCCAGGGGCTCGGTCGTTTTGCTGACGGCTTGCCCCCGCCTTGCCCCTGGCGGCGCATAGTCGTTTTGCCAGCGATGGTGGGGATCGTCAGGGCAGCGCATCAACCCCTGGGCAATGCTCCACTCAAACACGGCCATCTGCAAATCACCGCAGGCGGCGGCTACCAGGGCCTGCACTCGTTCTTCTTCAACGGTTTCAAAGACAATTACCGGGTGAAACGACATCACCAGGGTTTGAAAGTGCGGCACACCGGCGGGGGCAGACATGGCTTCAGCCTGAAACGACTAGGGTTAATGTGCCCCCGCGAAACGGCTCGCTAAAGCCGACGCTTACCGCAGCGCCAGGCCCCTAGCCTGGGGAGCAACGGCGGCTTCAGCGCAGACACTTTTAAATTCTGTCTATGGGGGTGAAATAACCCGACCAGTGTCCGCCACTATGGTAAAAGCGATAGTTCATTAGTTCACTACAGAGGTATGCCATGGCTACTCATCCTCGGCGGGGTTGGATAATGGCCCTGATCATCGGCGGCCTGGTGGGCCTAGCTGGGGCCACCGCCGCCATGGCTCAGGCCTCGATCTTTGGGGAATTTACCCTGTCGGAGGCGAGCCCAACGGCCACCGCTAACGGCTTTACCAATGGCTTTTTGCCCCTCACCAATGTGGCCGGGCGAGATCGCCAGGGCCAGGTTTGCACCGGGTTTGCCGACGCTAACCCCGACTATGTGATGATTCTCCAGCAAGACTTCGCCAGCCTTACCATTCAGGTCAACAGCGGCGGCAACGACACGACCCTGCTGATCCAGGGGCCAAATGATGGCACCGTCCGCTGTGGAGAAGACACCGACCGACGTAACCCCGATGCCCGCATCCAAGACAGCGGCTGGGCCGCAGGCCGCTACCGCATTTGGGTCGGCTCCCACAACCAGGGGCAACGCTACGACTATTCCCTTAGCGTTAATCCTTAGGCGCTGTTTGCACCCGCTCCCACGCTAGGATAATAGAGCCTTAGTCACCCTTCTTCTTCAGATTCTGTGCTTAAAACCCTGGTTACAGATTTTCGCATTGTCTTTGACCGTGACCCCGCCGCCCGCCACTGGTTAGAGGTACTGACCTGCTACCCCGGCCTGCACGCGCTGGTGCTGCATCGGTTTAGCCACTGGCTATGGCACCTGGGCCTACCCCTGGTGCCCCGCCTGGTGTCGCACCTGGCTCGGTTTTTGACCGGCATTGAAATTCACCCCGGCGCCACCATTGGGCAGGGGGTGTTTATCGATCACGGCATGGGGGTAGTAATTGGGGAAACCGCCATTGTCGGCGACTATGCCCTAATTTACCAGGGGGTAACCCTAGGCGGCACTGGCAAAGAAAACGGCAAACGCCACCCCACCCTGGGCGAAAACGTCGTGGTGGGCGCTGGGGCCAAGGTGTTAGGCAATATTTACATTGGCCACAACGTTCGCATTGGGGCAGGCTCCGTGGTGCTGCGGGAGGTGCCCTCAGACTGCACCGTGGTCGGGGTGCCAGGCCGCATCGTCTACCGCGCCGGCGATCGAGTCGAACCCCTGGAACATGGGCGGCTACCCGACTCGGAGGCCCAGGTGATTCGCACCCTGGTAGATCGAATCGAAGCGTTAGAAAAACAGATCCAGACGCTGGCCCAGCCTACCCAGCCAATGGTAGGGGCGGCGATGACATCCTCTGAGTGGGTTCATTGCCGTCTTCAAGATCGGGCCATAGCAGAGTTTTTTGATGGCTCAGGAATTTGAGCTAAAGCTTGATAGACCCACCCAACCACAAAGGCCGCGAAGGAACTTGATTTGCCATAGTGGATCCGAAATTTCACTGAACTCCCATAGTTTTGTTACGAAATATATGGTGATCCCCTCACATCCAGTTCTGGGGTGAGAACGATATTTTCGGGTCTGACTACTCCGGCTCTCAAGCTGAGAAAATCCCCTGGAAAATCGAAACAAATTGTCTGTCCCTAAGGTGCTAAGACAATCTATTCCAGCCCGGCCAGTAGTTTATTTGATCTCCTTTGGCCATTTGCCAACGGCACAGTGATCACTCTTTAGCCTGATAAAGTCAGTGTTTCACCAGTTTCTGGCGAGGCCTTTAAAACTTGGGGTGGTCTATCTCCAAATATTGCAGCTAAAATTAAAAAGCTCTAGCAGTTTTGTCCTCTGCCCTCCGGTAGAGATGGTCACGACCCTAGTGCAGCGGCTCCATGCCACCATTGAGGATGAGCAACGGGTTTGCTTCTGGTTGGGTGAGTATCACCTAGTTTCCAAAAGCGAATCCGGGTTTTCCCGGATTGTGGGCATCTACCAGTTTGAGCTGCTACTCTGAACAAAGTCTTTGTCTTGAATTTTAAGGAGCACGAGGATCGCGGCATGACCCAAGCAAATCATCTCCTCGAAACCATCGAACCCGTGAATGAGCTTGATCTTTTGATTGAGACCGATGGCAACGAGAATTTTGTTGCCCAAGATGACGAGGCAGACGCTTCAGCTAAGGCGTCCAAGGGTAAAACCACCCGCCGCCGAACTCAAACTAAAAAGCGCCACTACACCGAAGACTCCATCCGTCTCTACCTTCAAGAAATTGGCCGCATTCGGCTGCTGAGAGCCGAAGAAGAAATTGAGTTAGCCCGTAAGATTGCCGACCTGCTCAAGCTAGAGCGCATCCGAGACGAGCTCGAAGACACCCTCCAGCGCGAACCTGAGGATAGCGAGTGGGCCGATGCCGTTCGCCAGGATGAGGGAGAAGACTTTAGCCTGGCTAATTTTCAGCGGCGCCTCCACAGGGGGCGGCGGGCCAAAGATAAAATGGTGCAGTCCAACCTGCGACTGGTTGTGTCCATCGCCAAGAAGTATATGAATCGGGGTCTATCCTTCCAGGATTTAATCCAGGAAGGTAGCTTGGGACTGATTCGCGCTGCCGAAAAGTTTGACCACGAAAAGGGCTACAAGTTTTCGACCTACGCCACCTGGTGGATTCGTCAGGCCATTACTCGAGCCATTGCCGACCAGTCGCGCACCATTCGCCTGCCGGTTCACCTCTACGAAACTATCTCCCGGATTAAAAAGACCACCAAGCTGCTCTCCCAAGAGCTTGGCCGCAAACCCACCGAAGAAGAAATCGCCACTCGCATGGAGATGACCATCGAGAAACTGCGGTTTATTGCTAAGTCAGCTCAGCTACCGATTTCCCTAGAAACCCCCATCGGTAAGGAAGAAGATTCGCGCCTGGGCGATTTCATTGAGTCCGACGGCGAGACCCCTGAAGACCAGGTTTCCAAGAGTCTGCTGCGGGAAGATTTAGAAAGCGTACTGGGCACCCTCAGCCCCCGCGAGCGCGATGTGCTGCGCCTGCGTTATGGCCTCGACGATGGTCGGATGAAAACCCTTGAAGAAATTGGCCAAATCTTCAACGTTACCCGCGAACGGATTCGCCAAATCGAAGCCAAGGCCCTGCGTAAGCTACGCCACCCCAACCGCAACAGCATCCTCAAGGAATATATTCGCTAGGCCGCGGCTGGATGCGTCGAAGCATCTGTCCTAGGCGTAACTCACCCTGTAGACCTTTCGACGCTTTAAAGGTTCAAAGCCTGAGGATAAACCGGCATAAAACCGGCATAAAAAAGGATTGCCCCGAGCGGCAGTCCTTTTTTATGCCGGGCAAAACCCCAGGCTTAACGGTGGCACCATCGCTTGAGCCATGGATCATGGATTCCCTAGGTCTCCCGGGTCTGACTTGGTTATGGTGTTAAGGAAATGCCTATAGTTCCCGTGAAAACGGGCATCTACGGTGAAGCACCGCGCTCCTAAATGAATTTCCGCCGCCGTGAGCATGACGGCCCTGTTCCTCGCTTCTGATCAATAATCTAGACTAGACAAAGGAAGCTCTGACCTGGTACACTTGTTCTGTGAACAACGTTGTTAATGCCCTGGCCGAGTTCCTATGGAATCCCTAACTACCGCCCAGCAAGAGCTCTACGACTGGCTGGTTGAATACATTCGAACTAATCAGCACTCCCCCTCCATTCGGCAAATGATGCGGGCGATGGATCTAAAATCCCCCGCGCCGATTCAAAGTCGGCTAGAGCATCTCAAAAATAAGGGATACATTGAGTGGAGCGAAGGCAAGGCCAGAACTATTCGCATTCGCAGCGATGTTCGCGGGGTGCCAATTTTGGGCACCATTGCCGCCGGTTTTGTGAATGAAGCTTTTACTGATGACGTTGAGCGCCTCGACCTGAATGGTCTACCCATTCAGTCCGAAGACTACGCCCTCAAGGTTTCCGGCGACAGCATGGTCGATGCCATGATTCAGGAGGGCGACATCGTGATTATGCGCCCCATCAAAGATCCCCAAACCGTGCGGGAGGGTACCATCGTAGCGGCTCGGGTAGAAAGCGGCACGACCCTCAAGTCGTTTCACCGTAACGGCAATCGGGTTCAGCTCAAGCCCGCTAACCCCAACTACCCGGTGATGGAGTTTCCCGCTGACCTGGTTGACCTACAGGGGAGACTGATTGCCGTCTGGCGAGGAATTGATCCTGAGCTGATGCTCTAGACACGGTTCAGGGGGATTAGCGTTAAAGCATTCCGGTCAGAATTGTTTAATTTCAACACAGCTCACGGATCTAGCCGCGTCTAGCGCTACCGCCGGGTCATACACTAGGTAGGGGCTGCCCAGTGGAGTCAGGCTATCATGGCCCCGGTCGACAGCTATGTAGGCTACAGATCTTGCGCTGATGAAGTTTCGCACATTTATTATTCCCTTGGCGGTTGCCGCTGGCTTGGTGCTGGTGCTGGGTCTTGGGCTCTTGGGTGGGCTAGTCGCGCGCGCCCCCCTTTATCTGATCGAGCGGGGGGGGCAGAGCACCCCCTTAGCCCTCCAATTTGTGCCCAAGCAATCGCCATTGGTGGCCTCGGTGCTGACTCGACCCGACCGCTTAGCCCAGCTGTGGGCCTACCGCACCGCTCCCAAACTTCGCCAGGAGGCCCAGCGGGACATTGAGCAAATCGAGCGTACCCTACTGGCTGACACGGGGCTGGTGTATGACCGCGACATTCAGCCCTGGCTGGGGGAAGAAATTACCGCCGCCGTGGTCACTACCGACATTGACCAAAATCCTGCCAATGGCCTGACGCCGGGTTATCTGGTGGCCCTGGCCTGCCGCGATAGCGCGTTGGCCAAAACCACCCTGGAGTTGTTCTGGCAAAACCGAGCCGTGGCCGGAGAGGCCCTGACCTTTGAAGACTTTTCGGGGAATCGATTAATCTATGTCCGCCGCTTAGATACCTCAACACAGAAAGGCTACAGCGGACGGGCGTTTGATCAGCTGGCCACGGCGGTGGTGGCAAATCAGTTTGTGCTGGTGGCGAGTCATCCTGACGTGTTGCGTCAGGCGCTCACCGCCGCCCAGGCCGGGGATACCAGCCTGCGCTCGGATCGACGTTATAAATCTGCTCTACGGACATTGCCGAATAACCGTGTCGGGCTGCTGGTCTTTAACCTGCCCAAAGTCGCCGATTGGCTGCATCCCGCTGCTTTGCCCATCGACCGCAACGACGCCCTGGATGTGACCCTTAGTGCCTCCAGTGAACTCGACAACCGGATGGATTGGGGGATAATGTCCGTGGCATTGACCCCCCAGGGCATTTTGGCCGATACCGCCCTGGTGGCGGCCCAGGGCCATCGCCTTGAACCCCGGCGGGCTGACCTGGGCGACTGGCCTAGCCTGACCCGCTATCTACCAGATACCCTGCCCGTGGCGGCGGTGGGGTCTGATCTGGGACACTTAGCCCAGGAGCTTGGTACTCTACTTACCCCTCTTTGGCCAACGGCGACCTTCGCTAACCCACTGGCCCGTAGCCTAGATGGAGCCTTTGGGGCCGGCACAGCGGATCAGGTTATCACCGGGGCGAGTCAGGGCTATGCCCTGGGCCTGTCGCCCCTGGAGGAGAACGCTGACTGGTTATTGATTACCCACCAAAGTCCTGCTATGGATGAGGCTCTACAGTCCCTAGCTGTTCTGGCCCAGCAGCGGGGGCTAGGGGCCGGGGCTTTGTCGATCCAAGACTACCCCACCACGGCGTGGACGCGGTTATCCCTCAGCACCACGCCCCAGCTATCGGGGTCGGCAACGTCGTTGGCGGTGGCTACCCAGGTGGCCGGAATCCATGCCAAGATTGATCAGTATGAAGTGCTAACAGATTCCCCAACCATGATGGACACTGTTTTGGGTTGGCGCCAGGGAGACGTCCGACAACCGCTGTGGACTCAACAGGTATCGTTGTTTACCCAGCCTAGCGAAGCCTATGTTCATCTCGACTGGCCCCAGGTTCAGGCGGGCTTGATGCAGCAAATTCCTCGGCTTCGCCTCTGGGAAGCGGCGGCCCGGCCAGCCCTGAGACATGTGCAGCAGATCACGCTGTCGAGCTACGGGCGCACTGAGCAAATTCAAACCGGGGGCATTTTTTTTCGACTTGATTAAGACTGATTCAATAGTGCTTGGCAGCCCATGGTGTATTCTTCAATCGCGTCGGTGTTAGCTCCTTTGCTGGAGAAGGACTCGGTTTCTGATCAGCAGTGGCAGACCTTGGTTGACTGGGAACTGGCGGATCAACCCCGCGCCCAGGCCTGGGGCATTGATACCGACAATGTTACGGATCACCTGCAAACCCGACTAACCTGGCTGCGGGCTTTGGCCCCCGACCACGGGGTGATGCCGCTGCCCCCTCGACCTCTGGAGGCCTACCTGTCGATGTACTGGCAGCTCTGGCTACCCCTGGCTCTGACCCTAAAAGCGGCCCGCCAACAGCTCAATGCCCCCTTAATCCAGGGGGTTCTGGGGGGGCAGGGAACGGGCAAAACCACCCTCTGCCAGATTCTTTGCCATCTGCTGGGGGCCATGGGCTACCGAGCCGTTGGCCTCTCCATTGATGACTTATACAAAACCCACGCGGAGCGAGCGCAGCTGCGCCAGGCCGATCCTCGACTGCGGTGGCGGGGGCCGCCGGGCACCCATGATATTGATCTGGGCATTGCCACCTTAGATCAGATTCGGGCGTCTCCGCCAGGGGGGATGGTGCCCCTGCCCCGCTTTGATAAATCCCTTTACGATGGAGATGGCGATCGCGTTCAGCCCGAGCCGGTGCAGGGGGTCGATGTGCTGCTGTTTGAGGGCTGGTTTTTAGGGGCGCGGCCCGCTACTTCTGAGCAGGTTGAGCGATTCTCTGAGCCCGGCTGGTCGGCGGCCGATCGCCAGTTTGCCCAAGACATGAACGCGCAATTGGCGGCTTACCTCCCCCTGTGGGATCGCCTGAATCGCCTGATGGTGCTCTATCCAGAAGACTATCGGATCAGCAAGCTCTGGCGGCGGCAGGCGGAACAGCAGATGAAAGCCCAGGGAAAAACCGGCATGGATGATCACACCATTGATGAATTTGTCGAATATTTCTGGAAGGCGCTGCACCCTGACCTATTTATCACCCCCCTCAAGCATGATGGCCAGCACGTTAATCTGGTGGTAGAAATCAACTTAGATCGCACCCCCAGTGCGATTTATGTTCCCAACTAGCGGGTATTATCAAACAGGTTGGCCAGATCTTTACGTCGAGCCCTTGAAGGCACTAGTGCAGCATACTTTGGAGCAGTTTTTAAGGATAATTACTACCAATATGAGTCTCAATATCAAGGTCATTGAGCCGACGGGCATTTTAGACAGCACCAAGGCCGAAGAATTTCGTCAGACGGTGGATCAGCTGCTGGCTAACGGAGCTGAGGTTATTTTGATTGACCTAAAAGACATTACTTTTATCGATAGTTCTGGACTAGGCACCCTGGTGGTGCTGCTGAAGAAAGTTAAAAGCTTGAACCGTAAGCTCTGCATTTGCTCTATTAATGATCAGGTGCGGATGCTGTTTGAACTCACCAGTATGGATCGGGTGTTTGAGGTCTATGAAAATCAGCAGGCATTTGAAGACTCAATTTTAAAGGCATCCTAGGGGCCTCGGCGTTAGCCTTTCTGAGTAACCAGAGCGCGGCTCCGATGGCCTGGTGACCAGATGCGGGCCCAGCCTTGCTACGGCTCTCAGTCATGGGTTCAGCTCTATAACGGCCCAGAACTGTCCGTCAGTCGAGTCTAACCATCATCAGAGACATGTCGTCGCTGGCGACATCCCCCGCCTGGCATTGGATGATGGATTCGATGATATGATCGACACTTTTCTCACGCTTGGCGTGCGCCAGCAAGTCAATAAACGCATCCAGGCCAATGTAGGCCTGATTGCGTTGCAGTACCTCGTAAAGGCCATCGCTGAATAGGTACAGGCTGCTGTTTGGGGGTACCTGGCAGCGCTGCCATTTGTAATGGGTTTCGGGCAGCATGCCCACGGGCATACCGGGGGTGCGCAGGCGGGTGGTGGTAACGGTTTGGTCGGCCGCAACGGAAACCATCACCGCTGGCGGATGGCCCGCGCTAGCGTAGAGAAGCTGGCGGTTGGCGCAGTTTAGAACCCCATACCAAATGGTGAAATATTTTTGATTTTGGTCGCTCATTTGAAAGGTTTCATTGAGCGCCCTGAGCACCTTTTCGGGGCGATAAAAGCTGACATCGGGCAGCGACTGGGCGCGCAGCACGTTGAGCACCGAGGTCGATAGCAGGGCCGAGCCGAGCCCATGGCCCGATACGTCGAGCAGGTAGATGACCAGGTAGTCGGGGTCGAGCCAGTAGTAATCGTAGCAGTCGCCGCCGAGCTGCTGGGAGGGCAAGAACCGCGACTGGATGGGAACCTTGCCCGATTGATCGGGGGGCAGGAGCGATCGCACATAGCTCTCTGCCTCGGCCATTTCGGCCTCCATACGCTGCTTTTGCTGGCGTAGATCCTGGGTCAGCTGATACAGGCGTAGCCCAGCCCGCACTCGAGCATTCAGCTCGTTAATATCCACCGGCTTAGAGAGCAAATCGTCGGCCCCCATCTCGAGCCCCTTGACTCGATCAGCCGTACTATAGCGGGCGGTGAGCAGCAGCAGTGAGGCGATAGATAGCACCGGATGCTGCTTAAGAATGCGGCAGACCGCTAGCCCATCCATTTCGCCGGGTAGGTTCCAGTCGCAGATGATTACACCGGGCAGCACCTGCTCGGCCAGGGTCAACCCCTCCCGACCGCTGCGGGAGGTGATTACGCTGTACCCCTGGGATTTTAGGATGCTGACCAAGAACTGCTCAGTGGCAGGGTCGTGCTCAATGATTAAGATGTCGGCCATGTTGCCTCTAAGACCAAACCCGTTAGATAGAACCTAGGCAGAGCACAGATCGAGGGTTCATAAATCGGTATATCTAGATTTAGATTTACGGTAACCCTAAATCAACTTGGCATGGTTTTTTATAAAGATCGCAAATAGTATTGTGGGGGCTGAAGGCTGATCCGGCTGGGTCAGTTGGCAAAAGGGGCGCTTTGACAGCCGGCTGAATGCCGATTGAGCCCGGAGCGGTCGAGCCCCGTTGGCCGGGCAACGTTTTATAAAAGTATGGTCAGCTACCCTGCCGCCCGTGGCAGTCTGATAAGCATAGTAGGCTACTCCTTTGGTCTGATTTTTAGTCTGATCTGACATTTTTGCCGCCCTGTCTGTCACCTCTCCTATGCATGCCTCGACCTGTTCGCTACCCACAAGCTGTGTGGTTCCAGTCTATAAATCCCCAAAAGACTACCAGGCCTACCGCATTAGCCCGGGGGATAGCAATCGCCTGGCCCTGGTGTTTGACCCTACCATTGCCAATATGTCGCTGACCTACTGCGTTGAAATTTTTGATGTAGGCGGCAAGACCCCCCCTAACCGGCACCAAATCGCCGTAGAAATGTTTTTTGTGCTCAAGGGCGAAGGGCTGGCCATCTGTGACGGCAAAACGGTGCCAATTCAGGCTGGCGACAGTATTTTAGTCCCCCCCAACGGCATTCACCGACTGGAGAACATCGGCCCTACCCGGCTCTATACCCTCTGTATTATGGTGCCCAACGAAGACTTTGCCGAGCTGATTCGTAGCGGCACCCCTGTCGATCTCGATGCCGAAGACCTGGCGGTGCTGGGGCGGCGCGATCAGTCCTGGTCGCCACCCTAGGAGCCACAGCACCCCATGGGGCCTTACCCCGTTAAACCCAAACAGTTGATGACGCTGACTTTACCAGCGGAACAGGACGCTGCCGGAGCCATTACCCTAGCGGCCGATGTCTACTACCCCGACGGGGAAGGGCCGTTTCCGGTGCTGCTGATGCGGCAGCCCTACGGGCGGGCCATTGCCTCTACCGTGGTCTATGCCCATCCCGCCTGGTATGCCAGCCATGGCTACATCGTGGTGATTCAGGATGTGCGGGGGCGGGGCAGTTCGGGGGGGAGCTTTGATTTGTTTTGTCACGAAGCTGCGGACGGCCGGGCTACGGTGCTGTGGGCGGCGGCGCTGCCTAAGAGCACCGGCGCGGTGGGCATGTATGGGTTTTCCTACCAGGGGATGACCCAGCTCTACGCCGCCGCCACCGGCCCAACGCCTCTAAAAACCATTGCTCCGGCCATGGTGGGGTATGACCTGTACCACGACTGGGCCTACGAAAACGGTGCCCTCTTGCTCCAGACCGGGCTGGGTTGGGCGCTACAGCTCGCCGCCGAAACCGCCCGTCGAGCGGAGAATCAGACCGCCTACCACCGGCTATACCAGGCCGCCCACCAGCTGGCCCTCACCGACCCCACCCCGGCTCGCCCCCAGATCCTCCGGGAGTTGGCTCCAGAGTCATTCTTCCACGACTGGCTCGACCACCCCACCGATGACGACTACTGGCAGCGGCTCAGGCCTGACCTGGCGGCGGTTGACCTGCCCATGTTGCACATTGGCGGCTGGTTTGACCCCTACCTGCGCGGCGACCTGCGCCGGTACCAGCAGATGGTTGCCCAGAGCAACGCCCCCCAACACCTCTGGATTGGCCCCTGGGGGCACCTGCCCTGGGGGCGACGGGTGGGGGCTGTGGACTTTGGCCCTGAGGCCGAGAACCCGGTTGATCGCCTGCAAATTCGCTGGTTTGACCACTTTCTCAAGGGTTGCGACACGGGCCTAGGGCAGGAGCCTGCGGTGCGTCTGTTTGAAATGGGCCGTAACCGCTGGCGTTCCTTCGACCACTGGCCTGAGGGTCAGGTCAACCGTTTCTACTTGGGGAGTTCTGGGCTGGCTGGAATGCGCCAGGATGACGGTCTATTAACCCCCACCCCCTCGCCTCCCAGCGCCCCTGGAGATGACTGGGGAACGGATGTCATGGTTCACGATCCCTGGCGGCCTGTGCCCTCTCTCGGGGGGCACGCTGGCATACCGGCGGGGTCGTTTGACCGGGCCGCCATCGATGGCCGTAGCGACGTGCTCACCTATACCACGTGGCCGCTGACCGAGCCGCTGCGGGTAGCCGGCACCCCTAGCCTGGAACTCTACATCCAAACCGATACCGTTAGCTTTGACCTCAGCGCCGTCCTGTCTGAGGTGTATCCCGATGGCCGGGTGATGAATTTGAGCCAGGGCTATGGCCGCTTCGAGGCACCGTCAGACTCAGCTGATCATTTCCCTTCAAAGTTCACGCTATCTTTACAGTCCACCTGCTTTGTCATCCCAGCGGGCCATGCCCTGCGGCTGAGTCTGGCCGCCGCTAGTTTTCCGGCCTATGCCGTGAATTCTGGCCATGGGTCGGCCGCGGGCGAGAGGCATCTCATTGAGTATCAGATCATTACCCTCGCAGTGTGGCATGGGACACGATTTCCCTCCTACCTAAAGCTGTCCCTGGGAGTGGCCTAATCCCCGATCCGAATTCCTAGCTAAAACTCTATGGCTGTCATTCTGCCACGGGAGCAGGCGGTCGGGTGGGCTGCTCTAGGGGCCTCAGCCGTTCGTTTAGGGGGGCGATTAGGCCTTGGTCTACGTCGGCTCCGGCGTTGACCATAAACAGGCTGAAGGTTTCGCCCTGGCTGAGGTAATTGGCATAGGCGGCGCGCAGGTAAACCCGATAGTCGGGCCGTTGGGCCACATAGCGTCCGACGTAGGCCAGGCTGATGGCGTTGAAGTAGCGGTCGATCACATCCGGGGGGGGCAGGGTCAGCCCTGGAATCTTGGCAATCAAGTTTGAGACCCCCGCATCCAGGGCCGATAGGTCGATATGGGCCTGCCCTTCAATGAGGGCCAGGGCGCGGTTTTCGGTGGTGAACCAGGGGAAGGTGCGAAACTGCTCGAACACCGCCGGGGTGGCCGGGTCGTAGCTGCCGGCCATCACCAGCACGGGAATGGTGATGGGAGCCAACCCCTCGGGGCCAAAGATACTGCTGTTGACTGGGTTAGAAATTAGAATCGAGGTCACTCTGGGGTCGCGAAAGCGGTAAGTCTGGCGCGGTAGCCGCAGGGCCTGGCACTGCAGCAGTAGCGACACGTTGATGTGGATAAACCGCTGATTACAGGCTTGCTCTAGGTAGGGAAAGTTAATTGCTCCCCCGGCCACCGCCAGGGCCGTATAGCCCCCCAAGGAGTGGCCTCCGGCCCCCACCTGCACGAGGTCTAAACGACCATCAAACTCCCGCTGGTTGCGGCGCTCTAGCTCGTCGAGCACGAAGCTGATATCGAGGGGCCGGTCAATAAACTCTTGAATGTCAAAAATTTCAGAGCTGAGCCCGGCCCTAAAGTTGGCGATTTGACCCGCATCGCTGCCGGGGTGCTGGGGCATGACCACCACGATGCCGTAGGAGGCCAGGTGGGAGGCCCAGTCTCGGCGCGATTCGGGGCTGGCCGACAGTCCGTGGGAAAAGACCATCACCGGAGCTAGCCCGCTGCCCCATTGTTGGGGGCGCGTGATATCGACGTAGAACTGACGACTGCGCTGGGCATCGGTCAGGTTGAGCCGCTGACTTTGCACCGCAAAGGGGCCGGGCTGGGTCAGATCGGGCAGGGTTGAATAATCTATCTCGGGCTCTTTGGCGGCCTGGTCAGTGGTGAGCTGGCCGAGCTGGTTAACGGCGTCCGAGGTGGCGGTAACCACCCCGGCAACGGCGGTATCAACGGCCAGCACCTCGGGGACGCTAATTTGCATATCCGTCGGCAGATGGTGCACGACGTTAATGGCGGAAAGCCCCTCGGCCGACAGGGCTGCATTGATCAGCGCCGCCCGCAGGGCTGGTTTGCCGTTGCTACCGCCGCGAAGGCGCAGAATTTCGCCGAGGCGAGTGAGGAGATCTTCCCCCAGGTTGCTGTAGAGAAATCGAGACAGCAGCACCCCATCGATGGGCAGAGTGCGGCTGAGACCGCCGCGAAACTGCTCTAGCTCGGCCTCGCTCAGCCCGACCAGCTTGATGTAAAAGGCCAAATCATCTACTACTACCCCCTCTGAGGCCAGGGTCTCTAGGGAACTCACCTGCACCGAGCGAATCAACGAGCCGTACTGAAAGAAAATTTCTTCTGCCGCGTTGACCGGGGCTGGGGTCACCAGGGCCACCCCGATTCCCAACAGGGCAGAGACCCACCTGCGGGGTCGGGCTAATGCCCTGTGGGTGGATTTACTACCCGTAGGTGGGTATCCCATAGCGGTATATCCAGATTATTCAAACGGAGGTTTAGGGAGATTTCCAGCCAAGACCTTACCTCGTTATTCCCGCACAGGCGGGAATCCAGATCGGGTATCTTCTTTTCCAGAAATTGCCCAGGAAGGGCTTTAGAAGGCTGGGAAATTAGCCGCCGCTGAGCGGCTGCGGTGCAGCACCACCATAGTCGAACCTACTACCGGGTTGCGGGCCACGATGATCCCAACCGGATCCCGCAGGTTTAGCGTACTAAACCCTAGCTCCTGCACCTGGTCGTAGATGCCTTGGGAAACCCTATCCTGCTGCCCCTGGGTAAGACCGTACCAGTTCTCCCCGACGTTGACGGCTAGGGTGTTTTCGGGCAAGTTGACCTCTACCGACTCGATCAGCCCCGCCTGGTAGGAGCGGCTAATGCGGCTGACCTGGGTTTGAATGTCGGCGATCAGGCTTTGTTCGGTAGACAAGGCTGGTTCTGAAATCCACTCTGAAGCAGCTGGAGGTTCGGGTTCTGGGGTTTCTGCCTCCTGCGGTGCTGAGCCTGGGGTGAGTGCTACCACTGCCCCGCTAGGCGACACTTCCTCGACCCTGGGTAACGTTACCTGGGCTACAGCGGGTTTTGATCGCCCGGCTCCAAGGGGGTTCCAGAGGGCCAGCAAGAGCATTAAAACCCCCAGGACAATAGCCGCGAGGGCGTCGTCAGAGAGTCGGCGTTGCCATTGGCGGGGCAGCTGCGATCGCAGCCACCGCAAAAATCGCCGCCAGACCACGCTACCGTTGGCCAAAATCAGCACCAGCTGGTCGATGATCCCGAGTTCCTTCGGCTGGTAGGGAACTTCCGTCTCCGCCCAATCGTCAAAGGCTTGTTCGATCCGAACGGGTTTCTCCGCTTCCCGTGGTCTACTGTCGGTGGGGTCTTTCCTGCGGGCCGAAGGGATAGGCTCCACCGCTTCAATATTGTGTCCTTCAGTTGGGTCAGGTATCGACTGGGTGGGTTCAGCTGGGTCGGTTTTCAGCCAATAGTCTATGTCCGAAATAGGTTCTGCCAGATTTGTTGTGGCGCTCGTTTCCCCGGTGCTTGCGGGCAGAATATTTTTAACGGCAGCATGCTCCCCAGGGCCAGTGGCTAACGATAAATCCGTTAAGCTCTCGGGGCTCTCACCTGCATCTATTGGCCAGGTTTGATTGGGAACCGTCTCGTCACTTCGCGGTTCCGGTTCCCATCCCTGGTTGCTGGGTGGGGGAATGGCGGGAATTTCTGGGGGGAAATTAGGGTTTTCAGGTTTCATGGGCTGGCTTGCCTACCGAAGTCTACCAATGCCCACCGTCAATCAGGGTGGCGGTGAGGAGGAGGATACCGAGCCGCATTTGGCGGCAACGCTGGCTCAGTTCCTGAGTTCCCCTTCAATAGTGCCACGAATTCCAGACGGCCACGGTGTACCCGGTAAACAGAACGCTCGCGACAGACCAATGACCCCGTTGCTAGTAATCTGGCCTCGGCCCACGTCACAGGCCCTCAAGCCCCCCTCCTTTAAAATGGAGTATTGGCCTTAACAATAATCTGCCGGTGCGTGTCAGGATGAGTGAACTCAATGTTCTCAGCGTGGAGGTACAGACGCGGGGCAGGCGTACCCCTACCATAGAGGCAATCGCCAAGAATAGGCGTGTTCAGCCCCATCGGATGGGCCGCATGCACCCGCAGCTGATGGGTGCGCCCGGTAATGGGAAAAAACCGCACGCGGGTTGAGGTGGCGGCTTGGTCAATCACCTGAAAGCGGGTCTGGCTGGGTTTGCCCCGGGTCCAATCCACCGATTGTCTGGGGCGCTCGGCGGGGTTACCCCACAGGGGGAGGGTGATAGTGCCCTCAAGCTGGGTGGGGTGCCCGTCTAGAATTGCAAGATAGGTTTTAGCCACCTGGCGCTGCTCAAACTGCTGGCAAAGCTGGCGCTGGGTCTCAGGGGTAAGCGCTAGCACCAGCACCCCCGAGGTAGCCTGATCAAGGCGGTGTACGGGCCGTAGCTGGTCGCCATCGGGTCGGGTGTGCCGCAGCCGAGTCAGCACGCTGTCTTGACTATCGGTGTAGCGCCCCGGCACCGAGGGCAGACCGGCAGGCTTATTCACCACGACTAAGTATTCATCCTCGTAAAGAATAGGCAGAGGGCTGGTAGGGGTAGACACAGCCACGGCAGACAACCCCCCCAGCAAAAAGCCCATGATCGGCTGACAGCGCTCCTGACAAGCCCCGTAGAACTGCCCCGGCTGTTTATCGCTGGCGGCCGGCCCCCACCAAAATTCAGCCAGGGCCAGGGGTTTCAGCCCGTGGCGGGCGGCAAACTGAAGCAGCTTAGGAGCGCAGCAGTCGCCGGTGCCGGTGGGCAGGCTACCAGTACTAGCGAGCTCCTGTAACGTCCTGGTCTCTCCGGCAAAATTGGTCAGGGTATAGGTGGCGTGCAAAGCGGTCTGGAGCTGGCGGGAGAGATCCCGGCGCTGGCGTCTGAGGGCGGCGATCTCGGCATCGGCGGCCTGGATGGCGGCCTCCAGGGGCCCGAGTCGCTGGTGCTGGGTCTGCTTGAAGGCTCGCAGCTCGGCCTTGTCGCGACGGCTAGCTTGATCCAGATTATGCTCGGCCAGGGCCAGAGCCTCCCCAGTCAGACGGCTTTGGTGGGCAGAGCGCTGCCGGTTGCGGGCCTGCTTACGCTGCTGGTGCACCTGGTTAAGCATCTGGCGCTGCTGATCCAGCTCCGCCACGGCCTGAGCATAGGTCTGGCGCTCGGCGATGCCCTGTAAAACCAGCAGCTGGGCCTTGATCTCGCTGAGCTGAGCGCGGGTGTAGGCCGCTTGCAGGTCAACCCGTTGCTCCGCGGACAGGGCCGGTACCCAGCCTTTTCCGGGGCTGGTATCGGGCCAGGTTCCCGAAAAAGCCTTAAGTACCCAGGGCTGCCCATCCGCCGTCTGCACCAGCAAAACCCCGTACATTTTGCCCTCCCGCTGAGACCAGGGGGCCTGCTTGAGCTGTTCTATTAGCCCCCTGGCTAAGGCTTTGGCCTGCGCGGTACGGGGTAGGGAATGCTGACCCCCGGTGCGAGGGTCGTACCCCTGGTACCAATAGTCTGGGGGATCATCGGTTTCCCAAAAGATGTCAAGGGGCGGCGCCGTATCCAAAAACGACGCTATGGGGTGCAGTTCAGCGAGTTGCCCTTGGGTCGGTAACAAAGCAATCATGACAGTTAATATTTTGGCAGCTAACGACCCTGGACACCATCGCTAACCCAACTTACGGCTCTAAATAGACCTCTCCAACAATCCAGATTTTGCCACGATACCACGGGCATTTCAGGACATTTCTGGAGATGGCTAATGATTAGGCTCTCAAGTGCTTATGGGTTTCTTGTCCTCACCCCACTTTAACTTTACGCAGTAGATGAAGATCTTTCTTTTTTGAGCAGTAAGCAAGCTACGATAATGCCCATAATTGCCAACAATGCCATAGGGTAAAACACATAGGTATATGTCCCAAATAAATCTCGAACGCGACCGGTCATCAACGTTCCAATCAAAGCGCCAACTCCATAAGCTGTAAAGATAATGCCATAGTTTTGAGCATACTGGTCAGGATTAAAAAAGCCCAACGTAATGGTTGGAGCCATGGCCAACCAGCCGCCAAGACAAAACCAAAACAGGCAGAAGGCAATGAGGTAGGTACCGACTTGTCCAGTTTCAGCATTCACCATTAACACACAGGCGATTAAGATCAGCACATAGGACAAAATGGCAATATAGTGAGGCTTAAACCGATCTGCTAACCAACCGAATAATGGACGACTCACCCCATTAAACAGAGCAAATAAGGCAACACTACGAGCAGCCATGGTCGAATTGATATTAATGATTTCCTCCCCTACTGCACTGGAAATACCAATCGCACTCAAACCTACTAGAGTTCCGATCGCATAGCAAATCCACAGTCCATAAAACGATCGACTCTTAAGCAAGTTCTTCGGGTAAGATGAGTCCAAAATCGATGCAGAAGCTACAATACTCTGCCGAGGATGCCAACCCTTAGGCGGCAACTTCATAGTCAGGGAAATGGCTAAAATAATGGCTGTAAAGGCGATGCCGAGAATGCGCAAGGTGGGTCGAACGGTGTAGACACTGATTAGGTGGTTCGCCAGGGGAGCCGTGATCAAGGGCGAAAGACCAAATCCAATGATCGTCAACCCCACAGCCAATCCTTTCTTATCGGGGAACCAGCGGGATACTACAACCATGGGAACACCATAGGCAATACCAACCCCGATTCCGGCAATCACCCCATAGGTGAAGACTAGCGTTCCAATATGGGTAGCAAAGCTTGAAAGAATATAGCCTAAACCTACAATAACTCCTGCGACTGCCGTTATGACACGGGTGCCAATACGAGGAATGTAAAAACCTGCGATCGGCATTAGTGCAGCATAGAAAACTAATACAAATGTGTATGGCAACAGGCTTGCACTCGCACTAATTCCTAGTTCATTTTCCAAGGGAGTTCTAAAAATACTCCAGGAATACACACTTCCCAAGCAAAGTAAAATGCTCATCCCCAAGGGGATCAAAAGCCACCTGCCCTGATCTGCTGGTCTTCCCAAGATCGTTGTCGTTGCCTCATGATTAGTCGCCACGCTCATAAGCTTTGACTTCTCAAAGAATTGAGATTTAAGTGATGTACAAAGCAGGTAAGCTGCAAAGCAGACTCTCCACCTTATACACTTTACTTAAATTTTATTTGTCAGATTGTATAAGCGATTGCCAGAATTGATATGGGAAGAACGATATCTGTTATGAGGCAGTTCAACATCATAATAGGCTTTAAGGCCGCGTGACCGACGAGAGATCAGGGGTTGCCAGAGATGTGCCAGGCAGTCAGCTCTCAACCGTCTGCTGCGCCAGGGTTATTATGCGGCTGGCTTGTGCCTCGCCAACTTCAACGCCGACAACAGCAGAATTGTACCCAAGATTAAGTACAACAGAGAACTAGATACAAATCTTAAAAGATTACTGCCAACAAATGCACCCAAAATTGAGCCAGATGCCATTGATATGATAAGTCTCTGCTCTGTTTTAACTTCCTTGAATCTTTGTTGGCTTTTGTATTTAAACAGACCCATCAAAATTGTCGGAATACTAATCGCAAGGCTCAAACTTCCCGCCAGCTTAATATCAACTGAAAACAGCAAAATAATTGTTGGGATAATCAACTCTCCACCTGCCACACCCAACATACTGCTGAATATGCCAATTATGATTCCTGCTAAAAATCCAAAGCTGATTCTTAAAAGGCTTGGCAGTTGCAAACTCTCAAGACTGAAGATGAGATTATGTCCTATCAGTACAACGCTCAGAAAAATCAGAAAAACTACAACTACTTGGTTTAAGACTCGTTCGTTGATTCGAGTTGCATAATGAACTCCAACATAAGAGCCGATTAGAGAGCCTGCCAAAATATTGATGATTACTGCCCAGTTCGCAGCAACATTTTCCAGTCCCACAACGCCGCTCCGAAAAATAAATGAAAATGTCACTGTGACAAGACTGACAATGAGGTTGATGATAATTGCTTGTAGAGTTCGATAGTTAAAAACGCTAACTAGAACGGGTAAGCGGAACTCTGCACCGCCTAAGCCAATTAGCCCACCAAGCACCCCAACCAATGCACCCCAACCAAACGCCCAGATATTTCGCATTCAGGTCTCCACACCTAGCACTACCAAAATTATGAGCGATGTGTTTTAAGACTGAGGTAATCAACTTAGCAACATTTGATTCTGCTTGCCCCACAGATAACTTTCGGCTGCGACCTTACCCAGAAACGAAGCCGCATAACGGCAAAGCTCACCGGACGCAGACAGCCTTTGCCTCTCATGGATAACCTTGATACGTTCCGGTGCAGCGGCGTGTTGGGCGGCGTGTTTGAGAAACGCGCGTTCCGCGAGAGACAACTCACTGAACATTCCACACCGCTCCAGCCAATTACGATCGGCGCGTTTCAAAGAGCACTTCAGGATAGTCTTTTGCCGGTCCATCAAGCAGCTTTGCCGGGCGGTTCTTCAACTGCCGATCGAAGAACGCTAACGAGTAGGCGTTGATGATACTATGCGTCCGCTGTGTATCCAACCGCCCCGACAGACCCAGCAGAGAGGCCAGTGGCGAAAAAAGCGGCGCATCGGTGAAGTCCAGGTGAAATATGCCGGGCACCAGCACCAGGTAGCCTTCCCCTGGCAGACTCTCATACACCGCGCGCATGCTACTCTGCGTTTCGTCGATATCGACCTGAGACCACCTTTCCAACTGCATGGTCTGGGCATCGCGGCTGATCCACATGGTCGGCTGTTGCAATCCCGAGTGGACTACCTGGGTTGACATGAAGGCATCCATCACCAGGCAGGCCCGTAAGCGCAACTCGTGAAGGCAAGCTTCGCCACTCAAAATCCCGCCCAGCGAAACCCCTAAGATGCCCGCCCGCTTAAGGTTTAGCCGACCGCTCAGGATGCCGTTTGGGTCAGACTGGTTCAAGGAGGCAAGCTGTTCGAGCGTGAAGCTGACATCCTGCGCCAGAAAAGGGATCACGCCATCGAGAAATGCTGGGTGACCGATACGTGCGGGATCGTACATGCGCGGATCCATGGACACCAGTCGCCCGTCCGGGAATACCACGCCAGCAGCGGCGTATGGCTGATCGATGCCAGCGACGATGTAGCCATGTGAGACCAATTCTTCGATTTGGAAGGTGTTGGACTGGCGGTAGCCCGCTCGCCCGGACAAGAAGATCAGCACCGGGTAGCTGAAATCCTCATCTGCCAGAGGCGCGGACGGGATGGCGTGGGTGGTGACGTACTGGAAGTGCCCGAAGATGAACTCCGGCAGGTGAAGCAATCGCAGCGCCGAGGCAAGAGCCTCTGGATGCTGCATGTAGGGTGCGCGCGGTGATGCTGATCCGCCCCTGGTGGGATACCAGATCTGCACCATCAACTCACGTCGATCGTGCGGATCAGCACTGAAAATCTCTTGGCGATTGGCATCTAGCCAATGATAGGTCAGTGTACCAATCTGGTATGTCCCGCTTGGTGGCGGAAAGCGGAACACGGGGAGAATGATTGGCAGAGCGATGGAGAGGGTCAGCGTGAATACGCCTAGCCCGACCAGTCCGATGAAAAGCTTTCTGGGGGCGAAGCTGACCGTTAGTGAAATATTGTGGAGCAGCCAGAGCAGGAAGAACAGCCCGGTTAGCAGATAGGCTGGGATCATCTGCCAGCGCGAACCCTCAATGAGCACCTGTGCGGCGGCGATCAGCAGCGCGATCAGCGTCACATAGCCCGTCCAGCGCGCTGCCTGAAGCCACAGAAGAACCAAGACCAACAATGTCAACACATTCGCGACTGACAGAAGAATTTCGATGGGTCTCATTTGCTTGGCTCCCGCAGTAGACATGGTTGCGGCTTTGCCATGGTGGCTCACATATTGGACGTAGGGGCGTGATCAAAGTTGCACGGGGACAACTTGATCGCTAATGGTCACGGAAGTGTGGCTGATTGAGCCGCTCAACAGTCCGCTGCAACCGGAGCGTTGGGCGGCACCACGTGTCTTCACCCTACTCGCAGAGCTAACTTGCCCAGATAATGATCATCAAGAGCGCGGTGAGCATCGCCTGCTTCGTTCAACGGGAAGGTTCTGGTGATGTGTACCTCAAACGGACCGCCGCCAATAAGGCGGTTCAGTCTTTCGAGGACCTCCGCATCGGGAACGCCAAAGTAGCGCAGGGCTTGCCCACCGGGCCTAGCATAGGGCTCGGGCTGGACCCCGCTGGGATAGGCGACGCGCCCGCCATCGCGCACCGCCGACAAGGTCGCCTCAGCGATCTCACCACCGGCTGTGAGCAAGGCGGCATCGAGGCCGGCGGGGCTGAATGCGAAAGCAGCGGCCAGCACATCATCAGCACGCCCGTTCACTACGGCATCGGCGCCCAACCGCTTGGCTAGCACTACCCCGTCATTGCCCGACGCCACTGCAAAGACGCGAGCACCCATCCGCTTCGCGAGTTGCACGGCCATGTGCCCGACGCCGCCGCTGGCACCGAAGATCATCACCGCCTCGCCTGACTTCAGGTTGAGAGTATCGTCGAGACCACGTAAGGCTGTGAGCGCCACGCCCGACATGGCGCCCGCCTGCTCTGTCGTGAGCCCATCTGGAACACGTGCAACAAGGGCAGCCTTCACCGCAGCGTACTCGGCATAGAACCCACCCTTAGGATTCAGAAAGCCCGCAGCATAGACCCTTTCGCCGTTCTTAAAAGTACTGACATCCTCGCCCACAGCGGCGATCAGGCCTGCGCCCTCAGATCCCAGCACGTAGGGGAAGTGTGGCTCGAGCCCGAGCATCTCCGCGTAGCCGCCCTCCCGCTCGAAAGGATCCCACACACCTACGCCCGCTGACTCGACATGGATCAGGACTTCGTCCGGTTCGACGTCGGGCACTGGGAGTGTCCGGAGCTTCAGCTCGTCCGGGCCACCGAACCGGTCGAGTGCAACAGCCTGCATCGTGCGTATCGTGGTCACTATCGCCTCCTCACGTGTGGTGCTCACCTTGCCGCATAATGGTTCGCTTGAGCGGCTGCAAATAACCTTAAATGCAAAACCAAGATTTTTCATCAGTCCGCTCCAAGCGAATTGTTAGCCTACACATTTGACATCACTCCGTTTGGGTCGCGGTGGAGCAGTGCTAGCCTTGTGAATTCAACAAAAACGCATGATAAGCCTTGCTCCGTTCAGATTCTGCTCTTGTGAATCGTTTGCCATACGCTGAATAACCTGTACAAAATCACGATCGGCACTGAAAGCCAAAATGGGTAATAAGATTGGAGCTAGAAAACTTGGTTTGGGAGCAAGTTCCCACCAAATCATCACCTCAGATCCTGTCCCCACAGACATAACCTTCCAGCCTCCGAGCATTGTACTGGCTGGGAAGGGAAAATCTGGTGCTTCGGCAGCAAAGCGCATCGTAAACGAATGACCTGGCTCGAATTCAATACACTCTTCAGCCCAGTGTCTATCAGAGCTATCGGTACAGCGTCGAACAGCACCAATCCCAGGTGATTTACTGTCGAGAATTTCTGATCTAACCAGCGATGGCATGTAGTTTTGAATATCACCCATACGCTCGATCGCATCCCACATGACTGCCGCAGGTGCCTTGGTAGCCACAATCAGACAGTGTCGATACAGTGCCGGATTTTTTGCTCGATGGGCGCAATCAATCCCCCAAATCTGCCAGCAGCCAAAGGCTAAAACTACCCCAGCAATTATCAGCACCAGCGACACTCCAGCCAGGGAAAACAAATTAGAGAATAGCAGCAGCCCCAGTACTGAAGTAATCACCCAGAGAAAATCGCCTACACTGGCATAGAGTGCTCGCCAAGTTGCCAACCGTGGTCGCGTGGTTTGATGTACTAGATCAATTGAAAATAGCAACAATCCAACTCCCAGCAATCGCAAAAGCAAGGGTGCATGTACGCCAAGGAGAATCCCAACAAAAACAGGCTTGGCAAGCATCAACAGCCCACAGGTAGCAGAAAAAGCAGCATTCGCAAGTAACGCGATACGCAAAGGACGAGTATTGTTCATAGCAAATTCCAACCGGATTAATGTAAACTTGGTTGACATAAATCATATTAAAGGTGGGCACCTCTTTATGTCAACCAAGTTTACAATGCGAGGAATTTCAATGGCTGATAGTCAGTCATTGAGGCTGCTATTTGCTGCTAGCGACCTCCACGGCCAATTCACTGAGTATGTCGCCGAACATCTGCGCTTGAAAGGTTCTGATGACATTTCCCCTTCCATGCTTCATTTCCTTAGCGCTCTCGATTGCGGCATTAACTATGGCTCTGAGATCGCTCGCCGTTTGAAAGTGTCTCGACAAATGGTTGCTAAAACAGTCAAGGAGCTTTGTCAAGCCGGTTATCTGGAACAAGCAGAGGGAGTCGGCAAGCAGAAGCAGATTCTGTTTACTGAAAAAGGAGAGCGCCTCATGTCCACAGCAAGATTGGCACTGGCCGATCTCGATCGGGTATTTATCGAGCACTTTAGTGAAGAGCTGGTGGAAGAAATGACTACACGACTAGAGACATTGAAGGGAGTATTGATTGCAGTCAAGGAGCAAGGCTAACGTTCCCAATCAACCGCCGCAAGTAACTTTTAATTCTCACAGATAATCTCTCGTCGGTCGGTGCGCATTGGGGTGGTTAGCCTTCGCTATAGCTCCTAACGGTTCCTTGTAGAATTTGCTTGGGGTGGCTCAATCTAATTGACCCGATTGAAAAAGTATCAGTAACAGTAACTAACTCGTTAGTCGCCCACCCTACAGCATGAACGGTTTTAAAGGGAGGGTGATAGGACGACTTATCCCCTGACCTTATCTCGCGGAGCGTTTAAGAATGCACAATGAGTACTGAGCAGGGTGCATGGTGCATGACATAATTACTTACACTGCCTAAGACCAGTTCACTCAGCCCTGTACGACCTCGACTTCCCATCACAATCAAGTCGGCTTTCCAGGTTTGTGCTACTTTCTTGATTACTTGACTAGGCTTGCCTGGAATTTGAGTGAACTCGGTCTTGATCCCCATCGCGATCGCTTGTTCACTGTAGGGTTGAAATTTCTCACGGCTTTCCCTCTCATATTGCTGCCACTGCCGCCGATGCGATTCCCAATTGATCTCATCATAAACTGAAAAAAACATAGGGGTTTCTTGAGATGTCCCTGCTTGATCTCTACCCTCGCCCATGCCCAGAGTCCAATCCGGATTACCTTCATCCTCCATAGACAGTACGTGTAACACCATGAGACTTGCGTTCATTGCTTTGGCTAAAGCAACAGCCTTTGTAAAAACAGCTTGAGCGGTAGGTGTGCTGTCCAGTGCAACTAGAATTTTCTGAAACATATGAGTGTCCAAGAATGAGTATTGATGGTTGAAGAACTTGTAGAACTGATTCAGATACTTCACCTTTGGCTGGAAGGCGGGTCAATCACATTTGCAAGAATTGCCCACGGCACCATTGGCACCATTGGCAATAAACAGATGAGCCATTGATTCCAGGTGAGAGGTGCGGTTTCAAAGAGTGTGTTCATCACTGACCACTGGCTAAACAGAACTTGCAGGACAACAGCAACAATAATACCCACCATTAAGATCGGTGCAGTTGTGATTGATGTGGTTTGACGGCGTCCATAGGCGATTAAACTCGTTCCCAATTGACTGATACTGATCAGGTAGATGATGCGTGCTGCCACAAGCGATTGGATAGCCATTGTGCGGGCGACTGCAATATTACCTGTTGCGGATTGTGCCCACTCAAACATACCGAAAATCAAAACCCAGTTAAATAATGAAACCGCTAATATTCGGCGTAATAATTTCTGGGTGAGCAAAGGCTCCTTAGGGTTACGGGGTGGCTGTTGCATCAATCTCTGAGATGTCGGTTCAAAGGCGAGGGGAACCGTCATGGTGATGGAGTTAATCATATTTAGCCAGAGCACTTGCAGGGATAAAATCGGCAGATCCCTTGCTAACAAAGCACTGATCAGAATCGTCATGGATTCTCCGCCATTCACAGGCAGGAGAAAGGCGATCGCCTTTCGCAAATTCTGGTAAACCGTGCGCCCCTCTTCCACGGCCGCTTCAATGGAAGCAAAATTATCATCGGTCAACAACATGTCAGCGGATTCGCGGGCAACCTCCGTACCGCCTTTGCCCATCGCAATGCCAATATCCGCCTGTTTAAGTGCCGGGGCATCGTTCACCCCATCTCCCGTCATAGCGACGATATTGCCTCTGGACTGGAGTGCTTCCACCAGTTGCAGCTTTTGTGCCGGGGCGACTCTGGCAAAGACAGACCCTTCGACGGCGGCATTGTGAATCTCTGACTCATTCATTTGGGCTAACTGTTGCCCAGCAAAGGCGACTACCCCTGAGCTAGTTTGAATCCCCATACGTTGGGCGATCGCCCGTGCGGTGGCAATGTGATCGCCCGTGATCATCTTGACTTGAATCCCGGCAGACTGGCAAGCATGAACTGCGGCGATCGCCTCTGGACGGGGTGGGTCAATCATGCCCTGGAGTCCTAGAAAGACGAGATCGGTGGCGATATCCTCATGGTCAATGGCATGTTGCTGTACCGATGCTGTCTTTTGGGCAAATGCCAGCACCCGTAGCCCCTGCCCTGCCATATCATCGACTTCCTGTTTGATCTGGGTAGAATCGAGGGCAATCTCCTGTCCCTGGGCATCGAGCATCTGGGTACACCGACGCAGCAACGCTTCTACCGATCCTTTTACATAAATCATTCGCGGTTGAGCCTCATGCAGCGTTGCCATGTACTGATACTCAGACTCAAAGGGAATGGCATCCATGCGAGGGGTGGTTGTCGTGAGTCCAGTCTGGTTCAACCCTGCTTTTTCCGCCACGGCAATCAAAGCTCCTTCGGTTGGATCACCCACCACCGTCCAATCTGTCCCCGTTTGTTTGAGCTGGGAGTCGTTACAGAGAATGCCTGTGGTCAAACACTGGGCTAAAGCAGGGGGAAGTTCCGCCGCATCCAGCGACATCTCCCTGCCGTTGCTGACCCGGGAGATGTCGCCCTTAGGACTGTAGCCCCCACCGCTGACGCGATAGTGATGTCCCCCTGTATAAATCGCCTGAACCGTCATCTGGTTTTCTGTCAATGTCCCGGTTTTGTCGGAACAAATCACTGTGGCACTGCCTAACGCCTCCACCGCTGGCAGCTTACGAATGATGGCGTTGCGTTTTGCCATCCGGTTGACGCCGATCGCCAGCGTGATGGTTACAACCGCGGGTAAGCCTTCGGGTATCGCACTGACGGCCAGGGCGACCGCCGCCTCAAACATGTCAATCCAGGAGCCTCCCTGCCCCAACCCAACCGCCAAGGTGAGGGTCGCCAGGGGCAAGATAATGTAGAGCAGAGTGCGGCTGAATTTCTCAAACTTCCGGGTCAGGGGTGTAGTGAGACTAACCCGATTTTCCATTGATCGCGAAATCTGCCCCATTTCAGTGACATTGGCAGTCGCGACGACGATCCCCTGTCCCTGCCCAAAGGTGACAAAACTGCCTGCGTAAGCCATATTGCGCCGTTCAGCAAGGGAAGTATCCTCAGGTAGCACCTGGACGGATTTTTCAACCGGAACGGATTCCCCGGTCAGGGCAGATTCATCTATCTGTAAGGTGCGAACTCGCAGCAACCGCAAATCTGCCGGGACTTTATCTCCCGATGTCAACACCACTAAATCCCCCGGCACCAGATCCCGTGAGGGAATCCGCAGCGGTTGCCCTTCTCGCAGAACGGTGGTTTCAGTGGTGACGGCTTTGGCGAGAGAGGCGATCGCCCCTTCTGCCTTGGCTTCCTGTACATAGCCAATGATGGCGTTAATCAGCGTCACACCCCAGATTACCGAGGCATTCGTCCAGGAACCCAAAAACGCTTTAACGGCTCCAGCCAGAAGCAAAATATAGAGGAGTGGCTGATGAAATTGCAGCAAGAACCTTAACCACACAGGTTTTCCGGGCTTAAACTGCAACTCATTCCAGCCATGCTGCTCATAGCGACGAGCGACTTCCTCAGGCGTTAAACCGCTTTCTGCACTGCTGCCCAAGCTGTTTACGATTTCATGGTCAGTAAGCGCATGATAAGAACGTGAATGGGATTGAATAATCATCACATCCTCCAACTTCTAAACTTACTTTCCCGCATGACCCATTACTCAGGTAATTGACAATCACTATTTTGAATAGTTGCCATTCATAGGGGCTAGACCAAAGATCAAGATCAGTTTTTGAATAAGCGTTTAGAAACGTACGTCCGGCACACAAGGCCAACGTCAGAATTCACCAGCGGCAGGGGTCTGCGCAGTCGAGTCGGCCCGAGGTCTCCGTCCGTCCGGTGCGGTGTTGGACTATGCAGCCCAGCATCTGACCCTAGTTTACGCGATCGCCGCTAGCGCCAGGGGGTGAACTGAACTGGCCTGCGCCAGCGATCGCAGCCTTGGCGAACCTGAGTTTTGGCCAAGCACCCAGGGTTTGAGCGGTTACACCTGGGCAGAAGGCAGGATCTAGAACAAGCGAGGCCTGGGCGCGCTGGCAGGCCAACGGCTAAAGTGAGCGGCGGCAGATAACTCTGAAATGAAGCAAAAAGCTCTATTCCGTCCGCTCAACTGCGTTGTTAGCTGGCTGGCTGCTACGCGATGATTCTAATTTCTGCCGAATTGCTGCCTGAATCTTTGTATCAAAATCAGGATCACTCGGGCTTGCAATGAGGGATTTTGGACGCTGACTGAACCTGTCCAAATACGCCTGAAAAGCAGCTTGATCTTGGCGGTTTGACAGAAAGTACCGTTTTAATTCGGTATCACTCATGGCATCAAAATTCACTTGACTCATCAGAACACCTCTCCATTCGGCACAATTTCAAACTCAAGATCTTCACCATATCCAGCTAGGACATACACGTTGCGAGTCCGACGATCAACACAAACCAGATGAATCGGTTGCAGCATGATATACGTCAACTGATAGCTAACGCGGTATAGACTCTCTAGCTGAGCAGCAGTAGGCATTTTATCACTCACTCCACCTGCTGCCTATTTTA
>DAIUJR010000029.1:0-4121 GCA_036848635.1 Nodosilinea sp. CTOTU7336
CCGGGGGAGATGCTGACCCACAGCAATTTTTCTCCTATTTCCGATAAAGTCTATTATGCACAGCCAAGTCCATCTTCTTACCCACGTCTAGTCACACCACCAGGGGGAACCTTAAATTGCTGCTATCCGTCAAAGGGCTGAGAGCGGGTTTGGTCATTGGGCTAGAACTTTATAGCCTTGGCGAACCAGATCTGCTAGTATCGAGTTTGGACGTATGTAGTGCCTGGGTACTCTAGATTTGTCTAGACGCTGAAGCCTGCAGTCTTACTCGGTCGTGGCTGTTGCTACTGCTGCTGATAAGTACAAATTAGCCTTCTTGAAAGGTGTGAGGAGAGATTAACGAATGTCTAAATTACTTTGGAAAGGTTTGCTAGCTGCGCCTGCTGCTTTAGGTGCTGCCTTTGCGATTTCGACTGCTGCCGTTGCCGCTGAGTCAACCCCTGAGACTGTGCTCAGCAGCGTTGACACCCTGGAAGAAGCTTCCCTGGCCCAAGAGCCCGTGCAGCTTGCCCAAATCACCAGCGTGTCTGACCTGACCGACGTGTTGCCCTCTGACTGGGCCTTCCAGGCACTGCAAAGCTTGGTCGAAAACTACGGTTGTATTGAAGGTTATCCTGACCGCACCTTCCGGGGTCAGCGCAGCTTAACCCGTTTTGAATTTGCCGCCGGTCTAAACTCCTGTTTAGATGTGATCGCTGTGCTGATTTCTCAGTCTGGTATCAACCCCGACGACCTGGCTACTATCCGTCGCCTACAAGAAGAGTTCCAGGCTGAACTGGCCACTCTGCGTGGTCGGGTCGATGCCCTAGAGGCTGAAACCGCTGAACTGCGAGCTCAGCAGTTCTCCACCACCACCAAGCTGGCTGGTCAGGCTGACTTCCACATCGGCTTCCCCTTCGAGCAGTTAAACGTGTTTGATGCCAACAACAACCCCGTTGCAGTTGAAAGCAGCACCAGCGTTGCGGCTCGGGCTCGCTTGAACTTTGACTCCAGCTTCACCGGCGAAGATCGTCTGCGCATTCGTCTCCAGGGTGGCGATGGTAACTTCTTAAATGCCTTCGGTGGCCTGGCTAATGCCGGTGGCGAGGACTACAACATCACTATTGACGACTTCTACTACTCTTTCCCAGTAGGTAGTTTCCTAGACGTTACCGTAGCAGCCCGTGGCCTCTCCGGTGATGACTGGGTGACCAGCACCATCGTCCCTTTTGACGGCCCCTCCGTGGCAGACGCTGGCGGTCCTCAGTTCTATGACTTTGGTGGCAGCAGCAGCAACGGTGCTGGTGCAGGCTTTAGCTTCTCCTTGGGTGATTCCTTTGTTGTAGATGCTGGTTACACTGCGTCTAACTCCGGTGGTGCCACCGATCCATCCATTGGCCTTTTCAGTGCCGCTGACCAGAGCTACATTGCTCAAATCAGCTACCTGAGCGACGGCTTCTTGAATGCTGGTTTTGCTTACATGCACAACGATAACGCTGAAGCATTCGAAGGCGGCTTGCCCGGTGCAACTAACACCTATGCAGGTCTGCTCAGCCTCAACTTTGGCAACTTCTTCATCGCTGGCCACGGTGCGTTCCAAGACTTTAACGGCGGCAACGACTTCAGCTGGACCGCTGGTGTCGGCTTCGACAACCTTTTCTTGGAAGGTTCTCAGCTCGGCGTGTATGGCGGTCAACTGCCCCAGGCTGCTGGTCGTGAGAACAACCCGTTCTTGATTGAAGGGTATTACGAAATTCCTTTCAACGAGTTCCTGACCATTACTCCTTCTTTGGTCTACGGTGATGCTAACTTCAGCAACCCTGGCGGAACCGTTAACGAAGATACCACCTTCTACGGTGCTGTTCGGGCCACCTTCCGGTTCTAGGTAACCCCTGTAACCTGAAAATAACCCTTGTGAAGAGGGCTCTATGGTTAACCGTAGAGCCCTTTTTTTGGGATTTTAAGTTTTGCTGCGATCGCCAGCGCTGGCTCAAGGGTAAAGCAAAGATTTTGTCATCAGGTCAGGATTTTCTCGCCTAGAACCGCTCAATTATCATCCTGCCTTAATGTACTTAGTGCTTGAGCAACCTAGGTTGTCTAAACATTCGGCTTTTTATATTGTCCGGCCTGTAGTTTTAGCTACCGGCGCTGACAAGTACACCTTGAATGTTTGACCAAGTGTGTGGAGAAATTGACCAATGCATCAGTTACTTTGGCAGCTATTGCTGGCTACGCCGACTATTTTGGGTGCGGCTTTTGTCGTTTCTAATGCTGCTTTAGCGGCTGAGTCAGGTTCTGAATCTAGGAGTAACGCCCCTCGTAGTCTAGATCAAGCCGCCGTAATTCAAGTGCCTATACAGCTGGCCCAAATTACCAGTGTCTCTGACCTAGCCGATGTGTTGCCCTCCGACTGGGCCTTTCAGGCACTGCAAAGCTTGGTTGAAAACTATGGTTGTCTCGAAGGCTATCCTGATCGCACCTTCCGAGGGCAGCGTAGCCTCACCCGGTTTGAGTTTGCCGCTGGTTTAAACTCCTGTTTAGACGTGATCGCCGCACTAATTTCCCAGTCCGGTATCAATCCCAATGACCTGGCCACTATCCGTCGCCTACAGGAAGAGTTCCAGGCGGAACTCGCTACCCTGCGCGGTCGGGTTGATGCCCTTGAGGCTGAAACCGCTGAAGTGCGAGCTCAGCAGTTCTCTACCACCACCAAGCTAGCTGGCCAGGCAGACTTACACATCGGGGTGCCCTTCAATAGCCTGTCTGTTTTCGATGCCAATAATAACCCCGTGGCAATAGAAGATAGCACCAGTGTGGCGGCCCTAGCTCGCCTCAACTTTGACTCCAGCTTCACGGGCGAAGACCGTCTACGCATTCGCCTTGATGGGGCCGATGGCAGCTTCCTAAACCCCTTTATCGGCCTTGCCAACGTTAGCTTTAGCAGTGCCGGTTACAATGTCACCCTCGAAGACTTCTACTATAGATTTCCCATTGGCAGTCGCCTTGATATCACCATAGCCGCCCGTGGGCTTCAAGGGGATGACTGGGTAACCAGCACCATCGTGCCCTTTGACGGCCCTTCCGTGGCAGATGCCGGTGGGCCTCAGTTCTACGATGTGGGGGGTACCAGTAGCACTGGCGCTGGTGCTGGATTTAGCTTTGCGCTGACCGACAACATCGTCCTTGACGCGGGTTATACTGCCTCTAATTCTGGAGGCGCTACGGATCCTTCCATCGGTATTTTTGGCGCTAGCACCCAAAGCTACATTGCCCAGATCAGCTACTTGGGCGATGGCTTCATAAATGCTGGTTTCGCTTACCTACACAATGACAATGCTGTGGCCTTTGATGGCGGGCTAGCAGGTGCTACCAATACTTACGCAGGTCTATTGCGTCTTAACTTTGGTAACTTCTTTATGGGAGGCCATGGCGCTTATCAAGACTTTAATGGCGGCAACGACTTTAGCTGGACCGCTGGCATGGGGTTCAACAACCTTTTTCTGGAAGGTTCTCAACTGGGGGTCTATGGCGGTCAGCTACCGCAGTACGCCGGGCGTGAAAATAATCCGCTCTTGGTTGAAGGTTATTACCAAATTCCCCTTAATAAGTTCCTGACCATTACTCCATCTCTGATTTACGGCGATGCTAACTACAGAAATGTAGGGGGTACTCGTACGGAGGACACGACCTTCTACGGTGCTCTTCGGGCTACCTTCCGCTTTTAGAGTGATGCTACTGGTAGACAAACCTGGTCTATTTGACAGGGGGCACAAATTCTTCCCCTAAACCAGGAATCGGCGCCTCACTATCCGTACCAGGATTATTTACTCCACCATCGGGATTGGGATTGAGCACCCCACCATCGATACCGGGATTTGTTACTCCACTATCGATACCCGGATTCGTTACGACTCCACCGATACCGGGATCGGTCACGCCGCTGTCAGTCCCAGGATGGGTCACGCCGCCATCAGCCCCGGGATGGGTCACGCCGCCGTCAGTCCCGGGAGGTGTTACGCTGCCATCAGTCCCAGGATTGGGCACGCCACCATCAGTCCCAGGAGGTGTCACGCCGCCGTCAGTCCCGGGAGGTGTTACGCTGCCATCAGTCCCAGGATTGGGCACGCCACCATCAGTCCCAG
>DAIUJR010000029.1:4221-6250 GCA_036848635.1 Nodosilinea sp. CTOTU7336
GGAGGTGTTACGCTGCCATCAGTCCCAGGATTGGGCACGCCACCATCAGTCCCAGGATTGGTCACGCCGCCGTCAGTCCCGGGAGGTGTTACGCTGCCATCAGTCCCAGGAGGTGTCACGCCGCCGTCAGTCCCAGGAGGTGTCACGCCACCGTCGATACCGGAGTCTTCACCGCCATCAACTCCCTCAGGATCCGTGTCGATACCAGGGGCTTCACCAGAGTTGTCTAAGACCCCGCCAGGCAGAGAATTTTGTGGCACCGTCGAAGCGCTATCCTCAGTTTGACCTGGGGTAATGACCAACGCCTCGCCTACAGCTGAAGCATTCGCGCTGTCTAAACTGACCGCGGCAGGATTCAGAACCGTAGCCCCCGTGAAGGGAGAAGGTTCTGCCAACGCTTCCAGGATCTCTTGCTTAACTGGCTCAAGGGCAGGGCCTAAAGAACCCCTAGTACTGGAGGTGTTAGATACAGGCTCTCCCCCACGGGGCTCATCAGTAGTCGAGCCTGAAGGACTTCCGATTCTAGGCTCGGCACTGGAGGGGTTAGACACGGGCGCTCCCCTACGAGGCTCAGTAGCCGAGTCTTGGGAACTTTCGGCACTGGGAGTATCCGGGTCTGGTACTCCATCAACTTCCTCAGTAGCCGAGTCTTGGGAACTCTCAGTACTGGGAGTATCCGAGTCTGGTACTTCACTAACTTCCTCAGTAGCTGGGTCTTCGGAACTCTCAGTACTGGAGGTATCCAGATCGGATACTTCACCATCCTCCCCAGTGGCCGGGTCTTGGGAACTCTCGGTATCAGGCTGATCAAGGTTTAGATCTTCGATCAGAGGGCTGGTTTGATAGAACGTCGGCAAATCGAATTCTAAGATGTCTACGCGGTTATCTTGAACCAGCGCCATCTGCCCAGCGTACAGGGAATACTCGGTGGCACAGTTGGTGGACTCGCCGCCTGCACCTTCGGCTGAGCCGCAACTTGTAGAGGTTACCGTCATCGGCCCAGCTGGATTATTGGTGAGCGCCATCACCACGGTCAGGTCGCGGTCTTCGATATACCTGACTACCACTGCCGAACCTTGAACCCCGGTAATCGCGCTGGGGGTTTGAATGGTACTGCGACCTCGACCAGGAGGAATCAGCAGCAGCATAGTGCCATTCGACAGGCGGAAATTTCGCGTATTCGGCACAAACCTAAACGTGGCGCGTTCTCCTACCCGTGCTAAGGATCCATCATTAAAACGCAGCTGGGCTCTTGACTCGGCAGCGGTTCTAAGCGCATCGCCAACCCCCAAAAAATCTGACATGCGAGCTGCCCTTGCACTTCGGCCCCGAGGGATAAACTCAACGCGATTGAGGATCGATTCAACATCGGCCCGGGTTAGCGGAACATCGGCCCTGGCTGGTAAGCCCGCCGCCAAAACCGTCAGAAAGGCGGCAAAGCCAGCCGTTCCTAAGGAAAACCGATGAAAAAGGTGAGCTGGCGACGATGGGCTGACATTCGGCATGGCATTACGGCAGAAACGGCATATTGGGCGTTGTCGTTAGGAAAATACGTAAATAGCGAAGATGAAGTCAGTGGAAATGTATATAGAAGAAACAGCGTATCCAGTTAGGGCGTTGAGGGAATTTCCCAAGGCATCAAAGTTAAATACACATACCAATACAATATTACTTCATGAGAATCAGTAAAGATTTCCACGGGTTTTTAATCCGCTCCAATGGGGTCAGGCCGTGCTAGGGAGCCTCTGATTGGTCGTCAGGTCACTTTTCAAACATCCATAAGAGTGCTCTAGCTAAAAACTTAACGTGTCTTATCGTGGTGGTCTTGGCGGGTCGCAGCTGCGGTTTTGACCAGGTAGGATGCTGCTCAGGCAGAATACATGCTCCAACAGAGAAAGAGCCGCCTATTTTGCAGGCGGAGTAAACTCATCGGTGCCCAAACCAGGGGGAGGATCAACCGGTTCCGGGGTAGGAGGGTCAACCGGTTCCGGAAAGGGGGGCTCAACCGGTTCTGGGGTAGGAGGATCAA
>DAIUJR010000029.1:6350-65814 GCA_036848635.1 Nodosilinea sp. CTOTU7336
CACCTAAGCCAGGGGGCGGCTCAACCGCTGGCGGGGCAGGCGGCTCAACTGGTTCTGGGGTAGGAGGGTCAACCGGTTCCGGAAAGGGGGGCTCAACTGGTTCTGGGGTAGGAGGATCAACACCTAAGCCAGGGGGCGGCTCAACCGCTGGCGGGGCAGGCGGCTCAACTGGTTCCGGGGGAGGAAGATCACTACCTGAGCTAGGGGGCGGCTCAACCGCTGGCGGGGCAGACGGCTCAACCGCTGGCGGCTGGGGGGGGGCGGCAGGCGGGTTGGGAGTAATCTCTACCGTTGTAGGAGGCGGAGCCATATCAGCCGGTTCAGCAATTTCAGCTAGTGCATCTCCGGGGCCAGCATTTCTGGCCCGAATGATGAGGTCATTGTCGTCGGTCAAGGGCGGAGACAGCAGCCAGGCTTCATCCAATGTTGAGGCATTAGTGCTGTCTAGACTCAGCACCGCAGGGTTTATGACCGTTGAATCTTCTATAAAAGTGGAGGATTCGTCGAGGGCTTCTAGCGTCTCTCTCCTCACTTCCTCAAGGGCAGGGCCTAGGGAGCTATCGGCATCGGGGTTGTCAAGTTCAAGATTTTCTAGTAAAGGGCTGGTCTCATAAAAGGTTGGTAAATCAAATTCTAAAATTTGAACTTGGCTATTCTGAATCAGTGCCATTTGTCCGGCGTACAGAGAATACTCGACGGCACAGTTGGCAGGCTCTGCATCGTGTCCTCCGGTTGAGGCAACATTGCAGCTCGTGGGGGTCACCGTCATGGGGCCGGTGGGGTTATTGGTAAGCGCCATTACTACGGTCAGGTCGCGGTCTTCAATATACCTAACTACCACCGCAGAGCCTTGAACCCCGGTAATCGCGCTGGGGGTTTGAATAGTACTGCGCCCGCGTCCCGGCGGAATCAGTAGCAGCATAGTACCGTTCGACAAGCGAAAGTTTCGGGTATTGGGTACAAACCTAAACGTGGCGCGTTCCCCTACCCGGGCTAACGACTCATCATTAAACCGTAGCTGGGCGCTAGACTCAGCGGCGGTTCTGAGCGCATCGCCAACCCCCAATAGATCTGACAGGCGAGCCGCCCTGGCACTACGACCTCGGGGGATAAACTCAACGCGGTTTTGGATCGATTCAACATCGGCTCGGGTCAGCGGAACATCGGCCCTGGCCGACAAGCCAGCCGCTAGAACAGCCAGAAAAGCGGCAAAACCAGCTATTTCTACGGGAACCCGACGGAATAGCTGAGTTGGCAATGATGGGCTGACATGCGGCATGGCATTACGGCAGAAACGGCCTGTTGGGTGTTGTTAGGAAAGTTACGTAAATGGGGAAGAAAAATTAAGTAGGCCTGCTTAGGGAAGTTAGCTCCCTAGTTGGTCGGTAACCCGACAAAATCGCCGCTAGTAATTTAGTGCGTCTGGGCTAAGTATACGTACCCTAAATATATTACTCCATCTTAGCGGGTCAGGGTTTACACGGAGTTCTCATCTAGTCTAAAGATGCCAAGCCTTCCTGTAAAGTTCAGTTTTTAAAGGAATATTGATGCTCTTTGAGCGAGTTTTCGCAGAGCCAATACATCCCTCTGTGATTCATGGATGGGTAGCGTTTTATTCTCGGCAGCCAGCAGAGCTTGGCCCCTAAACGATCACTCATGGGCAGAAGCCCCCTGAGGTAGTGACCCGGTAGGGGGTGTTCCCACCGTGAGAGCCACTGTATCTAATCGCACTGGTTCTACCTCGCTAGGTTGCGGGCAGGCATGTAGCGCATCACCACCGCCGTCTCCCATCCCTCTACGATGGCATTGGATGGTTACGGCGAGGTGCGTCTTTGCCCCGGCATAGCCAGTTAGAAAGGCTGCTGGTTATAGATAGCCCAAGCCATGCAAGACAAGGGTCACGAAAAAACATAGTTAGGCTTTAACCTACCGATAGACGACGCATGTTTGGTAGACGCGGCCCACTGCCGCAGCTGCACCTGGCCAGATGCTCCGGCAGAACTTAGAAAAAGCAAGCCTGGAGATGGCCTAATTGGGGCATCATGGGTTAAGCAATTGAGCGACTGTCAACGTAAATCCTAGGGGTTAAATTGCCTTAACCCAGCCGAGGGAGATAAGCAGGACGTTTGATCGTTGGTTGGCATTGAATACCCCCTTAGATCTGGCGGCACGCCTTTAGAGAGCTTGCTCCTATGGTATTGCGCTGGCGATTGAGATACCGCTATGGTCATAAAACCTCTGTGTTAATTCGTGAAAATATGATGAATCCTGGGTTTGGTTTCAGGAAAGGAGTCAAAAACCAGTGATCCTACTGCCATGGGGCTGATTATTGTTTTGGTCTGGAAGAGCGGCATATTGAAGCGACATGCTTGCATTGGGCTAGGTGTACTAAGCCTAGGTTTAGTTTTTCTGGGAATTCAACCGGGGAAGGCTGATACGAGTTTGGCTCAGGTGAGCCCTGGCAGGTTAGAACCTCCTAAAGCCTGGTTAACCCAGCCAAACTCAACGGTGCTAGCGTCCACCGGAGATTTCCCAACGGCGGCGGTTAAGTTGCTCCCCTCTGGCGACGCTGAGCTAACGCCTGACCGTCCAACCCCCAGGTTAGAGGGCTTCAATGGCCCGGCATTGACGGTTAAACGTCTGGCCAATTCCCCTCAAGCTAGCCGTGCGGGTTGCCACAGCTGGGCCGCTGTAGAGTTGGAACCACCGTCGATACCCTCAGACCAGCGCTGTCACCCGGTCATCCTAGGGTTGGGGTCGACCCTGTCAGTATCCCCATCCCCAGGTACAACCCCAGCTCTGAGGCGTGTTGGCCTCCCTCTAGCCGTTGCTCCAATGGCGGCGGCTCCAGACGACACCTTAGCTCAAGGTACCTACCTGACCACCGCAGCGGCACTACGCCTAGATGAGCCGGTGCAGGCATCCTATTCTGATCCACCCCCGCAGGCTATCTTTAGCTTTAGGTCAGCGGCCACTGCTCCCGATCCTGTTCCTTTTGGCCAAGCTCTCCTTGCTCAGGCGCAACCGTCGCGCTCCCCTGCCCTGCCGGAGGATCCAGAACTAGGGGTAGTGCGAGTGCGTAACCCCATTGAAGACCCCGAATTGGGGATTTTACGCATTCGAGAACAGCCGACCATCCCTACTCTGCCAGCCCCAGAACCGCCGAAGACGGCCTTTTTGAGCGCTCGATTCTCAGTTGCCAGCAGCGACAATGTTTTGCTAGTTGTCAACGATGTCGGCGGGTTAACGGGGGATACGTTCTTTCGGCCAGCGGTTACCCTGGCGTTTTACCCCGTGGTGGGGCCTGAAACCGTTTTGATTGGTACGGTTGATTATGCTTTCCAGCGCTACAGCAGCCAAAGCGATGTCAACTACGACGACCTGCGCTTTCGGGTGGGGGTGAGGCAGGGGCTCTTTCCGCGTACCTATGGCCAGATTGCGTTTAGCTATCAGCAGCTCTTTCGACCTGGCCCCTCACGGGTCCAGTTTTTTGATAGTAAAGCCCTGAGTTTTACCCTGGGGCGGCGGGATCCGCTCACTCCCAGGCTAGGCCTGGACACGTTTTATCAGGTGCAGTTTAGCGATGCCGAGGTGAGATCGCCCGCCAGCACCGGCACCGTTTCTACGGATTTTGACCGACTGTCTCAAATTTTCGGGGGCTACCTGGGCTACAACATTACTCCCCAGCTGCAAACCGGCGTTAGCTACCAGCTGACCCTGTCCGACTATACCACCCAGGAACGGTACGATACTTATCACCAACTCCTGGGGCAGCTGGTTTACAGCATTACCCCAGAAGTACGCCTAAGCTTCTACGGCGGCTGGAGTTTTGGCCGGTCGTCTAATCCCAATATCCAGTTTGACGATACCCTGTTTGGGTTTACCATAGACGCAACGGTACCTCTGTTTTAGGGCTAGATGAGCCTTGCCTGCCGATTTAGCCGGGAGAAATCCTGGCGGATTGTATCTGCCGTTGGTCAGGGTATGATCGAGCCAATATCGGCGTGACATGGACTATGGCTAGGGTATTTTCGGCAGGATGGTCAGGCCCCAGGCGGGTGTTGCCCTGGGTTAGGTTTGGGGCGATCGCGGCTCTGATTTTTGGCCTTACCCTCGCCTGCAGTGCCCCAGGACTCGAGCCGTTTAGCCGTGCTAGGGGCATGGTCGGCGACCCCAATACCCTAGTGGTGTCCACTGAACCGGCCTTTCCGCCCTTTGTGTACCTGACCGACAACGACGAGCTAGCGGGCTTCGATGTTGATATGATCAACGAAATTGCTCGGCGGCTTGACCTCAAGGTCGATTATGCCTATATCCCCTTCGATGGCCTATTTGCTACCTTAGAGGCTGAGACCGCCGATGCCTCGGTAGATGCCATCACGATTACCCCCAAACGCGACGAATCGATTGATTTCTCGCGCCCCTACTTTAAATCGGGGCTGGCAATCGCGGTGCGTGCCGACGAAACCAGCATTAATTCCCTCCAGGATTTATCTGGCAAAAAAATTGCGGTTAAGCTCGGTACCACCGGGGCCGATATGGCGTCTCAGGTGCCCAATACCCAACTCGTTACCTTTGACTCTGCCGAAAAAGCCCTCACTGACCTGTCGAAGGGCAACGTCGATGCCGTCATTAAAGACCAGCCCACTGCCCTGGGCATGATGGAACTGGCGAATATTCAAAACGTTCGCCTGCTCGATACCCTGCTCACCGAAGAGTACTACGGCATTGGCCTGCCCCCCGGCTCACCCAACAAGCCCTTCATCGATGCTGCCCTCAACGACATGATCGCTGACGGCACCTATGCCACGCTCTATCGCAAATGGTTTAAGCGCGACCCGCCGCCGCTGCCCGAAACCGCTGTGCCTGAGGCCCTTCCTTAAGCAGGAAATCTTTAGATTGGGCGAACTGCGGTTCGCCCCCACAAGCGGCCCAATGATTCGTTGGGAGGTGCTTGGGTAGCGATCAGCTTAGTCATCCACCTCGGCCAGCTCAATCACCTGGGCGTCGTAATCTTTAACCAAAAAATTCAAGGGTTTTTCGCGGCGAATTTTATACTCGATGCCGGTAAGCTGAACCCGCATCAGAATAAACTCCAAACAGCTGTGGTCAAAGCAGACGTGGCGCTGGCGGTTGCGGTGTCCCAGGCTAGCCCCAGAAATAATATGGAGCTGCGTATTTTTCCGTAACTGATACCACAGCCCCTCGGGGCTGCCCATGCCACTCTGATTGGCCAGGCTGGTAGCGCTTGACATATACAGTGGGTCGAGACCAGCGGTGCCCAGGGTTTGTTCATAGTTGTAGTAGTAGTGCAGGGGCACCTCCGCCGCCGGTAGATTGAGCATCCTCTCGTAAAAGTTGCGGGCGACCTCAAGATCTGACACCATCACCGTGTGGACCTTAGGGGCACTTTTCAGGAACATCCACATGGCCCCGGCATAGGCCACCAGCAGCATGACCATAATCCCCTGGGTAGACATGATGCTGTCGAAGGGCAGGCCGAGCAAGCCAGCTATGGGGCCAAGTGCAACAGAAGGCAAAGATAATAGGGTCAGCATAACTACACGAGCAGCAAAGGTAATATATTGATCCCCAACCCACCGGGCGCTCGATCTAATCGAGCAGCTGGGTCAGCGCCTACAGGGGAAGGGCTACCCTTCCGATCGAATCTAGAGGATAACTATTTCATACACTAGTTTATCAAGTCCTGGGGGAGCTTCCTGAGGTTAGTCCGCTGGCCCTAGCGCATCAGGGATGTTTCTTGAATACCGATCTAGGTTGACAGGGTCAGGAAAATTCCCGGCTCGTCGCCAAGGTCTTCATTAAGACCCCCTGAAAGGCAGGTTTTGGTGAACCTGAAACGCAGTTTTTTGTAAATCAACGTGTCTAAAATCAGCGCCATAGGTATAGTAAAGGCGGATTTAAACTAAATCCAGGCCCATTCTATCTGTCTGACCTAGGTTCTGGCTGAGTTAGTCGGATCCTAGGGGGCAGTGAGTCGATCGGTCAACACCATTTAACCCCTGCTAGCCAATGCCGAGTGCCGCAAACATTCCTAACTTCCCTGAGTGTGACCATACGCTGGTGCGATCGCTGCATCACCTGAGCGATCAGGAATTAGTGAGCTTGTTTAAAGGTCATAGTGATGCTGGTCGGTATTTCACAGCCATCTTTTGCCGCTATAGCCCGATTGTTTACAGCTTGATTCGCCATTCGGCCCGTTCACCCGTGCAGGCCGAGTATCTGTTTGCCCTCACCTGGCGACACATTCTCCACGAGTTGGGGGGCATAGACTGCCCTGAGGCTAAGGCTGGCGCTGACACGCCCTCAACCTTTACCCTGCAAAATTGGATTATCAACGTTACGGCCCTGTGTATTAACCAGGCGGTTGTGCCAGAGGTGGAGGCCATCCACTACTCCCTCGACAAGGCGACGCCGCCGTTTTGGTGTTATGTCGAGCAGGCGCTTGATCGACTTCCGCCGGTAGAGCGGTTGGTAACGGTAATGGCGCTTACCTTCCGCTGGAGCGAGAACCGCATCGCCGCCTACCTGCAGGCCGAGGGCGAAGCCCTATCTCCCGCCGATGTGCGCCACACCCTGGGGCGGGCCTACCAGCATCTGAAGTCGGCGCTGCCTGAGGATATTCGCGCCATTTACCTGGCTGAATCAGCCTCCTTACTGGGGCAACTAGACCAGGGCGACGATGATTTACTAGAAGAGTTGGTGGATGTTTCTGAGCTGGTTGGGGCAACCTTGGAGGGAGATCGTCCATGACCCCTAACTCCTCCGTAACCGGCTATGAAACCACCGCTCAGCCTAGGGCTCGGTCTGGCCCTAATATCTTGGTTAGTGCCGCCGGGGCTAGCCGCTGACCTGAACCAGCAGCTCAACATTCAGCCTCAACATAGGATCCAGGTATCCTCCCAGGCGGCGGCAGAGCAGTGGATGGCCACGGGCCACCAACGGGCCGAAGAGGGTGACCTAACCCAGGCTACCCAGGCTTGGACGGCGGCGGCGGAAATGTATCGCCAGTTGGGTGAATCTGAGGCCGAAGGGCGGGCCTACGGCCTGATCGGTGCGGCCTACGCCAGACTAGGCCAGTATCCCCAGGCGGAGCGGGCGTTGGGGATGCGGATTACCGTGGCTCGTAATCATCATGACCGCCTAGGACAGGTCTATGGCCTGAATAACCTGGGCACTCTGCGCCTGCACCAGGGCCGCGTTGAGGAGGGGCAGACTTTATTTGAAGAGGCTCTGGGGCTAGCCCGACAAACGGGCGATGGCCAGGCGATGGGGCTATCCCTCAGCAATTTGGGCCTGGTGGCCACCCAGCGGGGAGATTTAGAAGCCGCTGCCCGATGGTTAGAAGTCGCTACTAACTACCGCTTCCTGGCCGGTGACCGCCTGGGTGAGGCCAATTCTTCCAATAACTTGGGGGATGTGTATAGGGCATTGGGGCGTGAGTCTAACGCCATTGGCGCCTATCGAGTGGCTCTGCGCACCGGCCGCGAGGCCCAGGATCGAGATTTACAGCTCAGGGCTCTCGACGGACTACTCGCCATCTATCTGGGTCAGGGCGATATGGCCACCGCTGCCGACTACCTGGATCATCGCATGGCTTTAACCCTGGACGGGCCAGCCCCCGATCCTGAAACCACGGTGACCCTACGGTGGCTGGGGGACTATTATTATCAAATGGGGCAGCTAGACTCTGCCCAAACCGCCTATGCCCAAGGGCTAGGGCTGGCTCGAAGCTTAGAGCATAAGCCCCTGGAGGCGGAGCTAACCAATCGCCTGCTGCGGCTTTAGGCGATTTAGCGAAGCAGGCGAGAGGCCTGCCCCACAGAACTATGAACGCTTCCGTTCACTAGCTGTGGACTTTGGCATATTGATCGGCGGCGGTATCTGGGGATGACTCCACCGCCGGGACGATCTCCACCCCATTGGTGCTGGCTTCAGCCGGAGATAGCGGATTGCGCGCCTGGATCAACGCGATCGCGCGGTTGACGCTTTCAGGCAGAATCACCACTAGCCCATCGTCAGGAGCCTGGTCGAGGGCGGTATTTACAGCCTCAATTTCGTTCAGAATAGTGCGGTAGCTGGCCGGGCCGGGCACCTCTTCGATGCCGTGGACGATCCATTTAGCGGCATCGCCCCGGGGCCGACCTCGGGTGTCATCATCTTCTTTGACGATGATGTCGTCAAACATTTGAGCCGCCAGCTTACCGAGGGTAATAAAGTCATCGTCCCGCCGATCCCCAGGGCCACCCACCACGCCAATGCGCCGCCCCGGCCAGTTCTTTACGAAGCCCCCCAGGGCCTCATAGCTAGCCGGGTTGTGGGCATAGTCTACCAGGGCGTGGAAGCGGCCCAGGTTGAACAGGTTCATGCGCCCGGGGGTTTGCTGAGTCGAGGCCTGGAAGGTCTGCAGGGCCTGGCGAATAGGCTCGATGCTGACCCCCTGGGCGAAGGCGGCTAAGCTAGCGGCCAGGGCGTTGGCAATCTGGAAGGGGGCTAAACCGCCCATGGTCAGAGGCACTTTTTCGGCCTGCTCAATGCGCAGTAGCCAGTCGCCCTTGAGGATAGACAGGTAGCCGTGCTCATAAATGGCGGCTAAGCCCCCCTGCTGAGTATGCTTGCGCACCAGCTCGTTGTGAGGATCCATCGAGAAGTAGGTCACCTGCCCCTTGACGCGCTCGGCCATGGCGGCGACCAAGGGGTCATCGGCGTTGAGTACCGCGTAGCCGCTGGGCCGACAGGTTTCTACCACAACGCTCTTGAGGTGGGCCATCTCCTCCAGGGTGTTGATGTCGCCCAGCCCCATATGGTCAGCGGCAACGTTAAGCACCACGCCGATATCGCAGTCTTTGAAGGCCAGGCCCGAGCGTAGGATGCCGCCCCGTGCCGTCTCTAGCACCGCCAGTTCCACCGTCGGATCCTGCAAAATCACCTGGGCGCTTTGGGGGCCGGTGGTATCGCCGGGCTCGACCAGGTTGTCGCCGATGTAAATGCCGTCGGTGGTAGTGTAGCCGACCACCTGCCCGGTTTGCCTGAAGATGTGGGCGGTAAGCCGAGTCGTGGTGGTTTTGCCGTTGGTGCCGGTGATGGCCACGATGGGCACCCGGGCGGGTTGACCGGGGGGAAATAGCATGGCCAGGATTGGTTCGGCCACGTTGCGGGCGATGCCCTGGCTGGGGCAGACGTGCATGCGCAGGCCCGGGGCGGCGTTGACTTCCACAATCACCCCATCGACCTCGCGCAGGGGCTTGGCAATGTCGGTGGTAACCACGTCGATACCGGCGATATCCAGGCCGATGGTTTTGGCAATGCGCTGGGCCACCCAGACGTTGTCGGGGTGAATGTCATCGGTACGGTCGATGGCAATGCCGCCGGTGCTAAGGTTGGCGGTGGCCCTCAGATAGCAGATTTCGCCCTCCGGTAGCACGGTGTCGAGGGTATAGCCCCGCCGATCCAGCAGCTGCCAGGTGGTGCGGTCTACCTCAATGCGGGTGAGCAGGTTGTCGTGGCCTTCGCCCCGACGGGGATCCTGGTTGGTGATGTCGATCAGCTGCTCAATGGTGGAGCGGCCATCCCCCACCACGTGGGCCGGTACGCGCTCGGCCACCGCCACCACCTGGCCATTAATGACCAGCACCCGGTGATCGCGGCCCTGGTAAAACCGCTCGACAATGACCCCGCTCGACACATCCCGAGCGGCTTCGTAGGCCTCTGCCGCCGCCGGGTAGGTGTCGATATCAATGGTGATGCCCCGCCCGTGGTTGCCGTCTAGGGGTTTGACCACGATGGGGTAGCCGCCCACGTAGCTAATAGCGTCTTCTAGATCATCCAGGCTATAAACCACGGTGCCCCGAGGCACGGGCACCCCCGCATCGCGCAGAATTTGTTTGGTGCCTTCTTTGTCGGAGGCGAGCTCGACGCTGAGGATGCTGGTTTTGCTGCTCAGGGTGGCCTGCACCCGCTGCTGGTGACGACCGTAGCCAAGCTGAATCATCGCCCGGGTGGAGAGCTGCATCCAGGGAATGTCTTTGGCCTCGGCGGCCCGCACGATGGCTTCGGTGCTGGGGCCGAGGGCGGCATCGAGTTTAAAGTCCGTAAGGTCGGCGATATCTTGCTCTAGCTCGGCCTTGGGATAGTGGCCGGTTTCGACCAGACTATTGCACAGCCGCACCGCCGCCCGCGCCGCGTAGCGACCGGCCTGCTCATTTTGGTACTCAAAGACCACCTGATACACCCCCGGCTCGGTCACCCCACGGGTGCGGCCAAAGCCCACGGACATGCCCGCCATGGTCTGGAGTTCCAGCGCCACATGCTCCACAATGTGCCCCATGTAGGTGCCCTGGCGAACCCGGGTGAGAAAGCCGCCGCGATGTCCAGGAGAGCAGAAATGCTCCAGTAGGCTGGGTAGGGTATCGGCCAGCGCTTCGTAGAACCCAGGAATTTGGTCAGAGGGCCGATCGGCTAGATCTTCGAGATCCAGGCGCATGAGGATCAGGTTGGGATAGCGAATGCTCCAGTAGTTGGGGCCTCGCAGGGTCTGGGTTTTAAGGATGCGCATAGGGGATAATCACTCGCCAGTCGTAGAACAAAGTTGGCTTAGGAGCTGAAGTTAACGGTAGAGCTAGTCAGTTAGGCGGCCCGGTCGCGGGTAAGAACAACAGTTTAGGATGCGTATCCTGCGGTTTGAAATCAACCCGGCTACATTTTGAGGAAATCAAGACATTTAACCTGTACCCCATAGAATTAATCCGTCGCTAGTACCAGGGGGGATTCTAAACCTAAGGCGTCTGGGTCGTCCTTAGAGATATTTGGGTATTATGCAATTTTCCAGGGGGTGACACGGTGCCTTAGACGGCTAAATGCTAGCCCCTATTGGGTTAAGGCCCGAATAAAGCTCTGTAGCTCAGATAAAAACCCGCCGCGCCGAGGCTTGGTCGCTGGGGAGACAACCGCTCGGGCACTGCTGTCGGTGGATGGTTCCCCCATTAAAATCCGCTCTAAGGCTTCCCCAGAGGGCTTTTGGGGCAGCTCGGCAACCAGCTGATAGGCGGCTTCGGCGGTCGTAGCCTGCCACACCTGCCAGGGGGCTGGGTAGCAGCGAAACAGCACCGCATCCTCCATGGGTCGCAGGTAATAGGCCGACTCTAGGGTGCTGAGAAACCGCTCCCGCAGCTGCCGACCGGCGTAGCCAATGCCGATGGTAGCCACATCTTCAAGCTTAGGGTTGAGCATGATCACGAATCGATCCCCGGCGGCGTTGCACATGGCTTCCACCTGGGTGACTTCTATTGAAGAGGGTTCAACAAATAAATAGGCTTGGTCGTCAGGTTCCATTTGCCCCTGGAGTTCGCCTATACTGCGCACCACAAAATCGGGATTACCCCAGTCGCGGCGAGCCAGGGCCGCCGCCCCTGCATCAGGAAAGTAAACCTTAAAAGCCAGCCCCATCTCCTGTAGCACCGGATAAAACTGCTCGGCCACTGGCATACCCTTCAGCTCGGGGTAGATAAACTCTACCAGCAGGCGAGGCACCCCGGCTTGAATGGCGGCGCGGGTAGCCTGTTGAGCCTGGATAATGGCCGCTTCGAGACTGGCTGGAATATCGGTCATGGCGTCTCCCTCTACGGTTAAGATTCTACACCGGGGACAGAGCCGCCGGTTCTAAAGAGCGGTCGATCACCTGCCGCAGCACCAGGGCCGCCCAGTCAATATCAGCGGCGGTGGTTTGCCGCCCCAGGGTAAGGCGAATGCCGCATTTAGCTGCCCGGTCACCATAGTCCATGGCCTTGAGAATGGGACTGGGGGTCAGCTTGCCACTGTGACAGGCGGAGCCGGCGCTGATCCCAATGCCCGCCAGGTTCATCTGCCGCACCAGGGTTTTGCCGCTGACCCGCTCGCCATCCCCAGCCTCCAGGTAAAAGCTGGCGTGATGGGGCAGGCGATGGCGGCGATCGCCGGTCGGAACCAGGTGGGGTACGGTGGCTAGCTGGTCAAAGAGGCGATCGCGCAGCCCAATCAGCCGCAGGGTTTCGGTGGGCATCTCCTGGGCGGCCAGGGCCGCCGCCACCCCAAAGCCCGCAATACTGGGCACCGCCTGGGTGCCCGACCGGTAGCCCATCTCCTGCCCGCCGCCAAACAGCTGAGGGGTTAGCCTCACCCCAGGGCGCACGTACAGTGCCCCTACCCCTTGGGGGCCATAGATTTTATGGCTCGACAGCGACAGTAAATCCACCGGCAGCGCCTGGACATCGATGGGCAGTCGCCCCGCCACCTGTACCGCATCGGTGTGAAACAGCGCCCCGTGATCGCGGCTGAGCTGAACTAGGGTAGCCATGTCCTGAAGGGTACCCACCTCGCTTTGGCCATAAATAATCGACACCAGTACCGTATTGTCGCGCAGGGCCTGGCGTAGATCGCTCGGATCGACTCGCCCCTGGTGGTCTACGGGTAAGCGGGTGACCTGCCAGCCGACCTTTTCGAGCTGCTGGGCCGGGTTAGCCACGGCGGAATGCTCCACCGATGAAATAATCAAATGCTGGGGCAGCCGATAGCCCCTGGCGACCCCGATCAGGGCCAGGTTATCGGCCTCGGTGCCCCCCGCCGTGAATACCAGGGACTCCTCCGGGGCATTAATTAAGCTAGCCACCTGGAGCCGCGCCTGCTCTTGTACCAGCGCCGCCCGATTTCCCCACTGGTGAAGGCTGGAGGGGTTGCCCCAATGCTCAGCCATCGTGCTCTGAACGGTCGCGATGACCTCGGGGCGAGGGGGCGTAGTAGCGCTATAGTCCAGGTAAATTTGCATATATATAAGTTACGTGACCTCGCCCGAACTATGGGTTTGTTTGGCCTGAGGCTATTTCTCAACAGGAAAATCTATGGATTAGGCGAACAGCCGTAAAGCCTCTGGCATGGCTCCGCTCAGGCCCCGACAAGATGCTTACTGATGCAGGTGGGATGTGCTGGGATGGAAATACCTAAGTCCAGTCTCGAACTGCGAGATTGATCTGGGCAAAGCTACAGGCCACAGGCTAAACCAGGTCGCGCTAAGAGCTTAAATCCCATCGTAGCAGGGAGAGTTACCCGGCAATTATCCTAGCCCCGTGTTTGTACCATCCCAACGAACACATTCTCGTTAACTTTTGTACTAGGACGGCCCGAAAAAATTGACAAGATGCATACTTTGGGGAATTCCACCCTGGGGCAGTAGCTCAGGCCCCCGAGTCCCTGGCTGGATAGATATAGGGCCGTGGCAGGGTCATCATATCCCCCTCAATTTCAAGGGGAATTTCAGGGGTTGTCCCTGCCAGTTGTTCCACTGGCCCCTGGAACTGGGTCAACACCTCGGCCAGAGCGGTGACTTGGCTAGCGCCAGTATGCTGTAGGGCCATGAGCCAGGCCCAGCCGCAATCTACCAGCTGGGCTACGGCTACCCCGGCGTAGGCGGGTTCAAAGCCTCGCAACCGATTGACCCCCTCCCCCAGCAAAATGGCCGCCCCCTGCCAATTGTGATTGCCCAGGTGATACAGCCCCACGGCAATCTGCAAAATACCCTGATAAAACGACTTGTCTGAGGTATCGGCCTCCATCCAGATGGCTTCCAAGACATCGTGGCAGGCGTAGTAGTCGCCCCGGTTAAACAGGGCAATGCCTTCAGCCAGGGGGGCATTGGGTTTTTCGGCTGGGGCTGAGCTAGCCATAGCAAAACCAGGAAACTGGCACAGGATAGTAGCTCCATCCTAGGACAGAGGTGGTATTCTCCACTGTGAGTGAGTGTGTGTGATGAGGAAAAAAAGAATATGGTAAGTTCTCCGGTTAGGCCGACCCATAGTCTGCCTGCAAGTCAACGGCTGGATAGTCGTGCTCAAGCTTTGGCTACCGGGCTGGGTGGTCTGCCGCTGCCCAACTCCCCCCTGTTTGGTACCGACGGCATTCGCGGCAAGGCCGGGGAACTGTTAACCGCTCCCCTGGCGATGGAGATCGGCTACTGGGCCGGGCAGGTAATGCGTATCCATGGCCTTGGAGATGCCCCGGTAATTTTAGGACAGGATTCTCGCACCTCAGGCCACATGCTGGCTACCGCCCTCTCTGCGGGGTTGACCTCCGCCGGGCTAGATGTCTGGCATTTGGGTCTATGCCCTACCCCTACAGTGGCCTACTTGGCCGAGTCCTGCGATGCCCTGGGGGGAATCATGATTTCCGCTAGCCATAACCCCCCGGAAGATAACGGCATCAAGTTCTTTGGTGGCGACGGCACCAAGTTAGGAGCCGAGATTCAGACCACCATCGAAGCGGCACTGCGGAACCAGTCCCTCGGCTCTACCCCCCGGCCCGCCGCCCCCTGGGGCCAGTGCTACTACCGTCCAGAGCTGGTAAACCGCTACGCCAGCTTCTTGCATGAACCGCTCCAGCCTGGTCTTGACCTCAGCGGTCTCAAAATTGTGCTGGATATGGCCTGGGGGTCGGCCACTCGCCTGGCGGAACCGGTGTTTGAGCAAACCGGCGCGGCGGTGATTGCCCTGCACGGGGTGCCCGATGGCGATTTAATTAATGTCAACTGCGGCTCGACCCATCTAGAACCCCTACGGGCCGCCGTAAAGGCTCACCAGGCCGATATTGGCTTTGCCTTCGACGGCGATGCCGACCGGGTAATCGCCATGGATGGCCAGGGCCGGGTGGTGGATGGTGACTATATTCTCTACCTCTGGGGTCAGCGCCTGCAAGAGCAGGGGCGGCTGCCAGATCACACCGTGGTCTCGACGGTGATGGCTAACCTCGGCTTTGAGCGCGCCTGGGAGAAACTAGGCGGAACCCTGGTGCGCACCCAGGTCGGCGATCAGTACGTCCATGCCGAAATGGTGCAGCGGGGGGCTAAACTGGGGGGCGAACAGTCGGGGCACATTCTCTGCCACCACTACAGCCTGACCGGCGACGGCATTCTCACCGCCCTCCACTTGGCATCTCTGGTACAAACCCTGGGGGGATCCCTGGAGGCGTTGGTAGATCAGAGCTTTCAGACCTATCCCCAAAAGCTACAAAACGTGCGCGTCACCGACCGAGAGCGGCGGCTGAATTGGCAAGCCTGCGACCCGGTGCAGCGGGCCATTGATGCGGCCAAACAGGCCATGGGCAGCGACGGTCGAGTGCTGGTGCGGCCCTCGGGTACCGAGCCAGTGATTCGGGTGATGGTGGAGGCGATTCACCCTGAACTGGTGGAGCAGTGGACGCAGCACATTGTCGGAGCGGTGGAGCAGCACTTGGCGATTTAGGGTGACGGTTATCAAGATGGGATGCGTGATATGTAAACATCGGTGCGTTTTTCCAGCTTTGCAATCGCGGGCTGCTTCACCTTCAGCACCTCTGCCAGCATCTTTTGAGATCACCCCCGAGCCTGCCTAAGCTCTTGCAGTGGCACAGCTTTCAGCATATCCTCAGCTTTCGCCGCGGCACGGGCCTGGGCGGCGGGAGTGATCTGGGCGCGGAGAGTGGAAAATCGTCAATTCATCCAGGGGCATGGTGCATGCTTGCGGAATTTAGTTGAGCCGGGCGGCGGCTACTTCAATTTCTACTAGCCAACCAGCGTTTACCAGCCCCGCTACCTGTAGGGTAGACCGGGCCGGTAGGTTGGGCTGGTCTGCGGTGCCAAAAAACTGGCTGTAGCCCGCCATAAATCCGGCAAAATCCATCTGGCCCTCTAGGGCTGGATCGCCCACCAGGAATACCTGCATTTTCACCACGTCCCCCAGGGTCAGCTCTAAACCTTCGAGGATCGATTGAATCCGCTCTAGCACCCCCACCGTTTGGGTTTTCGTATCCCCAAAGGCCGCTATGGTCTGCTCTGGCGCGGTGGCATCAACCACCGGCGGCACTTGCCCGCTGACGTACACTAAGCTGGCATTGGCGGGCAACTCCACCGCCAGTGCAATGGGAAAGCTGGAATTGGGAATGGGATAGCGAATCACCGCCTGGGCTAGGGAGGGGTGAGTAAAGGTGAGCAGGAGCGCGATCGCCCCTCCCACGGCCCCCAGCAGCAGCCCAGCCATTTTTCGTCCTGTTACCATGGTCTATTCCTCTCTATGGTCACGCCTGCATCCCCTGTACCTGGGCCGCAATCCCCCTCACGGCATCGTGGGCCGAGAGAATTGAGCCTTCCTGCCAGCCGGTGATGTAGCTCATGTGCTCGCCGGCCAGGTAAAGGGGGCCATCGGGCTGGGTCAGCCGCGAGTAGGCCGTGGCCCGCGACTCCTCGTCCCATTCCATCCAGCCGCCCAGGCTGTGGGGAATGTTGCCCCAGGCGACGCTTAGGCCCGTATCTAGCCTCAGCCCGTCGCCGTAGCCGGGATGAACGGCCTCCCCCTGCGCCACCGCTGCCTGCAGGCGCTGGTCAATGGCCATGGCGGCGATGGGGTTCGCAATTTCATTATCCCAAATGTAGGCCCCGACCAGAATTCCCGTGGGCTGGTGAAAGCCCGTAGACGGATACCAAATTTGCGTAATATCCTGGGTCGTCCAGGAAATACCGCCGTAGATTTGATCGTCTTCTTCCCAAAACCGGCGCTGGGCCTGAAACCCATGCTTGACGGCATTCACGTAGGATTTAGCCCCCACCGCAATGGCCTCTCGATAGTCGGGGGAGAAGTCGGTATCGAGGGTGTTCAGCACCGACAGGGGCAGCGTGCAAAGGGCAAAATCGGCCTCCAGGGCCGCGTCCTGTCCAGAGGTTGGGTCGGCATAGACCACGCGCACCCCAGTACTCGTTTTGCGAATTTGCTGCACTACAGCATTGTAGGTAATCTGGTTTCCCACCCGCTGCTCAAAGGCCCTGGCGATTTGATCCATCCCCCCCACCGGCTGCAGCATGGTGGCCGACTGGTTGTAGCCCTCGGCAAAGTTCATCTTGAACTGCCAGAAATCTGACGTTAGGAGCTCTGAGAAATCCAGCGGGTCATAGGTTGTACCGGATTTTGCCCCCGCCCCAGGAGGCTCGGCATAGCCCGCGCGACCTGAGCCAGTGTAGAGGCGGTCGGCGTTAAGGCTGCCAAAGCGGCCGATTAAGTCTAGAATGCGCTCCTGATCCTCCGACGAAACGGCTTGATTTAGAGCATTCTGGCTGATGGCTTTGGCTAGTAGCTCGGCGACGTAGCCCCGGCTGTCGTTGACCACCCGGCGATTGAGCACGGGTTTGCCCCCAAAGGCCTTGCTATCGTGGAAGAAGCAGGCCCGATTGTCGTTCACAATCACCTCTAGCGGCACCCCAAACTCTTTGCAGTAGCCCAGCACCCCCTGGTGATGGTGGGGAATGCGGGCCGGGCCGACGTTCATATATAGATAGTCGGCCTGGTCAAACCGACAGGTTTGGGCTTGACCCAGCTCTTGAATGGTGTCGCCACCGCGCACGGTCCAGCAGCGGCCCCCGGCGCGATCGCGGGCCTCCAGCACGGTGCAGTCGTACCCGGCTTTAGTTAGCTCGTAGGCCGCCGTCAGGCCAGCAATTCCGGCACCTAGGATAGCTACTTTGCTGCCACTACCGGATCCCGCTGGCAAGTCAGGACGAACGGTGCCGGTGGTGGCGGCGTGGAGCAATCCCATCGCCTTCATGGTGGTGAGCACGGCGGCCACACCACCGGCCCGGCCCACCAGCCGCAGTAGGGTACGTCGGTTCATCGGCTTGCCTCGTAGTTTGACTAGCTTGGCAAAGTAGCTTCTGCTCCGCGGTATCAAAATCAACTATCTGGCCGCCGCCTAGGGCTTCAGCAAGTCCTTGGCGGCTTCGAGCTGGTGGCCCCAGACTTGCTTCCCCAGGGCAACGAGTAGGATCATCGTTGTGACCAGGCTGAAGCCACCGGCGATTAAGAATTCACTGATCGCGGGCTGTACCCCCAGGGCAATAATCATCTCAGAAATCGCCAGGTAGGCAAAATAAATAAAAATGGCCAGCTCTACCCAGGAGCCAATGGCCGTAAACCGAGCCAGCCCACGCGGATCGTCAAATTTAGTCTCCTGCCAGCGGCGGCGCAGCCCGATCGCGGGCCAGGCGCTCAGCATCACCAGGCTAAACACCACCAACCCCACCAGCGGAAAGCTACCCAGCACCTGGGCCTGGCTCCACTGGGCGGTGGCGGCAGTTTTGCCGGGGCCAGTCACCAGCGCATCGATAGAGACTGCCCAGACCGCCGCCCAGAATTTAGAGTGTCGGGCCAAAAACCCATAGAACCAGTCCTGCTCGGCCTCAGGTTCATCGTCGTCGTCATCATCGCCGAAACCGGCAATCTCCCGAATCACTGCGGCAATAAACCAGACCATCACCAGAAACCCCGCTCCGTAAATCCCGGCCTTGAGGGAGGGAAATGAGCTGGCCGCGTACCAGAGCCCAATCAGCCCAACCATGGGAAAGACCGTGTGGGTCAGGCCAATGGCCGCCGCCCAGGCCAGGGCATCGCGAACCCGTTCAAAGCGGCGAAATCGCCCTACTGTGGCAATCACGGCGTCGGCGGCAATGCCAACGCCGATCGCGGCATTAATCAGCAGGTATTGCCCGGTGTCGGATGAATAGACCACAGCTACAAAAAATACCTTTCCAACCATACACCAGCGCCCTGACCTGGGCACTGGCCGCAAAACCCGGCAGACTCCCATTTAAGGTCATTTCTCGAACAGAAAATCCCTATATTGGGCGAACAGCCGTAAAGCCTCCGGCAGGGTTCCGCTAACGCCCCACAAGATGCCCACTGGTTCAGGTGGGATGTTCTTGGGTAGACCTCACCTAACCCGAGATCTATACCTGTGGGGGATAGCCTATTGTCACATTATGAGGTAAAAATGAAATATGAAATGATTATGAATTCGAAGTTTAGTCTCTATGGCTCTCTCTTTTTCCTCCAGCGGCGTTCTGCTGGCCCTAGGCTTAGCCCTGGGCGCTGGGCTGACGAGCTGCGCTGCCCCCGAGCAGGCGTTCGCCCCCACCGCGCCCGCGGCTGAGGGAAAAGCGGCGGCGGGCGCGAACGCCGAGGATACCAAGATGGTGTTAACCACGTTCACCGTGCTGGCTGATATGGCCCAGAACGTGGCGGGCGACCAGCTAACTGTAGAATCCATTACCCGCATTGGGGCCGAGATCCACGGCTATGAGCCTACCCCTAGCGATCTGGTCAAAGCTCAGGAGGCCGATTTGATTCTCTACAACGGCATGAACCTGGAACGCTGGTTTGAGCAGTTCTTGGGCAATGTGCAGGACGTTCCATCGGTGTTGCTGACCGCCGGCATTGAGCCGATTCCCGTCGCAGCAGGCCCCTACGCTGACAAACCCAACCCCCACGCCTGGATGTCGCCCCGAAACGCCTTGATCTATGTCGAGAACATTCGCCAGGCGTTTGTGGAACTTGACCCCGCCAATGCCGACATCTACAACGCCAACGCCGCCGCCTACAGCGAGCAACTGAGAGCAATCGATGCCCAGCTGGCGGCTGACCTGGAGCAGGTACCCCAGCATCAGCGCGTCTTGGTGAGCTGCGAAGGGGCGTTTGCCTACCTGGCCCGCGACTACGGTCTAAAAGAAGTGTATATGTGGCCTATTAACGCCGAGCAGCAGTTTACGCCCAAGCAGGTAAAGACCGTGATCGAGCAGGTCAAGGCCAACGACGTGCCCACTATCTTTTGCGAAAGCACCGTCAGCGATAACGGTCAAAAAGAGGTAGCGAGCGCCACTGGTGCCCAGTTTGGTGGCAACCTTTACGTCGATTCGCTCTCTACCCCAGCGGGGCCGGTACCCACCTATCTTGACCTGCTGAAGTATGACGCTCGGACGATAGCGAACGGGCTGCTGACCGAAAATAATACCCAGTGAAATCAAATTTGAACCTTGAATTTTGAACGAATCTAACCATTCAGGTATGGCCTAACGCAGGCATGATTTGCCCCCCACTTCTAGAGGCAGCCAGAGTCTCCAAGCCCCCCAGAATTGGGGACTTAGAGGGCCACAAAAGGATGGTGCCGTTTGAGATTCAGGCCTCAATTAGGCCGCGCCAAACCCCAAACCCCAAGTTACACCATCGCCCCTCTACCCGCTAACCCTCCCTATGCAAACCCCACTTCCCCGCCTCGATATCGCCGTCAACAACCTCAGCGTGACCTACAGCAACGCTCATCTGGCCCTTTACAACTCTACCTGCACCGTCGAACCGGGCACCATTACCGCCCTGGTCGGCCCCAATGGGGGCGGTAAATCGACCCTGTTTAAGGCCATCATGGGTTTTTTGCCGCCTAGCCAGGGCCGCATTCGCATTGGTGGCCTGCCGGTGCAGCAGGCCCAAAAGCGACAGCTGATGGCCTATGTGCCCCAGGCCGACGAAGTCGACTGGAACTTTCCGGTCAGCGTGTTTGATGTGGTGATGATGGGCCGCTACGGCTACATGAACCTGCTGCGGATGCCCGGCCCCAAAGACCGTCGCCGGGTAATGGAAAGCCTAGAGCGGGTCAACCTGGTGGACGTTCGCGATCGGCAGATCGGGGAACTCTCGGGGGGGCAAAAAAAACGAGCGTTTTTGGCCCGCGCCCTGGCCCAGGAGAGCCCGGTGATGCTGCTGGATGAGCCCTTTACCGGTGTCGATGTGAAGACAGAAAAGGGGATGATTGATCTGCTGCTCCAGCTGCGAGATGAGGGCCATACGATTTTGGTCTCTACCCACGATCTGGCCTCGGTTTCGACCTTCTGCGATCGCACGATTCTGATCAACCGCACCATTTTGGCGGTGGGCACCACCGCCGCTACCTTTACCCCCGAAAACCTCGCCATGACCTTTGGCGGCCTGCCCGTCGCGGCCCTACGGCCTTCGTCGCGCCAGCAGGTAGAGGCATGAGCCACCCACTGGCCGCCCTGCCCCTATGGGACTGGTTGATCGAACCGCTGCAATACGGCTTTTTGCTCAAAGCCATCTGGGTCAGCGCCTTTGTGGGGCTGGTCTGTGCCGTGCTCTCCTGTTATGTCACCCTTAAGGGTTGGTCGCTGATGGGCGATGCCATTTCCCATGCCGTGGTGCCGGGGGTAGTGGTGGCCTATGCGCTGAACATTCCCTTTGCGATTGGCGCGTTTGTGTTTGGCTTTGGGGCTACGGTAGCCATCGGCTATGTTAAATCTAAAACTCGCCTCAAGGAAGACGCGGTAATTGGCGTTGTATTCACAGGCTTCTTTGCGCTGGGCATTGTGCTGGCCACAAAAATTCCCAGCAATATTGACCTCTTTCATATTCTCTTCGGTAATGTGCTGGGCATCTCCCCAGAAGACATCCTTCAAACGCTGATTGCCGGGGGCCTTACCCTGGCCATCATTTTGCTGCGGCGCAAAGATCTGCTGCTGTTTTGCTTCGACCCCAACCACGCCAAGGCCATTGGGCTCAGCACCCAGGCGCTGTACTACACGCTGCTGTCGGTGCTGGCCCTGACCATCGTGGCCGCCCTGCAAACCGCTGGCATCATTCTGGTGATTGCCATGCTGGTCACGCCGGGTTCAATTGCCTACCTGATGACCGATCGCTTTGACCACATGCTGGCCATTGCCGTGGCCAGCAGCGTTTTTTCCTGCGTGGTAGGCACTTACCTGAGCTATCACCTGGATATTTCGACCGGCGGCGCGATCGTAGTGCTGCTGACGCTGCTGTTCATGCTGACGATGGTGTTGGCGCCCAAGTACGGCATTTTGGCGCAGCAGCTGAGAGCGAACCAGTCTCACCTAGCGCTTTTAGCCGAAACCACCCCAGAGGCTGAGGTGGATGCGCTGGAGGAGAACCATTAGGTCAACATTTTGCGGCGAGCGCTTGAGCCGATGGGCAAGTGGGTGGACTAATCCTATGTTGCGACTTTTCATATCGCTCAGCCGAGGCAGCTATCATAGCTATTAAATCCCGATCGGTTTCCTTGAGGCGACCTGTGGGGCCTCTACCCTCTGGATAACGGTCTAGAAAGCAAGCTAACCATTGGCTTGATAGCCCAACCCCCATAAACGCAAAAGGTGGCGACAACCCTCATCAAAATTGTCTTTAAAACTGACTAATTGAAAGCTTGGTAAAACCCAAGAGAGTCGTTCAAAATCACAGGTTCCGTAGAGAATAGGTACAATTTGATTTTCAAACCGCTTTTGTTGAAGGGCAAATAATAGCTCCCGCTTAACCCACATTGACTCTACTGATTGGGGCGGAAGTACGATAATAAACCAGTCACATCTGCTCAGGGCATTGCCAATTTCGTCATGCCACTGCTGTGCTCCTAAAATATTTGTTTTGCTATACCAAACTGGAACGCTATGACGACGAAGAATTTCTGCCAATTCAGGCACAAATTCCTGATCCTGGCTGGCATGGGATAGAAAAACTTCGTTTGGTTGCATTTATGTAGAACGATTGATAAAGCTAGGAAGCTGCTTTCAGGGCTTGAGCAATTTGGCTTAAACCTTCATCATCTTTGCCAAGATTTGGTAGCCGAATCATCTGAAATTGTTGGAAATTGAAAACCCAGGGAATTTCTTCGGGATCAAGCTGTTCAGCCGGATCAGCAATTACCGGAATCAGCCGACCTTTATATTCTTGTCGGCCTAAGGCATAGCCTACTTCATGGGAAAAGTTGGCAGAATGAATTGAGCTAGGAGTCAGCAAAACAACCATGGCATCTGATTCTTCGAGAGCTGTGCCAAGTCCTTCTCCCCAGTTTTCACCAGGTAATACTTGACTATTATCCCAAACTTGAAAACCCGCTGCTCTTAGCGTATCGGCGACTCGCCGAGCTAATTTAGTATCGTTGTGAGAGTGGCTAATAAATACTTTCATAGTAGACATAGTAGAAAATCTGCTTTAAAGGGAATGGATCGGCAGATTTGCTTGCTTCAATTCTAGCCAATACCGTGAACACACCGCAAATTGTATTGATTTGAAGCTGCTCAGCTTAGCATTTGGGTAAACCGCCTTAAGTCCTCCCTTCCCAAGCCCATGACCTAGCCAGTTGTAGGGGCCGATTGGCATCCTGAGCGCCAAGGCCCATCGCTTTACAGCCTCACCGCACTAGGCCAATGTCTACCCGCTGGTTACGCGACTGGGCGGCGGGGGTGTTTTCCTCACTCCGAGGACGACTTTCACCGTAGCCTACGGTTACCCAGCGCAGGGGTTCAGCGCCGAGCTGAGCGTCTAAATACTGTTGTACCGCTAGCGCCTGCTGAAAGGTAAGCTGCTGAGCCAGCTCAGCGGAGTCAGCGCCATCGGTATGGCTGCCGACCACCAGTGTCGCCGCCCCAGAGCGTCGCAGGTCGGGCACGATGGTGTTAAGCAGCTGTTGCCCAGACTCGGTCAGGGTGCTGCTTTCTGGCTCAAACAGTAGAGCGCTGGGCAGCACAATGCGATCGGTGACCAGGGGAAACTGCGGCTCTGGGTAAGGGGTCGCTAGGGCTGGGTTAGCCACCCCTGGCCTGGGTTCTGAGGACGTTTTTGCAGCGGTTGGTGGAGGCGCGACCGGGCTGGCCGGGTCAGAGGCCGCCGTCGAGGCAGGCGTATGACTCTGTAGCCTAAGCTGCTCAAGCTGCTGAAGTCGGCTGTGTAGGGATCCTCCGCTAGGTTGACCAACGGCATCCTCAAGCTCGGCTAGGCGATCTTCTAATTGGCCTAAATCTTCCTGGAGCCTGGGCAGCCCATCCTCCAGGCGCTGGCGTTCGGTCGCTGAAAGCTCGGGTTGGGCAGAGGTGGCTGTCACTGATGGGCTATCTCTCGATGCCAGGGCGGCGGCGGGCTCTGCCCCAGCGGCGGCAATGCTCTCTGTGCCCTGCCACCACTGGGGCAGCTGTCGTAGCTTTCGCCCGGTCTGGCTGGCCTGGCGCAGCATCACTTCCGGCAGGGGGGGGGCCGGGTTGCGGTCAGGCAGCACCTGGGCTAGCAGAACTCCCCCTAGCCAGCCCAGGCTAAGGCTAGCCCCCAGGATCATCGCTCTGACCAGCAGTGTCCCCAGATCCCAGAGCCCCCCCTGGGGCTCTACCCTGGGCTGGGGGGCAGTTTCAGTTAGGGTTAGCCCCCCCTCTGGGGCAGATGAGTCGGGAGTGGAAAACACGGGCCGAGATGGGGCTACATCGAGGGGATACGACATATGGTGGGGCTGGATAGGGCAGAAACAAGGCCAAGAATGCCCTGATTATGCCCAACTCCGCCCGAACTAGAACAGGTTTGAGAAAAATTACTCAGCTCTACTCCTGGGGCCAGCCCTCCCACGGGCTCACCTCCAGTACGCCGGTTTCCGTAAAGACCACCTTAAAATCGGCCTGCTCTAGGCTGCCGTCTGGAGTCGAAACTAGGCCCGGCAGAGGCGTTTCACTGGCCAAAAGCCCGGCGGCGGCGTTTACCGGCGCATAGCCAACCAGGGTGCCCGCTGCGTCCAACCGCACCTGAAAGGTGAGCGGCTCGCTGGCCGACAGAGGCCCTAGCTGGGACAGAATGCTGTCGTAAAGAGTGCTGTTGAGGGTGCGAATTTGGTCGCCGTCGGTAATCTTATCGGTCAGGGTGGGCAGCTCTGCCGCCGTCGCGGCCTCCGCATCCACCGGACTTTCCCCGGTGCTGATAGGCTCGACCAAGACCTCCCCGGCGGGGGTGAAGGTAGTCGTAAACTGGGCCACGGGCTCTTGGGCCGCGGTCGCCCCCTCCACGGGCTGAAAGGTGAGGGTGGGTAGGGGGGTGGTGTCTACCTCGGCCAGGGCCAGGTCGTTGTTGTACTTGTAGCCCAGGATGTCGCCATCCTCAGAAACCACCACCCGGTAGGTGAGGTCGCCGCTGGGTGGGGGGTCGGCGGCCCAGGCCTGCTGCAGCCGCCGGGTTAGATCGGACTGCAGCAGGGCCACCGTAGCCGGGTCGGCAATGGTGGCGGCCCCGGCCAGGCGATCAACGGCGGCGGCATTATCCGTCGGGGATGGGGTAGCGGCTTCTGGGGAGAGATCGCCGGAGGTCGCTGGAGATTCTCCGGGAACCGCGAGGGGATCGGTGCCATCGGGGGTAGTTTCGGTAGCCGCTGGGGCATCAGACTCCTGGGAAGACTTAGATGGCTCAAACTGGGGTGGCGGCACAAAGAATAGGGCTAGCCCCGCTGCGGCCAGGGCGGCGGCCCCAATGGCGGCGGGGGCAGCTCGCTGGCTGATGGGTTCTGCCGGTTTGACTGAGCGGCGCGATACCGCCTGGAAGTTGGCAGTCAGGTCGGGCAGGGTTTGGGTATCGGCCAGGAGCTGATCGATTGCCTCCATCAGGTCATAAAACTGCACCGTGGTGAGTTTGACATCGCGGGGCGCCTGGACGTTGGTGTCGGTGATGGGTTCCCCCTGGGAGGGGACCTGTACAATCAGATGATGGTAGCCTCCTTCGCCCGGTTTGACCTCAACTAGGGGGGGCGGGGCGCCGGGGGTCGAGGCCGGGCGCATGACTCGACTGAGCAACTGCTGACCATAGCGGCTGACGGCGGCCACCAGGCTGTCTAAAAACTCGCGACCGCCGGTCAGGGGGGCATCGCTCGCCCCCGGCAGATGGCACTCGGCGTTCATTAGCACCGCCAGGGGCGATTGAGGATCGTTGGGATCGGCGCTCAGCCCTTCTACAAGCAGGTTACAGAGGGGCATGGTGTACTGACGCTGGATAGTCATGACACCTCTCCGTCAAATAAACTACTCCACAGCCGCTGGGGGCCTAAAATGCCGGAGCACAGCAGCAGCTGCTCTAGCAGTTGAATGGCGAGGGCATCGAGGCTGGCGTCGGTGCTGTAGGCAATCACCCCAGCCCGGCGAGGGTTCATGCGGGCTCGAAAGTGGCTGCGAAAGCGGGTGAGATAGTCGGCCAGGCGAAAATGATGATCGAGGGAAAGCTGCTTTTCGTTGAGTTGCTGGTAGCCCGTCAGCAGCTGCCGCGCCAGTACCGTCAGGCGTCGAGCCAGGTTACCAATAATCACGACTAAAGCCTTGGCCTCGTCGAGGCGCATGGGCTGGCGTTGACTATAGCGCCGCATGGGGTTAGTGCTGCGCAGCCGCCACAGGTGCACCCGCCCTTGAATCACCGCGCTGAGATCCAGCTCGCGGGCCGTCGCTAGCATGGCCTCTCCTCCAGCTAGCTCAAGGGCTTCAATCGCTAGCAGCAGTAAATCAAGCTGGGTTCGAGCCCGGCGAGGGCATTCATCGGTGGGCAGCTCAGGGCTGGTGAGCGCATCCAACATAAGCGGTAGTTTTGGAGCTGGTGGGCTATCTACTGGCATTCAGGTCTGTGGGTTATTCGAACAGCATTCTATCAAAACATAGTTTTCGCTGGCCTGCCCAGGGAGATTGCCGAACCTTCCCCTGGGGCGGATGGTTTCAGGCCGATTTAGTTTTCACTGCCTAGTTTACCCATGCCCTCGATATACCACTTGCCATCCTGGCGCACCAGGTTGTACTGCATTTGCAGCACATCGTCGTAGGAGTTGTTGGCGTTTTCTACGTCGTACTCGAACATCTGAGCTTTTTCGGCGACCGTGGCCGTCACCTGAAGCTGGTCGGCGGTGGGGTCATCGGGGGTGACCGACTGCACCTCCACGTTGTGAGTATACTTCCAATACCAGCTGCCCTCGGCGGCGGCATCAGCCCGCCGCTGCCACTGAGTTAGCATCGGCTCTACCAGAATGTCTTTGAGCCGGTTCGATTGATAATCTTTGCCTAGGGCCTCTTGCTTGATGGCGAGCCACTCCTCAATTACCCCCTGGGCAATGTCGTTGACGCCAATTTGCTCGTCGGGGCCGGGGGCGGCAGGAATTTCAACGGCGGGCTGGGCGACGCTAATGTCGAGGGGCTCACCCTCAAGTTTGGGGCCGCTAAAGGATCCGGCTACCAGTCCAACGGTACGCATCGCCACAAACCCCAGTAGCCCCACCCCCAGCAGCCCCGCTACCCCGACCAGGGCCAATCGTCCCCAGTTAGGAGCAGTTCCTGCCCCCAGTCGGCGGGGTAGCCCTTTGGTTCTAGGGGGCATGCCCTGCCCAGGAGCCAGGGTCGTGGTCGCCATCGCCGAGCCGGGATGGTCAGCCTTGCCTCCGGCTGGCCTTAGCTTGCCTTCGGGGGAAAGCTGCGCCACCCGCTCGGCCACTAAGAGGGAGTCGTCGTCGTCTAGATCTAAGTCCAAATCTAGATCTAAATCGGGATCTAGATCCAGCTCGGATGTCCGATGATAGCCATTCTCACCGCTAGCAGCGGTTCCCGGAGGGGGGGTTGCCCCGGGAACCGAGGCATACTGGCCGTTGTGGCCAGTATGCCCGGCGGCGCGAGGGGGCGGGGCTTGCAGGCCCACGCGGCCAGGGGTAGCCATCGGCATCGGCTGGCTCAGGGTAGGGGCCCCAATCGGTAGCGAGCCTGGAATGGTGGGAAACTGAGGCGACTGCAGGGGCGCAGCGGTGGCGGGATTAGCGGGCATAGACTCCAGGTAGGCCTGCACCTGGGCGTCGGAAAAGTAGGCCTTCAGGGTGGCGTCCTGGTCTTTAAAGTCGCGGAAGTGGGGAAATAGCTCATCCCGCAGCCAGCGCTCGGCGTAAAGACACAGCCCCGGCAGCAGATCGGGGGAATGGCGGGAATGCTCGCGAATGTAGGCCAGGGGCTCGTATTCCTGACTCAGCTCTAAGGCCCGGTTGGCCTCTTCGGTTTGGCCCAGTAGCACGGCGCAGACGGCCTGCTCCAGGTGCACATCTTGCTGGGCCCCGAGGCGCATCAACAGCTGCTTGGCCCGGCGCACCAGAGCCGGTTGATGGCGGGCAAACCCCCGCGCCAGCAAAGCATAGACGGTGAGGTAGGTGGCTACCGGCGAGGGGCGGCGGGCTTCGTGCTCGAATAGCTCCTGCTGCTCTGAGGCAGTGAGATAGTCACGCAGCTGCTGAATGAACCGCAAAAAGTCGTCGATGGCCAGCCCGGATAGATCGTCTTCGGTGCCCTCGATGCCGCCCCGATCTTCCAGCATAGTTTTCAGCAGCTTGAGGCCCTGGCGACGCTCGCGGGTTTGATCCAGGGGCCGGGCCAGCAGCTCTAGAATTCGGTAGGGGCGCAGTTTGTAAAGCTCGGCCTGAATTTCGGCGCGAATGGCCGGAAACTGATTTTCCTGGGTGAGCAGATCGTTGCCCACCTCTAGAGAAGCGGCGGCGATTTCGTAGTGGCGCTGCTGCCACTGCTCGCGACCCAGCTCTAGGCAGGCTAGGGCCAGGGTGAGAACGATGTCGGCCTGGGCGGCGTTGGGATCGCCCAGGTGGCCGTTAGCTAAGCTCTGGCGACCACTGCTGAGGTAGGGCCGCCCCAGCTGCAGCACCTGCTCGTACTCCCCCAGCTCAAGTAAAATCAGCAGCGCTCCCACAAACTGCTCGGCGGTGATCTCAATCGTTGAGCCCTGCCCGTCGGGCGCCTCCGCCTCGGTAGCCAGGGAGCGCAGGGCCGCTTCGCCCAGGTCAGGGCTGAGCTCTGGGTCGTGGTCTTGGGATGGGGGATCGTCGGCTAGATCTAGCTTGTAGGCGTTGGCAAGAAATTTGCTGTCATAGCCCTGGCGGCTGTCGTTGTTAGCCAGCACCTGATAGGCTTCGTCAATGAGCTGCTTGCGCGCTTCAATCGCCGTTTCTGAAAACTCGCGCCGGGGCAGCTGCAGGCCGCGATCGCGGTGGGCCTGACGCAGCTGTTCCGGCGTCGCCTGAATTGGCAACCCCAAAATTCGGTAGTAGTCTAACGGAATTTGCACAACTCACGTCCCCATCGGCGAATTCATTCGAAATAGTATCTAAAAAGATCTATCACGGCTCCCCCCGGTCGGCTGAATCATGGCTCCTCAGCCCAGCTCCTCAGCCCACCGACCAGCGTGGCAGCCCAGGCCCACCGACCCTAGGCTGTCGGTAGACTACCCAGGAAATAGCTCCAGCCTACCCTGTTTCACCGAGAAGCAGGCCAAAGGTGAAGTTTATAACACATAGACTGCTCCGTGGCCAGAGGGCCAGGGTCTTAGGTCAGGTAATCAGGGCCAGCTCCCCAGGGCAGGGGTTTACGTCTCCATCGTAAATTGTAAGGGGCGGATGAATTTATGGCTCACGATGGCCGTTATAGGCGGATCAATCAGCTATCGATTGCAGTCGGTAAAACCCTCGACCTTCCCTGGTTAAATAGTCAAGGGCGCCCGGTGACTGGTAAGTCTGGCTAGCCAGCCGATAGGACGGTTATGACCAATCTGGGGGTTACCCATTCTGTATGATCAGGATCGGCAGGCTAGGCAGAATTTTGTTTAGATGGCAGAATGCCCCTGCAAAATGGCCCTCCTAACTCGGGTTGGTGGTTGACCTTAGCCCTTGGGTAATGGGGACGCTTGCCCGGGTGGGGATACTTTTCGGTATATTCAGATGTTGATCACAGCGGCGTAGGACTCGGCAAACCCATGGTTCAAGAACGGACGTTACCTCAGCTCCAAACCCCACCGATACAGATTTCGCCCGCAGAGGGGCTGATGCTCTATGAAGATATGATTTTGGGGCGCTTTTTTGAAGATAAGTGTGCCGAGATGTACTATCGCGGCAAGATGTTTGGGTTTGTGCACCTCTACAATGGTCAGGAGGCCGTCTCCACGGGGGTGATTAAGGCGCTGCGGTCGGATGACTACGTGTGCAGCACCTACCGCGACCACGTCCACGCCCTGGGTGCGGGGGTGCCCCCCCACGCCGTCATGGCCGAGCTGTTTGGCAAAGAAACCGGCTGTAGCCGAGGCCGGGGCGGCTCGATGCACCTGTTTTCGGGGGAGCATAACCTGCTGGGGGGGTTTGCCTTTATTGGCGAGGGCATTCCCGTGGCGCTGGGGGCGGCGTTTCAGTCGCGCTACCGCAAAGATGCCCTGGGCCAGGCCGACGCTGACCAAGTCACCGCCTGCTTCTTTGGCGATGGCACCACCAACAACGGCCAGTTTTTTGAGTGCCTGAACATGGCCGCCCTATGGAAACTGCCGATTTTATTTGTGGTCGAAAACAACAAGTGGGCGATCGGCATGGCCCACGAGCGGGCTACCTCCCAGCCGGAGATTTACCGTAAGGCCTCGGTGTTTGGCATGCCGGGGGTCGAGGTAGACGGCATGGACGTGCTGGCGGTGCGAGCCGTGGCCCAGGAGGCGGTGGCGCGGGCGCGGGCTGGGGAAGGCCCGACACTGTTGGAATGCCTCACCTACCGCTTTCGAGGCCACTCCCTGGCCGACCCCGACGAGCTGCGCTCTAAGGCCGAAAAAGAAGCCTGGCTGGCCCGCGACCCGATTAAGCGGTTTGAGGGGTATTTGCTAGAGCATCAGCTGACCGATGACGCCACCCTGAAAGGGATTCGCGATCGCATCCAGACCGTCATCGACGATGCCCTTACCTTTGCCGAAGAGAGCCCCGAGCCCAGCCCCGACGATCTCTACAAGTACATCTTTGCGGAGGAATAGGGCGACCCCTATCCTGTCCATCCAGGGTCAGGCTGGCGCAGTGCCACTCTAGGGCCACCCTAGGGATATCCCCGCTGGAACCTGAGTTCGCTCTGCGATGTCTTGCCTAACCCGCTAAATACCGCTTAAGTTTTCCACCCAATACCCCAAAGCTATGGCAGAAACCCTCCTATTCAACGCCCTCCGCGACGCCATTGACGAAGAAATGGGCCGCGACGACACCGTATTTGTGCTGGGCGAAGATGTCGGCCAGTACGGTGGCTCCTATAAAGTCACCAAGGGCCTGTACGAAAAATACGGCGAGTTGCGGGTGCTCGACACCCCGATCGCCGAAAACAGCTTCACCGGCATGGCCGTCGGCGCTGCGATGACGGGGCTGCGGCCGATCATCGAAGGCATGAACATGGGCTTCTTGCTGTTGGCCTTTAACCAGATTGCCAATAATGCTGGCATGCTGCGCTACACCTCCGGCGGCAACTTCAAAATCCCCATGGTGATTCGAGGCCCGGGGGGGGTAGGCCGACAGCTCGGGGCCGAGCACTCCCAACGGCTCGAAGCTTACTTTTTAGCAGTGCCGGGGTTGAAGATCGTGGCCTGCTCCACCGCCTACAACGCCAAGGGGCTGCTCAAGTCCGCCATCCGCGACGATAACCCAGTGCTGTTTTTTGAGCATGTGCTGCTCTATAACCTCAAGGACGACCTGCCTGACCACGAGTACCTGGTGCCCCTGGATAAAGCCGAAATCGTGCGCCCCGGCAAGGATGTCACCATCCTCACCTATTCGCGCATGCGTCACCACGTTACCCAGGCGGTGAAGGGGCTAGTGCAAAAGGGCCTGGATCCGGAGGTGATTGACCTGATTTCCCTCAAGCCCATCGACTTTGACACCATTGGTGCCTCGATCAAAAAGACCCATCGGGTAGTTATCGTTGAAGAATGCATGAAAACCGGCGGCATTGGGGCCGAAATCATCGCCTCCATTAACGACCGCTTCTTCGACGACCTGGATGCCCCGGTGGTGCGGTTGTCCTCCCAGGACATTCCCACCCCCTACAACGGCAAGCTGGAGAGCCTGACCATTGTGCAGCCCAAGCAAATCGAAGCCGCCGTTGAAGCCATGGTGGCCCTGAAGGTTTAGGATCGTAGGGTGGTCACCGCCCAGTCGCCCAAATTGGGCCCAGCGACCCAGGGCTAACCCCCCATTAAAAACACCGTAACGATTGGTAAACAACGGCAATGGCAAAATATCGAGCTTGGTTAGGGGTAATTTTGGCGCTCACCATCGCCGCCGTGGTGGTAATTACCCAGCTCCCCACGCGGCTGGGGTTAGACCTGCGGGGGGGCTCCCAGCTCACCCTTCAGGTGCAGCCCAGCGCCGCCATTCCCACCATTACCGATCGGGAAATGGAGGCGGTGCAAACCGTGGTCGAAGGCCGGGTTAACGGTCTGGGCGTGTCGGAGGCCCTGGTGCAGCAGGTGGGCAATAACCAGCTGCTGGTGCAGCTGCCGGGGGTGAGTGACCCCGAGCAGGCCGAGCGGGTGCTGGGGGGAACCGCCCAACTTGAGTTCCGCGCCCAGCGCCAGGGCACCGAGCGGCAGCTACCGATCGAGAACCAGGTGCTCCAAGCCCACCTGGGGGAGCTGGCCGTCCTCCAGGCGACTCAGTCAGCGGATGGCGCCATCAACGCCGATACCCAGGCCCGTATTGAGCAGCTCCAAAAGGATATTGCTGCCAGCGAAGCCGCCATCGCGGCGCTGTTTGAGCCTAGCCAGCTGGGCGGCGACAAGCTCACCGACGCCATCGCCCGCCCCACCAACGGCACCCTCTGGGAGGTGGTGATTCAGTTCAATGGCGAAGGGGCCGATGGCTTTGCGGCGCTGAGTAAAGCCATTGCCGGTACGGGCCGCGCCATTGGCATTTTCCTCGATAACCGCTTAATTAGTGCCCCCAACGTCGATGTGCAGTACGCCGAAACCGGCATTACCGGCGGTAGCGCCGTTATTTCGGGCAACTTTACCGCCCAGACCGCTCGGGATCTAGAAATTCAGCTGCGGGGCGGTGCCCTACCGCTGCCCGTAGAAGTGGTGGAAAACCGCACCGTGGGGCCGACCCTGGGCCGCGACAGCATCCAACGCAGCGTCTATGCTGGCCTGGGCGGTCTGATCCTGGTGCTGATTTTTATGGCGGTGTACTATCGTCTGCCGGGCGTTCTGGCCGACATTGCCCTGGTGGTGTATGCTCTGCTCACCTGGGCCGCCTTTAACCTGCTGGGGGTAACCCTGACCCTGCCGGGCATTGCTGGGTTCATCCTCAGCATCGGCATGGCGGTGGATGCCAACGTGCTGATTTTTGAGCGCACCCGCGAAGAACTGCGGGCGGGCAAAACCCTATATCGCTCAGTAGAGTCGGGCTTTTATCGGGCTTTTTCCAGTATTTTAGACAGCAACGTCACCACCTTAATCGCCTGTTGTGCCCTGTTTTGGCTGGGGGCTGGCCTGGTGAAAGGCTTTGCCCTCACCCTGGCGATTGGGGTAGGCATCAGCATGTTTACGGCCCTCACCTGCAGCCGTACCCTACTGTTTTTGGCCTTGAGCATGCCTCAGTTCCGCAAGCCCAGCCTGTTTTGCCCGGGCCTAACCACCGTTCGCCCCTAGGATTGCCCCATGAAGCTCAACATTATTAAACAACGCGTGCTGTGGTGGAGCCTATCGGGCCTGGTGATTGTGATTGGCCTGGTGGCCATGGCCCTCAGCTGGCAGCAGTTTGGTGCCCCACTCAAGCCCGGCATTGACTTTGCCGGGGGCACCCGGCTACAGCTCACCCGCGTCTGCGATATTGAGGCCACCTGCCCCGCCGCCATTGACCTGGCTCAGGTGCGCGATGTTCTAGGCCAGCAGGGGCTAGAGTCGAGCAGCATTCAGCTGCTGGATCAAAGCACCCTCTCGATTCGCACTAGGCCCCTGGCGGTGGATGAGCGCACGACCCTGCAAACCGCCCTAGACGAGGCCATCGGCCCCTTCGACAATAACTCCATTCAAATCGATTCGGTGGGGCCGGTGGTCGGGCGGCAGCTGCTCTCCTCTGGGCTGCTGGCGCTGCTGGTCTCCTTTGCGGGCATTGTGGTTTACCTGAGCCTGCGGTTTAAGTTTGACTACGCGGTGTTTGCCATCATTGCGCTGCTCCACGATGTGCTGGTGACGGCAGGGGTGTTTGCGATTTTGGGCCTGGTGCTGGGGGTAGAGGTAGACAGTCTGTTTATCGTGGCGCTGCTCACCATCGTCGGCTTCTCGGTGAACGACACGGTGGTGATTTACGACCGCATTCGCGAAAATCTCAAGCTCAACCCCCATAGCCACATTAACGACGTGGTCGATAGTGCCGTCAATCAAACCCTGGGGCGCTCGATTAACACCAGCCTGACGACGATTCTGCCGCTGCTGGCGATTGTGGTATTTGGCGGCCAAACCCTGAAGTTTTTTGCCCTGGCGCTAATTATAGGCTTCCTGGCAGGGGCCTATTCCAGTATCTTCGTTGCCAGTTCGCTGCTGGCCCTGTGGCGCGAGCGCAGCGGCCAAGCCTACGGCAGCGGTGACCCTGGGTCGGCAGACCCAGCGGCGGAACTCGATCAACATCCTGAAACCCCTAACTAAGGGGCCGAAATTGTGGTCTTCGACTCGGCTCAAACCGAACCCATCGAAAGGCTGCGACGGCTTTTGCTGCGCCGCTGGTGGGTGATCACCGCCACCCTCTGGCTGACCGTGGGCAGCCTTAGCCTCTGGAGTCTACGCCCCGAAATCGCCCTGCTACGGCAGTACTTTACCTGGACAGCGGTACGCTACGGGCTGGCCTACAACCGCCTAGCTGCCATTGGTTTAGGGCTTTGTGTAGGGCTAACCGTGGCCCTGCTGATGGCCGAAAGTCGACATACCCTATTTGGGCTATCCAAGCCAGAGCGGCGGCGGTTAGAAACCCAGCTGCGGCAAATTCAGCAGCGGGGCATGGGGCATCGGCTCTGGAAGCAGATTTACCCAGAACCACCCGAATAGTAAACTGAGAATTGCCGGGCCCTGAAATAAGGGATCGGCAAACAAATAAAGTTCCACCGTCATTCCCGCGTAGGCGAGAACCCATGACGAGTCTGTTGCTTGAGTCGGTACTTTATTTCAGCGCCGATTCCTAAGGATCAAGAATTAAATAACGTAGGATAGTCGTCCCGGCTGTCCAGGGTCAGGCAGGATGCCTAGCCTACAAAACTTGGGTTTTATTTAATCCTCATTCCTAAGTGCCTACAGATCGCCAAAAGTCCTGATTTCCCGTTGAGTTGGCCCGGCCCACCAGTCTGAGGTCAGCGCCACTCGACTCAGGATTGTGGCCCAGACCTCTATCATGGTGCTAAATCTTGCATTATCGGCTACATACTCCATGACTCAATCCCCCGCCACCGATGACCCTACCCTGCCCGCTGGCCCTGGGTTTGGGTTGACGTTTCTGTATTACTTTTCCGGCACGGCCCTGGTCACCACATTACTGGCGGTCAAAACCCTGGGCATTGGCCTCGAAACCGGCTTTCCTAACCAGTTTGGGCTGCTCTTTGGGGCCATCGGCGGCTTGTTGGGAGCCACCGTGAACCGCAGCACCACCCTTGAGCTACCGTTTTCTAGCCAGAAAAAATTCAGGCAAAAGCTTGAGGCCGTCCTGGCGGAAATGGGCTATTCCGAGGATACAGATGTCCCCCTAGAGGGCATTTTGGTCTACCGTCGTCCTTTCCTCCGGCAGCTCTTCTCCGGTAAAGTCTATGTGCTGCTGGGCCATAAACAGGCCACCCTGAGAAGTCGGGTGATGCATATCCAGCGAGTCAAGCGTAAGCTGAGTCATAGTTAAGGAACTAACGCTAAAACAAGATTCCCCAGCAGTAGGGGGGTGGCATCCAAGGTAGGCTGGGGTAGCGCAGCGCAACCCATGCTGTCAAAGGATTTGATGCTGCGTGAAAAGAGCGCACCTGTTCTGATCAATAATCCCGCCTCCTGACTGAGTAGGATGCCGAGGAAGCCAGAACAGTTAGTCTTGCAATTAGACGTCAGCCATGGAGAAATATCCCGGCGTCATTTCCGCAAAAGCAGGAATCCATGCAAGTCCCTCAGTTGATCAGCCCCTTGACCATGACCTTGACCTCCAGCTCCATGGTTCGCAAGCAAAAATTTCCCCATTTACTCGGCTCTAAGTGGACGGCCCTGCACCGCACCGAGGGCTGGCGGCATTTTCAGGTGGCTAACCGCAAACAGCAGGGGCCATGGGTGTTTGCGGAGCTGGTCGCCGCCTGCGACCCGACAACGCGGCTGTGGATTAATGCTAAACAGCTCAAAAACCGCACCTTGTGGCAGGCGGGCTGGCAACCTCTAGCGGAAATTCAGTCCCAAGGCGGTTGGGAAGACCCCATTAACTAAGCTAGGATTTAGATCAGCCAATGTCAAATCCTACTGGGTCGTCTTCAACCCAGCAGGGCAAACACCGGAAGGCCTCCGGTATGGCGTCGCTACCCCCCTACAGAGTCGCCTTCTTTAAGTCGGGGTGATTGAGGCCAGAGTTGGTATCCGGCTCATTTTTAGCTGAAGACAATAGTTTTCTCAGGTTTTCTGCCATGCCCCCGGCCCCCCAATCCGAAGACCCCACATTGCTCACCGTTGTGCTTAAGCCCCTGCTGGATGACTTTCAGTACTGGTTTGAGCAATCTTTGCAGTCCTTGGGTGAAGGCACCATCGCATTTCTAACCCCTGACCAGCAAGCTACGCTGGTCGATCGCGTCCAAACCGCCCTGGCTGAAACCCGGACGGCGGCAACCCTGCTAGCGGCCACGGACGGAAAAGTCGGGGTAGACCCCGCCCAGATGATGGCCTGGCATGTTTTAGTGGCGGAATGCTGGGCCATTGCCCGACGGCGGCGGGCTCAGTCAAGTTAGCCGTCCACAAGCCCGTTAAACAGGTTACAGTCTATACAGGTAAGGTTGGCCCGAGGATAGCAACTATGTGGCATCTTGTTTACGTCATCGCGTTTGCGGTTTTGGCCACCCTGGCCATTACGAATTTGATTAAGAACCTAATCGTGCTCGGGGGTACCGCCCGTAACCCTCGATCTGGAATGGCTAGCGGCGGTGGATCTAGTGCCGAATCCCAGGCTCGGCCAGTGCCTCACCCGGAGTTGCTCGACCAAGATGGTCAGGTGATTCGAGAACCGCTGCTGGTGATGCGCTCTATTTCGGTTAAAGATGCCCGTGAGCAGCTTGATGCCCTCTACAACGGCACCAACGGGTCTACGGATGAGGCCGATGACGGGGGCGGTGATGCTGACCTTTGAGGGGGTTGATGAATAGTCATGGTGGGCCAGGGCGAAAGCCTTGGCCCATTTTTTTGACTAAAAAAAGAACCGACGATCGGTCTTGACAGCACCCATTTAAACCAACCCTAGTCAACAAACCCTAGAAACTGATTTTTTGTAGCATTTACGCTGCACTCAACTAGGGTTGACCGGCAAGGGTATACTCCCTCCGTTTGCCACCAGCCCTGTATCATCGGTTACTACTGCTCTTTAGCCTGGGGGTTACCAAAGTAGGCCCTCAGCACCTCCAGGGTCATAGGGGCGGCCACCTTGCCACCGCCGCCGCCGGAGTGCTCGGCAAAGGCAACTACCACAATTTCGGGATTATCCTGCGGAGCATAAGCTCCAAACCAGGCATGGGAGAGCCCCGGCGGCGCTTCAGCCGTGCCGGTTTTGCCCGCAAAGGGGGGCAGGTCAGGCACATTCAGAGAGGAGGCCGTGCCGCTGGTGATCACCCGCCGCAGCCCGTCGTGCAAGATGTCGATGGTGGTATCGCTGAGGTTCAGCGACTCTCGCCAGTTATGGGTGGCTTCGTTGTCTTTCAAAATGTGGGGGGTAACGCGGTACCCATCATTGGCGGCAACGGCAAACATGCCCGCCACCTGTAGGGGCGTAGCCTGGAGAAACCCTTGGCCAATGGACATATTGATGGAATCACCCGGCAACCAGCCAATGTCAAAATTCTCCTGTTTCCAGGGGTCGTCGGGCACGAGACCAGGGCTTTCTTCCGCCCCCAGCTCGAAGCCGGTTTTACGGCCAAAGCCAAAGCGGCGGGTCATCTCAATCAGGTTGGGGCCGCCCAGGCCCATGGCGATTTGGTAAAAGAAAGTATCGCTGCTCATGGCCATGGCCCCGGTAAACCCGAGTGGGCCAAACCCGGCTTTGTTCCAATCCCAAAACTGAATGCTGCCGATCTGGATGTAGGGATAGGTGGGCAACACTGTGCCAGGGGCATACTTGCCCGACTCAATGGCCGCCGCCGTGGTCACAATCTTGAAGGTGCTGGCCGGGGGAAAAGCCTGGAGGGCCCGGTTTAAGAACGGATGATCGGCCCCCTGGAGCTGTTGCCACTGGTCTTCGGTGATGCGGGTGGTGAAAATGTTGGGGTCGTAGGTGGGCCAGCTAGCCATGGCCAGAATGGCCCCGTTACGAGGATCCATCGCCACGATGGCCCCCCGCCTACTGCCCAGGGCCGCTTCGGCGGCGCGCTGGAGCTCCAGGTCAAGGGTGAGCTGAATGTCTTGGCCTGCGGCGGCGGGCTTTTCCCCCAGAATGCTGATAATTCGCCCGGCGCTATCGACCTCTACCTGCTGCCCGCCCCAGGTGCCGTGGAGGGTGTTCTCAAAGGCCGACTCGGCCCCCATTTGACCCACCACATCGCCCAGACGGTAGCCCTGGTCGCGGCGGGCTTCAAGCTGCTCGTCAGTGAGCTCGCCGGTGTAGCCAATCACGTGGGCGGCCAGGTCACCGTTGGGATAGTTGCGCACTGCCTCGGCCTCTAGCCGCACCCCCGGCAGTTCGTTGCTGTACTCGGCCAGGGCCGTGGCCTGGGCGGGGCTAATGCCCCTGGCGATGGTAATTGACTCAATCGACTCGTACCCCGCCTGTTCGAGCCGCTTTTGAATTTCTGCGGGGGGAATTTTAAGCACTGTAGACAGGCGCTCTACCACTTTCGGCCACTCGGAGCGTGGCAGGGCAATGGGCCAGATCGAGACGGTGTGGGAGAGCCGACTGCCCGCCAAAATTTTGCCGTTGCGGTCGAGAATTGTGCCCCGAGCCGGACGCTTGGGCACCAGGCGAATGCGGTTGCTGTCGGCGAGCTGGCGGTTGCGGTCACCCTCTACCACCTGAAGCTGAAACAGGCGCAGCCCAAAGGCCCCCAGCAGCACCGCCGACACCAGCATCAGCAAAAATAAAGCCTGGAACTTGCGGCCTACGGTGCGCCCGCGCAGGGTATCGGAAACTAAGGGCAGGTGTTGCAGGAGGGCCATAGCGATTTAACCAGCGGCATTGCCAGCTATCCATTGTACAAGAAGCAGTGATAGCATCAGGTTTCAAGGTTAGCCCTGAGATAACATCCCAGCACATTCCCGCCCAGGCGAGAATTGATAGCGAGCCACTCGCTCAGACCGGTATCTTATTTCAGCGCCAGTCCTTAACGTGCCTGGGTCTAGGGTAATGCAGGGAAGGGTTGTACTGCCATTTTTGCTGTTGGGCGGGCTCGGGGCGCTGGCCTCGGCCTTTTTTTTATTTCGAGAAAATCACCAGACCTATCACCTGGTGCTGGCCTCCGGGGGCAAAACCGGCGAATACTACGCCTTTAGCCAGGCCTTTGCAGAGGTGGTGGCCCGCCACCACGACAATATCGAAATCGAGGTGATTGAAACCGCTGGCTCCCCCGAGAACATGGCCCTGCTGCGCGATCACCAAGCTCAGCTGGCCCTGGTGCAAAGCGATACCCCCGTCGAGCCACCGGTGCGCGCCATAGCCCTGCTGTTTCCCGAAATGTTTCACCTGATGGTGCGCGCGGAAGCCAACATTGCCAGCGTGGCGGATTTACGGGGCAAACGAGTGGCTCTGCTACCCGAGGGCAGTGGCTCCTACGCCCTCTTTTGGCCCCTCAGCCAGCACTACAGCCTCACCCCAGACTCGATGACAACCCTCCCCATGCTGGCTACCGAGGCCCAGACCGCCCTGCTGCAAGGGGATGTAGATGCCCTGTTTCAAGTCATTACCCTGGGTAACCCGGCGGTTGAACAACTTTTACAGACAGAGGGCATTGAGCTGCTTCCCATCGAGCAGGTGGATGCGCTCCGCCTGTCGCTGCCCTATCTCGATGCCCAGGTCATCCCCAAGGGCACCTATGACGGCGGCAGGCCCATTCCCGCCGAAGATTTGCCGGTGGTGGGGGTCAGTGCGCTACTGGTGGGGCATGAAGACCTGCCTAAGCCGGTGGTAACCACACTCACCCGCACCCTGTATGAACATCGCAATGAGCTGGTTACCCGCTACCCCAAAGCCGCGATGATTCGGCTAGACAGCTCCGGTGCCGACCTAGGCCTGCCCCTCCACCCCGGTGCCCAGGCCTACTACCAGCAGGATCAGCCCGAATTTTTAGTACAGTATGCCGAGCCCATTGGCCTGCTGCTGTCGGTGTCGGTACTGGCGGTATCGGGGCTGTGGCAGGCCCGGTTTTGGCTGCTGGGGCGGCAAAAAAACCGCGCCGACACCTACAATCTGGAAATTCTAGGGCTGATCGACCGCATCAACCAAACCCAATCCATGCCAGAACTCATCGAGCTGCGGCAGGAGCTGTTCGCCATTCTCAAGCAGGTGGTCACCGACTTAGATGTGGATCGGATCACCGCCGAGTCCTTTGAGGCGTTTACCTTTCCCTGGGAAATTGCCATTAACAGCATTCGCCATCAGGAAATTTTGATCCGCGACGCTGAAGCTAAGCCCAAGCGCTGAGAAAAGGGTTACTAGTCTTCAGGGGTTATCGGGCCGCGTAGAGGGCTCCCGTGAACAGCACCTCAATTTCAGAACTGGGCTGAGGACGAAACGCTCGCTCGGGCTGGGGTCGCGCCGAAATCAGCGGCATCTGGTCAGCCAGGGCTCGGGCAGCCTCGGTGCCGGTGGCCTTGGCCCCGGCGGGGGCTGAGTCAACCGGCGGCGGGGCGGGCATGGTTGGCGGTTCAGGCATCGGCGCGACATTGGGAATCGGGGCCAGGGGCAGCGGCTGCGGGGTCGATGCCCCTGAGCCTGCGGGCGGAGCATTGAAGGGAGCGGCGGGCTTAGGAACGACTGGTTGGATCGGCAGCGGCGATGCCCCCCCGATGCCGGTGCCAGGGGGAGGGCCGGGGATGGTTTCAAGTCGCTCTGGCAGCGGTGAACGCCGCAGCCGGGGGCCAGGCAACACCGGCGAAAGATCGTCAGACTGGGTTAGGGGCGCGGGGGCCGGGGCCAGGTCTAAAACGCCGGGTGCTTCACCCTCCCCAGTGGACTCTAGATCTTCGGCCTGGCGAGCCGCCTCAGCCGCTTTCTGCCGCTCCTCGGCGGCTCGCTGCAGCGCCCGCCGGCGGGCCTGTTCTTGAGCCCAAATGGTCTGTCGCCACCCGACGATGGCGGCCTGGGCCTCGTCATAGAGGGCCCGGCCTTGCTTCACCGTCGAGGCTTCGACCATGGCCTGGGACAGCTCTCCCCGCGTCGCCAGGGCGCGGGCGCGGTCGAGAATCGGCTGATCTTCGATGGTCTGAATTTGGCTAGTCCACACATAAATCCAGCTTTGGGCTTCTCCCCGCAGGGCCCGATTCAGGGCAACGGCCTGGGCCGACTGAATCGCCGCTTGCAGGCTGTCAATGGTCTTGGTTTTAGCCAGCTGGTGAGCCTTGACCAGGTAGGGGCGATCTTCGATCCGCTCGATTTCTTGACGCCAGTGGGCCATCATGGTTTGGGCCTGAACCCGCCGGGGATGACCCAGAGGAACGTGGCTCGCCTGGGCGATCGCGGCGTTGAGGGTATCGAGGGTCTTAAACTGGCCCACGAGTTGTGCCCCCTGGAGCTGGCCCAGATCCTCCAGGTGGGTGCGCCAGGTGGCCACGCTAGACTGGGCCTGTGGGTAGTAGGGGCTGTTTTTAGGCAGCTGGTTCGCCACCAGCATGGCTTTGTAAAGCTGCATCAGCTGGTCGGGGGAGGTGCGCCAGGTGCCCAGGCTCTGCTGGGCCATCTGCCGCGATTGGCTGAGCCAGATCAGCTCCTGGGCGGCCTTGGCGCGGTTGGGGTTGAGGGCCGCATAGCGCCCCATGGCAATGGCCTCGGTGAGGTTAGCGCCATACCACTGGTCTAACCCCAGCTTGAGCAGCAGATCGCTCCAGCGATCTAAATAGGGCTGGATCTGCTGCCGGGCGTAGGTGGTTTGATCGATCTGGCTGGCGGTGCGAATGGCGGCCCCGAGCTGGTCAACGCCTCCTGGGGTGGCGGTGGCAATGGCCTGGGTCAAAAGTTCTTGACCCCGCCGCTCCTGGCGAATTTGGCGCGACAGCGTCTGCACCTGCTCAACTCGCCAATGGGGGTTCTTGAGTTCTGAGAGGGCCAGTATCTGCTGCGAGGCGGTGGGCCAGTCTTTTTTCTGGAGGGCCGCCTGGGCCTTAGCCATTATGGCCGCCCCCTGCTGCCAGTCAGTGTTCCAGGCTTGCAAAGACTTCTGGGCTTCCCCATGCACCGGGCTGGCGGGCGGAATTCGCTGCACCAGATTCGTGGCGGCTTCGAGGCTGCTGGTGCGAAGCTCTTGCTCGGCGGCCTTTAGCACCACCCACGACCACTGTTCTACCAGGGGCTGTACCTCCTGGTAGAGAGGATGGTTCGCATCCCAGCCGCCGACTAAATCAAGACCGGCCAAAACATCGACCAGTTCCCCCGATTCGGCGGCGGTCTGGGCACAGTAGAGCTGGGCACGATCGGTGGTCACCGAGGCGGTGTTTTCGCAGTTGGCCGTGGGGGGTAGGTTAATCAGCCACAAAAAAGCCCCCACCGCCGCCGCGCTGGTGGCGCAGCAGGTGAGCAGGGCAATCAGCATCCAGCGCCAAGACTGGTTGGTTTCTGGGGCCGGTGGCATCACCTCAGGCCGGGCCAGGGTGGCTTCTCCGCCCTCTAGGGCGAGGGTGGCTTCTCCGCCTTCCAGGGCCAGGGCAAAATCATCCCTGGCGGCCACCGCTCTCACCGGTCGAGGAGATGCTCCCTGGGTCGAGGGAATCGATTGACGCTGCGGATTCAGCATAGTGACCGTATACTCCTACGCAAACCACCTGTCTCAACTCTACCCAGAATTTACGGAATTCAGGAGTGAAAGTTAGGATTTCTTAGCTACAAATGAAAAATCAGCCCTAAACCATACTCTCTAGCCCGCTACGGCAGCGCTGCCTGCCGTTCTTGCCGCCAGTCTTTAAAGAGGTCGATAAGGCCCAGGCCACGGATAAACCGGGTTTCTGCGCTGGTGCCCAGGGTTTGAGCCACCCCCAAGAAATCCGGTTTCTGGCCCGACGGCAGCGAGACTAAAACTATACTGACTCAGGGTTTTGCAACTAGGCCAGCCTCGTCTGGGTGGTGGGGTGCTCAGACAGCGTGCCCGCCTGCCCCGCTGCTAGTGCCGCCTGCACACAGCCAGCAAAATTGCCTGAAACCATTTGGGTATCGGGATGCCCTTCCCCCAGCCACTTAACTAAAATCGGCAGCGCCTCCACATACAGCGGTTCCGCCTTGCCGTAGCGCCCTTGCGACCGATAGAGTTCCGCAAGATTGTTGAGGCTGACGGCGACATCAGGATAGGCTTCGCCGAGGAGCGCTTTCTTCAACCCCAACGCCTCTAGATACAGCGGTTCGGCCTCGCAGTAGCAACCTTGCAACTGGTGTAAATGCGCGAGATTGTTAAGGCTGGTGGCGACATCAGGATAGGCTTCGGCGAGGGGCCGCTGCCGCACCGTCAGGGCTTGGCGAAGTAAGGGCTCGGCTTTGCCATATTCGCCCTTTTCGAACAATGCCAGGCCCACCCTTTAAAGTCGGGGGAATTGGCAAGATTGTGACCAGCGATGATGGGTTTTGATGAAGAAAAGATGAATCGGGCGCCGTAGAGAAATAGATATTGCAGGCGAACAATTGATGGGTGCGCTGCACCATTGAGTTTTCTAAGTAATCAAGGTGTTTTAGATAGATGGCAGCATCATTTGCGACCCCAATACAAGATTCTGCTCTATGAAAACAACGTTTTGCATAGATGGCGAAAACATTCGCGCGGTTGGAGGAAAGATTCGCGTCCGTGAAGAAAAGGTTGGCAGGGGTGGAGGAATCATTCACGGGGGTGGAGGAAAGATTCGCGCCCGTGGAGGAAAGGTTGGCGGGGGTGGAGGAATCATTCACAGGGTTGGCGGAAAGATTCGCGCCCGTGGAGGAAAGGTTGGTGGGGTTGGAGGAATCATTCGCGGGTTGGGCGGAAAGATTCGCGCCCGTGAAGGAAAGGTTGGCGGAGGTGGAGGAATGATCGGTGGCGGTGGAAGAAGCCTACGCGAGGTCGAAGGGATGATCTGCGAGGGTGGAGGAATCTTTTGGGTGGGCGAAGGAAAGGTTTGAGCAGGCTGAAGCGGTTTACGAGCGGTCAACAGAACCTTTCAGCGGGTGAGATAAAGGTTTTGCAGGGGCGAAGGAAGGGTGTGTGGCCAGAAACCGGGTTTCTTGAGGTTTGGCAGGGGTTAAATGCAACCCGGCCAAGAAACCCGGTTTCTAAACCCAGGGTTTCGGCAGACGGTAACAATTCTTACTTGCAACCGGTGCGCGATTAGATTAAATTACTCAGCTAAGGCTGTGTGCGTGCAGTCTGAGCGTCCCAAAAATTTGGTCAAACGCCACTGGCAGGTGCTTGCAACACCCACCAGCGGCTGACCCCAAAGGCAGGAATGAGCTGTCTCGGAGGCTGAGGTAATTTTACCTGGCCGCCCCGACCTGCACATGTCTGGGGCGGCCAAGTTTTTGGGATTCCTACCCATCGTTTCATGGAGGAATCCCGATTATGTTGTGTTTTACTCAGCCAGATTCCTGGGTTCTTCAAGAACCCAGGAATCTTAATCCCCTGCGCCTGGCAAACCCCAGTCCCCAGCCGGGGCGAGAGCGATTGCGCCATCTGGTGATTGGCTCGCCGGAGGGGGTGCGGGCGACGATTAACCGGCTGCATGTGCTGACCTATGCCGAGCAGGCGACCTGGAGTCAGTTGATTACCATCCCAACCTCTGGGATTTTGATTACCCCAGAGCAGGGGGAGGTGTTTAGTCTGTTGAGGCGCGACAGACAAATAGACTGACGCTAAGCCAGACCCCTGGTTTTTTGCACACTCTGGGGGTCTGGCAACCCGATCTTGGTTCTAGTGAAAGCTTAGCTATGTGGGAGGGTGCAAGCCTGCTAAGGCTAGGAGCCGCCGCAGGTTGATAACCCCTGGCCGATTCAGCGAAAGAGCTTCGAGGGTGGCGCGACCGCAGGGCGTTTGCCCGACCATTTGGGTGGCGTCTTCGCTCAAGCTAAAGTGCTCGTGCCAGCTTTGCTGCCGAGGGTTGAACAGGGCGGCCAGCTTGTTTTGCGGGAGCTGGTCGAGGAGCGCAATCGCCCGTTGTCGAATATCGAGGGAAGGCATGGCAAAGGCATTGTTAAGAATCAAGAACCTCGCTTGGTTTAGGGGTTTCAGGAGCCTGAAATTTTGAATTTATAATTGCTGCTCATCGTTGCAATCAGGGCAGGTAGACTTAGGGTAACGTTGTCTCTGGGTCTGAGTTGATAAGCTTTTAAGGCTGGCATGGTGACAGATTTTCGAGCCAAAACACTTAAAGCAGCCTTTCGGCTGTGCGACGTAAACCCCCTCTCTGGGCAGGGCCTGGAGCGCTACTACGTGGATTTGGCCCCAGTGCGCAAAACCGAGGCAATCGAAGGGGTGAACACAGTGCTGGACTTCCAGGAGCCGGGGGAGTTTTGCACGGTTCTGTTTACCGGGCACCGTGGCTGTGGCAAAAGCACCGAACTTCAGCGCATTCGCCGCCAGTGGGAGCAAGCCTATCGAGTCATCTACCTGGAGGCCAACGAAGAAACCGACATCAACGATGCCGAATACACTGATTTTTACCTGATTGTCATCAAGCAGGTTGAGTTTGAATTGCGCCAGATGGGTTTAAGCTTTGACCCTGCACTGCAAAAGAACTTTGAAGACTGGTTCAAGGAAATTACCCGCGAAGATGAGCGATCTGTGGAGAGTTCAATAAATGTGGAGGCAGAGGCCAGTTTAGGCGCGGGAGCTCCGTTCCTGGCTCAGCTCATGGTGAAGTTGCTGGCTCAAATTAAGGGGGCTGATAAGCGAAAAATCGTGATTCGCCAAGATCTCCAGCGGGATATTTCACGCCTAAAAGCAGATACTAACTTGTTGCTAAGGGACGCTTACCAGAAGATCAAGACTCGTCACCCTAAGGGCTTTTTGCTGATTTTTGACAATATTGATCTGGCTCCTCCCCATGTAGGTGAGCATTTGTTTTTTGACTACGCGGCACAGCTCAAAGAATTGAACTGCACCATCATCTATACAGTGCCAATTTCGGTGCTATGTTCGTCGAAAAATATCGTTAATAGCTTTGGGGAACCGCACATTGTCTCGATGGTGAATATCTATAAGCTAGAGCGCGATCGCTGCGATTTAGCCTATGCCCCCGCAGGCCTTCAGCAGATGGCTCGAATTTTGGCCAAGCGGGTAGACATGGCGGCACTCTTCGACTCTAAGACAGCGTTACAGATCTTGGTACAAGCCAGTGGGGGCAGCGTGCGCCAACTGATGCAGATGATGCGGAGTGCCTGCCAAACGGCCAGCACCCGCAAACACGCTAAAATTCAGGTAGAAGATGTGGACTACGCGATGAAGCAGCGACAATTCAGCTTTGAGCGATTTGTCCCAGATGACCACTATCCGCTGCTGGCGCGGGTCTGCCTAAGCAAAAATATCACTAAAGACGAGACCGGGCAGTTGATGCTGTTTAACACCTCGGTGCTGGAGTACAACGGTCTTGACCGCTGGAACTATCCCAACCCGGCGGTGCGACAGAGCGAGCTTTTCCAGACGGCTCTGCGGGAGCTGATGACTCACCATGCAAAATCCAACGGTTAACCTTGAGCAGGCCGACTTTCTGGCTGAAAATCACTCAGAGCTGGCTGAGCTGTTGACGTTCATTGATTTTGCCCTGGGGTTGACCATTGGCTTCATTGAGGTCAACCAAGAGCACGACAAAGCCCTGTTGGTGGCGGCCCTGCGGGAACGGCTGGCCCATACCGATAGTCACCTGCAAGTGCTGAATTTTTCCCAGGAGCCAGAGCTGCGGCGACTGCGAGATGCCCTCATGGATCGACTCCAACCCGCTCCGGCAGGCCGCAAATTAGTCGTGCTCATTCTAGGGTTAGAGGCGGCGATCGGCACCGATGGGGTAGGGGCTTACCCGCCCGTTCTGCAAGATCTAAACTTTGTCCGCAATGCCTACCGCGAAACGGTGCCCCACCCGCTGCTGTTTGTTTTGCCAGACTATGCCCTTACCCGCGTCAGCAAATACGCCCCAGATTTTTGGGCTTGGCAGTCTGGCCTATTCCGCTTCAAAACCACTACCCAAACGGTAGAACAGCTGCGCACCGAGGCCTTTGAGCGGCCCCTGCCCTACGTTGCCTCTAACGAAAACAAAGATCAGATCGACCAGCTCAAGCAGCTCTTGATGGAGCTAAACCCCACGGGCAAACCCATCGCCCCCCAGGATGTGGCCCAGTGCAGCGAACTCTATTACAAAATTGGCTCGGTCTACCGCACCCAAAAACAGCCCAAAAAAGCTAGAGACTACCTGCTGGCAGGGCTAAAGCTGCTGAGCCACCACCCCAAACCCACCCTAGAGCAAGATTTTCATCGCAGGTTGGGCCATACCTACGAAGACCTGCGCCAGTTCGATGCCGCCATTGCGGCCTACACCACCGCCCTGGAACTGGCTCGAGCAAACAGTCGCGCTCAGATGGAATCTATGCTGCTGCACGACCTGGGCAACGTGGCTCTAAAACAACGCCAGTTTGCCCAGGCCAAAGCCTACTACGAGCAAAGCTTGAAGCTAAGAGAAGACCAGCACGACCGCTACAGCCAAGCAGGCATCTATCACCACTTAGGCATCGTGGCGGAAGAACTGCGGCAGTATGAGCAGGCGCGATCGCGCTATCAGCAGGCCCTCGATATCTGCATCGAGTTCAACGACCGCTACAGCCAAGCCAGTACCTACGGCCAGCTAGGAAATCTTGCAAAAAGCCTGCGGGATTATGAGCAAGCAAGACAGTATTTTCAAAATGCTCTTGACATTCATATCGAATTCAATGATCGTCCTAATCAGGCTCTCGATTACCACAACTTAGGCATCGTAGCGCAAGACCTGCGGCAGTATGAGCAGGCGCGATCGCACTATCAGCAGGCCCTCGAGATCTTCATCGAGTTCAACGACCGCTACAGCCAAGCAGGCACCCACCACAACTTGGGCATCGTGGCGGAAGAACTCCGGCAGTATGAGCAGGCGCAATCGCACTATCAGCAGGCCCTCGATATCTGCATCGAGTTCGGCGACCGCTACAGCCAAGCCCGCACCTACAACCAGTTGGGCAGGATGGCAGAAGAACTGCGGCAGTATGAGCAGGCGCGAACCCACTATCAGCAGGCCCTCGATATCTTCATCGAGTTCAACGACCGCTACAGCCAAGCCAGCACCTACCAACAGTTAGGCAGGGTGGCGCAAGAACTGCGGCAGTATAAGCAGGCGAGATCGCACTATCAGCAGGCCCTCGATATCAAAATCGAGTTCAACGACCGCTACAGCCAGGCCAGCACCTATTCGCAGTTAGGACTATTGGCAGAAGAACTCAAAGAGCTAGAGCAGGCCAAAGCTCACCACCTGCAAGATCTACAAATTTCCGTAGAGTTCAACGACCAGCACCGGATTACTTTTGTATTGCAAAACCTGGCCCGTCTGTACCAAACCACCCAGGACGATATCCTCCTCACCACCGTAGCCCAGTGCCTTGGCACCACCCCCGCCGAGGTGCAGCAACTCTTCGCCGCCGCCAGCACCTAGCGCCCCCAGATTCCAGGGTTCTTGAGGCATAGCCCATGTGCTACCCAGCAGCCCCTACCAGAACCCTGGAATCTCTAGCCCACATACTCCTTCAATGCCACAGTCCATTCAGCTATACCTTGACGTTTGCTGCCTCAATTGCCCCTTTGACGATTGGGGCCAGCCACGGATTCGGCTAGAGGCAGAAGCCGTTTTGGAAATTTTAGAACGCTGTCAAAAACGGGATTGGCAACTGATCAATAGCTTTGCTTTGATCAAAGAAATTCAGCGGACTACTGATCCTAATCGTCGCCAGCAAGTGACTGCCGACACTGAACGCGCTAATGGAGAAGACCAATGACCCCGAACGAACTCACCTATAAAGGCTTTCAAGCCTTAGTTGATGCCCTGGGCTATGTCGATGCTGTGCGTTTTATTAAGCAGTTCGACCAAGGCCACGGCGACTACACCAAAGACCGCACCCAGTGGCTCGACCACCTCACCCTTGATGAGGTTCTGTCCTCAGATGCCTAGAGCACTGATGCCGTAAGCACTAGCCCTAGATCCCAGGGTTCTCTGGGGCATCAGTTATTTACTACCCAGCATCCCCCGCCAGAACCCTGGGATCTCTAGGAACCAGTATCACCCATCTCCTTGAGATTCCCTGGGTTCGGTGTAGTCGCAGAAGGTGCGCAGGCCAATCTTCAGCACCCATAGCACCGCTACCGTTGCGATCTCCGGACTCATCCAGGGCAGCGCCACCAATTCGACCACATAGACAATCAGCCCCGTCAGCAGGGCCGCCTGGGCCGGGTTTTTGTTGTACTCCTCTACCTTTTCGCGAAAGCTGTCATCGCAGCACAGTTCCCGCCGCAGGTTGGCGAGAAACACCTGGCGCAGGGTTTTGCGGTCGTTTCCATAAACCGCTGTACCTGCGGCTGAGATGACCAAATCTTCTAGGCTGCATTATTCATGATGCTTTCCAGGGGTCATTAACTTGGTTCCAGACGAGTCAACAGCAACAGGCGCTCACAATCAACGCCCCTGGCCCCGGGACAGGTTGAGAGCCGAGGTCAAAAACGGTAAGCGAATCGAACCAAAATGGAAACTATCCGCGCTGATAGACACACCTATCCTATGGGCCGGTCTGAGTTAGGCCAAGACCCCAGGATGAGGTGCCATCAGCTGATGGGCGATGTGGCGGAGGGTATCTGCCCAGGGACAATAGGCAGCCAACTCAACCAGGATGCGTCGAGCCGAGACCCGCACCCGGGCGGCCGTCTTGATGACGGTCGAGCGCAGACGGTCGACCTGAGCGTGGCCAATGGGGTAGCCATTCCGCCTTCATCACGATGCGCCGGGGTTCTGACCAACTCTCTGCCGCGTAGTACACATCGTCAAATAATCGCGCCTTGCCGGTCTCACTGAGACAAGCCACCACTCGCGATTGCTCCAGCAACGGTTGAATCTTGCGCGTTAGTACGGCATTGCCGCTATAGCCTAAGACATAGCTCACCTGAGCCCGCTCGCACCCCCTCACAATCTCAGGCAGCGAGAAGCCGCTATCGGCTCTCAGGGTCATCTGTACTCCAGGCCAGGCGCGGCGCAAGCGCCAAAACAACCACCGCAACAGACCCGCAACGCCCTTGCCCGGATGGCTATTGCCGGGGCGCAGTTGCAGCACCAGGGGATAGCCACTGGTCGCCTCGTTAATCAGCACCGGATAGTACATCTGATGGCCATAGTAGCCATGAAATAAACTCAGTTGTTGCTCGCCGTAGGTCGGCGCATCCCACCCGTCGATATCCAAGGTCAACATAGCCGCCGATGATCTGGTACACCCGTTGTTGAACCAATTGCGCCAAGCCATGGGTGACTTTGGCCGGGTCGCGCCACTCCTCGATTTACCCTTCGTGAATAATCCAGGTTAGGCACTTCCACAATCGGGATTGCTCGGACATGCATTAACAGGTTAGTCTTGTTAGGAATTTCTGTCGACAGATTTGTCGAAAATACGGCTACCTAACCTGAGTTCAGGTTAAGAAAACTCCCTGCAGAGCAGGCTCGCTGTCCCCTCCTGGAAGGGGTAGGGGTGGGTCAGTCAAGGCCAGCAGACGTTATTCCGAACCGAGGTCACCTATGAATCTCCTTCGTCTGCTGCTGTGCACTTCTCCTGTGGCCATGGCCATGGCCGTTGTGGCCGGGGGGCTGAGCGGCGGCGGCAGTGCTCGCCTGGTCGCCTGGGTAAATGAGGTCATCACCGGTCGCCAGGGGGTAACTGCCCCCTTCCTGTGGGGCTTTTTTGGCCTACTGGCCGGGGTGGTGGTGGCCGGGTATCTGTCGCAGCTGCTGCTGATTCGGCTGGCCCAGGGTGCCCTATTTGAACTGCGCCTGGTGCTGGCCCGGCAACTGCTCGACTGCCCCCTGCGCCAGCTCAAAGACCTGGGCAGCCACCGGCTGTTCGCGGCCCTGACGGCGGATATTGAAACCATTGCCTCTGCGTTTACGGTGGTGTCTTTTCTCTGCATCGACCTGGCGATCGTGGGCGGCTCCCTGATTTATCTGGGCTGGCTGTCGCTGTCGCTGCTGCTGGTCATGGTGGCGTTTATTGCCCTGGCAACCGTTACCTACCAGCTGATCGCCAAGCGGGCCAGGCGTTTTTTAGTCGCCGCCCGCGAGGAGCAAGACCGGCTGTTTAAGCACCTGCGCGGCATTATCCACGGCATGAAAGAACTCAAGCTGCACCACCAAACGCCGCCAGGTGTTTTTGAGTGAAGAACTGCGCCAGAGCGCCAGCATCTATCGCCACTTCAATGTGCTGGGCATGGGCATTTTTGCCGGGGCGGCCAGCTGGGGGCAGCTGATTTTTTTTTGTGATCATCAGCGTTTTTTTGTTTGTTGTGCCCCGGTTTAGCCCCCTGGAGATGGCGCTGCTGGCCAGCTACATTCTCACCATCATTTATCTCAGCGGCCCGCTCGAAAACCTGATGCAGCAGCTGCCCATTCTTAGCCGCGCCAGCGTGGCCCTAGACAAGGTCGAATCCTTCGGATTCATGCTGAACCAGTGCCAGGGGCCGCCCAGCCCGGCCCGCCTACCCCCCACCTGGCAGCGGCTGGAGCTAACCCACGTGACCTACGGTAAAGGGGGAGCCGATGCCACTCCCTTTACCGTAGGGCCAATTAGTCTGGCCTTTACGCGGTCCGAAGTGGTGTTTTTGATCGGCGGCAACGGCAGCGGCAAGTCTACCCTGGCCAAGCTGATCACCGGGCTCTAACCCCCCCACCACGGGCCAGATTTGGCTGGATGGTGACGCGATCGCCGATGACCATCGTGAAGCCTATCGACAGCAGTTTTCCGCCATCTTTGCCGATTTTTACCTGTTCGATCGCCTGCTGGCCCTAGATGGCCCCGAGCAGGTGGCGCAGGCCAACACCTACCTCGCCGCCCTTTAACTCAACCACAAAGTTCACCTGCGGGCCGGGGAACTGTCTACCACCGACCTCTCCCAGGGGCAGCGCAAACGCCTCGCCCTGCTGACCGCCTATCTGGAAGATCGCCCCGTCTATCTGTTTGACGAGTGGGCCGCTGATCAAGACCCGCAGTTTAAGGCGGTGTTTTACACCCAGATTTTGCCTGAGCTAAAGCGGCGGAAAAAGCTGGTGCTAGCCATCACCCATGATGATAAGTATTTTCATTTGGCCGATCGCATTCTCAAGCTAGAGAGGGGTCAGTTAGTCGAGCAGTCAGCGGCTCAGATCTTCTCTTGACAAGGTAGGCCAATTTATCTAAGGTGCAGAAGGCGACCTACTTATTGATATGTTTTCTCATCTAAAATATCCCAATTCACTAGGTTGGATCTGGGGGCAGAGCCAATGCTGAGGGCCATGCGGTACCTGAAATGGGCGCTGCTGGCGATCGCCGCCCTAGGGCTAGTCGTGGCCTGCGGTGGGCATTCTCTGCAATCTCAGCCAGCAGTCCCAGGGCAGAGGCGTACCGTTGCGACAGCGCTCGGCGAAGTAACCGTGCCCCAGTCGCCCCAGCGCGTCATCGTGCTAGCCCAGAGCGCCCTCGACAACACCCTGGCCCTGGGGGTTAAGCCCATTGCCTCAACCTATGCCGGGTTCCCCCAGCGCTCCGACTACGGCAATTTTCCCGACTATCTAGCGAATAAAACTGAGGGTCTTGCCAACATCGGCCACGCCTCCCAGCCCAATTTTGAAGCCATGCTTGAGCTCAACCCCGACCTGATTTTGAGCAGTGTGGACGACCACGGCCAGTTCTACGATCGCCTCTCGCAAATTGCCCCCACCGTGCTGGCCGAAACCCGCGCCGATGCCCTCACCACCTATGCTGAGGCTTTGGGCAAGACCGCCGAAGCCGAGGCGCTGACCCAAGCTTTTGAGGCCAGAATTCAGCAGTTTCGTCAGCAGATGGGCGATGCCTTGCAAACCACCGAAGTTTCGGTGCTGCGCTTTCGCCCCGACCAGGTGCGCCTGTACATGAAAGATTCGTTTTGCGGCTACATTCTGGAGCAGGTGGGGCTGCCCCGCCCGCCCGCCCAGGCCAAAGACAAGTTCTTTGAAACCGTCAGCCTAGAGGCTGTTCCAGCCATGGACGGGGACGTGATTTTTTACTTTGAAGACAATCCCCAAGATTCCATGGCCCAGCAGGTGATGGCCCACCCCCTCTGGCAACAGCTGGAGGGGGTGCAGCAGGAGCGGGTGTATCCGGTTTCGTTTGACACCTGGTTTTTGGGCAGCGGCATTTTGGCCGCCAGCGCCGTTCTAGACGATCTGTTTGCCTATTTAATAGACGCCCCCGCATGACTTCACCCCAGTCGATTACCGCCTGCCCCGATGTCGATCTGTGCGCCGTGTTTTCTAAACGCAGCGGCGAAGACCCGATCGGGACGGCCCCCGAGTGCGATCGCTACTTGATTGTTGAAGTGCCCATGCCCTGGGGGCGCAACGTGCTCCAGAGCGAGAACTTTCCCGCCCCGCTGCTGCCCGTGCTAGAGCAGGCGGCGGCGCGCAGTGCCAGGGGTCGCTGTCTGGCGATCGCCCCCGACCGCCGCTACAGCAAACCGGGCTATCGGCGCATTCTCTACTTTCAGCGCCCCGCGTCCCCATTTGCCGCCTACGATAAACAAGAGTTTTGGATGCCAGACAATCTGCTGGTGCCCCTGGTACAGGCCCTACCTAACCCCGCCGACCTGGCTCCCTTCGAGATCTATCGTCAGCCTGCCACCACGCGGGATTTTCTAGTCTGTGCCCACGCCGAGCTAGATATCTGCTGTGGTCGGTTTAGTCGGCCCGTGTACGACGCCCTCAAGACCCACGCTCAGCCCGATGCCCTGCGGGTGTGGCGCACCAGCCACATCGGCAATCACCGCCTCGCCCCTACCCTAATTGACTTTCCCGAGGGCCGCTACTGGGGACATCTAGAACCCGACACGCCCCACCATCTAGTGCAGCGCGATGGGCCGATGGCCAACCTTAGAGCCTACTACCGGGGCTGGGCCGGGCTGCCGCCCCTGGCGCAAATTGTGGAAGGAGAAATTTTTGCCCAATTGGGCTGGGCCTGGCGCGACTATCGCAAGTCGGGTCAGGTCTTGACCCTCGATGACGCCACAGGCCAAGCCCAGGTGCAGATTGATTTCATCAGCCCAGCAGGTGAACCAGGTAGCTACCGTGCCACGGTGACCGTCAGCGGCACGGTGATGACGCTGAATAACTCAGGCAAGGGCGATTTTAGGGAGGTGAAGCAGTACTGCATCAGCGATCTAAGGCGGCTGTGAGCCTTTTGCAGAGTTGTTGAATCCCCGGTAAAAGGGTGAGGGCCTTCTACCTCCTACCCCTACCCCCCACTATTACTATTACTATTACTGGTTACTGGCGACGGTTAGAGACTTTGAGCTTTTGGCGGTTGTGCCAAGGTAGGGTGTTCCGCAACTGTTCAGTCTGGGCCCGGAGGGCGTCATCTAGTGCCCCATATAACCCCTGTACCTACCCCTGTTAAGGTGAGCATTCGTACTAACGTGGTCGGTTAGATAGGTTAAAGACATTATCCCTGCCCTCTGAGAGCTGATGAGTTAGCGTCCTATGATTAACGCCCTATTCGAGCAATTTGTCGAAGCCCGCCCGCCAAGCGTCATGATGCGAGGGCTGATGGCCAGAATTTTGGTCAGGGTTGTCTTTCCCTGTGAACTCAATACTCTGGGCTATCCCAGCGCGGCTTTATTGGTCTTCTGTATTGCGGTCGTAGCCTTTTAATATCTTGTCTCCGCTCAAAGCTGCGCTTAAGGCCGTTCATGGAGCGGGCAAGCTTGAGACGGATCTATCCGACTTCTCGATCTCGTGGAGGAAGTCCAGGGTACCTTCCGGGGCATGATGATTGCCCTGCCACCCCCGATTTGGCACCCCTTTGCTCAAATGCCGGTCGTCGCTTTTGCTGAGTCCCTCAAAGCCTGGGCTGCTCAGGTCGACCTCAAACGCTTTTCCGCCTCTCCCAGAGGTCCGAAAAAAAACACTAAAAAGGAGCCGTTTGATCCCAAGCATTCCAATGTGGCTACCGCTCGGCTCCTTAAGCAAAAGGAGAACAACCGCTCACTTTAACAGGGGTAAGGCAGGCGCAAAAGGCCACAGCGTAGTCCAGTCCTGGCGGGCAGAGCAATAGCACCCGCTCTCCCCGAAGGTTGCGCTGCTGCATCTGGGCGGCGATCGCCCGGCTGCGGCGATCTAAATTGGCGTAGGTCAACTCCTCGGGCGCAGCGACACCGTCATTCCAGAGGCGTAGAGCAACCTGAGCGGGCAACTGAGCCGCCCGCTCACTCAAGAGTTCAACCCAGGTCAGGGCGGAGCCGATGGCTGGGGAGCCGTTAAAGGTCAGAGCGGGCATGGGGCAGGGCAAAGTAGTTGCGAATAAGGCAAAAAGCTCTTTTTATTTTATTGACACTGCTTCCCAAGAATTATAGGCAGCCTAGGTCATCTACGCAAGGGGCAATCGCAGATAAATAGCTTCGCCAACCACCAAAACTGATCCAAAATCATCTCCGTAAAACCTGTTGCACGGGCTTGACAAGGGGACTCATTCCCTCTAATTTTTAGTAAATATTCTCATTAAGATCTATTTTTTCTGTCATAAATTGACAATATTCTCTTTAGCGCGGTGGTGTTCGGTGCTCCGCCGCGCTCGTTTCAAGCTGTTTAGTAATGTTTGAGGACTTGCCGTGAAATTGTTTTTAGGAACCGGTGCTTTGGGTATGGCAGGCGCGATCGCCGCCGCAATTGCCCTGCCCGCCTATGCCCAGACCACCGCGATTACCGCCTTAGAGTTGGTGCCAACCGAAGCCGGGCTGTCGCTGCTCTTTGAGGCGGCCACCGACACGCCCCTGCAAACCTTTATCAACCGCGATGGCAACACCGTGGTCGTCGATGTAGTCGATGCTCAGCTCCAAACCCCCGAGGGTGACTCCTTTCAGCAGGCCAATCCGGCGACGGGCATCGAGTCGGTTACGGTTCGATCGCTGGCCACTAACCGCCTCCAGGTCACCATTGTCGGAGAAACGGCGGCCCCCGAGGTGGCGATCACCCAGCAGGCCACCAATTTAATTTTTGCCATCAGCACCGCTGCGCCCGACGCTGCAACTGCCCCTGATAGCGAAGCGCTCACGCCCGATTCCCCGGCATCCTCCCCAGCGCCTCCAGCGACCAGCGAAGCCGAAGCCCCCATTCGCGTGGTGGTCACCGCTACCCGCACCGAAGAAATCCTGGAGGATTTGGGCCGCTCCGTCACCGTGATTGACCGCGAGCAAATCGAGCAGCAGTCTGTTCTCTCCCGCGATCTGGCAGATATTTTGGGCAATCTGGTGCCGGGCTTTGGCCCCCCCAATCAGCTGCGCACCACGCGGGGGCAAAACCTGCGGGGCCGCGAGGCCGCCATTTTGATCGATGGCGTGCCTCTCTCCACTAACTTTCGGGTCAATCGCCAGGAGTTGCGCAGCATCGACCCCTCGGCGATCGAGCGGGTCGAAGTCATTCGCGGCCCCAGTGCTATCTATGGCGGCCAGAGCACCGGCGGCGTGATCAACATCATCACTCGCCCCCCCGCTGATGGGGAAGTTGAGATCGAAACCCAGGTGGGTGGCAGCGCTTCTTTAGGCCGCCTGGAGGGGGATGGCTTTGGCAGTGTTTTCGCCATCGGGGCCTCGGGCGGCTTTGATCGCAGCGATTTTCGCCTCAGCCTGTCTCGCGACCAGACCGGCAGTTTCTTCGATGCCCAGGGCAACCGCATCGTCTCGGAGGCCAGTCTCAGCGACACCACCAGCTACAACCTGCTGGGCAAAATTGGCTACGACCTCAGCGACCAACAGCGGCTCGATTTCACCATCAACTATTTCGATGCCGAACGCGATACCGAGTACATCGCCGACCCCTCAACGCTGTTGATTCCTGGCCGACAGGTGGCCCAGGCCCTGAGAATTCCCGGCCTCCAGCGCGACAACAACCCCGGCGATCGCAATTTGCTGGTCAACCTCGGCTACAGCCACGACAATCTGCTTGGCAGCCAGGTACAGGGCCAGATCTACTACCAGGAGGCGATCGCCCGCGGCGAGTTTGCCGATGGTCGCCTGGGCGGCGAATTTTTTCCCTTCCTTTTTCAGTCGCGGCTCGATGCCGAACGCTGGGGCGGTCGCTTGCAAATTGAAACCCCCTTAAATGCTACCGAAACCCTCAACTTGCTCTGGGGTGCAGACTACGAAAGTCAAGAAAACCAGCAGATTACTGCCCGGTTTGACCCCGTCGCCTTCGACACCGAGCGTCGCCTCACCACCATCCAAGAATTTAACTTTACCCCCCCCTACCGGCTTAACAGTCTGGGCCTCTTTACCCAGCTCGATTGGGAGGCCAGCGAGTCGCTGCTGCTGCGCGGCGGCCTGCGCTACGAAAACATCAACCTCAACGTAGACGACTATTTCTCCGTCACCCAGCAGCGGCCCATTGCAGGCGGTAGCCGCAACTTCGATGACCTAGTCTTTAATGTCAGCGCCGTCTACAGCCCCACCGAAGAAATTGCGCTCTTTGCCAGCGTTGCCCAGAGCTTTAGCGTGCCCGAGTTTAGCCGCATTTTAAGGACACCCCCAGCTGGTTTTGTCAGCGTCGCCGACGACTTCGACATCACTCAGCCAATCAAAGTCACCGAGTATGAGATTGGAGTTCGCAGCAGCTGGCCATCGGTGCAGGCCAGCCTCAGCGGGTTCTACAACACCTCAGACCTGGGAGCCAGCCTGGTGCCCAGCGCCACTGGCCTGCTCAGTATTCAGCGCGCCCCCCAGCGCATCTACGGCGTTGAAGCCACCCTCGACTGGCAACCCGTCGATCGGTGGGGCCTCGGCGGCACCCTCAGCTGGGCCGAAGGCGAAAACGACGTCAATCAAGACGGCGACTTTCTACCCCTCAACAGCGGTGAGATTGCCCCGCTTAAATTCACCGCCTACCTCGAAAACGAAACCCTCCCCGGCTGGAATAATCGTCTGCAAGCGCTGATTGTCGGCAGCCGCAACCGAGCCGCCGCTGCGGGCGTAGAACCTTTAGCGATCGACAGCTATGCCACCGTCGATTTTATTAGCAGCGTTGATATCGGCTCGGGCACACTACAAATTGGCATTGAAAATCTGTTTGACACCCAGTACTTCCCAGCCGTGGCCCAATTTCTCTCAGGCTTTGACGATCGTAACTACGCAGGCGGTCGAGGCCGTACGGTTCGCATTCTGTATTCAACTACGTGGTAACTCCAACCTTCTCTAATTAGGTGGGAAATACCTTTGCGGCGATCGCGACGGTAGTTGTCGAGGGACTGAAAGTAATAGTGGCCATCCAGCTCGATCACAATTTTGGCCGCAGCGTCTAGAAAATCCACCTCCATGCAGCAAAGCTTGCCAACACCGTAGACGAGGCCCCAGACGCCAACTGTTTGGTTCGTGGCTCTAGGCTGGGGGAGTCAGGGAGCCAGGTGAGGATGGCTCGGGGCCGATCGGCATCCTTTGAAAGGGTCGCTAGCTACTGCCAAAACAGCTGACGCTGGTAGTCTCTGGTACTGCCTAAGAAGGCGGTTAGTTCCGCTTCGGGGCGATGGGTCAGAGCGGCAAGGCTTTGCAGAATCCGCGATCTCAGGTCGTTTTGGTGGGCAATCGCGGCGAGCCAAGTTTCTAAGAGCGCTGCGGTTGATGTATAAACTCCCACACCCGTCTGGCGATGGGTTTGATCTGACCACAGGATCCACAACTGACGAGCGGCAATGACCTTTCCCATAGCACAGACAGCGTCAGGATGGTCTGCCACCGCTGGGATGGGTGTAGGGCTAACCGGGCGATTCGCGAAGCGATCCCTATGGAAATCGTGGGTGATTGCTGCCCAAAGGTCAAAATTCAGAAACGCCATTTCACTAAAGGCCGGTTTTCCCTGAGCGCCAGTGGCGAACACTGGGGCAGCAAACCGTGAATAGCCATCACCCTTAGACGACTTGAGAGAACGTCCTAACCCGGTTGCCAATGACTATGGTAGCCAAAATTTAAAGGGCTTTTCCCAAGGTAGCTCTGCTTAGCCAAAGCTCAATCGATGTGTGAAGGTGTATTTTCAATTGTCCTTCCAATGGCAGCAATGAGAGGTTGCCGATTGCGATTCGACTCTGGTGTCGGTTCTAGCGCCAGTACCGTCCTCAGCCCTTACCAACATGCGATGGGTTATCCCACTAGCGATTACTCAGCTGTGATGCCAGAGCGACACTTCCATCGCTTTCAAACGAAGATCTCTCCATTGACCTTGGAAGTAAGCAGGTGCTGAGTAGAGGTTGCTCAAACACAGTGGTGTGGTGAGGATGTTGTGGTCTCACCCTTGCTCAAATGGAAAGAGCTACAAAAGCGTGACATAGAACTTCAGCTTGGGAAGCTGTGAATCACTTCTTGCGTGGCAAGGGTTTCAGGGCTATA
>DAIUJR010000030.1:0-65554 GCA_036848635.1 Nodosilinea sp. CTOTU7336
ACTCTGCTGCGCCAGCTTAAAGACCGCCTACGAGAAATCGCCGAGACCCCGCTGTTACTCAAAATGCTTTGCGATGTGTTTGACCCCACTACCCAGCAAATACCCCAAAGCAAAGGAGAACTGTTTCGGCTATTTGACGCCCAATACAACAGGTTTAAAAGACTTGCCGCCGTTTCCGATGACTTTCGCCGGTTTAAGCCTGAACTATTGCGGCATCTGGCCTTTCGCATGATGCAGGGTGACTCAGCTAAGCCTATGAAGCCATGGCTCAAAATAGAGCGCACCCGCGCCGAAAAAATTTTGGAAGATTGGCTAACCGGGCGAATAGAGGCACCCGGTCAGCGAGCCAAGGAATGGCTGGAGGATTTGCTAGAACACCACCTGCTACAAGTAGCCGTAGACTCCCGAGAAATTGAATTTCACCACCAGCTTTTTCAGGAATATTACGCCGCTGAAGAACTGTTGGTCATGCTGCAAGATGGCCACCCTGACATGGCTGACAACCAGCGACTAAAGTATTTTTATCTCAACTACCTGAAGTGGACAGAACCCATCGCCCTAATGCTGGCGCTGGTGGATGACGAAGCCCAGGCGCTGCGGGTGGTGAAGCTAGCAATGGATGATGTGGATTTAATGCTGGGGGCGAGGTTGTCGGGGGAGGTACAATCAGAATTCCAAAGTAATACTGTTAATTTTGTAATTGATTTAGATGCCATCGCGCTATTCAAAATCAAACTTCTAGGAATCACAGAGTCTAATTATTCACTTTCAATACTTAGCCGTTATTTATCAAATCAGAATTCTGACATCAAAATTGCTGCCATAAATGCAATAGGAGATATAGGAAGCCAAGATTCAGAAAATGTTTTAATTGAACTTATGAGAGAAGAAGATTTTGAGGTTTGTGATAAAGCTGCCTATCAGCTTGGAAGAATTGGTAGTCCGAATGCAACTAATACTCTACTCAAGACTCTAAACCAGCAGAATTCTTGTTTCCGCAAAGGAATTGCTAGAGCGCTAGGCGAAATTAATAGCGAAGCTTCAATTAATGCATTGTGCAATATTTTAGAAACTGATGACAATCAAGAAATCCTTCTCTATGCTGGCTTATCGTTGGCAAAGCTTAGAAGTCAGACTACCTTACCACTCTCTTGCCAGAACTTAGTAGATAAAGTTCTCCCACAACGCCTAGACCCTCAGAATACGGATCATATGATTGAAATGGGTTCGGAGCAGAAACAGTCAACTGAACAGGAGAGCAAAGATTCCATGCTCGGGGAGCTAATGAATGGAACCTCTATTGGTTTTCGCCTAACAGATTTAGCATATCAGTTACTAAAGCTTTATGGAGACGAGATGTTGCCAATATTTCAACAAGCATTATATAGCACCAGTTACAACTTTTCTACTCGCTTTGCTATCGCTCGTGCATTGGCAGAAATGAAATACAGTGACTCAATTCCTACCTTGCTTCAAGGCTTAAAAAATAGAAATATGTTTTTCTACTCCAATGCAAATATATCCCTGGAAAGAATTGGAAATCCTGAATTAATTTCTAAAATTTATGAATTTTTGAGATACAGAAAAAATATTAAACCATTACATTTTCGTCATTTAGTAGATACGGTTTCCGCCGTCCAAAGTCGCTGCCAGTTCTACAACTACGAAATCGCCCAGCTTAAGCCCGCGCCAGCTACCCCACAGCCCGCGGCCAGCAGTCACTCATCCACCACCATTAACGCCGAAGTCGTCACCATTGTTGAACGCAACGAGGGCGGTACGGTCATCGGTAAATCCATCTCCACGCCCGACTCAAACCCATAAGTGACGATAGCGCTGAGAAAGACTAACGATACGATCAACCTCGATATGCAAACCCCTTACGGAGCCTAAATGATGAAAGCCATCGAAACCACTGCCACCATCAACGATCAAGGTCAACTAGCACTTGATATTCCCCTCGCCCTCGCCCATCACCGCCGCGTCCGCGTCATCGTCCTAATCCCCGAAGCAGGAGAGCCTAATCATGAGATAGACAACGATCTAGATGATGACCCTATGGAAACGGTGGTCGAGGGTATCCGCGAAGGCTGGCAGCAAGCGCTCACTGGCAACGTGAGACCTGTTTCGCAGCTTTGGGGTGGTTTAGATGTCGAGTAGCCCATTGATCCAGGTCAGCTTTACCAATCGCTTTGAAAAAGATATTCGCCGTCTTGCCAAATGCTATCGCAAAATTAGGCTTGATATCCAACCTCTCATTCAAAGCCTCGAAGCGGGTGAACTGCAAGGTGATCAAATTCCAGATTTAGAGCAGACTGTCTTTAAGGTCAGAGTGCAAAATGGCGATATCCAAAAGGGCAAAAGTGGAGGTTATCGAGTGATTTACTATCTCAAAACTGATGCGCAAATTTTGTTGATTACAGTATATTCAAAATCCGATCGCTCAGATATTCCTACTATTGAAATTCGAGAAATCCTGAATCGTGTAGAAGATGATTTGAATGGTTAATATTCATGGATAAATACGTTCCTCTGACAGACTTAAATATACCCAATAAAGATAGAGCGATCTTTTCAGATGTCAACTAGATCTTTATGACTGAACCCTCTAAATACACTATCAACAACGCCGAAGTCTTCCAGGTGATTGAAAACAACCACGGCACCGTTGTCGGCAAGTACGAAAAGCGCCAAGACCTGGCCCAGACCGCCGCTGAAATCAAGCAGTTGCTAGATCAACTGGCTATCGACTATCCGGTGGCCACCGAGGCCGAGCGCACCAGTGCCGTACAGGCCATTCAACAAAAGCCCGAACTCCAGGGAAAAATCGTTCATGCCTTAGAAAAAGGCGGTAAAAAAGCTCTAGAGAAATTGGTAGACCACCCGGCGGCGGCGATTGCGATCGCGGTGTACGAAGGCTTTCGAGAAACGAAAGCATAGCCTGAGGCGATTTCTGGAAAAGAAGATACTTGATATGAACAGACTCCCGCGCGGGGTTCCGCCTGTGCGGGCATGACGAGATAAGTTCTTGGCTAGAAATCCCCTGAATAACCAGCCTTGCCATCAATCTCTGTCAAAAATCCTCTCGTCTTCTTTGCGCCAGGCCGGATCCACAATACAGATAAATACCAGGGGTATGGGGCCGGTGTTGCGAATGTACTGGCGGGCGTGGGGGGGAATGTACACCGCATCCCCCGGTTCAACCGAGCTGAGATCGGCATCAATGTGCATCTCCCCCTGCCCCGATAGGATGTAGTACACCTCCGACGTGGTCAGGGCATGGGGGGTCGAGACCTGACCCACGGGCACAATGGCGTGGGCCAGGCTGTAGCGCAGATCAACGGCCTGCTTGTCGGGGTGCAGCAGTTCCCGCAGCTGGGTACCATCCCCGGCCGTAAAGTCGGGGCAGTCTAGCAGTTTGCGAATCAACATAGGTCAGGGTTTAGATGATTTCTGCATCAGAACATATCCTACAGGCCACTGGCACTGGGCCTGGGTTCTCGCTTGCGCAGGAATGACAGAGTACGCTTTTAGACAATTTCTTGGAAAGAAGATACCCGATATAAACAGACTTTTGGGCTGGGTTCCCGCCTGCGCGGGAATGACGAGGTCAGTTTTTTGCTGGAAATCTCCTTAGCCAGACGTCAGACATCCGCTCAGTCCGGTAGGCTCAACCGCCCGCTGGGAATTAATAGGCGCTGCTGTAGCGCTCTTCGGCCCAGGGTTCGCCGCGCTCGTGGTAGCCGTTGCGCTCCCAGAAGCCAAGCTCCTGGCTGGCTAAAAACTCTAGGCCGTTGATCCATTTAGCGCTTTTCCAGGCGTATAGGTGGGGCACAACCACCCGCATCGGGCCGCCGTGCTCTGCCGGTAGGGGCTCGCCAAATAGGGTGTGGGCCAAAAAGTTTTCGGGCCGCACAAAATCGGCTAGGGGCAGATTGGTGGTGTAGCCGCCATAGCAGTGCTGCATCACGTAGGCCGCCTGCGGATCGAGGCTAAACTGGGCCATCAGGTCGGTAATCTTAATGCCTCGCCAGACCACATCTAGCTTCGACCAGGTCGTGACGCAGTGGAAATCGGCGGTAAACTCGCTCTGGGGCAGGGCCATCATATCGGCCCAGGTGAAGGTTTTGGCCTCAGCCAGCCCCGCAATGGTCAGCGTCCAAGTGTCAGTATTGACCTGGGGAGTATCGCCGTAGGTCAGCACCGGAAACCCCTTGGCCAGATGCTGCCCTGGGGGTACGCGGTCGGCCAGTTCTGGCCCTGGTTTTTGAAAGAACTTTCCCGCCATAGATAAAGACGCCTCGTGGGTAAAGGGCCTCTTTATTGTCGCCTACGGCTCGCGAACCGTAGACGCTTTCTAGAAAAACGGCCTCAGTAAAGCCCCCTGTCCAGCGCCTAAAACCCGAACCCCGGAACCCAAACCCCAACCCCTAAGCCGCCAGACCCGAAATTATCTGCCGGAGCCAGTTCTTAGCCCGCACATCCACATAGGCTTTGCAGTGGGCGCACTGGCGAATGCCCCGCACGCCAATGCGCAGGAGCTGCTGACTTTGACAATGGGGACAGTGTGAATGGTTAGCCATGCCCATAGGTGGTAAAGGATAGTAACGAAAGGCAAACGTGGCCCTACTTAATTCTGGGGGCTGAGGCTTGGTTTAAAGGTGCCCAACGGACAGTGTGAAAATCGTCTTGACCCAAAAAATGCACCGGGGTCGCTAAGCCCCGGTGCATCGTTCCCTAGCTGTAGGGTCTAATCAATCTGGCTGGTGGATAGAGTGGGCACATCGGCCACCGTCACAGGTCGCTGGGAGAAAATCCGATTCTCAAAGGCCGCCGGACGCTCTGCTACCAGCAGGGTATTTTGGATGCGGCTGGCTACCTCTACGGTCTTAACATCGTAGACCTGGGTAACCACCTTCGGATAAATACCAATGCCTAGAATCGGCAGCAGCAGGCAGGCGGCGACGAAGGCTTCCCGAGGACGAACGTCGAGAATGCCGGAGACCTTAGCGACCACTTCGCCCGTTTCGCCGTAGAACATGCGGCGCAGCATCGACAGCAAATAAACGGGAGACAGCACCACGCCAATGGCAGCAGAGACAATAATGACGGTCTTAAACGCCGTGCCGTAGACGTCACTGGTGGCCATACCCAGGAAGACGGCGATTTCGCTGACGAACCCGCTCATGCCCGGCAGGGCCAAAGAGGCCATGGCGGCGGCGGTAAAGAAGGCAAAGGCGGTGGGCATTTTGCGGGCCATGCCGCCCATAGCATCCATATCGAGGGTGTGGGTGCGCTCGTAGGTGACCCCGGCCAAAAAGAACATGACCGCCGCAATCAGGCCGTGGGAAATCATTTGCAGCATGGCCCCGCTCATGCCCAGGGTGGTGAAGGCGGCGCAGCCAATCAGCACAAACCCCATGTGGGCCACTGAAGAATAGGCCATGCGACGCTTCAGATTGTCTTGGGCCAGGGCGGTCAGCGAAGCGTAGAGAATATTGACGACTCCCAAAATGGCCAGGAACGGCGCAAAGTAAACGTGGGCGTCGGGTAACATCTCAATGTTCATACGAATCAGGCCATAGCCCGCCATCTTCAGCAGCACGCCGGCCAAAATCATCGACACCGCCGCCGGAGCTTCGCTGTGGGCATCGGGCAACCAGGTATGGAGCGGAAAGATCGGCAGCTTCACCGCAAAGGCCACCAAAAAGGCCGCATAAACGACCAGCTGGAAGGGTAGAGAATAGTCTTTTTGAGCCAGTTCGGTCAGGTTAAAGGTGATGGTGTCGCCATAGAAGGCCATGGCCAAAGCCGCCACCAGAATAAAAATAGAGCCAATCGCCGTGTAGAGAATAAACTTAGTCGCCGCGTAGTGGCGCTTCGCACCGCCCCAGATCGAGATCAGCAAGTACACCGGCACCAACTCCAGTTCCCACATCAGGAAGAAGAGAACTAAATCCTGGGCCAGAAAGACCCCGACCTGGGCACTGTACATGGCCAGCAGCAGGCTGAAGTAGAGGCGCGGACGGTTGGTCACGTTCCAGGAGGCGAGGATGGCCAGGGTGGTGATGAACCCGCTGAGCACGACCAGGGGCATGGCCAGACCATCAATGCCGAGAGACCAGGTCAGACCGACCTGGGGAACCCAGCTGTAGTACTCCGCAAGCTGTAACCCAGAACCGTTCAGGTCGTAAAAGTTAACAATGGTATAGAGAATTAAGGAAAACTCAATGAACCCAACCCCCAGGGCATACCAGCGCAGGGTCTGACCATTCTGGTTGGGCAGCACGGGGATAGGCAAAATTGCGAGCAGCGGCAACAGGACCAGGGTCGTTAGCCACGGAAATTGTTCGGTTAGCATGACAATTCGCGTGAATAGAAGTACAAAACAGCCAGGGCAACGGATATTTCAGCGGTGGTGTCGGGTTTGAGGTAGAGGCATGAACTGGCCAAGCCAGGGGATTGAACTAAGGGCTTCGCAGCGACTGACCCGGTTGGATCAGCTGGGTAGCCTTTAGTAGCGAATGTCGTGGCCACGGGGGTGAGCGAACGTGATAACGACCACTGGGTCAAACCGGACTGCAAAATCGATAGAGAGAAATACCTATTTTTGCGCCCGAAACCAGTATAGGAAACTTCATAAACTTTTGATAAGTGAATTTACGCGAAGATCTCAAAATATTGATGTCGAAAGGCTAGATGTAAAGGCTCTGCAAGGGTTTGAGCCATTTTCTGGATTTAATTTAATTAAATAGAGCACTCGCATTTATATAAGTCAATGCTTAATGAAATTGGCCTATGTCTCTCCATCAATCTCAGCCCAGGTTAAGCCTCGCCTCTCCCAGCTTCTGGGTATACAAGCGTGTAACCGGACGCCCCTAGCACCGAGATGCCACGAGAATAGGATTTAAGTAGGGGGCAAGTCCTCTAAGCGTCGAGGCTCGCTGGTTCTTTTTCGACCTGAACGCCCTTGGTGTCTAGGGCCAGCACCCGCGCTACGACTTGCTGACCAGTACTTTCCCAGGCTGAGGCCATGACGCTGCATACCGCCGGGGCCTGGGGGGTCGGAGCCAGGGCCAGCAGGGTTGGCCCGGCTCCGCTGATCACCAGGCCGTGGGCTCCGGCGGCGATCGCGGCGGCGGCGACCTGGTCATAGCCAGGAATGAGCGTTTGGCGATAGGGCTGGTGGATACGATCGCCCATGGCCGTGGCCAGCCAGTCGTCTCGTCCGGTTTCTAGACCCCGCAGCAGCAACCCCAAATGGGCGGTATTAAAAATCGCGTCGGCCCGGCTGTAGGCAGCAGGCAACACCTGCCGCGCCATTTCGGTGGATAACTCGAAGGCCGGAATCGCCACCACCGGCACCAGATCCGGGTGCCAGGGAATGGGGCACAAAATCCACCCCTCCTGGGGCTTCGCCACGGCGAGCTGGCATCCCCCCACCAGGGCTGGCACGACGTTGTCGGGATGCCCCTCCAGGGCAATAGCTAGCTGAATTAGTCCGGTGCTATTCAGGGGGGTTGCCGCCAGTTGGTTAGCCCCCACTAATCCACCCACAATGGCGGTGGAAGAACTGCCCAGTCCTCGCGCTAGGGGCACATCCAGATGAATGGCCATCGCCACCGCAGGTACCGGCTGCTGAAGTTGATTAAACAGATAGCTAAAAGCTTTATAGGCAAGATTGGAGGCATCCGTCGCCACCCGATTCGCCTCATCCCCCCGAACCTGTATGGTGACGGTGCCGGGGGCGGCGTCCAGTTCAAAAAAATCAAAGCGGTTATAGAGCGTGAGCGCCGCCCCCAAACAGTCAAACCCTGGGCCAATATTGGCCGTGGTTGCAGGCACGGTAACGCTCACAGACTTTGACACGGCAAGTTCCAGGGGGGCTGATGCTAGCGCGACTCAGTTCAGCTCAAAAACCGGGTATTTCCCCTCGGCAGAACGCCAGTTCTGGGCTGAGATGAGATTTAGCGGCCATTAAGACCGGCGATGTGGATAGTACCACTTTTACGAGGCTCTCTGGCACACTAAAAGAGTTGAGTCACTCATTCGACCATGGCATTCACTCAGTTCCTCAGACGATCTTTAATCATCAGCCTGGTTTTGGGGTCTGGGCTGGTGCTGGCTGAGGGGGTAAAAGCCGAGTCAGTGAACTCGTCACCCGCCCTAGAAACCCCAGGCCAGGGAGAACAGCCCCAGCTCGGGCTGCCCTTTACCGACGTGCCCGCCGACCACTGGGCCTACCAGGCGCTGCTGAATTTAGCGGGCACCTACGGCTGCCTGAGCGGTTACCCCGACGGTACCTTTCGGGGCGAAAATGCCGTCACCCGCTACGAGTTTGCCGCCGGTATGGACGCCTGCTTGGGCGTCCTAACGGGCCTGATTGAGCAGCGCCAAAGCCGCGACCAGGCGGCGGTAGATACCTTGATTGAGGCGATGGAGCAATCTTTAAATGAACTCCGGCAGCTCGACGGTGAGGGGGCTAAAACTCCATAACTCCAGTCAACGAAACGTCGCATTTTCGGTGGACGAGGGTGGCAGAACTGGCCACAATACCCCTATGCATTCCGCCCCTTGCCCATGCAAATGACCCTGAGCTTCACACCTTCCCTGGCCGACATGGCGGCGGCGTTTGGCCGCAAAGATGCCAGCTACGACGGCCTATTTTTTGTCGCGGTACGCACCACTGGCATTTTTTGTCGCCCCTCCTGCCCCTCGCGCCCGAAGCGAGAAAATATTGAGTTCTTTACTTCGGTGCGGGAGGCCGTGCTGGCGGGCTATCGCCCTTGCAAGCGATGCGGCCCCACGGAGAGCCTGGGGCAGCCGCCCGACTGGGTTGAGCAACTATTACAGCGGGTCGAGGCTAACCCCGACCATAGGATCAGCGCCCAGGACTGGCCAGGGCTAGGCACGACCCCCGAACGAGCGCGGCGCTGGTTTAAAGACCACTACGGCATGACCTTTACCGAATGGTGTCGGGCGCGACGGCTGGCCGGGGCCTTTACCCAAATCCGCAGCGGTGAGTCGCTGGATGACGTGGTGTTTGCCCAGGGTTATGAATCCCACAGCGGCTTTCGATCGGCTTTTACCAAGGCGTTTGGGGTGCCCCCGGGCCAGGCCGAAACCCAGCACTATATTTCAGTAGAGCTAATTGACACCCCCCTGGGGCTAATGCTGGCCGGGGCCGTAGACGAGGGTATTTGCTTTTTGGAATACACCGACCGCCGCCTGCTGGAGCAAAACTACGCCACCCTACGTCAGCGGTTCGACGGCCCGGTGCTGCCGGTTACCCACCCTCACCTTGAAGCTCTTAAGGCCCAACTGGCGGACTATTTCAATGGCAAAGCCCCATCTTTTACCGTGCCGCTGATTCCCAAGGGCACCCCGTTTCAGGAAACCGTGTGGGCCGAGCTGCGACGCATTCCCCATGGGGAGACAATCTCCTACGACGCTCTGGCCCAGCGCATTGGTCAGCCCACGGCGATGCGGGCGGTGGCCAGGGCCAACGGCATGAACCGCATTTGCATTTTGATCCCCTGCCATCGGGTGATTGGCAAGGACGGCAGCCTCACCGGCTACGGCGGCGGGCTGTGGCGCAAGCGGCTGTTGCTCGAGCTTGAGCGCAGGGGGCAGTTACCGGGCCAGGTTGCTAACGCCGTCTAGGGTATCTAGCGTCAACAAAATCAACCACGCTAATCACCAGGAGGGCCACAGTCTTGATGAAGCGGCTCCAACTTCTTGATCAGGCTTAAAACCCTTGGAGATGATGGGTTAGCTGTTTTGAGTCATCCTGTATTTGGCTAAGCCCACGCCAAAGCGTTCCAGATACCTCTGCGAGTCGGAAAGGTGGCGCTGTCCCCTTCAATTTGGATTATGACAAAATGAAATGGTCTAATTTGGCTGAGTTTATTTTGCTGGCGGCGGTTTGGGGTGGCTCGTTTTTATTTATGCGCGTTGCCGCCCCAGAATTTGGGCCAGTATGGCTGATCGAAGCCCGGGTGGTGCTGGCCAGTCTAGCCCTGATGCCGCTGGTGGTGCACCAGGGGCTGTGGTCGGTGGGGTGGCAGCACTGGCCACAGCTGTTGGTGGTGGGGGCCTTAAACTCAGCGATTCCCTTTGTGTTGCTGGCCTATGCTACCTTATCGCTGCCGGCTGGGTTCACGTCGATTTTGAACGCCACCGCCCCCCTCTTTGGCACCGCCATTGCCCTGATCTGGCTAAAGGAGCATCACTCTGTGGTTCAGCTCTTGGGCTTGGTACTGGGATTTGCGGGGGTGGTCATTTTGCTAGGCTGGCAGCCCGCTGAGGTGACGCCAGGCTTTATGCTGGCGATCGCCGCTGGGCTGAGTGCCGCCTGCCTCTACGCCATTGCCGCGCCCTATGTGCGTCAGCGCATGGCCCCCGTCCCTTCAGTTGTAGTCGCGGCGGGTAGTCAAGTGGGAGCCGCTATGGTGCTGCTGCCGCTACTACCATTTTCAATACCCGCTCGCTTACCTTCGGTACAGGCCCTGGGGGCGGTGCTGGCCCTGGGCTTGTTGTCCACTGCTTTGGCCTACTTACTTTACTTTCGCCTTATTGCCAACCTAGGCTCTACCCGCGCCCTAACTGTGACCTACGTGATTCCCCTGTTTGCCATGGGGTTTGGGGTGCTGTTTTTAGATGAAACCGTTACCCTCCGCATGGGGGTGGGCTGCGGGTTGATTTTGCTGGGCACCGCGATCGCCAATCACCTGCTGGGCGCGAAAACTGCTAGGCCAGTCGATACCCCCTAAGCCGTTTCCGGATGGGGTCTTTAACTTCGGATGGGGCGGCCGGTATCGGAAACACTACAAAAAGTGCCCAGCTGAGCACTGAGCACTTGCATAAATGAGAGTTGAGAGTTCTGCTAAACCGCTTGATTCACAGCGCTAGTTGGACAAGGAGCTGCTAGAAAACGCATCCCCAGAGTAGGCGGGGACGCGATCGCTAAAATCGGTGGCTTGCCCGGTTACCGACTGAGCCAGCTGGTCGAAAGAATCAGAGCGCCAGTTGCGTTCGTGGATAGGCTTGGTTTGCTCGCCCCGAAAGTAAGCCTGGCTGCCGATCAGAGCGGCAGCCACCCAACCCACCACAACCAGAGAAACTAGAATCGCAATCATGCTGAACCTCCTTAAAGGTGATGTTTGATGGGCAAAACGGGCCAAGCAAGGCGGACTGATTCAGTCTAGGGCTGGCACATTTCGCTTCTATGTTTACTAATGTAAACAAAATAAAACAAAATGTCAACTTTTATTGCTTTTCAGAAGAGAGCATGATAAGCACATTGCGATCTGCATCTTGAATATCCGAATCAGGATAGGCGATGGCGCAACGGTAAGGTGGACAGATATCGGCGGTTACTCCCCCCACCTCATACCCATCGTCCATGCCGCTGGCGCGGCACCCCCAACGACAAAAATCTATTTTTAGAGCAAATCCGAGTCCCATACCCCCACTCCCAAAAGGCCAACCTCCGTAGGGGCATTGGCGCAGCCGAGCCAGAGGCTTGATGGCATTCGCCCGGCTGAATCAGGGGTAGCCAAGAAAGGTTTAGTATTTAGTATCAAGTGCTGGCGCAGCCATATAGGCTCCAGGTCACCCGTCAATTTTTTGTGGCGAAGCGCGAGGTTAACTTGGCACAGCGTGCTAGTGAGCCACCCCGGCACTATGAAAGATAATCAGTGATAAAAAGAAATCTAAGACAAACAACCCCACCCAGGTCGTCACCACTGCGGAGGTCGCGGATCGACCGACGGAGCGACTGCAGGTAGTCGTCAGCCCCCAGGTACAACCGGCCAGGGCCACCATCGCCCCAAATAACACCGACTTAACCACGACGGCGATCAAATCATTGAGGGTCAGAAACGTGCGCACCGAGTCTAAAAACTGAGCCAGGGGAATTTGATAGAGGTAATGCGCCGCCGCGGCCCCAGCCGCGATGCCAACCACCAGCCCCAACACCGTCAGCATCGGCAACATCACACAGCAGGCCACCACCCTGGGCACCACCAAATAATCCACCGGATCGGTGCGCAGCACTTTGAGCGCGTCAATTTGGTCCGTCACCTTCATGCAGCCGATTTCAGCCGCAAAGGCCGTGCCCACCTGACCCGCCAAAATGGCTGCCGTTAAAATTGGGGCTAGCTCGCGACAAAACGCCAGAGCAAACGCCCCACCCAGGGCATGAAGAGCCCCAAACCGCTCCAGCTCCCGGGCGGTTTGGATGGTAAAAATCATACCGGCAAAGACATTGGTCAACAGTACGGGCGTCAGGGCACCGGGGCCAGCGCTCACCATTTGCTCAACAGTGCAATGGCGATTGACCTTGCCGCGCAAGACCCGCATCAGCACCTGCCCCCCCAGAAAGCAGGCCATCACAATATGGTAGGGGCAAGATTTTTGTCGCACCGCCACATCTGACTGGAAAATCCCCGGTTCACAGGACGCTGACAAAGGACTTAGAGAAGTCTTTTCAGACTGCCAGTAGCGATCGCGATAGGCCTTAACCATAGGGGGGATCTCGAGGTCAATCAGCAGTAGAACTAGCGGCTTATGCCCCGCCATGCTAACCGGATAACGCTGGACTAGCACGCCCTGTCGCCTGGATTCCGATGGGGAACAGGGCTTAACACTGAGTCAAAGCCTACCCTCCTATCCAACGCAAGCCCTTGGAAGCCTGGGGTTTGAACCTTAGACGTTAAGACTCATATTTTGTGGCTGACCTTTACCCAGGTCAATGTAGTTTTATCACGCCGAGTTCTGGTCACCCGTTTAAAAGGGGTGTCATCCTCTGTCAGAGTTCACCAAATATCGTCAGCCCTGGGTAAAGGTGTTGCCATTTCGGAAAAATATAGTACACTTGTATTAGTACGAGAGATTTTCCACCCCCCCTTTCTCTATACCCAGATCAGCTATGTACTCCAATGTCTCTGATACCCGGGCCCTAAATGCCATCAAAAGAAAGCTCATCGAACAAGTAAGTGATCAAAATCCTGGTCAGCCCGAGGTGCCGCCCGATTGGCCAAGCCCCAGGTTAACTCGCTCCTCTAGCTCAGGCTCGACTACGTCATCGGTACAACTAGCTGATTTATCCGCCACCGTTGAGACTTTAAAGCGACGTTCTGCCCAGACCTTTAACCCACCGACCCACGCTGACCCAGCGCACGCGCGCAGGTTAGCTAGTACCCCCACCGGGGCAGCCGCCACCCTAGACCCTACGCTCTACCTAAAGCAGTTACAGTCCAAGGTTGAAGAAATCAACCGGCTGTCTAGCCAGCAGGAGCGAACTATGGGTGAGATCGAGAAAATTCAGTCTCAATTTGTCAGTACCGAGGAGCATAGCTCTGGCCCCGGTCACGGGTCAGCCCTTCGGCCGCAGATCAACTTTGCCGATGCTGTGATTGCCAACGCTAAGGTAGATGCCCGAGGCAACGTCGTCTTGGCCTATCGACCCGTTACCTGGTCTCAATCCCAAGCCGATGCCCTCAACTTGGCCGCCCACCTGAGAGGCACCTATGGGTCTAGTAAGCGTCGCGGGTCATCCCTTTTGGCGGATTTAGGCGCTGACCTGGGGGCACTTTGGCAGGAACCGGCCCAATGGTTGGAAAAGGGCTGGCTATCCCTACAGACGTTAATACCTTCGCTGTCTGCTACCCAGCGCTCGAGGGCGGCTACCCCATTTCAACCCCACCGACGAGCCGCCCCCGTTTCCGCTGTAGATGCCATGCTTTGGGGCGGCGGCGGGGTGATTGGCCGAGTTGCCCTGAATCTAATTTTGGCGGCTTTTCCAGCGCTGTGGTCAGTGGCGGTGGCGGCCATTACGGCCATTACGGCCTACGCGCTGTATCGGGCCACCCTAGCCCCCAAGCTAGAGTTTGGTCTGGCCTACCGCGTATTTTTAGCCATCGGCGGGCTGATTTTGGGCGGTTACCTTTAGGGCAGGCGCTACCCTCTAATCGCCTTAACCGATCTCCTGGCTTAGCTATCTTTGCAATCTTCACCTCATCCAAACCGGAGTTTCGCCATGACTTCTACCCCCTATGCTGGTGTTTCTGCAGCCACTGCTGCCATTAAGCCTTTTTTGGCTGGGGCCTTTGCGATCGCCATCCTAGGCCTGGTGATTCAAGGACAGGGTCTAGGGCAGCGGTTTTTTGTGGCGGGTGTCGACCAGTCCCAAGACTGCAAGGCGATCGTTCAGCGAGACGCTCAACTCAGTCGCGAGCAGCTGGCTCAGCTCCTGACCATCCCAGAACGCGATGCAAAAGCCGCCGTGCGAAAAATCGTTTCTGAACCCTTCTGTAAATTGCCAGAGCTCCAGGTACGCTCAGGAGTTACGTCTGAACGGGAGGCTTATCCCCTGGCCTTTGATCCCAACACTCAACTTGTGATTCTCTACGAAAATGATGAGTACGCCGGCTACCGTTTTAAGTTTCATTGAGTGAACTTCAGAGCGATACTAAGCCTGCCGTTCCCCGCCCTGCGACTGTGCGACTGACTGAACGATTGCGCTTTGGCCACTGGCGGCTGGGGTATCAACTACTGACCCCAACTGGTATCGGTCGCCTTGCCCTGAATGGGCTGTGGGGTTGGCTGCTGGTTGTCCTAGTTAGCTGCGAACCCCCTGCCCCCCATTACCCTAGGTATATCGTGCTGCAACAATCGTGGGAACTTGAGCCGGGCGATTGGGTGGCGGGCCACTTGATCACCGCTAGCCTAGGCGATATTTCCGTCCGGGTGGGAGGATCGCGCTTAATTGCTCCCTTTGCAGGTGAAGTCCAGGTCGCGGCCCAGGGGGTGCGGTGCATTTATTTTTCAGCCCCCGATGTACCTGCTTATTTGTTTCGCTACTGCGGGGTTACCCAGCCTCAGCTGGGATGGCTGGAGGCTGGCCAAACGATGGCGCGAGGAAAACTGGTTCATTTTGCCACTCTACGCCGACAGCCCGATGGTGCCTGGGCCATTGTAGAACCCTCCGATCATGTTTTAGAAAAATCCCTTCAGCCTATTACTCCAGGGCACAGGTAAAGCCACCCTAGAGCCTCCCAAAAGCCCGAGACCCAGATTCTGGACAAGGTATGTAACCTTACGCCACCGCTACGCCATAGAGGACTAGTCCTAACCCAGCCCGATTCTGATTCGATTACCTGACCTCATCTAAGCCCCAGCCCCATGAAGCCATCTCCTGCGATATTGGCCACCACCTCCCTGCTGGCGATGTTGGGGGCAACCTCGGCTCAGGCCGACGAAATTGCCCTGAGTTTTGCCCTGCCCATGACCCAGCCAACCGACCAGACCTCAGCCCCTGTTCCAGCTCCCACAGCTGCTTTGGGAGTACTTGAGTCGGCCCAACCGTTACTAATTCCTGCCAAGGCGGCAAACCCTCCGATGCGGTATCACTCGCCGCAGCAGTTACCGCCGCAGGTCTATCGGCAGGCGGTGGCGGTTGACCTCGGCACGGGGGCCGATCCGGCTGCACTGCTGCCTCCAGCACCGCCCCTCATGGATAGCGTCCTAGTGCCCGTGGCGGCTGTCCCGGCGGTGGTTGAGGTTGCGATTGATCCAACCGATCAGGCTTTAGGAGATGGCATTATCAGCTTTGAGATGGCTCCACCCGCGAGTGTTCAGGTCGCTCAGGCGGCCCTCTCAACGCCGCCATTAGCCAACCCGCTGCTTAACCTTTTTGAGGGAAGCAGTAATTCTTTAGTAGCCATTGCTGTGGGCAGCGCCGAAGGCACCCGCACCCCCACAGGAGACCTGACCTCGGCCTACTACGGCCATACCGATCCCGGCAACCAAGTTTGGAATATGGGTACTTTCTCCTACCAGCATGGTGCCAATACCCCAGGGGAAGCCGACCAAAAGCAGCTCAGCCGATTGGAGTCCCAGGGTAATGTTCTCAAACAGCGAGCGGCCAATGAAGGACTAGAGCTTAACCTTGAGGAAACCCTCAACGGGCTGGATTTAGCCAACCAGTCTCCCCTGGCGGCCATTGGCCGCGTGGGTTATGTGGAGCGGCTGGCCGAGGCTAAGGCGATGGGCTATGAGGGGTCTGAGGCCATCGTGGTGGCCCGCACCCGGTCATACATCAACCCCGATACCGAGCGCTGGAATGCCCCTGGGTTAGGCAATACCGAAGCCAGCATTACCCGCGACCAGCAGCGTCGGGTCAACGCCGTGGCCAAGGCTTTGGATGCTTATCAGCAGCAGCAGCAGCCCGGTTTAGATCCGCTGAGCTGGAGAATTACCCCTAGCCTCGATTCTGCCCCGGCTGCGGATGAGGCAGCGGCATCGTCGGCTTTTCCTAGCTCCAACGCATCTGATGGCATCCTGAGAATGGGGCCTGATGAAGCGGATGCGACCCCCAATCGCAATTCCCCAACGGCAACCACAGTCACGGCCTTGCCCGATCCGTTACCCAGTCCAGCCCTGGCCATACCAGATGCCCAAGCCCCCCAGAAAAATGTACTAACGAGCGCCGGGGTTACCCCCGCCCTGGCCGCACCCTTGGCCCCTTGGCAGCAAGTGCGCGAAGGTAACCAAGTCGTCTTGGATAAGACCGAGCTATCTCCTCAGATCGAGCTGGCCACGCCAGGGGCGGCCCGGGCCACTGCGGCCAAGCCCCCCAGCCCTGCTCTGGAATTCGCAGCGGTTACGCCGGAAATCATTCCTGGGTCGGTGCCGGAAACCACCGTATACGCTCCCGGCGCGACGCCGCAGGCCGCTCCTGATGCTGAGGCCAGGGCAGAAGCTGCGCCTGGAAAGGATCCGAAAAACCAGGCAGCAGCTGAGTCCGCCACAACCTTCCCAGGACAAAACCAGGCATCAGCTGATTCGGCCACAGCCTTCCCAGGATTAGACGACCCGATGTCTGGGGAGAAACTGGCGATTGATCAGGCGCGCACCCAGGAGAAAGGTACCCACGCTATCCTAGAAAAAACGGTCAATGCCCTGTGGAATCTTGATCTCAGCCCGACCCTGATGCTTGAGTAAGGTTTTGTCAAACTGGACAGGGTTGTTTCTGCCAAGGTAAAGTGGTATTGAGTATGGTTTTTTCCCATCGTTATGGCATCCCTAGCCCAGCCCAGAAAATCGATTGCATCCCTAGAAGCGGCCATTGCACAATGTCAAGCCTTGGGTATGCGCCTGAGCCGTCAGCGTCGATACATTCTTGAACTGCTGTGGCAGCAGCACGGACATCTCTCAGCCCGGGAAATTTACGATCTCCTCAACCAACAGGGTCAGGAGATTGGACATACCTCCGTATATCAAAATCTTGACGCCCTTTCTGAACAGGGCATCATTGAGTGCCTTGAGCGCTCTAGCGGGCGACTGTATGGCCCCACCAGCGACTCCCATAGCCATGTCAACTGCCTTGACACCGATGAAATTATCGATGTGGATGTCGTGTTACCCCCTGACCTAATTCAACAAATTGAGGCTCGAACCGGGGTTGCTATCTCTGATTACCGGATCGACTTTTTTGGGACCCGAATGACCGCTACTGGCCCAGAATTTGACGTTTAAATATCTTGGGCGATTTCTGAAAACGAAGATATCCGATATAAACCGACTCTCGGGCTGGATTCCTGCCTGTGCAGGAATGACGAGGTCAGCTCTTGGTTGTTAATCTCCTTGGCTAAGCTTGGGGTACGGGCCATGCTGGACTCGAACCAGCGACCAACCGCTTAGAAGGCGGTTGCTCTATCCGCTGAGCTAATGGCCCCAGTCGCACTCCACCTATTTTATGCGGTTTAGGGATCTATGGCCTGAGCTCACAGAATCCCCTAGGGCTACCCTGTGTCCTAGCTTGCTTGCATCGTGACGGCCCAGGGTAGCCTAAGCAGAGGTTTGACAAATTCAATAAGCTTCCAGCGACACCGTATCAACACCGTGAAAGTAGGTCAGACTACTTTAGTGTCCAGGCCTGATAAACGCCTGGAGAAAACCCACATCCAGGAGCACCGTTTCAACCATCTGCTAGGGTCAGCTTTAAAGATTGTTTGGTTTAATGTCCTTTAAGCGATCTTAAACCAAAGTCAACTCTGCAACTACTGAGGCAATGGCCGCTACAATGGGGCATTCAGACTAAATCAAATGGCCAGGGCGATGCTCCTCTACCACCGCCTACAGCAGGTCTTTAACCTCTGCTAGGAAGCAACGGGCTACGACATGTTTATTCTCAAACGGCAGGATGTTGACATCAGAACGGTGCCGCATCCCAAAAAAGATCAGCAGATTCCGATTTTGTCGTACCAGGGGCAAACCTTTCGCCTGCTGAGCGTGTTTACGGCGGCCCAGGAAGATGACGCCAGAGCCCTATGGCGCGAGCTGACCGATAACCGGGGCAAAGCCTGCGTGCTGCTGGAAGAGCCCGATCGATTTAGTATTTGGGGCAAAATTCGCCTGAACCAACCTGTATCTGAGGCCAGCCCGGCCGATGCAGCCGGGCTGGTGGCCAACCCGCTGCACGTAAAAGCTTGCCTGCTGGTAATCCAGGTGCTCTACATGGATGTAGAAGATTTGCTGGGCTCAAAGCAGGCTAAGCAGTTTGAGGCCGATCTGAGTCAGGTGTTTGCTCAGTGGCAGTTTCCCCAGACCGGCGCCTCCCAGTCGGCTAGTAGGTTGCTGACGGTTGATCCCCTGGCCATGGCGCAGTTGCCCCCCTGGCAAGACCATCACCTGCATCGGTTGCTTGAGGAAGCCCACCGGATGGGCAAAAACTATTTTGGTAACGCCAATTTTGCCGATCGCGCCCTGGAATCTCTAGAAGATTTGTCGCCAGCGGAGCAAAGCCAGTTTCGCAGCTGGTTGCAGCAGTCGCCAGCGGGTAAACTTTGGGCGTAGCTGGGAGCCAGTTTCTTTAAGAAATGTTTCTCCCAGGCTGAGCAGACCGGTTGATCTTCGTCCTGGTTAACCAGGTTACGGGTGAGTCGGTACAATTCAGGCGGCGTATAGCGGTTGCTCGACTGCGGCAGGTAATCGCTGGGGGCCTCTGCCCTTGCCGCTAGGGGTCTAAATTATCGGCTATAGCCAGGAGTGAACCGTTGAGTAAGACATCAGCTTCGTCCCCCGCTGGATTATCAACTCCGCTGCTGGTGGGTGCCTGCATTGCCTGGGGAGTGATAACACTGCTATTTTTCTTGCTATTCAGCGCTCCAGGTGCCGATGGCAGCCAACCCCACTGGTTTTTATTGGGCATTAACCTACTAGAAACCGGCGCCTTTTTCTTAGCCGCTCTGCTGTGCTTTCGCAACTGGCGCAGTACCCAAATGGTGAGTGGCCGCTATGTTTGGTTTTGGATCGGTATGGGGCTACTGGCCTACACCTTCGGCAACGTCCTGTTTTTTATCTGGGGCAACATCTGGGGGCTCGACCCGACGGTTTCGCTGGGCGACTTTTTCTATATCGTGAGCTACATATTTTTGGCCGCTGGCATGTTTAAGGCGGTGCTGCCCCGGCGGCTGAATTTGGATACGTCTCAATGGCTAATTGTGGCTGGCATTGGCCTGGGCGGGGTGCTGCTGGCCCTGTTCGTTAATATTGCGGCGGCGGAGGCCTATGCTGTACCCCCCGGCCCCACCGCCGTTATCGCCCAGGCACCGACCCCGCTGCCAGGGGCTGAAACTGTCCCGGATCCTAACCCTGCCGTTGACCCCGCCCTTACCTCCACGGCCCCTAGCTGGGTGCTTCAGCTTGACCAACGCCTCGAACCCCTAGAAGATATCGTTGGTATTCTTTACCTGATCGGCGACTGCGTTCTACTGGTGATTGCCGGTACGCTACTGGTGGCATTTTGGGGCGGACGCTTCTCCCAGTCATGGAAACTAATTGCCGTTGCGGCCATTTGCCTTTACGTAGCCGATATGTTTTTTGCCTACGCGGTGAACACGGATAACTATGTAGAGGGCAGCCTTTGGGAGATATTTTGGACCTTTTCGGCAGTCTTTTTTGGGCTCGGCGCCGTGGTGGAATATGACCTTTCGGTAAACTCTCGCCGGGGTTCTCGCCGCCGAAGGGGTTAGGGGGCTCTAAGATATTAGATGGCATTGTTGCGAGGCCCCTATCCATGGCACCCAAAAAGCTGACCGAGGCTGACAAGACCGCGATCTTGAGCCTTTATCGCCAGCCCCAAGAAACCACCTCTACCCTGGCCGAGCGCTATGGCGTCAGCAACAGCACCATTAGCCGATTGCTGAAGGGCAGTTTGCCGGAGTTAGAATACAGCGCGCTGATTCAGCAAAAACGCAGCACCGGCGATCGCGGGGCCAAACTATCCCCTAGCCCGGGTGAACCAGTAACCACCGCCGCTGAACCGGCCGCTTCCCCCGCACCCGCCGCGATCGCAGCTGACCCGCCCAAAGCCGCGCCCGTACTCAAACCCCGCATCAAGACCAAAGCACCGGCGGTGCCTGAAACTGCCGCTGACGATCCTCAGGATGTCGAGGAGCCCTCCCAGTCTAGCCGTCGTCGTCGCACGCGGTCAGCCCCTGACCCCGCCGCCATCGACCTAGCCACCCCCGACCTAGCCACCCCTGACCTAGTCACCGCCGCGGCCGAAACCGCCACCCAGCTATCGCTGCCTCAGCCCGCCGAGGCGGCCCCTGCTGGCCCTGGACGGCCGGTGCTAAAATCCGCCCAGGCTCAGGCGATGCCGCTAGCGGCAGAAGATGATCTAGCCGACTTAAACGATGATTGGGACGGCACCTCATCCCTAGACGACGACTACGACGAAGACGAGGACGACGAGGACGACGAGGAGAGCGGCTATACCTGGGAAGGCAACGATACCCAAATCTCCCCCCATTTGGGCATTCTGGAGATTTATCCCCTGACTGAAAGCGTTCTACCGGCCCTCTGCTACGTGGTGGTTGAGCGGGTCTCCTCTGAGCTAGTAGCCCTGCCCCTGCGCACCTTTGCCGAGCTGGGGCAAATTCCCGAGGCGGAGGGCGACTCGCGCACCCTGCCGGTGTTTGACAACCACCGCATTGCCCGCCGCTTTTCCCGCCGCAATCAGCGGGTGATTAAAGTTCCCGATGGCACGCTGCTGCAAACCACCAGCCCCTATTTGCAGGCCAAAGGCATTACGCGACTGCTGATTGACGGGCAGGTATTTGCCTTAGCCGATCAAACGGTTACCGTGGACTAAGGGACTGGGGCTGAAATAAGGCGATTTCTGGAAAAGAAGATACCCGATCTAAACCGACTCTTGGGCTGGCTTCCCGTCTGCGTGGGGATGACGAGGTAAGTTCTGGGCTGGAAATCTCTTAAGATCCCGGCTGAAGCGAGAGACTCGCTTTGGATTCCTGTCCAGAATCGGCTTCCGCAAAGGTGGGGAACCTGGCCCCGTGTGAAAACGGGGGAGGGGATGATGCGGGCTAAACTACCACCTGAAAAGACGGGTCGATGGGCGGTTGTAAGCCAATCACCCCGTCTATTACATCAGTGCCGTTCAGATACCAGAAATTAACCCGGCCGCTGCCCGTATGTTGCCAGAGCAAGTCATCGGCCCGCCCGTCGCCGTCTAGATCGGTCACCCCCTGCACCGTCCAAGCCAGCTCAGGCACCGGCAGAAAGAACTCCGAGCGCACCGCCTCGGTGCCGTTGAAGATCCAGGCGGCGTTTTCGCCGGTAATGGTGTTGTGCCAAAGAATATCATCCTGAAGGTGGTTGGTCAGGTCAAAGTTGCCCACCCCCACGACGGCCCAGCCTTCGCCCCCAGGTTGGGTGGCGATCGCGGCCCGACTGGTGACCTTGCCGTTTTGGATAAACCAAACCTCCAGGCTGTTGGCGGCGGTGTCGTACCAGATCAGATCGTCCTGGCCGCCATCGCCATCAAAATCACCGACTCCCCCAAACTGCCAGGTGGAGGATGGCGGGCTCTCGATAAAGCCGCCCCCCACCGCCACCGTTCCCGCCACTGTTTGGTCAGTAAACCAGAGGGAGACCTCCAGGGTTTGGCGGTGAACCCAGGCCAGGTCGTCTTCCACCCCATCACCGTCAAAGTCGCCGACGCCTTCGATATGCCAGTGGGGGTCGGGCACATTCAGCAGCACCCGGTTGCTGCGGGGGGCGATGCCATTTTCCAAAAACCAGACGTAGCTTTCGCCGTTGGCGGGGTTGCGCCAAACAATATCCGCAAAACAGTCCTGGTTAAAATCGGTGTGGGCGGTGCAGGGGCCGCCTACCAGCACATCCTCCACCCCGTTGGCGTCGTTGGCTACCAGGTTGCTGGCGGCGGACGCGAAGGCCAGGACCTTACCATCCAGGGAAATCACCCCGTGGAAGGACGCCCCGTTGCCCACCGTTCCCTTCAGGTCGGTGGAGACGAGGGAGGTGGTGCCCGTAGCGGTGTCGTGGAGAAACACATCCGCAACGCCGTTGGTATCCCCCGCCACTAGGTTCGAGGCCAGGGATTCAAAAATCACGTAGCGGCCATCCCCGGAAATGCGGGGTTTGTTTGAGGCTCCGTTGGCTTGGGTACCGTCGGCGGCTACCGATAGCCGGGTGGTGGTGCCAAGGACGCGATCGCGCCGAAAAATGTCGTAGGCGGTATTGGTATCCCCCGCCACCAGGTTACTGGCCAGAGAGCTAAACACCACGTAGCGCCCATCCGCCGATAGTGCAGCCGGATCGACCGAGGAAATGCCGTTGCCTAGCGCCCCAGCCGTGGATTGGGAAATGATTTCCAAAACGCCGCTGGCTCGATCTTGAATAAAGACATCCTCAACGCCGTTCGTGTCGCCGGGAACTAAATTGGTCGCGATGGAGGTAAAGGTCATGAACCGTCCGTCGGCGGAGAGGGTAGGGTCGTCGGCCAGGTCGTTGGCCTGCTCTCCCCCGGCGGTTTGGGAAATCCGGCGGGTTTCTCCGGTGGCCAGGTTATGGAGAAAAACATCCCCGGCCTGGTTAGTGTCGGCAGCGGCCACCAGGTTGGTGGCAAAGGAGGTAAACACCACCGACTGACCGTCATTGGCGATCAACGCCTCCACCGAACTGCTGTTGCCCTTGGTGCCGCCAGTGGAGACTGAAATCAGGCGCAGCGAGCCGGTTTGGATGTCGTAGACATAGACATCATCGGCGATATCGATGTCGCTAACGGAGAGGTTTCGAGCCTGGGAGACAAACGCGATATAGCGACCATCCCCAGAAATCGATGGCGCAAAGGAATCGCCATCGGCTAGGGCACCCAGGGCACCCAGGGAGATGACTCGGGTAGCGCCGGTCTGGGTATCGCGCACATAAACCTGGCTAAATCCATTGCCCCCCATAGGGTCGAGGTCATTGGCTAAGGAGGCAAAGGCCACAAACCGGCCATCGGCGGACATAGACGGCTGGGTTGATGGCCCCTGGGCGGGTTGACTGGCTGAATCGACGGAAGCACGAACGAACTGGTTAGGCATGGCGCTCAGGGTGAATAAACGGCATAGAGATCCAGCAGGTCTGGCCCCCAGGGGCTAGCTGGGCGAGGCCAACCCTGGGGAGCGATGAGTAACGCCAAGGTGGCTGGGTCGGGCACTAAACGACATCAATCGTTAGCGCCGCCGCCATGGCCGTTGCGTGCAGACCTGCCGACGAAGGACAGCTGAGTTGTGATGTTTTGACCGGGGGTATCGGGGTCAGAGCGAAGGGGGCAAACCCTCGATACCTTACAACGCGGTCATTACTGAGTAATAAATTTAATTTTTACAGTATAAGGCACAAAAGTCCCGTGTTTTTACGTAAATACTTAAGGGCTTCAAAAACCCATAAAGCATCAGGTAAGAATATCCAGACCGGTTCTCAACCGCCTTTTAGTTAATGTATTATTTATCACACTTTGCGGTCTACGGAAAGAAGACATCGTGGGGCGGTAGGCTGGGCTAGGGGCCAGCAGCATCCTTAAATTAGTGCGAGCTTTGGAAAAACTAGCTCGCCACCCCATACACTAGGCACTACCACCGTTATGGATTGCGGCTATGGACACACTGTTGCACGTTGCCATCGGCATTGGCCTGAGCGCTGCGGCGGGCTTTAGAATTTTGGTGCCTTTTTTAGTGGCCGGTATTGCCGCTCACCAGGGATACTTAACCCTTTCCCCCAGCATGGCCTGGATGGGCACGACCCCCGCCATTATTGCCATCGCCGTGGCTACCGCCCTGGAGGTCTTGATTTACTGCATTCCCGTGGTCGATAACCTGATGGATGCGGTGGAGCTGCCCGCCGCCGCGATCGCGGGTACGGTCTTAACCGCCGCCGTCGCCGGGGGTGAAATGAATCCCTTCTTGCAATGGAGTCTGGCCATTATTGCCGGCGGCAGCGTTGCCGCCAGCACCCAGGCATTTACGGGCCTGGCGCGGCTGGCCTCCACGGCGGCGGCGGGGCCAGTGGGGAATATCACCGTCTCTTCAGCGGAGCTGGCCAGTTCAACAATTTTGTCAGTACTATCCATTGCGGTGCCGATTTTGGTACTGCTGATTGTGGCGGTGCTGCTGTTTTTGGCTTTTCGCCGCCGCAAACGCCGCCAGCGATGGACGTCTTAGATCCCAGGGTTTTGAAACCAATAGCCGCATTCTCAAGCCCATTCCCCGGTAGAGCCTTGGGAGGTGATAGGCACATAGCCCGGCTGGGCCGCTACATCCTGCAACCACCGCTGAATGTGGGGAAACAGGCCTAAATTAAAGCCGCCCTCTGGGGCCACATGGGTGTAGGCGTAGAGGGCAATATCCGCAATGGTGTACTGGTCTTGGCCAAAGTAGCGGTGGGTAGCCAGGTGCTGCTCCATGACCCCCAGGGCAGCGTAGCCCTGGTCTTGTTTATAGGGGAGGGCGGCTTCCTGGTAAGCATTCAGGCTGGGGACGTAGGCCCGCCAAAACCGGGACGTGGCAATGTTGGGCTCGTGGCTGTACTGCTCAAAGAACATCCAACTGAGGATCTGGGCTTGGGCCAGCCGGTCAGTGGGAAAAAAGACGGTTCCCTGGGCCAGGTAAACCAAAATGGCGTTCGATTCGGCCAGGTAAAGGTCGGATTCGATTTCTAAAATTGGGATGCGACCGTTGGGGTTCTTAGCTAAAAAGTCGGCGGTGCGGGTTTCGCCCTTGAGAATATTCAGGGGTACGTACTCGAAGGGAATACCTAACTGGCAGAGCAGCAGCCTGACCTTGTAACCGTTGCCAGAGGGAAGATAGTCGTAAAGGCGGTACATGCGTCCTAATCCTGCTGGTGAGAAAACTGATAGGCCCCCACAAACGCCAGGACAATAGCCACCCCCAGTAAAATTGGCAACGCATACCAGGGAAATTCCGCCAGGGGTTTGTAGGCAGCGGCCCGCAGCCCCAGGGTGGTGTAGGTCAGCGGCAGCAGATAGACAATAACCTTAAGCGCCGGGGGCAGGGTGGCGGGGTCAAAGAATGTGCCCCCCAAGAACGACATGGGCACAATCAAAAAGTTGTTGAACAGTCCTACGCTTTCCAGCGACTTAACATTCAACCCGACGATCACTCCTAGCCCCGCAAATACGGCGCAGTTTAGCACCACCAGCAATAAAAAGAGGGGGTTGGTAAAACTCCAGACTTTGCCCGTAAACAGTACCGCCACCAAAATCACCGCCCCGGCAGTCATGAGCCCGCGCACAATGCCCGCCAGCATCTTGCCCAGGTGGAGCGCCAGGGGGTGTACCGGGTACAGCAGCATTTCCTCAAAGGTTTTGGTGAACAGGCGATCGCCACAGATCGAGAAGGTCGTGCCGCCAAAGCTAATCACCATGGAAGATAGGGCCACCATCCCCGGCAGAATGAACTCCAGGTAGGTATCCCCCGCCGGGGGCACGGCCACCTGGTCGATGGCGCGGCCCAGACCCAGGCCAAAGGCCAAAATATAAATCAGCGGCGACACCAACCCCGACGCCGCCACCTGGGGAATGCGCACCCGCAGATCGAGCCAGTCGCCCCAAAAGACGGTCAGGGTGTCGGCCCAGAGGGTGCGCAGGGGCAGAGCGGCGCGTTTCTGGCCGGGGCGGGAAAGGGTGTCGGTCACGGTGGGTTCCTGTAATCTTTCTTAATAGCTTAAGCCCTGGGGGCCCTGGGGAAACTGTAGGCGCAGCTAAAATTCAGCCTTAACCCCACCACAACCTCTCCACTGAATAACCCTGGCATCTTCTTAGCGGCTCAATTCCCAACGCCTGATACCAAATCCGAGTCGTATAGCCCCGATTCCCCCCAGGCCAAACCGTAGGGGCGTTGGCGCAGCCTAGCCAGAGGCTTTATGGCATTCGCCCGCTTGAATCGGGGGTAACCCAGCAGGATTTGGTATTACTTAGGGTATTTCCTGCCTTAAGTTGATACCCTAGAAACCCTGGGGAGTAATTGCAGCAGTGAGCTACGGGTTTGGCGATCTCAGACGCGTCGAGGGGCCAAAGTTGTGGAAAAATCTTTAGGCTTGATCCCTCAGGTTGACTGGGGCGAGGCCCCAGATGTCTCGGTTTTCTTTGGTCGCGAGGCAGAGATTGCCACTCTCTTACGCTGGACAGTCACCGACAACTGCCGTCTGGTAGCGGTGCTGGGCATGGGCGGCATAGGCAAAACCACCCTGACCGCCAAGCTGGTAGAAACCTTAGCAGAGAGGGTAGTGAACTGTCCCTTTGAGCAGATTGTGTGGCGATCGCTGCGCCATGCCCCCGCCCTAGATGACCTGTTGGCGGAACTGGTGGTGGTGGTTTCCCGTCAGCAAGACACCCGGAGCACTCTTAAGCAACTGCTTTACTGGCTACGGCAGCGGCGCTGTCTGCTCATCCTCGACAACCTGGAAACGATTTTGCATGAGGGAGAACAGACCGGCTATTTTCGCCCTGGCTATGAAACCTACGGCGATCTACTTCAGCTCGTGGCCGAGTCGCGTCACCAAAGCTGCATCGTCTTGACCAGCCGGGAAAAGCCCGCCGTAGTCGACACCCTTGAGGGGGAAGGTTTCTTGGTGCGATCGCATCTGCTGGGGGGGTCTCCAGAGGCCGCCCTGGGCCTCAGTGAGGCCAAAGGACTGATCGGTTCCACCGAGGAAAAACGCCAGCTGGCCGATCGCTACGGCAATAGCCCCCTAGCCCTCAAAATTGTCGCTAACTCGATTCAAAACCTGTTTGCCGGGGAAATATCAGACTTTCTGGCCGAGGATACCCTAATTTTTAACGGCCTCCAGCGCCTCCTTGACCAGCAGTTTCGGCGGCTGTCTGAGCTAGAGCGGGGGATTATGTACTGGCTCGCCATCAACCGCGATTGGACCTCTATTTCAGAGTTGGTTGCTGACCTGATCCCGACGGCTTCCCGGCATCAGGTGCTAGAGGCCCTGGAGACCCTGTGCCGGAGAAGCTTCATTGAAACCCAGACGGGCCGCTACACCCAGCAGCCGGTAGTGATGGAATATGTCAGCGACCAGCTGATTAAGCGGGTTGGCCACGAACTGCTAACCGCTGAGCTGGGGCTGTTTCTACGCCACGCCCTAATTAAAACCACCGTTAATGACTACATCCGAGACAGCCAAATACGGCTCATTTTACAGCCCATTGCTAATCAGCTGAGGCACACCTTCAGCTCTGACGCGGCCCTCGGGCAACAAATTCAGCGCCTGTTGGAGGTGCTTCGCCAGGGCGAAGCCCAGCTGCCAGGCTATGGCGGCGGCAACCTCATCAACCTCTGCGACCCGCTGGGCGTTGATCTATCGGGCTTCGACTTTTCGGGCCTCACCCTTCGCCACCCTTACCTGGCCACTGCCACCCTGCACCGGGTTAGTTTTGCCAATGGGCACCTCAGTCAGGCGCTCTTTACCCAGACCTTTGGCAGCATTTTATCCCTGGCCTACAGCCCCGACCGCCAGCTTCTAGCCGCTGGGGATAGCAGCGGCCAGCTGCGGGTGTGGCGACTGGCCGATTATCAATCGCTCTTTACGGTGCAGGGGCACAGCGATTGGGCGGGGGCGGTGGCCTTTAGTCCCGATGGTCGGCAGTTGGCCAGCGGGGGCGATGACGCCCTGATTCGCCTATGGGATGTGGCCACCGGCCAGCTGCTGCAAACTCTCTCGGAGCACACCAACTATGTGCAGACGCTGGCCTTTCAGCCCCAGGGGCGACTAGCCAGCGGTAGCCACGACGGCACCCTTAAGCTTTGGGATCTGGGCTCGGGCAGGGCCGTCCAAACCCTGACGGGCCATACTGGCCCGGTGCGGGCGGTGGCCTTCAGCCCAGACGGAGAAATCCTGGCTAGCGGCAGCTCAGACGGCACCGTGAAGCTTTGGAATGCTGTCACGGGAACCTGCCTGGCCACCCTAGAGGGCCACGGCGATCGGGTTTGGGCCGTGGCCTGGCACCCTGACGGCAAAACTCTGGCCAGCGGCAGCTCAGATACCACGATTCGGCTGTGGGATGTGCCGACGCAAACCTGCTATCACACCTTAACCGGCCATACCCACCCCGTGCTGACCTTAGATTTCAGCGCCGATGGTCTCCTCCTGGGCAGCGGTAGCGCCGGACAGACCATCAAACTTTGGGATCTGCCCTCTGGTACCTGCCTGCGCACTCTGCTCGACCACCGCGACTGGGTTTGGGCCGTGGCCTTTAACCATCAGCAGTTGGCCAGCGGCGGTGACGACCAAACCCTCAGGTTTTGGGATCTGCAAACCGGCCAGTGCCTCAAAACCCTGCGGGGGTTTACCAATCAAATCTTTTCCGTAGCCTTTCATCCCCACCAGCCCTGGCTGGTCAGCGGTAGTCTAGACGGCATGGCCCGCATTTGGCACTGGCAGACCGGGGCGACCCTGGCCACCCTATCCGGCCATAGTCTATGGGTACGGGCCACCCAGTTTAGCCCCGATGGTCGCTGGCTGGCCAGCGGCAGCACCGACAAAACGATTCGGCTATGGGGTGTGAGCACCATCGACCAACCTCAGCGGGAACGAACCAGCACGGTGCTGCGGGGCCATACCGATTCAGTGCGCTGCCTGGCCTGGGATCCAGCCGGTCAGCGGCTAGCCAGCGCTAGCGCCGACTGCACCCTGCGCCTGTGGCAGGTCAGCACCGGCCAGTGTCTGCGGGTTTTAGTCGGCCATACTCACCGCATTCGCGCCATTACCTGGAACCCGTTGCGCCCCCTGCTGGCCAGCGGCGGGGATGATGAAACGATACGGCTGTGGAATCCGGAAACCGGGGAGCAGATTCGACTGCTCCAGGGCCATGACAAGTGGTTGCTCACCGTCGCCTGGCATCCCGCTGGCACTATCCTGGCCAGCGGTAGTGCCGACCAAACCATTCGCCTTTGGGATAGCGACAGCGGCACAGTGCTGCGGGTTTTGCGGGGCCACCGGAGCCAGGTTCAATCCATTGCGTTTAGCCCGGTGGAACCGATCTTGGCCAGCGCCAGCGGCGATTCTACAATCAAGCTGTGGAACATCGAAACCGGGGCCATGCTCCGCACGTTGGTGGGCCACACCAACCAGGTACAGGCCGTAGCCTTTAGCGCCGACGGGCACACCCTGGCCAGCAGCAGCAACGACGGCACCGTTAAGCTTTGGAACTGGGCTAGCGGCACCTGGGTGCGATCGCTCCAGCCCGAACGACCCTACGAGGGTCTGGATATTACCGGAATCCAGGGCCTTACGGCCGGTCAACTGGCGGTGCTGAAGGAGTTGGGAGCGGTCGATCAATCCCAGCTCGCTGAGGTAAGTGCAGGCCCCACCCCCTTGTTGCCTGGCGCTGGCCAAACCGGCGGCGGCATTTACGATCCTGCCGTGGGCTGGATGAATCCGCTGCGGGAGCCGTCCATCGTCCAGGCGGCCCTGGTCGCCAGTCAGCCGGAGGAAGCGGCAGACAGCACGGCCCCGATCAGCACGTCCAGCGAGCCGACGGGGGACGTGCTGGGAATACGTCTCCTGGGCGGCTTTGGCCTGTACTATCGAGGCAAAGCCGTGGCGGGCTTTAAAAGCGAGCGCTGTCAGGCTTTACTGGCCTATCTAGTTCTACATCGCCAGGTACCCCACTCTCGCCAGCAGTTGGCCAGTTGCCTCTACCCTGACGTCTTCGAGGCCCAGTCTCGCCCAGGGCTGCGCAAAGATCTCTATAACCTGCGGCAGGGGTTGCCCGAGGCCGCACAGTTTCTACACATTGATGCCCAAGGGGTGCAGTGGAACCAGGATGCTGACCTTAACCTAGACGTGGCGGAGTTTGAAGCCGCCCTGAGCCTTGCCGATGCCGCTGGGAGCAGCGCTGACCAGCAAGGCCACCTGGAGCAAGCCATTGCCCAATACCCCGATGCATTGCTGCCGCTGCTGGACTATGAGTGGATCATACCAATTCGCGAGCGCCTGCATCAGCACTATCTGGAGGCGCTAGACCAACTGATTCATAGTTTGGAACAGCAGCAGCAGTACCCCCAGGCCATTCGCTACAGCCAACTGCTGCTGCAAAAAGAGCCTCTGCGAGAATCGACTTATCAAACCTTAATGCGGCTGTATAGCCAGAATGGCGATCGCGCCACCGCCATTCAAATTTATCACCAGTTCATGCAGGTTTTGCAAGATGAATTGGGCATTGACCCCAGTGCCGAAACCCAGCAGATTTATCAATCCCTACTAACCTAACTGGCGGCCCGAACGCCGCGCGAACGCTATCGGAACGCTCATGGAACGCTGGCGGAACGCCGCGCTGAATAGGGTGGAACTAATTCCGTTGACATCCCCTATTTACGCGAAAAGGAACCTCGTATGGCCCTCATTACTGGAAGCAATGCCAGCGACTTTGGCACCTCTGGCCTGGGCGATTTGCTCGGCACCGATGACGCAGACACTATTTTTGGTTTAAACGGCGATGACCTGATTGCCAGCCTGGACGGCAACGACACCCTGCTCGGGGGCGCGGGCAATGATGCAATCTTTGGCGGCGATGGCGATGACCTGGCCTTCCTCGGCGACGGGGATGATCTGTTTGGCTGGAACCCCGGCGAAGACAACGACACCCTCGAAGGCGGCAACGGTTACGACACCATGCTCTTCAACGGGGCCAATGTCGATGAGCAAATTGACATGTCGGCGGTGGGAGAGCGGCTGCGGTTTTTCCGCGATATAGCCGCCGTGGTGATGGATACGAACGAGCTGGAGCAGGTGGACTTTAACGCCTTTGGCGGGGTCGACACCATTACCATCAATGACCTATCGGCCACCGACGTTAAGCAGATCAATCTGGATCTGGCCGCCTTTGGCTCGACCAGTGGCGATGGAGCGGCAGATACGGTCATCCTGAATGGCTCTGGGAATGGCGACACCGTTAAGGTCAACGGCGGCAAAGGAGAGGTCAACGTCAGTGGCTTGGCCGCCAATGTCAAAATCAAAGGCGGCGACGAGAGCCTAGATCGCCTCGTCATCAATACCTTCTCAGGTCTAGATGAGGTGACCATCAACGACCTGACCGGGGCCGGGTTGCAAACTGTGGACGTTAACCTGGCGGCCTTTGGCTCTACCTCGGGGGATGGCAGCCCCGACCTCACCACCCTCAATGCCTCTAAGCGCGACGATGTTTTGAACATCAGCGGGGTAGCGGGCAATGTCACGGTATCGGGCCTGGGCGCCGAGGTCAATATTTTTGGGGCCGACCTGGCCAGCGATCCGCTGGTGGTGAATGGTCTGGCCGGGGACGATACTATTGATGCCACCAACCTCTCGGCGGGCTCAATGCAGCTCCTGGTGGATGGCGGCAAGGGGGATGACCTGCTGATTGGCGGCGCTGAAGACGATACGCTAATCGGCGGCGCAGGCGATGATTTTGTGGATGGCAAGGGCGGCGACGATACCGCTTTTCTGGGAGCCGGTAAAGATGCCTTTCTTTGGAACCCAGGGGAGGGCAGCGACACCATCGACGGCGGCGCGGGCTACGATACGATGCTATTTAATGGATCCGCGGACAACGAAATCATTGATATGCTGGCCAACGGCGAGCGGTTCACCTTCCTGCGGGATATCGGTGCCATTGTGATGGATACCAACAACCTGGAGCAGGTTGATTTCCGAGCCTTTGGTGGTGCCGATACGATTAATATCAACGACCTGACGGGCACCGATGTTAAACAGATCAACCTGAATCTCGGCATTTTGGGCACCGCTGGCGGCGATGGTGAAATCGACACCATCAACGTCGCCGGTTCAGACCGTAACGATGTCATTCGCATCGCCACCGTCGGTAATGATGTGGTGGTGTCGGGCCTAACGGCAAAGGTTTCGATCTTCCGGGCTGATGCTAACGATCACCTGGTCGTATCCGGCGGCGACGGCAACGATCAAATTCGCGCCGCCCACCTCGGGCTGGATGCCATTCAGCTCACCCTAGAGGGGGGCGCAGGCCATGATCGCCTGGTCGGCAGCGCTAACGATGACACCCTGGTCGGCGGCTGGGGCGACGATACCCTGGTCGGCAGCAAGGGTGCAGACACCCTGACCGGAAACGAGGGCCGCGACTCATTCCGCTTTAACCACTTAGACCAGGCGGGTGACACCATTACCGACTTTGTCGCCGCTGACGACCAGATTCTGATTCAGGCGGCGGGCTTTGGCGGTGGGCTGACGGCGGGGGCGGCTATTTCAGCTAACCAGTTTGTGCTAGGTGCGGGAGCGGCTGATGCTAGCGATCGCTTCATCTACAACAACACCTCCGGAGAGTTGTACTTTGACCGCGATGGTACCGGCGGCCAGGCCCAGGTGCTGCTAGCTACGCTAAGCGGCGCTCCGACGATTAGCAACGCCGACATTGTGGTGATTTAACCCCATACCCCAAGCACCTACGTAGGGGGATAAGAATCCTGATCTCCCTACGTAGGCTAGAACATCGCTGAATTAAGGCCTTTCTGTATGGCTAAAAGCCCTGATTTTCAGCCGGGCAGGCACTGCTCACCAGCCTTTAACTTGCGCCATTTTTGATCATGTGGTTAATCGCTAGGTGCTTGATCACCAACGGTAGCGCGCCATCGTTATCTACTCCAGCATTACCTAGTTTCAGCCTGATCCCCAAAACAGGAAAAAGGAGACTCCTATGGCCCTCACGATTGATGCAGAAACCCATACGTCAGAAGCTATTCAGAGCCTTGAAGCAGATCACCAGAGCCCAAAACTCGTTCAGCAAGATTTATATTTTGGCCGCAACATTGCCGGTGGTGGAGAGGTTTCAGAAGCTGAATTTCAAGCTTTTATTGACGCCGAAATTACACCGCGATTTCCCGACGGACTGACGGTCTACGATGCCGATGGTCAGTTCTTAGATAGTAGCGGCACCCTGATTCAAGAACCCAGCCAGGTCGTAACATTAATCTTTGAAGATACCCTGGCAAACCGGGCAGAAGTCGATCAAATTATCGAAGCCTACAAGCAGCAGTTTCAGCAAGAATCGGTTTTAGAAATCGTCAATGCCGATGAACTCAAGGTTGGCTTTGATGAAGCAGATGATCTAATTGAAAATGACCCTACCCCAGAGCTGATTCAAGAGGATCTCTACTTTGGGCGCAACATTGCCGGTGGCGGAGAAGTCTCTGAGGCTGAGTTTCAAGCCTTTATTGATGCCGAAATCACTCCTCGTTTCCCTGACGGGCTAACGGTCTATGATGCCGATGGGCAGTTCTTAGATAGCACCGGGAATTTGATTCAAGAACCCAGTCAGGTGGTTTCGCTAATCTTTGAAGACACCGTAGAAAACGAGCAAAGCATTGATCAGATTATTGCCGCCTACAAACAGCAGTTCCAGCAAGAATCGGTTTTAGAAGTCGTCAACGAAGCCGTTAACGTGGGCTTCGGCCAATCGGAGGATCTGATCGACAACGACCCGATTCCGGAGTTGATCCAAACAGATCTGTACTTTGGCCGCAATATTGCCGGTGGTGGCGAAGTTTCAGAAGCAGAGTTTCAGCAGTTCTTAGATCAGGAAATTACCCCGCGATTCCCCGATGGGCTCACGGTCTATGATGCGGATGGACAGTTCCTGGACAGCACCAACACCCTGATTCAAGAGCCTAGCAAAGTTGTTTCTCTGATTTTTGAAGATACCGCAGAAAACGAAGCCGCCGTTGATCACATTATTCAGGCCTACAAGCAACAGTTTCAGCAAGAATCTGTTTTGCAGGTCGTGGATGAAGACCTTGACGTTGCCTTTGATACCGACACGATCTTTTTAGGTGACCTGAACAATCGGTTTGACGGGTTTAAAAACTCTGACGACATTATTGATGGTCAAGGTGGTAACGATCGCATCCGAGGCTTAAGCGGAGATGACCTGCTACGCGGTGGAGCAGGCCACGATTGGCTCAATGGCAACTTTGGCCATGATATTCTGCTCGGCGAAGGCGGCAACGACACGCTAATTGGTGGGCGAGGAATCGACACGTTAACCGGCGGTGAGGGGCATGATTCGTTCCGCTTTAATACTTTGCGCCAGGTGGGCGACAGAATTACTGATTTTGTGGCTGAAGACGATCGCATTCTGATTCGAGCGGCGGGTTTTGGCGGTGGCTTAGTAGCCGGTGCCGCCATTTCCCCAGACCAATTTAGCTTCGGCATAGCCGCCGCCGATGCCGAAGATCGCTTTATTTACAACAATTTGTCGGGAGAATTATTTTTTGACCGCGATGGCAATGGCTATCAAGCGCAGGTGTTGCTGGCCGTGTTGAGCGGTGCCCCGGCTCTGAGCAACGCCGATATTGTGGTGGTTTAGGCCGCAATTAAGCCAGAGCTTTCTGTCTAAGTTCATTCAAAATCCATCCAATCTGGAGGATATTTACCATGGCAACAACCTATGTTCAGCTAGGCAAGCAAGGCCCTTATATTTTAGGGCCTAAGGCGAATTGGTACTACTGGTTCTACTACGAGAAAAACTTTTATCCCTATGACGGTGTCGTGGCGGATAATCGCATACTCTATCTGACTCCGCGACCGAGAACCGACGTCCCAGAGTGGAATATTGTGCCGATTCATACTCGGCTGGTGCTAGAGCGACAAGGTAATGGATTTCGATATGGCTATCGAGCTTTAGTCGAGAATCCAACCGATTTCTACATTCAGTTTGATTTCATGATAACGGCTATTTTTGTAGTTGCCATTTAACGGAGGTAATCCCATGAAAGTTCACGTTTTCTTAAATGATGGTGGTCAGGTTGTAGCCATTTCCCCTGTCCCGACATCGCCTACTCTTTCTAAATTACCAGCAGAAGAGGAAGAGGTTATATTCGATCGCTCTGAGCCTGCTCAAGCGATGGCTAGATTAAGGCGCTACGAGCTTGATTCAGAAGCTGATCTGTCAATTGATTTGAACCAGTTTGAGGCGGATCAAATTCAGCAGAAGGCTACGGATGTGATTAAAGCCCGGCCTAATTTGAGATCGGTAGAGCTTTGATTAGCTTCGAGAATTGATTGGCTTTTGTGGGTTAGGTATGGCCTACAAACAGCGCAGGGTGGGTCGTGCCCACCCTACCCGCTAAAAATACCAATATCACAAAGGAGCAATTCCAATGGCAATTATTAATGGCACCCCAGGCGACGACAATAGTCAATTAGGTGGCTCTAACCTCATCGGCACCAGTGGAGATGACGATATCTTTGGCTTTGCCGGTAATGACCTCCTATCCGGAGGGTTAGGTAATGACTTTCTACTTGGCGGAGTAGGCAACGACGATATCAGTGGAAATCAAGGTAATGATTTCCTGGATGGCGGAGCGGGCAATGATTCCCTGAACGGTGGCACGGGCGACAACGTTCTGAATGGGGGCGATGGCGATGACACTGTCGGGATATTTCTCTTCTCTGGGGAGGTTGCTGGCACTAACGTCTTGGACGGCGGGGCGGGCAATGACATCCTGATTGGGCAAAGTGGCACTGATGTGCTGAACGGTGGTGCGGGTAACGATAGACTTCAAGGATCTTTTGGCTTTAATACGCTCATCGGTGGCTCAGGTAATGACTCTTACCTCATCGTCCAGCTTCCTGACGCGAACGGTAATGATGTCGTTGTAGAGGCGGTCAATGGTGGCATTGATACCATCGAGACTACGCTCAACTTTACGCTGCCCGCGAATGTGGAAAACTTGACGCTGCAGTCACCCGTCCACGGCATCGGCAACGAATTAAACAACGTAATCACAGGTAGTGAGTTTACCGCTGGTACAGCTATCCTCAGCGGATTAGACGGCAATGACACCCTTACCGGCGGCAGGTTTGGCAATGACATTCTAGTAGGGGGTAATGGCGACGACATCCTCACTGGCAGAGGCGGGAATGACCGACTGCTGGGGGGAGCGGGAGCCGATCGCTTTCGATTCTTTGCCCCCAATGAGGGCGTTGATACCATTGCCGACTTTGTGGCAAAAGATGATTCAATCCGGGTTTCGGCCACGGGTTTTGGTGGCGGGCTAACGGCGGGCGCGGCTATTTCGGCGGCTCAGTTTCGCTTAGGTTCCATAGCAGCAGATGCCAGCGATCGGTTCATCTACAACAACAATGGTGCGCTGTTTTTTGATGTCGATGGTGCAGGCGGAGCAGCCCAGGTGCAGATTGCCACCTTGATCGGCGCACCAACGATTACTACCGCAGACATCATCGTCATCTAACATGACTTCCTTTGAATTAATTGACTGAGGAAGGGCAATCATTGGACTAAAGTGATTCGCTTCATTTAAACCTTAAATCTTTTCAGCTCAGACGATAATTACCAACTCTTCAGCGCTTTGCATTGTTGTGAGGAGCGCCATTAAACACCAATCAAATAGCAAGAAAAAACCATGTCAACTTCTCATTCCGAAACGCCTAAACTATCCGTAAAGGTCGATCAACAATCGGGTGATTCTTTACAGAATGGCCAGAACGACCTTCCCTTTGCTGAGACCGATACCGCTAGCTCTGCCGACAGTCAGTCCCTGAGCGCCACGGATGTCTTACCTCCTAAAATCGGCGTCGGCAGCGTATTTGCCGGACCTGAAGCATCGCCCCCCTTCCCCGAAGGCATTGTGGCCGACCGCAACCGCGTCTATGTGGCGGGGCCAGCCGCCTTTGGCGATAACGGGGGAAAACCTTCGGAGATGCGGGTCTTTAACCAGGTCACGGGCCAGCTGCTCTCGACCATTCTGCTGCAGGGCGAGATCCTAACCGAAATTCACGGTGTGGCCGGGCTAGCGGTTGATAGCCAGCACCGCGTCTACGTGGTCAGCAACCAGCTTGGCATCGTTCGCCTGACGCCAAATGGCGATGGCTATGGGCAGGAGATTTACTCACCGGTGCTCCCTGAAATAGCCTGCAACCCTTCCCTGCCGCCCACCCTGCCCTGCTCACTACCAAACGAGCTTACCTTTGGCCCCGACGGCTACCTCTACTGCAGCGACTCCTTCCAAAACACGATCTTCCGAGTTCCGCCTGGGGGTGGGGTGGCCGAGTCGTGGTTCCATAGCGATCGGCTGGCCGGCTCGGCATCGGCTCCGTTTCCGGTTGGCCCTAACGGCATCAAAGTGACTCCGGATGGAAGCGAGATGTTCATTGCCGTCACCACGTCCGACTTTGCCCCGGGTGGCATCATCTACCGACTGCCCTTCATCGATGCCCCCCACGAGGAAGACCTCGAGATCTTCCACCAGTATTTGCAGGGCGAGATGCCCGATGGCATTGCCTTTGGCCAGTCGGGCCAGCTTTACGTGGCGCTCCAGTCGCCCAGCGAAGTCTCAGTTCTTAACCCTGACGGCAGGGAGACGGCGCGGCTTAAAGGCCCGATCAACAGCCCAATTGCCTACGACGCCCCGGCAGATTTTGCCTTTGACGACAGAGGCTCGGTGCTGGTGACCAACCACGCCCTGTTTAGCGGCAACCCAGAATCCTTCGCCGTGCTGCGGGTCTTTGTCGCCGATCGCGGGGTGAAGGTTGACATGCCGCCCCTGCCTTAGCCACAGAAAACGTAGAAAACTAGGAGTAATCTCATGTCTACTAATTTCCCAAGATTTACGGTAATCCCAACAAAAGCCAATACTAGCCCTCGGGCAGAGTCGATCAGTTTGGAGGCGCTGCGCCAGACGACCCCCGATCGGTTGTGGGCCACCCCCGACGAGTTGTCGAGTTCAGCTTTTATACCCCCTGGCACGCCCGTTAGCGATAAAAAGCCCGTCGCTCCCACCGCCCTGGCCCAAACCATTGCCACCGAGATCGGTGAGGCTCAAAGCCTGAAATTTCCGTTCCGCTGCATTGGCAAGATTCGCCGCCAACGTCCGGGCGAGGGGTGGACCGGGGCTGGCTCGGGTGTGCTTGTCGGGCCTTGGCACCTGCTCACGGCCAGCCATGTGTTGCACAACAACACGCCAGCGGGCACCATCTTTAAATTCTTCCCGGCCTACTGGGATAGCGATCGCAACGGCGACATTGGCTTCCGCTGGTTTGAGGCCAACATTATCAGCACCATTGGCATCACCGTCATTGATGACGTGAATGGCTACGACTACCTAGTCTGCGAACTGGATAACCCCCTCGGGCTGGACTGGGGCTGGCTGGGTACTCAATCCTCTAGCAACGACGGTTTCTATAAAAACATCATTTGGACCAGCATCGGCTACCCCAGCGATCTGGGCGGCAACCGTCCTCAGGGTAATTTGTTTGTCATCACTGATGTCGAAGACGACGATCACAACAGCAAAAAAATTAAAGGCCAGGGAGACGTTAACAACGGCTGGTCTGGTGGGCCGCTCTACGGGCCAGCCCTCTGGACTGGCGATACCGTTGTGGGTGTGCTTTCCGGATCTAAACAGGGTACTGGCCCTGGGGATCCGGATCGCGTCACCTTCTCCGGCGGTAATGAAATGGTTCGCCTGGTTCGCTATGCCCGCGATAACTGGAAGCGTTTCGACTGGTCGGGCTGGTTTCAAATTCAGTTTCCGGGCGCGTTCAGTGGTGATTTAGCCATTTGTTCCACCAGTCCTGATCACCTTCAGCTCTTTGGCGTCGGTATCGATGGCCAAATGTATAGCCAGTACTGGCTGGATTCCCAGGGCTGGTCGAACTGGATCTCCATGGGGGGACTCTTTAACCCCGGCACCAACCCGGCGGCCATTAGCCGCAAACCAAATACTATCGAGGTGTTTTGCCGCGGCCAAGACAACACCGTCTACCAAAACTACTGGCCCCATTCCGAAACGGGGGATTGGTCGGGCTGGTTTCAAATTCAGTTTCCGGGCGTGTTCAGTGGTGACTTAGCCATGTGTTCCGCCAGTCCTGATCACCTTCAGCTCTTTGGCGTCGGTACCGATGGCCAAATGTACAGCCAGTACTGGCTGGATTCCCAAGGCTGGTCAAACTGGATCGCCATGGGCGGGCTCTTTAACCCTGGCACCAACCCGGCGGCTATTAGCCGCAAACCAAATACTATCGAGGTGTTTTGCCGCGGCCAAGACAATACCGTCTACCAAAACTACTGGCCCCATCCCGAAACAGGGGATTGGTCGGGCTGGTTTCAAATTCAGTTTCCGGGCGCGTTCAGTGGAGATTTAGCCATTTGTTCCACCAGTCCTGAGCACCTTCAGCTCTTTGGCGTCGGTACCGATGGCCAAATGTATAGCCAGTACTGGCTGGATTCCCAAGGCTGGTCGAACTGGATTGCCATGGGGGGGCTCTTTAACCCCGGTACCAACCCGGCGGCCATTAGTCGCAAACCGAATACTATCGAGGTGTTTTGCCGCGGTCAGAACAATACCGTTTATCAAAACTATTGGCCGCGTCCTATCGACGAGTGATATAGCGCTAGCCAGATCGCTTAGAACAGAAGTGATTGCTCAAGAGCTTTGACCGAGAGGCGATCTGGTTAGCAACCACCTATTAGGAAATGTCCTAGCCTAATAGGTGGTTGCGACATCAATCGCCGTTCTTTCACATTTTTTCTTCGTAACTGATTTGAACCGGGTGTGTATATCTACCCTACTGATAGAAAAGCTAACGCTAGTAGATGAAATGCATAGCCAGGCTATTTTGCCGCTGAGGCGCATCCCAGTTTTTCAACCCTTACCCTAAATTCCTATCCCAAGCTTGGGAGAGAGGCTTTGAAAGGTCTGCCTCCCTTCTCCCAAGGTTGAGAGAAGGGGTTGGAGGATGTAGCTTGCTTCCCTCAGGGTGGGCCAATCGCGTGAAATTACACAGTCGAGATGCACTCTAACACTGCAATCCCAAATATTTTTCTAAGGTAGCCCAGCATGCTGATAACCCATCGACCTTTATTCAGGAACCTGAATATATTGCTTGCTATGGCGCTATGCCTTGGCGTTTATTTTCGATGCATCAATCTCGACCTAAAACCTTACTGGCATGATGAAATATTTACGTCCCTGCGAGTTGCTGGTTACACAACAGAATCAGTCCAGCAGGATCTGTTTCAGGGACAGGTGATTAGCCTAGAAGACTTGTTTCGGTATCAACGTCTATCCCCGCATCAAAGCGCGATCGCAACCATTCAGAGCCTGGCGAAAGAAGAGCCTCAGCATCCACCACTGTACTTTCTGTTAATGAGGGTTTGGGCGCAATGGTTTGGCAGTTCCATAACGGCCATGCGAAGCCTATCTGTGGTAATTGCACTTTTGTCAATTCCTTTAGTTTATTGGCTTGGCCTCGAACTCTTTACCGTTCCACTGGTGGGCTGGATGGCGAGTGCGTTGTTTGCCATATCGCCGATTAGTATTCGATTTGCCCAAGAGGCACGACCCTATAGTCTGTGGGTTGCGATCGTGCTGCTGTCCTGCATTGCTATTCTTCGAGCCATACGGCATGGCACAAAACTCAATTGGGGTTTCTATGCGCTGACTGTGGCAGCGGGGCTATACAGCCACCTATTTTCAACGCTGATATTTTTGGGCCATGGCATTTATATTTTAGTGATCGAGCGCTTTCGCCTGAGTAAGCTAACCACGGCCTATTTTCTCTCATCACTGCTGGGTATCTTGCTGTTTGTGCCCTGGTTCTTAATACTTTGGGACAACAAAGATATCTCGCTTGCGACAACAAATTGGACAAAATCACCTTTATCTCTTCCCGCTTTAGTCAGGCTCTGGAGCCTCAATCTTAGTCATGCTTTTATGGCGTGGCCTGCTCAATACAATGGCTTACTAATTTATCTAGGATTACCAATTTTGATACTGGTACTTGTCGCCGCGTATTATCTCTGCCAGAGAGCGCTAAGACGGGCATGGGTCTTTATCTTGGTGCTGATGGGAGTTACAACATTTGCTTTACTTCTGCCTGATTTAGTTTGGATGGGGCGTCGCTCGACTGTCGACCGCTATTTCTTGCCTGTTTATCTAGGCATTTATCTGGCAGTAGCCTATCTCCTCACGTCGCAGCTTACACTCACTGTCAAGAGTAATTTTCATCGAAAATTTTGGCAATTTGTTACGGCCATAACAATCTCTGTCAGTGTTTTATCAGGTGCGATCGCTGCGTCAGCAAGCACCTGGTGGGGATGGTCTGAGTTCGATGTAGAAGTGCCTAAAATTATTGCCCAATCCCCCTACCCACTCCTGATTTCTGACATGCCCCTTGGAGTAGTTATGCCGGTTAGCTATCGATTGCAGCCAGAGGCCAAGCTAATGTTATTAAGCGACCCAACATCGCTAAACATACCGGACTATTTCAGCGATGTTTTTGCTTACAACCCCAGCGATTGCCTTAAAGCCTCGATGGAGAATCAAAACATGACTTCTGAAAAAATCTATGACTTCAAAGAGAATACACTGACAATTTCACTCTACCGAATCGAACCAAAAAAACAGACTCTTAATTCATCCATAAACAGAAGTCATGGATGAATCAAACCATTACGATGAACCGCCTGTTCGATTTCCCATATCCGCAGAGTATGCCGTCATACTTTACCAAATCTCACTACAATTTTTTGCTCGAAAATACGTGTACGCGCTTGTCTATAGCAGGATGACCGCTCAGAATCTTTTCTATCACTCATTCGGTTAAGGATGAGCATTATGAACAACTTTTCAGTTCCTGATTTTACTAATCCATCCTTCAGACACAGGAGACTTTATCAATTTTGGTGGCGATCACAGGGCCTCTGGCTCTCTAAACTAGCAAAAGTCACCCTCCGTTTTTTGGATGAGCGAGAACTTCAAACCTTCCAAAAAGTCCATGCGTTGGAACAGCCAGAGTTTGGCATCAAGATGGCTTGGGAGTACCAAACAAAATCAGACGTCGGTCAGATGGTGTGGTGTGTCGATGCAGCTCAACCTAGCCTGATTTTTACAGACTGGAGCCTGACAGATAACTGCGCCCCCACTATTTATCAGTACCAAATAATTGACGCTCATACACTAATCACAACCATGAGTGAAATTGAAGAACGTACTGTCTTGGAGGGAGACAGTCGCAGGCTGAGAGAACTGAGAACTGGAGACCGGTTGGTTAGACGCCTCTGGGAAAACCGATTTAGCCCATAACAATCGACATCAAACCGTGAAAAGTCCATGATTTTATCCCCGTCAAATCCAAACGCAAGAAAAATAGATAATTCCTACATCACCACGAACTTAAAAACTTTGTGTTAACCCAGCGCTTCACGCTATCCTCCCTAAACCCATGTCAAAGCCGCCGCAGGAAAAAATTATGAACAGCCTTCAGATTAATACCCTTCTGCCAAATATCACAGTAGGTCTGATTTCAGGCGCAATCAGTATGTCCTTTGAGCTATCTTTTGCGGCGCTAATTTTCTCAGGCCGTCTCGCCAATCATCTGTCATTTGGGGTAGGGTTGGTGCTGTTTAGCGTAGCGATCACTAGCATTCTGATTATACTTCTCAGTTCTTGTCCACAGATCGTAGTCGGCTCCGCTACAGCTGAAATGGCAATTTTAGCCTGGACAGCAAATGCGATCGCCAAGGACTTATCCACCTCGGCTACCTCAACTGAGATTCTGGTTACGGTCATTGCCATGATTGCTCTGACCTCTGTACTAACGGGAGTAATCCTGCTGACATTGGGGCTTTTTCGGGTAGGTAACCTGGTTCGCCGGTTGCCTTATCCCGTGGTTGGTGGCTTTATGGCTAGCTCAGGATGGCTATTGGTTACAGGGGCATTTGAGGTGATGGTTAATCATCCTTTAAAGATTGCTCAAGTGCCTTTTTTACTACAGCCAGAAGCTTTGATTCGGTGGATACCAGGGCTACTATTTGCACTCTATTTGCTGTTTCTATCTCGCCAAAAAACTCACCCACTCGCTATACCTATCAGTTTATTTTCAGGCATCGCACTATTTTATCTGATCTTATCTTTCACTGGCACTTCCATTGCTGAAGCCAGTACCCAGGGTTGGATACTAGAGGTGCAAAAAAATCAGGGATCTTGGCAGCCCCTTAGCTGGTCTGACTTATTACAGGTACATTGGCCAGCCATTGCCAATCAGTATATCTGCATTGCAACTGTTGTGATTCTCACTGCTATTTCATTGCCCTTAAAAATGAGTGGACTAGAACTAGTGTTAAAGCAGGAGATTGATTCTAATCGAGAATTAAAAGCCGCAGGCCTTGCCAACTTGGTGGTTGGATGCGCGGGTGGCAGTCTCAGTTATCATGCTCTAAGCGACACGATATTGGTAAATAAGTTAGGTGGTACAAGTCGTCTGGCAAATTGGATGGGCATTGGTGTATTCATTGCTGTCCCTATTTTAGGTAGCTCGCTATTAGCTTATTTTCCAAAGCTTATTTTGGGAGGGCTACTGCTGTTTTTAGGCTTGTTGGTGCTGCTAGAGTGGCTGTACGATGCATGGTTCACCCTTGCTAAAAGCGACTACTTCGTAGTGCAACTAATTTTAGTTACCAGTATTGCAATTGGATTTTTGCAAGGGTTGCTAGTGGGTTGGGGAATGACGGTTGTGCTTACTGCAATTCACCAGTATCGCAAGAGGTATCGCAAAGATCGGCAAGCGATTAAAATTTTCAATCAAAACGATGAGAAGTAATCGCCATGCTACCCCCTATTAAATTCGGATTGATGTAGGCCTAATTATCAAGGCTGTACTTCAAAGCTATCACTAACAACAATCTTATTTGGAGAGTAAACGACCATGATTCACCATATTTCCATTGCGGCCCATGAGCCACTGCGCGTTAGCCAGGTGTTAGCCGAACTCCTGCAAGGGCACTCTGTTCCTTTTCCTGGCTATCCCAACAGCTATGTTGCGCTGGCGCTAGATGCCCACGGCACCATGATTGAAGTTCATCCCTTCGGCACAGCCCTATTTCCTGGGGATGATGCTAAGCAGGCCACTCAACTGCGGCCCAACCCTATGTCATCTCACTACTCAGCTAACCATACGGCTATTTCTGTGCCGGTGAGCACGGCGCAAATTCAAGCCATTGCCGAGCGCGAGGGCTGGCGCATGGTAGAAGCCCATCGCGGCGATTACTTCGATGTAATTGAATTTTGGGTCGAAAATCAGCTCCTCATTGAGCTGTTACCGCCCGAAATCGTTGACCAATATCTCACGTTTATGGAGCCGAAGTTTCTACAGTCTTTGGTTCAACTGGAAACACAGCCTTAACACTTTAGCGGTCACCCGATCAAGCCTCAGAACATCGGTCAAATCGCGAAACAAAATGGGGCTAATTTGAACCAGGAGCTTACCCATGATACTTAAAACTCAAAGATTGACCTTAGTACCGATTTTGGAGAATGACTTGAGTGAACTCCATGCCATCTTCTCTGATTCACACGTCAGAAGATATTTATGTGACAACAAAATTCTCTCGCTTCAGCAGGTGGAGGAGATGCTTAGTCAGAACCAAAAATATTTTGAAGAAGAAGGATTTGGTCTATGGTTTATCAAAACAGAACACAAGACTGAAGCCATTGGTTTTGTTGGGCTATGGTATTTCTTCGATGAAGATCAGCCTCAGTTAATTTATGCCTTGCTGCCTGAAGCTCTCAAGCGTGGCTATGCCACTGAGGCTGCGACCAGGATCATGGCGTATTGCTTTGACCAACTTGGCTATGATTATCTTGTGGCAAGCTGCGATCAGCCCAACCTAGAGTCACAAAAATTGGCCAGAAGACTCGGGATGAGTCAATCAGAAGAAAGAATAGTAAACAAGAATCCTATATTATTTTTTAGAATTGATAATCCTAATTTAGTTGATGAATCGTAGATTCTAGATCATGTATCAGCTTTTTGTATTATCCGCACAAAATCACGGTTTAAGTTCTTATTGGAATGGGTTTATTCAGCATATTAGACTATTCAGTTCAGAAGTACAATCTTGACATTTCTTTGAACATTAGAGGAGGTTCTCCATGGGTGAAATTGAAATTTACAGTGCGGCTCTATGTCCCTTTGCTCATCGATCACGCTTGACCTTGCTTGAAAAGGATGTGCCCTTTAAGCTCATTGAAGTTGACTTGAAAAATAAGCCCGCTGACTTCCAGTCAATTTCTCCCTATGGCAAGGTGCCGGTACTCAAACACGGTGGCCAGCGGGTATGGGAGTCCGCCATTATTAATGAGTACCTGGAAGAAACCTTTCCTGAGCCGCCGCTATTGCCCAAAGATCCAATTTTACGTACCCAAGCGCGGATTTGGATTAATTTTGCCGATGCCAAGTTGTTTGCTGATACCGGTAAGTTATTGCATAGCCACGGGTCAGAAAAGGATCCGACGCTCTTAAAATCAATCGCCCAGCATTTAATATTTATTGAGCAAGAGGCACTCGGTAAGATATCCGCTAGTGCTCCCTATTGGTTAGGGAAAGAGATTAGCCTAGTTGATCTAACCTACTATCCCTGGTTTGAGCAACTCACGGTATTGGAATATTTTCTAGGCTTCCAGTTGCCATCCGGACTCGATCGATTAAAAATCTGGTTGGCCAACATGGTAAGACGTAAATCAGTACGTGAGATTGCTAATTTTCCAGAGTTTTATATCGATCACTATGCTCAACTTATTCAAGCTCAAGAACCTTAACCACTCTCTATTAAGTTCGTCTTTGCCTGCATGTTTACAAGTTATCCCTGTGGTTTCGAGTTTGTTATCCCTATGGAGCTATTCCCATGATTCTTCATCTTTCAATCGACGCTCACGACCCGTTTCGCGTGGCTGATGCCCTAGCTGAAATTTTGAATGGCAGGGTGTATAAGTTCCTCATTCCAGGCAGCTACTTAGTCATACCTTTTGACCACTACGGTACTCACATTGTGGTGCTTAAAGAAGGGGATGTCTGGGCTCCAAATTCTGATACTGGATCAGCTCGGATCCAACAGACTGCACCAACCCATTTGGTAGCGGCCCATACGGCCATATCGGTTCCCACCAACCAGTCGCAGATTGAGCAGATTGGGAAACGGGAAGGATGGCGCACCCTGACCCGCAAGCTGGGGGAAGCCGTTCCCTTCAGTGTGGTTGAGTTTTGGGTAGAGAATCGCAGGCTGTTTGAGTTTTTACCGCCGGAGTTTGTGCCCCAATATTTGCAAATTATGCAGCCAGAGCCAATTCAAAACATGATGGGTTTGCCCCTTTAGCTTGAGACATTGCAGGAATCAAGCCATCATTCAAACTAGCCGAACACAATGCCTCCAGCCGAGTACTCCAAAAAGTAGGTATGCGATTGATCGCAGAACTCGATAATTCCGAAGTAGGCGAGACCTGGCAATGGTAAGTTAACAATCAGGAGTATTTTTCCAAATGAGTACTGAATCCTTTGAAACCGTTTTACGCTTCTGGTTTCCTGACCAGTTCAACAATGATCAGACGGCGCTAGTTCGTCAGTGGGAATGGTGGTTTCGCGGGGGCATGAATGCCCACGAGAAAGCGTTATTTTTGCCGCTGCTAGAACGGGCAAAGCGGGGTGAACTCAATGCCTGGTCGCTTCAGCCGCGATCGCGGCTGGTGCTGATTATTATTCTCGATCAGTTTTCACGGGCGATTTATCCGGGATCGGCTAAATCCTTTTCACAAGATTCAAAGGCCTGCCTGTTGACGTTAGAAGGGATCAGCGTAGGACACTACGCTGCACTACAAACGCCCTGGGAAAAGACCTTTTTCTTGCTGCCCTTGGGTCACTCTGAGAGACTCGAAAATTTAGATTTGGCAGTCAAGCTGACGAATGAACTCGTACAGGAATCTGCGCCAGACTATCGCGAATTGCTGGCCTTTTCTGCCTCCCAGGCCAAGGCTCATCGCGAGGTTATTGTTCGTTTTGGTCGTCACCCCCACCGCAATGAGGTTTTAGGGCGTTGCTCAACGCCTGAAGAGCTTGAATACCTCGCGACGGGCCAGCTCGTACATACTCGATCGATGCCACCGCATCTGTCAAAACTTCTCGCCAACAAGCCGTAGGTGGATAAACCCTTGACTCAGACACCCTAAGCTCACCGTTACAGGCACTTAACAAAATGGACTTCCCCCATGGTTTTTTACTCTTCTACGCTATCCTGGCCAGTTATAACCTCGGCCTGATCTGGTTCGTCCAGATTGTTGTTTATCCCCTTTTTGCCAAGGTTGGCCCCGAGGAGTATATTGCTTATCACCAGTTTTATGCCAGTCGCATACCGCTACCGGTCATTCTGCCAGGGTTTGCCTCTTTTCTTTTGCCGATAGCGATAGTTTTTATTCGCCCTATGTCAGTGCCTTTATGGCTTGCCCTGGCCAGTATGGCCTGTGGGCTGTTGTCACTGGCGGTAACCGTAGTATTAGAAATTCCCCGCCATCACCGCCTTGAACAGGGGGGTAAGCAGATGACCGTCATTCAAGAGCTGATTCGCTATAACTGGCCCCGTACCTTTGGCATTAATGGCTCCGCCATGCTTGCTTTGGCGATGCTCGTGCTGGCATTTTCGCCGGTTTAAGGAGAGTGGGAATCGACGGCGCATTGACGCAGTGCTGTGCAATCAGAGGCCGCGCCCCTGGAGTAGTCCAATGAATAAGCTATCCATGGCCAGGCTATCCCTCACCCAGTTTTGGGAGAGGGACTTTGAGACTGGTCTCCCCCGCTCCCAGACTTGGGAGCGGGAAAGGGAGAGAGGGCAATTAGCTCAGCTGTAGGTTGGGTTAGCGCTAGCGTAACCCAACGAAACCGTTGCTGATGTTGGGTTACTCGGCGGGAAGCCAGCTACGTCGCCTCAACCCAACCGACGCGAGCAACTTTTGTCAGTCAACCAGCTCTCTGTGCCTTTGGGGTTTACTCGTTCAGTCGGCCGCAATGGAAACGGTGACGGCGGCTATGGCAACATACATATCATCATTTTTATCTCCCAGTTCTGGGATCGCCCGCCCCGCCACCACCATGCCCCCTGCGGTCAAGGTTAGGGTCTTTTGGCCAAAGGGCAGCACCGCCAGCACCTCCTCTGACCGCACCTGGTCAGGAAACGGCACCGCCACCTGCACATCCACCAGCATTTGATTGGGATGGCTTAGCCCTGCTACCTCCCAAACTCCCGGCAGGGCATTGTGGGCGATGGCGTTGCGCACTGCCCGGGCCGCCGCCACCGTAGGATCTTGACCATGCTGGTCAACTCCCATGCCCATTTCAATAATGAGTCGCTTGTGTGCCACCACCGCCTCCAGCGCCAAAGCCTAGTGAGATTAGAAAAGTCTTCGCACTGTAGCATTCTTTGGGAAAACCACTGCCGGGGTCAGCCCCAGTGTTGAGCCTTGCAGTGGCCCTAAAACCGCTGGGCCACCGCCACCACCATTGGCCCCAGCACTAGGGCCGGCAAAAACGACGCCACCCGAATTTGGGCTACCTCCAGCAGATTTAACCCAATGGCCAGAATCATCAGCCCTCCGATCCCCGTAATTAGGAGAATATGAGGATTATTGGCCGGGTCGGGAATGACGTTGCCCGACAGGCTAGCCAACAGCGATAGGCCCCCCTGGAAGATGAAAATTGGCAGTACCGAAAACCCAACCCCAATCCCATAGCTCCCGGTCAGCGCTACCGATGCTAGGCCATCCATCGTTGCTTTCAGGGTTAGCAGGGTATTGTCGCCCGCCAGGCCATTATCAAGGCTGCCTAAAATAGCCATCGGGCCGATACAAAACAGCAAGCTGGCAGCCACAAACCCCTCGGTAAACTTACCGCCGCCGCGCACCTTGGCTTTTAGCCAGTCTCCTAGCCCCGTCAGGCGCTTTTCAATCTGCCACCACTCCCCCAGCAGCCCCCCGGCGACCATGGCCAACAGGGCCAGAATGATGCCGTCAACGGGGCCAGCCTCGACTTCAGACAGGGTTTGGGCCATGACAACGCCAATCACCAGGGTCATCAACCCCACCGCCTGGGTAATCACCTGCTGCATGGGGCGGGGCAGGCGATGCTGCAACAGCAGCCCCAGGCCAGTACCGAGGATGACCGTGGCCACGTTAATCCAGGTGCCGCTGGTTTTTGCCCACAGGCTTAGCATAGGCCGGGTTTGAAGGGGTCACCCCTGACTGTACCGCAAACCGTCGGCATTGCCGGGGGCGGGGTTCCGGGTTATTCTCCAGAAAGATTCACGCCCTCAAGGATGGTGCCCATGGTTTCTCCCGTCAGCCTAATCCGCGCCCGGTCTTACCACCTCCCCGACCTGCGGCTCAAGCTGCACGAGGTGCTCGAACCCCTGGGCGGCATGGCCACCTTCGTTAAGCCGGGAGATCGAGTGCTGCTCAAGCCCAACCTGCTCACCGGTGCCCGCCCCACCAAAGCCTGCACCACCCGTCCCGAGGTGATCTACAGCGTTACTCAAATGGTACGCGAGGCCGGTGGCCAGCCCTTCTTAGGGGACAGCCCCGCCTTTGGCAGCGCCCACGGAGTTGCCAAGGCCAATGGCCTGCTGCCCCTGGCGGCAGAGCTAAATCTGCCCATTGTAGAACTTCACGGCCAGCGCTATCCGACGGATAATCCTGATTTCGACCACCTACGGCTGTCTAAGGAAGCGATGGCCGCCGACGTAATCATCAACCTGCCCAAGGCCAAATCCCACGTGCAGCTCACCCTCACCCTGGGGGTGAAAAATCTATTCGGCTGCGTGCCCGGCAAAATGAAAGCCTGGTGGCACATGGAAGCGGGCAAAGACGTGCAGCGTTTCGGCACCATGCTGGTCGAAACCGCCCGGTTGCTTAACCCAGCCCTCACCATTATCGACGGCATTATTGGCCACGAGGGCAACGGCCCCAGCAACGGCGAACCCAGGGAACTGGGCGTACTGGGAGCCTCCCCCAACGTGTTTGCCCTAGACCGGGCCATGGTGGAAGTGCTGAGGGTAGACCCCATCACAGTGCCGACAGTGGCCCAATCAATGCGGCTAGGGCTGTGCCCGGCCTGGGAGGAGATTACTTTTCCCCTGGCCTCTGCCGACGACCTGCAACTCCTTGACTGGCAACTGCCCAGGGAACTCGTGCCCATTGACTTTGGCCTGCCGCGCGTGGTGAAGTCTACCTTTAAGCATCTCTACATTCGGTTTATTCAAGAACCGATGTCTACCTACGCTGGGCGGTAGGAGCAGATTTTTAGCGGGCTAGCGGCTAGGGCAGAGGTACCCGGTGTCGAGTATCAGGTGTGAAAGGCAGATTCACACCTGATACCTTAAAGATCCCTTAGGCAGAGGGCAGGGTCGCGCCCTGCACCAGGGCAGTGTTCAGATCGACGTTGCTCAGATCGACGTTACTCAGGTTAGCTCGGGTTAAATTTGTTTTGCTACAGTTGGCCCCGGTCAACACCGAATCGGTCAGATTAGCAGAGCTGAGGTTGGTTCCGGTCAAATTGGCCTTGGTTAAGTTGGCGCCGCTGAAGTTAGCTCCGCTCAGGTTCAAATTACGCAGGTTTGCGGCCATTAGGTTAAGATTACGAAAGTCTCGCTGACCCGCCATATATCGACTGGATAGCTCTTTAATATTCATCAACATTTGAACCATTGGAGAACTCCTCAAAGTAGGGCAACTAATCGCTGACGTTGTACATCTTAAACGTAGGCACAATTCGAGACTTGTAGGGTCAACGACTGTGAATAGTGCAGGAATACCATTGCGCCATAGGGCAAGGCTAACAGCTGCACAGGGGCTTTATAGAGGCAAACTAAACGTAAATTGGCTCGGGCCATAGATGCTGGAAACGTACCTTTCAGAGGGCAGTCTACGGTTTTCGAATGTCAGTATATTTACAGAAACCTTGCCCAAGGACGACCACAATCAAGAGCAGTCTTAACGTTTTACCCTTTACACCCAAGATGCTGATGATAACACATAGGTTTAGTTAAAACAGAAAAGTGCCGCCCAGCTATTGATACCCTCACTGTATCATGGCCCTGTTTTTTTGAGTTAAAAACCTCCCTTTAAACTGGCCCAATCAATAAAACTTGGCGGTTGCTAACCAAATGGATTTATAGATACTTTTAACTCCACCAAAGTTAATACTATTCAGTAATTCTTAAGGCCGTATTTTCTTTTCCGAATCAATGCCCCATAACCCAGCACTGTATCAACTCTTACTCAACCGCCTTGACCAAGCCCCGCACCAGCGGCTAACCTTCGCTGAATACATGGATTTGGTGCTTTACCACCCCCAAGAGGGGTACTACACCGCTAGAGATAGCGTGATCGGCCCCCAAGGAGACTTTATCACATCTGCCCATTTGGGCGTTGACTTTGGCGAACTGATAGCGGCACAGGTGGTCGAGTGTTGGCATCGTCTGGGTCAGCCTACTCCCTTTGCGCTGGTGGAAATTGGAGCCGGGCAGGGGTTAGTGACCGCGGCCCTTCTGGCTGATCTGGAGCATGACCACCCAGACTGTCTGGAGGCGCTAGCCTACCAAATTGTGGAAAAGTCTGAACCACTACGGGCGATGCAGCAGCGGCGGTTGGCCCCCTGGGCGGAACGGGTGGCCTGGGTCAGCCTAGACGACCTTCCCGATGACACGATTACCGGCTGCTTTTTCTCGAATGAACTGGTAGACGCCCTGCCGGTGCATCAAGTGGTGCTGACCACCGCCGGGCTCCAGGAAATTTACGTCACCCTGGATGGCAAGGCCGAGGGTCGCATTCAGGAGGTCGTCGGCCCCCCCTCAACCCCGCAACTGGCCGACTATTTTGACCTGGTCGAGGTTGACTTCGCCCCACCCCACTACGCTGTCGGCTACCGCACCGAAGTTCACCTGGCCGCCCTCGACTGGATGAAGTCCATAGCGGCTAAACTCCACCGGGGCTACGTACTGACCATTGACTATGGCTACCCGGCCAGCCGCTACTACAGCCGAGGCCGCTCCCAGGGCACCCTGCAGTGCTATTACCAGCACGCCCACCATAACGATCCCTACAGCCACATCGGCCACCAGGATATTACCGCCCACGTTAACTTCACCGCCCTAGAACGCCAGGGAGAGCGGTGCGGGCTACAGACCGTGGGAGCCACCCCCCAGGCTATGTTCTTAATGGCCCTGGGCCTGGGAGATCGGCTATCGGCCCTGGCCCAAATTCAATCCACCGATCCAGATACCCTACGTTGGGCCATGCAGCGACGCGACCAGTTACAACAGTTAATCAACCCCATGGGGCTGGGAAATTTCATGGTGCTCATCCAAAGCAAGGGCATGACGGCGCTGGCGACCCAGCCCCTCAAAGGGCTGACTGTTCCACCTCTGATCTAGCCCGATCGCGGCGGTTCAGCCTGGGCCCCAACTCAGTCAATCGGGGCCTCAAACTTTTTCGCCGTCTTCGGCAGCAAAAACGATAGCCCCAGGCACAGCAGGCTGAGGCCCAAAATCACCAGCAGTGTCGCCTTCATGGCCTCCACCGCCGAGGCTTCTAAAATGCTATCTAGCGAGGGCTGAATCGAGGCGGGCAGCTGGGCAAAAAATTCGGTGCGCTCGGCCCTGGTCAGGGTCTGAATCGAGACTTGCAGGGTGCGAATGGCGCTGCGGCGCACCTCGGGGCTGACCGCTTGGCCTAGGTCGGCAATAATGCCATCCACGATTTTGAAGGAGGCCAGGGTGACCAGTAGGGTGCCCAAAATACCGCGCCCCAGGGAGGCCCCCAGGTTCTGAAACGGACGATAGACCCCCCGGGCCTCGACCTTTTCGTGCTCGGCAGTGGCGGCAAAGGTGAGGGAGGTGATGTAGGCCATAAATACGCCGGTACCAACGCCCATTACCACCAGGGCGGGCAGCAGCCAGAGGGAGTTAACCGTGGGGCTAATTACCCCAAACAGCATGGCGATGCCGATGCTCTTCACCCCCAGCCCGATCTGCAACAGGTAGCGGGGCGGAAACTGAAGCCGCCGCTTGACCAGTAGAATCAGCACCACCAGTTGGGCAATGGTAAACGGCATCACGGCAATGGCGGTTTGAAATGGGTTTAACCCCACCACCGCCGGCACAAACTGAAATAGGTTAAACATCACCCCCACCGTAACCATGGTGTTGAGGGTGCCAATGCTCAGGCCGGTGAGATAAAACCGGCGATGAAACACCCCCATGCGCAGCAGAGAAGACTCCCCCCGCTGGAGCCGCTGCCGCTGCCAGACGACCAGCAGCCCCAGGCAAATCAGGCCGGTAGAAATCAGCAGGGGCACCACCGAAATGCCGAAGGGGGCCAGCAAAAAGCTGAGGGGCTGCGGTTGGCCCTTCGCCTGCCACCAGCCCAGGTCGCCGGCCAGACTCACCCCCACCAGGGTCAGCCCAAACCCCCCCAGGGATAGCAGACCCGCCACCCAATCAACCGCGATCTCCTGGTTCGGGGCCGGCATCGTAATGCGCCGCACCAGCAGCCAGATCACCGGCACCAAGGCTAGTTCCAGACCAAAGGTCCAGCGCCAGTGGAGGTTAAAGGCTAGAAACCCGCCCAACAGCGACCCCGCCAGGTTGCCCACGACCCCGGCGATGGTGAGGGCTAGCAGACCATATTGCTCGGCTTTACCGTCATACAGATAGTCGATGAACGCCATGGCGGTGCTGGCTAACACCGCCGCCGCTAACCCGGTAAAGGCGGCCAGCCCCACGGTAAATAAGCTAATGCTGGGGCTAGCAACCATCACCCCCAGCCCGATGGCAAACACCACCAGCGCCCAGCCAAACACGGTTTTACGCCCCAGGCGGCGGCTGAGGTTTTCGGCGGTGGGGGTAAACGAGGCCGTCACCAGCGACATCAGCACCAGGGCCGACTGCACAAAGCCGACGCTAGAGCCAAACTCGCGCACGATGGCGGGCATCATAGGCTGCACGGCCCCGATGGTGTAAGACAGCATAAATAGGGTCAGGCACAGCCCAATTGGCCCGCCCCACTTTTCTAAACAAGTAGCCTCGGGGGCGGTGCTCATGGCGCTTTGGGTAAGGATTTTGGCACGGATTCAGTCAGCCCTGAAAAACGTTTTCTAATTTTAAGGGTTGAGGCTGATTGTATAGCTGCTTTTACGGGTGCATTGCTCACGCGTTGGCGTTATGCCCCCTTATGTAGGACATCCGCGCAAGTCTGCGGTTGGGTGCATGGGCGGAGGGAGGGCTTAACGCTCAATGAACGCCGCCCCTGACCGCCGTATGCCCCTAGCTTAACGCTCAATGAACGCCGCCCCTGACCGCCGCATGCCCCTATACCCCGACCTCAAGGATCAGACCTTCGCGGGCCAGGCGGGCGGTGGGCAGGGTGGCCCGGAGGCGCTGTTCAAGGGCATCGAGCTGCTCATCCGTGTGGCAGGGAGCGTGGTGAAACAGCACCAGTTGCCTAGAATTAGCCGCCTGGGCGATCGCGACCGCCGATTCCCAGGGGGCTAAGGGGTTGTCGATGCGATCTCTCCTGGCCCCGTCGTCATCACGGCTATTTAAAATCAAAACATCGGCCCCACTCGCCAGAAACGTGAGATTAGCGTCCGTAGTGGCTCCGGTCAGGTCGGCATCGGTGGCATAGACCAGGACGCGGTTTTGCCACGTCACCCGGTAGCCCAACCCGCCGGTTCGAGGGTTAAGGCTAACGGTTTCAATGGCCACGTCAGCCAGCTGAATCGTCTCCCCAGCCTGAATGTTGTGAAAGGCTAAATCAGCTGCCATGGTTTGCAGGGGCGTAAACGAGTTTGGCCGCAGCATTTGATCCATCAAGCACTGCTTAATGGAAGCCCCGTTGGCGGCGGCGGCCCCATAAATATGGAGCCGGGTAGCGGCGTCAAATGCGGGGGAGAAGAACGGAAAACCCTGAATTCGATCCCACTGGGCCTGGGTAAAAAAGAGATGGGCCTCGACGGCGATTCCTAAATGGGCCAGATGCTGACCCAGCACCCGAAGACCGGTGCCGCCGTCAAAAACGAGCCGCTGGCCCCCCACCTTAACCTCGACACAGGAGGTATTGCCGCCGTAGCGTACCGTGTCGGCCCCCGGCACCGGCACACTGCCTCGCACCCCCCAAAATCGCACGGCAAATCTTCGATCGGCGTGGCCTGGCTCTGGTTCTCGAATCTCTTCAGTTGTGGATTGCGTTAACGCCTGAGACGAATCAGCAGGTTGAGGCATCGAAAGGCTAGGGAAAATTAATAAGTTGGATCCATATAAAGATTTATTCCAGAGTAGGCCCAGGGGACCGCCTCCGGTTTCACCCTGAGCCGGTCAGGCGGCCTGTCCTCATCCCTGGGGCACCGCTTCAGCGGTCGGCGGTAGCGGATCGCGCCAGAACGTCAGCGCTTCGCTGATCGGCTGGAGGGTAGTGCCGGGGTAGTAAAACTCGAGAATGCGGGGATAGCCCCAGCCCAGGTTGCCCAGGTTGTAAGCCCCGGTTTGGCTGAGCCCCACGCCGTGGCCCCAGCCGCCGCCCACAAAGCGGTAGCCGGTCAGAGTAGGGGGGGAGGGTGAAGTCGTGGGTGGGGCCGAACTGGGGGAGGATCCGCCAGGAGCATCAGCCTTCGGCTCAGGGGTAGCGGCTTGGTAGATGGGATCTACGTAAAACAGCAGGCTGCGAGGGGCCGACAGCACCCGCACAATCTCATCTTTTTCGAGCTTAACCAGGCCCAGGTCGGTTTCTACTTCAATGGTCTGTACCCGGCCTGAGCTAGCCCGCTCGGCCACCCGCAGGTTGAGCACCTGATTAAACCCCGCCAGGGGGTGCTGCCGTCGCCCCAGGTAGCCCTTGAGATCCTGGGTAATTTCCGTTAGGGGGCTATCGTAGCGCCAGCGAAAGAGCTGCCAGGTATCTTCGTTAAACCCTTGATCAATCGCCAAAAAGGCTCGCAGGTTGGGCTCTGAGTCGAGGGGGTGCTGGGCCAAATCCCACACGCCGTTGACGGAATCGACCACCGCGCGCAGGTAGGGTCGGTCGGGGCCGTTCCACACGTCGCTAAAGGCGGCCGTTACCCCCCCGGTGGTCGAGGAATAGAGGGCATCAACCAGCTCGTTTTGGTAGATCAGCACCTGCCCCGCCGTGGCCTGAATCGCCTGGTCAGCCACGGGTACGGTGCCAGAGAGGCCGCGATAGACCTGGCATTGGGTGTCGGCGCAAAGCTGATAGTCGTCGATGGCAAACCGGCGCAGGTTGCGCAGGGCGTAGGTGCGGGCCAAAACCGCCTGGGCTTGAATGGCGGGAACGGGGGCACCGGGGCCAATTTCGTGGGGCACCACCCCCCGTAGATAGGTCTCGATGGGTACATCGTTGACCAGGGTGTAGGTACCGTAGGTGTTGGGCTGTAGCCGCAGGGTGCCGCCATAAACGCGGGTGACCGGCGGGTCGCTGCTGGCCTGCACCACCCGAATGCGGCCGCTGGTCGAGCGCAGATCCACCTGGTCGCGCTGGTAGCGGTAGCCGTTGGCCTCAAAGAAGGCTTTAGGCACCTGGCTGAGCACCCGGCTATCTAGATGAACCTCGGTAAAGCCCTGATCCTTAAGGTTTTTGACCAGTAGCCGCCGCACCAGAGGCGAGTTGTACACCTCACGGCTGGCCCACACTTCCCAACTGCTGGGTTGGGCAATTTCAGGCTGAATGCCCCGCTGCCGCCACTGCTGGGCGCTGTCTTCGGCGCTTTCAAAGCTGCGATGGTTGCTCAGCACCACGCGCTCGCTGAGTTCGGCCTCCGGTAGAGGATCCGGAATTAATCCGAGGCTGACTTGAGAGGTGGTCACCGTCTGGGGCTGGCCCTCGGTGTCAAAGCTGAGGGTAAGCTGCTCCCCCGGCAGCGCCTCCAGGGTAAGGGTATCCTGCGGGTTTTCCCCAAACCGCTGCACGATGCCCACCTGGATGACGGGGTTTTGCACGGCCCCTGCCGGGGTACCCGCCCAGCCCGCCAAGGCAACGGCCACGCCGCCCAGCGCCCCCACCAGACGGCGGGCGGGTTTGCTCCAGAGGCGTCGATACGGGTAGCACCGGGCACTCGGCTGGGATGGCTGACGGGTTAAATCTACGGTCTCAGTCCCATTCGGAACCATGGCGATAACGCAAGAAAATATCTGCCACTGCATTCTATCGCTTTGATTAGAAGTCGCCGTTAGGCTAAGGCCACTCCTACTATGGTTTGAATCACCCCGAGATCCTGTCCACCTTGAGAATTGCTAAAGGCTTAACATCCATGGAGAATCGACCTGTGCCGAGAGTCACCCTGATCACCGGGGCCAGTCGCGGCATTGGAGCGGCTACGGCCTACCTGGCCGCCCAGCAGGGAGATGCCGTGTGCGTCAATTATCGCCATCATCGGTTGGCGGCTAACCGCGTGGTAGACGACATCAGGCAGGCTGGAGGTAGTGCGATCGCGGTGGCCGCCGATGTAGCCGTCGAAGCCGATGTCATCGCCCTCTTTAACACCGTAGACGCAGCGCTGGGCAGGGTAACAGCCCTGGTTAACAATGCTGGCATCCTCGGGCCCCAGATGCGGCTTGAGGCCATGGATGCCGCCCGGCTGCAAGCCGTTTTCTCCACCAACGTGATTGGCGCATTTTTGTGTGCCCGCGAGGCGGTTAAGCGCATGTCCACAGGCCAGGGTGGCGCTGGCGGGGCAATTGTCAACGTTTCCTCCGTAGCCGCCCGCCGGGGGTCGCCGGGGGAGTACGTCGACTATGCGGCGACCAAAGGGGCCATCGATACGATGACCATTGGTTTGGCTCAGGAGGTGGCCCATCAGGGCATTCGCGTCAACGCCGTGCGCCCAGGGTTTATCTACACCGATATTCACGCTAGCGGGGGCGAGCCCGACCGGGTTGAGCGGGTCAAGGCGAAGGTACCAATGCAGCGCGGCGGGCAGGCGGCAGAAGTGGCCCAGGCGATTGTGTGGCTGCTGTCAGAGCAGGCGTCGTACACGACGGGGGCGTTTATTGATGTGGCCGGTGGGGTGTGAACTCGGCCGCAGGACCTTGAGGCCGGGGCGATTGGGATGGTGAGCGGTGCCCACCTACGGCGGCTGGGGGGATGGACGGTGTACCGCGTTTCCTTGTTTCCTGCCGCCTTCGTGTACATCCGTTGCATTCAAGATACGAAAATTTAGACAAGCTTGTTGCCCGATCCCCAACTTCTTAGCATGGGTAGTAGTGAACTGCCGTAGCTGAGAAGCGGCAAGTCACCGGCTTAAAACCCCGTGGGTGGGCACGGCCCACCAGCCCTGAACCAGTGCAATGCTAGGCAGCGTAAGCCGTTATTCATTTGAGGTGATGCCGTGGTCGCTACATCCGCTATCCAACATCAAACCGTGGGGCGCGAGCAGGCGCTCATTCTCTGGCTGGAAGACGTGCGCCTGGAGGACGTGCCCCTCGTTGGCGGCAAAAATGCCTCCCTGGGAGAAATGATTCAGCAGCTCACCCCCCAGGGCATTCGGGTGCCGTCGGGGTTTGCCACTACCTCCTACGCCTATCGCTACTTCATCGAGCACACCGGGTTAGATGCCCAGCTGCGGGAGGTGTTGGGCGGCTTTGATGTCAACGATGTGACCGAGCTGCGGCGGCGGGGGCGCAAGGCGCGATCGCTAATTCTCAACGCCACCTTTCCCCCTGACTTACGGGCGGGCATTCTCGATGCCTACCATCGCCTCTGCGAAATGGCCGACCAGAGCCTGTGCCTGGGGGATGAATCCTGCCTGCAGGACAGCGCCTTTACCGAAGTGGATGTGGCAGTCCGCTCCAGCGCCACCGCCGAAGACCTGCCCGACGCCAGCTTCGCCGGACAGCAAGAAACCTACCTCAACGTCTACGGCGACCAGGCCGTGCTGATTGCCTGCAAGCAGTGCTATGCCTCGCTGTTTACCGACCGGGCAATTTCCTACCGCACGGTCAAAAACTTCGACCACTTCGACGTGGCCCTCTCGGTGTGCGTGCAGCGCATGGTGCGGTCGGATTTGGCCACTTCGGGGGTGATGTTTTCCATCGACACCGAGACCGGCTTTCAAAACACCGTGCTGATCACCGCCGCCTATGGCCTGGGGGAAAATGTGGTGCAGGGCACCGTCAACCCCGACGAGTATGTGGTGTTTAAGCCCACCCTAAAAACCGGCCATCACCCGATTCTCAGCAAGCGGCTGGGTACGAAAGCCCTGCGCATGGTCTACGACACCAGCGGCACCGACCTGACCAAAAACGAGCCAGTACCCCTGGCCGACCAGCACCGCTTCGCCATTGACGACGACGACATTGTGCAACTGGCCCACTGGGCCTGCACCATCGAAGAGCACTACACCCAGCTGCGGGGCATCCCCAGCCCGATGGATATTGAGTGGGCCAAGGATGGCCTCACCGGGGAGCTGTTTATCGTCCAGGCGCGCCCCGAAACCGTGCAGTCGCAGAAGTCGCAAAATGAGCTGCGGACGTTTCATCTGGAGGTACCGGCGGGGGTAGAGCCGGTGGCTACGGGCCGCGCCGTGGGCGACTTAATTGGTCAGGGCGACGCCTGCGTCATTTTAGATATCCAGCATATGGCCCAGTTTCGCCCTGGGGAGGTGCTGGTGGCCGCCCGCACCGACCCCGACTGGGAACCGATTATGAAGCAGGCCTCGGCCATCGTTACCGATCAGGGGGGGCGCACCTGCCATGCCGCCATCATTGCCCGCGAGCTGGGCATTCCGGCCATTGTGGGCTGCGACAACGCTACCCAGGTACTCACCACCGGAGAACCGGTCACCATATCCTGCGCTAGTGGCGAAGCGGGGCAGGTCTATCGCGGTCAGCTGCCCTTTCACATTGACACAACTGCCCTCGACAGCCTGCCCGAAACCCGCACCAAAATCATGATGAACGTGGGCAACCCGGAGCTGGCCTTCAGCCTGGCCACCCTCCCCAATGACGGGATCGGGCTGGCGCGGCTGGAGTTTTTGATTGCCAACCACATTCAGGTGCATCCCCTGGCACTGCTTAATTTTGACCAGCTGCCCGACGGGGCTACCAAGCGGCAAATCGCACAGCTTACCGCCCGCTACGACCACAAGCCTCAGTATTTTGTGGACAAGCTGGCCCAGGGGGTCAGCACCCTGGCCGCCGCCTTTTACCCTAAGCCCGTGGTGGTGCGGCTGTCTGACCTAAAGAGCAACGAGTACGCCCACCTGCTGGGCGGCGAAACCTTCGAGCCCCACGAAGAAAATCCCATGATCGGCTGGCGCGGGGCCTCGCGTTACTATGACCCTCGCTACCGCGACGGCTTTGCCCTTGAGTGCCAGGCCCTCAAGCGAGTGCGCGACGCCATGGGCCTCACCAACGTGATTCTAATGGTGCCCTTCTGCCGGACTCCTGACGAGGGCCGCAAAGTGCTGGCAGAAATGGCCAAACACGGCCTGGTGCAGGGGGAAAATGGCCTCCAGGTCTACGTTATGTGCGAACTGCCCAACAATGTAGTGCTGGCGGATGAGTTTAGCCAGGTGTTCGACGGCTTCTCAATTGGCTCTAACGACCTGACTCAACTCACCCTGGGCCTAGATCGCGATTCGGCTCTGGTGGCTCACCTGTTCGACGAGCGCAGCCCTGGGGTCAAGCGCATGGTGCAAATGGTCATCCAGAGCGCCAAGGCCAACCACCGTAAAATCGGCATCTGCGGCCAGGGGCCGAGCGACTACCCCGAGTTCGCCCGGTTTTTGGTGGAGCAGGGCATTGACTCGATCAGCCTCAACCCCGACACGGTGATCAAAACCCGCCTGGAGATTGCCGACATGGAGCAGCAGATGGGGTCACAGTGACCCTGGGTTAAACGCGTTCAGGGGCACGCCCCCGTTCGTAGGGCTGCGGGAAGCTGCAATCGATACCCCTCCTGCCCCCCTTGATTAATTAAGGAGGATCAGTTCATGCTTTCTGTTTAGGCCACTTCCATGCATACAAGATAATTAGTAAAAGAAGAACGACTTCTACAACAGCGCCAAACACCATATGTATCCAAGCCTCACCTACCAAATTGAACAATGTAAAAGGAATATAAACCGCAGCCACGATTATGTTTGTCCAACGATTTACTTTAGCTGTCAAGGCAACGGAGAGGAAAATCATAAGAGCTGGAATTGTTACCGAAACCAGTCCTGTCAATAGAACGACTTGTGTAATGTCAAATACAAACATTTTTCCTGCCAGAATATCCTCTATGGAGCCCGGCATATATAAGTGGAAATAATCTACATAGATGTAGAGAAACATAAAACTCACCCACAGTGCTGCAAGCTTCAGTTTCACATTGACCTTGATATCTTCCAACGCCCTTGGTGGTAAGTTCATATTTATACTCCTCTTTTAAACGATATGGATGAGTGTCGTGGTTTACGACAATACATCCTGAAAGTTGCAAAACCTAACGGCTAAGTTGAGCGGCGGGTAGTTTCCTTTGCTTCACCACCAATATCTTTCGCCCGTCCGCTCCAACGTGTTGTTAGACCGGGCTTACGCGACAAAGCTACAACCTCTCTGCCACTCTCTTCCTGCTTTTTACGTAGGTCTGCAAATATTGCGTTCAAATCGTAGTTAAAAGACTTGGCATATTCTTCGCGAATACGATGAATTTCTTCAACAATTTCATCTTTCCACATAGCCTAATCTCCCATTAGTTCGTTTGGTGTGCAGAGAACCGGAAGTACATAGCCAGAATCGAGACTAATTTCTGCCAGCTTCGCTTGAATTTGAGCATTTGCAATATGTCTACAGTTCCACGTTAGCAAATAATCCATGCCGTGAACCGTCGCAGCAGCAATGTGGATGGCATCTACCTCGGCCTTGGGAGGCAAATTGCTTCGGGCGAGAAACTGCATTGCCAAGCCTTGTACAGCTTGATTCAACGCTAGCAGGGGAAAACCACGCAATATTTCTAGACGCTGAGCCGCAATTTCAGGGTCTCCCCGCATCACTTCGTCTAAAACAGCTTCTGATGTGTAAAGAGTGAAAGCATTTCGGCGCAATCCCCACCAATCCTTAGTAATTTCCATATTTGCAGCCAATATCAGGTTCTTGGTTGACCTAGCTGTCAGATATCCCAAAATGCTGGTCTCAATGTAAACCGTTTCGCTCATACCTAATTCAAATCTAAATCAAGACGCTTTCCTAAGTTAAGTTAATCTTAAGTTGCCATAACTGTATCGTAAGTTACTGAAAACCTGAATTGGATACATCAAGAACTAGGCTTGGACAACTTGCACCTATATAAACGTAAAAGGATGTAGAGCATAATGCCGTTACTAAATCAAGTTGATTTAGTAACGGCATCAAATATGAGCGTTTAGGAGAAGCTGATTTGTCACAATTATTTGATTGGTCAGTTAGTTTAGCGGAATCTGCGGTTCCTTACGAAATTGATTTGGCTCCTGATATTTTAGAAGCTTATTTAGAGGGTGGCGAAGCCAGGGAAGAACTCTTCAAGCAAACTGACACCAGTATCGCAGGCGGGTTTGGTTCAGGTACGGGAGTTGCACTGCTTCCTTTTATTTTGAATGGCATTGCTGCAGCGTCAAAATGGATTTTTACATTACTATCCTCAGAAAAAACAAGTAACGCAGTAAGCGTTGTTAAAGACATTAAAGAATTATTGATACAAGGTAAGGGGGAAGAAGCCAAAAAGGAAGTTCAGCAGCTATCAGATACCAACCCTTACGACGCACTCAAACAAATTATAGATACTCTTGGTTTTGAGCTGAGGAAGTCAGGGATTCCCGATAATGAGGCAGACTTAATTACTTTCCGCGTGCTTGTCAACTTGCTGGAGAATCCTGAAGGGACAACCGTGTTTATCAAACATTTGTAGGTTACTGAATGGCTTCACAACCTCAGATTAATAGCAACGTTTCTCCGCCGTGGCTATGGTTTTGGCTGGGAGTTTTTATGGTAACATCACTTCCCTACTATGTGGCTGTTTGGGGCCGCAACCTCTATGAACTTTTAAGTGGCCCAGCGTCGGATACTGATTGGACAATTGCCATAGCCTATCGCATTTTAGGTTTAGTTGGCCTACTAGAGCTGGTGCCATCTTTAGCGCTTGTAGGTGGTCTATTAGCTTTACTAAGACCTCAGTTAAGAACAGCTCTTCTAGAAAGGAGATATAAGCTTAGATCTGTATCCTCAATCACTTCAGGAATGTCTGAAATTCTTGAATTTGTGGAGAGAAATGCTCCGGGGGTTGAAGTAAAAGTAAACCAACTTAGGTTTGATCAAACTCCATTTATGTATCCGCTAGGATTTCGTAAAACAGGAATTGCAATTTTTGGACAATTTATTAGGCTTTGGCGAGCAGATCGCGGAATGGCTAAAGCGGTTCTTTTACACGAATTAGCTCATTATCGTCATGGAGATGCTCTTCTTATCGGAGCGGGTAGTCCTTTCAGAACTATTATCGAAAGATGGGGCAAACTATATATTTGGCTATTTGTAGTACCTTTCATTCTAGCTTTTACAGCTATCACTCTTATTTTTGTTCTAGAAGTCGGTCAACTAATGTGGCTGGGGGTTGGTGGGATAGATATGCTACTTCAAGCCATCAGTCACAAAATTGTTCAATCAATTTTTATGGTAATTTGGGCATTTGTCACCAGCTTGGGAATTCTTCTTTGGACTTCTAGTATTTTTGTTGTTCCTATGACAGCAATATGGTGTTCCGAACTGAATGCGGATCAAGCTCCAGCTAGTCGTTTTCCAGATGAAATCCTGAATGCTCTCAAGAGTCTCCCAGAAAAAGAACGTGGTCGGCAATGGCTACTACATCGTTTAGCCCATCCTCCCAACGAACTAAGACAATGGATGGTAAAAAAATCTGACAAGCTTCTTGGAAAGATGTGCCTTTTACTACTCTTTCCTCTTTCTTTTTTGCTTCAGGCACTGTTACTCAGGTTGCTAGAGTTTATGGCATCGCTTCAGAATATCCAAATTGTGCCCATTGATCGGGTTGCTGGTTCACAAGTTTTATCAATTATATTGCTCATAACTGCTTTACTGCTTATAGCTTGGCCATTTGTCTCATCTAGCTGGGAACGCCTATTTTGCTGTAAGCCGAAATCAGTTTTTCTTAGTCCGTTGCCTTACTGGCTCAGTGCTACTATCCTTATAGGACTTGGCCTTGTAATACGTTAAAGCTATAAGGGTATCTTGATAGATCACTCAAGTTCTCACTGCATCCCGGTCTTTACTCGTAAATAGGCTTACGCAAAAAATAAACATTTGCAAAAAAAACGAGTCCTAATTTTGAGTCACCTGAAAAATGGCTTCGTAAGCAATACCAGATGTACCCCAAACAGCACTAAAACCTTTTCCTTGTATAGTTCCGAACAAAAATTTCCCTTGAAACTCTACATCAATGACTGCTCCTTCATTGAAAACATACAGATCATTCATTCCAGATACTTCAGCCTGGATTTCAGACATGATGCCACCTTGTTGTGCTGTAACATTGGGTCCAGAAAAAGTATTCATTGCTGAGCCAAGTTCTTTTTCGGTTCTGGTTAAAACAGCCCTAAAGCCTTTATTTGTAGGTTGAATCGTCAAAAATTGAAGCCCTAATACCCCGTTACCTCTAGCCACCACAGTATTAATGGAACTCGTTAGAAAAGCAGCACCAGCCTCTTCCATGTCATTCCCAATAGATACGCCGAAGTAGAAGGGATTTTGCTCTCCATGCTTAGGAGTTTCAAATGTGAGCACAATAGGTACAGAAACCTCTTGTCCTGCGACTTGAACACTTGCTACTCCTCGCCAAGTACTGGGAATAGGAAAGTTTGAAGGTCTATTGGCAGTTGGCGAATCTGGAACTGGTTCTTGGAAAATTGGTTGCTCAATATTAGGTTCTGTTGGTTCATCAAGAGGAAGATCTACGACAGGTGGTGTAGGACGGCAGCTAGATAGTATCAAAACGCTTAGAAGACTGAATTTCCAGAACTCGCCTTTTGTGACTGCGTACCTAGTAAACTTTGTCATCTTTGATATCCCCACTTAGTTTTTATAAACTATCAAGATTTTAGCTTTCCCAGGTCGGTCTAACGGCTCAAATCAGCGGCGGCAGACAACCTCGAACTCAGCACCAGTGGCTTTCAACCGTCCGCTGCATTTGAATTGTTAGACTGAGCTTAGACTTCAACGGAGGGGCAGATATTGCACTTGTCCTTCCCACTCACCCTCAAAACTTCCCTCCACAATCAATAGACTTTATCGGAAATAGGAGAAAACCTGGAGTGGGTCAGCATCTCTCCT
>DAIUJR010000031.1:0-63995 GCA_036848635.1 Nodosilinea sp. CTOTU7336
GCATGCCTGGCCCTAAATCCCTAAATCTTCTTTAAAGTTTCTGGGACGGTTACGTATATTGTTAGCCATGATTGCCCTTATAGCTAGCAGCCAATTACTGATTAGTCAAGTCACCGGAGCCCCGTTTCAGGTCAACACGTTCAATGATCCAGCGGATCAGCGTTCAGATCAAGAGGCACCGGCAATCGCAGCGGATACCGCTGGTAATTTCGTCATCACCTGGCAAAGTCATAGACAGGATGGCGATCGCACTGGATTCTATTCCCAACGCTATGGTAGCGACGGTAGCCCCTTGGGAGATGAATTTAGAGTCACCACCACCACCGCTGATCAGCAGGAAAATCCAGACGTGGCCATGGATGCCAGCGGTAATTTCGTCGTGATTTGGGAGGGGGAGGGCAGCGATCCCGCCAGGGGTGAGGGAGCCGATAGTGATCGCGGCATTTTTGGCCAGCGCTACGACAGCACCGGCAATCCGCTCGGGGTTGAATTTCAGATCAACACCACCATCAAAGCGACGCAAAGCGACACCATGGTGGCGATGGATGCCAGCGGCAATTTTGTCGTGGCCTGGGGAAGCCGCCTTGCCAATAACACAAGCTACCATGTTTTTATTCAGCGCTATGATGCCCAGGGCGTTGCCCAAGGGGAGGAGTCTTTAGTTACTACCGCTGACGTCTCAACCGATGCCAAATTAGATGTAGCGATGGATGCCAGCGGCAATTTTGTCGTGGTTTGGAGTACCGAAGTTAACTCGAAAAATAACGACAACATCATGGCCCAGCGGTGAAGGCGGCGTTCTGGCTTGGCATGCTCAAGGGTCTGGCCTCAGCACCGCAGGGAAAGAGCGCAAAAGGTACGACCTAAAGGGCCACAACCTGGCAAAGCGGTATGGACTATTCCCCATCGGCGCTGGCATCGAGATACCAGTTCTGGCCAGGCAGCAGGCGATGTCAATCCAAAATAAAAGTCCTGGCTCAACTACCCCGAAGAACCAGGACTCTTGAGCCGCGGAGAGTCTCCATCCGTCTCAAGCTTGTGGGGTGATCAAAACCTGAATCGTAGCGAAGATCTGATCACCCTGAATGACTGGGTAGGGTGGGTACCGCCCACCCTTGAAGCATTAGGTTAGAAAAAAATAGTTTTGGCCGGCATGTTTGCCCTGGAAACTCGTCCCACCCCCGCCGGGCGGGATAGGTTCCCCCAGGGGTAGGGTGGGAGCAATGCCCACCCTATGGGGGATGAGGGCATAGTGGCTATGCCCTCGGGTAGCCTCGCTAGCCAAATCGACTGGAGGTAGACGCAATCAGGAAGGCGGCGTAGGTAACAATGTACCCCACAGTGAAGTGGGCTAGGCCGACCACCCGAGCCTGCACGATGGAGAGGGCAACGGGCTTATCCTTCCAGCGCACCAGGTTCGCCAGGGGAGTGCGCTCGTGGGCCCACACCAGGGTCTCGATCAGCTCCTGCCAGTAGCCCCGCCAGGAGATCAAGAACATGAAGCCCGTGGCCCAGATCAGGTGCCCGAATAGGAACATCCAGGCCCAAACCGCCAGGTTATTCATGCCGTAAGGGTTGTAGCCGTTGATCAGCTGCGACGAGTTAAGCCACAGGTAGTCGCGGAACCAGCCCATCAAGTAGGTCGAGTTTTCGTTGAACTGGGCCACGTTGCCCGACCAAATGGTGAGATGTTTCCAGTGCCAGTAGAAGGTCACCCAACCAATGGTGTTAAGCATCCAAAACATGGCCAGGTAGAAGGCGTCCCACGCCGAGATATCGCAGGTGCCGCCTCGACCCGGGCCGTCGCAGGGGAAGCTGTAGCCGAAATCTTTTTTATCCGGCATGAGCTTGGAACCCCGGGCATCCAGCGCCCCCTTGACCAGAATTAGGGTGGTGGTGTGCAGACCCAGGGCAATGGCGTGGTGCACCAAAAAGTCCCCCGGGCCAATGGTCAGAAACAGGGAATTAGCCCCGCTGTTGATGGCCTCGCTCCATCCCGGTAGCCACACGTTGCCGTAGTTGGGCCAGGCGGTAGTGGCAATGCTGTCAGGGTTAGATAGGAGCGTATCGAACCCATAGAGCAGCTTGCCATGGGCGGCCTGAATCCACTGGGCGAACACGGGTTCCACCAGAATCTGCTTTTCGGGGGTGCCAAAGGCGACCACCACGTCGTTGTGCACATACAGCCCCAGGGTGTGGAAGCCTAAGAAGAGCGACACCCAGCTCAGGTGCGAGATAATCGCCTCCTTGTGCTCCAGCATCCGGGCCAGCACGTTGTTTTCGTTGGCCTTGGGGTCGTAGTCGCGTATCAGGAAGATCGCCCCGTGGGCAAAGGCCCCCACCATCAAGAACCCAGCGATGTACTGGTGATGGGTATAAAGGGCCGCCTGGGTGGTGTAGTCCTTAGCGATAAAGGCGTAGGACGGCAGCGAGTACATGTGCTGCGCCACCAGGGAGGTGACTACCCCTAAACAGGCCAGGTGCCACCCCAGCTGAAAGTGCAGGGAGTTGTTGTAGGTGTCGTAGATGCCCCTGTGACCGGCCCCAATCATGCCGCCAAAGGGCGTACCGGGGGGCGGGTTGTGGGCCTCCATAATGGTCTTCATGTCGTGGCCGATACCGAAGTTAGTACGGTACATGTGGCCTGCGACGATGAATAAGACCGCGATCGCCAGGTGGTGGTGGGCAATATCCGTCAGCCACAGGGCCTCGGTTTGGGGATGGAACCCACCCAGGAAGGTGAGAATCGCATCGCCCGACCCCTGACTGGTGCCAAACACGTGATTAGCGGTGTCGGGATTTTGGGCATAGACCCCCCAACGCCCGGTGAAGAACGGCACCAGCCCCGCCGGGTGAGGCCGCACCTGTAGAAAGTTATCCCACCCCACATGCTGGCCCCGTGCTTCGGGAATGGCCACGTGGATCAGGTGCCCAGCCCAGGCCAGGGAGCTGACCCCAAACAGCCCGGCCAGGTGGTGGTTAAGGCGGGATTCCGCATTCTTAAACCAGGCCAGGCTAGGGCGAAACTTGGGCTGCAGGTGCAGCCAGCCCGCAAACAAAAACACCGCCGCCAAAATCAGCAGGAACATTGCCCCGCCGTAGAGATCGACGTTGGTGCGCATGCCGATGGTGTACCACCAGTGGTACACCCCCGAGAAGGAAATGTTAACCGGATAGCTGGCCCCCGCCTGGGTGAAGGCATCCACGGCGGGTTGGCCAAATTGAGGATCCCAAATCGCGTGGGCGATGGGTTTAACGTTGAGCGGGTCTTTGACCCATTGTTCGAAGTTGCCTTGCCAGGCGACGTGGAACAGGTTGCCCGAGGTCCACAGAAAGATGATTGCCAGATGGCCAAAGTGGGAGGCGAAGATCTTTTGGTAAAGGTTCTCCTCCGTCATGCCGTCGTGGCTTTCAAAGTCGTGGGCTGTGGCAATCCCATACCAGATCCGCCTTGTGGTTGGATCGGCGGCCAGGTCCTGGCTGAATTTTGGGAATTTAGTTGCCATGAATCAAAACAGGTTTGATGGACTAGATTCGGGACGACAGCGCCCCAGGCGAGAAATAACCCGATTCGTTGGATATTCGGCAGGTGGGGCTGAGGAAGGGGCAGGCGGAGTGGCCTGCCCTGCCGAAGCACCCATAACCGTTTGCATCCCCCACTGGCGGCGGTGCCTCCAGCGAGCGTGCCCAGGTGAAACCTAGGCACGAGGGGATGGGGTCACCCCACCGAAATAATCCTGGCCAGGAAGAAGGCCCACGTGGTGGCAATGCCTCCTAGCAGATAGTGAGCTAGGCCGACGGCCCGCCCCTGGGTAATGCTCAGGGCACGGGGCTGGATGGCCGGGGCCACCTTCAGCTTGCTGTGCGCCCAAACAATTGATTCGATCAGCTCCTGCCAGTAGCCGCGGCCGCTGAACAAGAACATCAGGCTAAAGGCCCAGACAAAGTGGGCACCCAGGAACATTAGCCCATAGGCCGACAGGGCCGAGCCGTAGGACCCAATCACCTGAGAGGCTTGGGCCCACAGGAAGTCCCGCAGCCAGCCGTTGATGGTAATGGCGCTCTGGGCAAAGTTGCCGCCGGTAATGTGCGACACCGTGCCATCCGGCGATACCGTGCCCCATACGTCCGACTGCATCTTCCAGCTGAAGTGGAAAATCACAATGGAGATCGAGTTGTACATCCAGAACAGGCCCAGGAACACGTGATCCCAGCCGGATACCTGGCAGGTACCACCCCGGCCCGGCCCATCACAGGGGAACCGGAAGCCCAGTTCGCCCTTGTCGGGGATCAGCCGCGAGCTACGGGCAAACAGCACGCCCTTGAGCAGAATCAGCACCGTCACGTGGATGGTGAAGGCATGGATATGGTGCACCATGAAGTCAGCGGTGCCCAGGGGAATCGCCGCCATCGCCACCTTGCCACCCACCGCCACCAGGTCGCCGTTAAACACCGGGCTGACCCCGGCCAGGGCCTGGGGCGCGGTATTGCCAGCGGCGGCGGCATGCACCCCCTGAATCCACTGGGCAAACACCGGTTGGAGCTTAATCGCCGTATCCGAGAACATGTCTTGGGGACGGCCCAACGCCCGCATGGTGTCGTTGTGGATGTATAGCCCGAAGCTGTGGAAGCCCAGGAAAATACACACCCAGTTGAGGTGGGAGATAATCGCATCCCGGTGGCGCAGCACCCGATCCAGCAGGTTGTTGACGTGGGTGGCGGGGTCATAATCGCGCACCATAAAGATGGCCGCGTGGGCCGCCGCCCCGCAGATCAAGAAGCCGCCAATCCACATGTGGTGGGTAAACAGCGAGAGTTGGGTGGGGTAATCGGTGGCGATGTACGGGTAGGGAGGCATCGAGTACATGTGGTGGGCCACGATGATCGACAGGGAGCCCACCCAGGCCAGATTCCACGACAGTTGGCAGTGCCAGGAGGTCGTGAAAATCTCGTACATGCCCTTGTGGCCTTCGCCGGTAAAGGGGCCTTTATGGGCCTCCAGCACCTCTTTAAAGCTGTGGCCAATACCCCAGTTGGTACGGTAAAAATGCCCCGCTACGATAAACAGCACCGCCAGCGCCAGGTGGTGGTGGGCCGTATCCGACAGCCACAGCCCTCCGGTTTGGGGGTTGAGCCCGCCCTTAAAGGTGAGGAAGTCGGCATAGACCCCCCAATTTAGGGTGAAAAATGGCTTCAGCCCCTCAGCAAAGCTGGGGTACAAATCCGCCATCAGGCTCTTGTTCAAAATCCACTCGTGGGGCAGTGGAATAGCCGCCACCGAGTCGATGACCCGACCGCCGATGGTGAGCGGAGCACCGGCATCAATGGCATCTAGGCAGGCGTTAACCGGCAGAGAGACATGGATCTGCTGCCCGGCGTAGCCCAAACAGCCCAGGCCCAGTAGCCCGGCCAGGTGGTGGTTCATCATCGATTCCACATTTTGGAACCACTCCAGCTTAGGGGCGGCCTTGTGGTAGTGAAACCACCCGGCAAACAGCATTAAACCAGCCATCACCAGCGCCCCAATGGCGGTGCAGTAAAGCTGGAAGCTGTTAGTAATGCCGTTGGCCCGCCACATCTGGAACAGGCCTGAGGTAATTTGAATGCCGTGGAAGCCGCCGCCCACGTCGGCGTTGAGAATTTCTTGGCCAAAAATTGGCCAAACCACCTGGGCGCTGGGCTTAATGCCGATGGGGTTGGTGAGCCAGGTCTCGTAGTTCGAGAACTTGGCCCCGTGGAAGTACATGCCGCTGAGCCAGATGAAAATGACGGCTAAGTGGCCAAAGTGAGCACTGAAGATCTTCCGCGAAATATCTTCTAAATCACTGGTGTGACTATCAAAGTCATGGGCGTCAGCATGCAGGTTCCAAATCCACGTGGTGGTTTTGGGGCCTTTTGCCAACGTGCGGTCGAAGTGCCCCGGTTTTCCCCATCGCTCAAATGAGGTTTGTACCGGGTCTTTATCTACCACTACCCTGACTTTTTGTCCCGGTTCAGGGGGACTTATGGTCATGGGACTCTCCTCTCTTCTACTCAAAAAAACAGAGCGGATAAAGGTGCTTTCTAATCTATAAACGGATATAAACCGAGTCTATAGAAAGCTGGCATGGGTTGCTCTGGGACGCCGCAAGCTGAACAACAAACGCCGACACCATAACAGAGAGGGCGGCTGCACCAGCGGACTGCGGTTCTCATAGTGGCCTACCCAGCGATGCTTCGGGCCGTCTGAAGGCAACTTCAGGGGAGACGATCTCTCGTCATAAAGGCAGGTTAAGTATCAAACTACAGAATCACCGTCGATCTTGGTAAGCTAAGTTCTCACAAGTTAATAACTCTGGCAGTAAAATAATTGAAACCAGGTTGTGAAGCGCTGAAACCTGTTCGTGATGCCAGTGAATTTTTCTTTCTCAAAAATATTTTAGTAGGCCTTGTAAAAAAAATCATCAGAGAAAATAGGGTGGATGACTCCGTTGACGTAGGGGTTCAAGGATGCCAATTCAAGCGAACCAATCAAGCAAACCAAGGCTGACTGTAGTAGAAACTGGATAGAGCGGGTAGATCGGCCGCAGCGACGCACTCGACAGCGACGCACTCAACGCAGTCGGCATCGGGATGCCCTCAACGTCATCAGGCTGGGGTCACTCCAGCTAGTCGCTGAGATCGACGCCAGATTGGCACTGGCATTTGAGCAAAACTATGATGCCCAAGCATTAGCACCGCCTGGAGGGCGCTAACGCTTGGGCAGGCAAACCAACAGGTGGTGAGGGCAAGTCTATACCGCCGCCAAAGTGCGTCAAGGCTTGCCCTCAGGCGTTGCCCTCTGTAAAAAGGACATGCCCTGATCTATGGGATGGGCGCAGACAAAGCTAGCGTGGCCACCCCCCCTGTGGCCCAGTTTTGACTAGAAATCGCCTAGGACGCCACGGCTACTTCCACAATTTCCTGGAGCTTGCCGTTTTGGTAGAGCTCGATGAGAATATCCGAGCCACCCAAAAACTCGCCATTGACGTAAACCTGAGGAATGGTGGGCCAGTTGGAGTATTCTTTGATGCCCTGGCGCACGTCGGGGTCGGCCAGCACGTCGAAGGTCTCGAAGGGCACCCCAAGTACGTTAAGAATTTGCACCACGTTGTTAGAAAACCCGCACTGGGGCATGAGCTTGTTACCCTTCATGAACACCATGATGGGGTTACCTTGCACCAGCTGATCAATTTTCGCTTGGGTCGCCGTATCCATTGGGTCAGTACCTCCAGGGGTAATAAATTAAACGTCTGCCTAAGCGCTCTGTACCGCCGCCCAGTCGGCTGGCGTATACGTCTTTAAGGCTAGCGCATGGATGGCCTCAGAGGACATCGCCTCTCGCACCGCCCCATAGACAAGCTGATGCTGCTGCACCAGACTGCATCCCTCAAACTGAGACGACACGACCACCACCTGGTAGTGATCGCCGCCGCCGGTGAGGTCTTGCACCTGCACATCAGCATCGGGCAAGCTGGTTTGAATCATGGTCGTGACTTGATCGGGGCTAATCATGCAAACTATCCTCTAGGGCAATGGGTTGACGGTAGGCCGCACGGTAGAGGCCACACACTATTTTGACACCGGAATGACGGCGATAGGAAGCCCTCAAGAAAGCCCATAGGGGCAGCCATGACATCGCATATCGATCTGACCGAATTATGATCGATAATCGGCTCGGAGGTTGATAACGACGACACCATCGGGTATCGCCATAGCGTAGATGATTCCAGCATCGTTGAGGCAGTCGGCCATGAGCGCGCAGATCCCCGAGGCATTTCAACTTTTTGTCTACGGCACCCTAAAGCCCGGTGGAGGTGCATTTAAGCGCTTTTGTGAGCCCTATGTCACCGCCATAGAGCCTGCCGTTGCCCCCGGCAGGCTTTACCACTTACCCCTAGGTTATCCCGCCATGACATTAGAACCGGGCTGGGTGCAGGGGATGCGCCTGACCTTTTCATCCCTGGCAGTACTCGACCAGCTCGATGAGTTTGAAGCGCACTACCCCGACCGCCCCGAACAAAGTGAATATCAGCGGATCAGCCACGCCATTTATCGCCCTGACCGCCGTGTGGCCCCCCCCGCCTGGGTGTATATCATGCTTCCCCCTCAGGTCACGGCTTTGGGAGGCAAGTGGCTACCCGATGGTAACTGGAGCGTTGGGGTTACCGATTTACCCTAGCTGCCCCTAGCGATTCTATTGGCCCCCAGTAGGCCGTAGATGTCGCCGTAGTGCCCGATAGTGTCAACCCCCTTGACGGCCTGAACGTCGCCAATTGTAGGGACGCACGGCTGCCTACTCTACGGGCATGTTTATCTTAAATCGATATGATCGAGGTTGGATTTGGTATGGCCCTGGGCGACCTGTAGCTCAACCAATCCAACCTCCCTAAATATAAAACCGAGCCCACTGGTAGTACCAGAAGGCTCGGCGTGACTCAACTTAGCCTGCCGTACTTAACAACAACGGTAAACCGTACTATTCCGCAAAGTCGAGGTCGAGGTTTTCACGACGCAGCTGGTCGAAATCAACGGCGTCTTTATCCAGGTTTTCGCGGCGCAACTGGTCGAGGTCAGCCTTAGCGGCTTTTTCGAGGTTGTCCTGGCGAATTTGGTCAAAGGACACGGCGTCTTTATCCAGGTTTTCGCGGCGCAGTTGGTCAAGGTCAACCTTACCGGCTTTGTCTAGGTTTTCCTGCCTTACCTCATCGAAGGCGACGGCGTCTTTATCCAGGTTTTCGCGACGCAGTTGGTCGAGGTCAGTTTTGCCAGCTTTCTCCAGGTTTTCTTGGCGGACCTGGTCGATGGTCACAGCGTCTTTGTCGAGGTTTTCGCGGCGCAGCTGGTCAAAGCTGGAGGCGGCAAAGGCGGGAGAAATGGCGGTGGCGGTCAGGGCAACGGACAGAATGGAAAGGGCAATGCGTTTCATATAGGTTGGCTCCTTGAGAACTCAGTAGTGGTTCAATTCATCTTGAGTTCCATAGTGCAGCGGCTCCCTGAGCGCTGCCTGACCCAGTTCTGAGCCGACCCTAAGGGCTTCCTGAGAAAGCTGAGGAAAGTCTGGCGAGCCGCTGAGAGGGCTGGGCCAGGGTTTCGGATCAGCGCTGATCTTTATAAGTCTTCATAACTCTGTAAGCTGACCGTGAGCGTTGAGAACAAAGGTTCGCCCCATCGAGTCGCGGGTTTACAGTAGGACACATAGACGGCTCGTGTTATTGAATAACTCCTTATATCTAAAGCGAAATCCCCCAAAATCTCTTGAAAAGAGCCTTTTGGGGGATTTCTTAATGGTTGCTTATCTGTAAATTTAAGTCAACACTTCGGACAGTTTTTGGTCGGCCACGGTAAAGTGCGGCTTTTAGTTCACTTCAATAGCGGTCTGGCCAACCGCCCCAGACCCGATGCCGATAACACTGATGACCGCCTAGCTCTGACTCCTCTTCTGGTCAATGATTCCGGTTAAGCCAGCTTTCGCTGCCCCTGGGTTTGCGGAGAGGTATTTCGACTCCGCAAGGTAACATTTACCCCCTCATTTGACTGTTCAATGACCAGCAGCGGTGTGGGCTTGGCTTTTTGATCCCACCGCATGTAGGCAATACGGCTTTGAATGGTGGGCTGCCAGTTGGAGTTCTCAGCCTCGGGGCTCATAAAGGTTTCGATGCATTCAATGAGCTGGCCAATAGTGGTAGAGGTGGCCTGGGTAGGCAGCTTAGCCAGCTTAATTTGAATCCTAAACAGCACCCGCCGCTTGGCGTCGGGGTTGTCGTTGAGGGTATATTCCACATCAAAAATTTCGTCTACGGTGCGGGGCTTGCTGGCCATGCCAATTAGCCCCGCTTCAGCCTGGCGAGGGCGCAGCGCCACGCTAATTTTTTGCTTCACCTTCACCTTAAGCTGGTTCACAATCGAGGCGTGGAACCGCTCCTCATCCATGCGCATGCGCAGGTAGTCGAGGTTGAACTCGCGGGAGTGAATCAGGTCGGGGTTGCGCTCCATTTTGGTGATGGTCTTCAGGGCCAGCTTCACCTTTTTCTGCATTTCTTGGTTCTTGTATTCCTCAAACTTGAGCTGCTTCATCAGCCGCTTAGTTTGTAGGTGGGAAATCACCCCCAGGGCCACCACCACCACCACCAGCCCCCCCGTGGCCAGCATCCACGGGTTTTCTAGGGCAGACTTGGGTGCAGCGGGGGCCTGGGCGATGGATGAGTAAACCAGCACCGGCGAAGTCGTCATGGCGAGTCGGGAAAACCTAAGGATTGCCCCTAGGTTGCCCCAAACTAGAGACTGTCAATCGTAGGGTCAGAATCAGATGGGGGCGTCAACATTACCGGACGCAGCCTTTGCAGGCGACGAGCGCGAATGCGTCGAATGACCACTACCCCCAGGTAATAGCTAGCCATACCGGCCACCAACCCTACTACCGTGCTGCCCAGCATGAGCCGAAGGGAGACATCGGTGCCCATGCTTTGCCAGCCCCTGAGGGTATCTAAATCCTTAAAGACTTGAATTGGGCCACCCCCCAGTAGCCAGTGGCCCACATAAAAGTTGAAGGTAAATATTGGCACATAGGTCAAGGGGTTACTGACCCAGGTGGCAGCGGCGGCGATGATGCGGTTGCCGCGTAGCAGAGTGGCAACCGCGACGCCGATAATAATTTGGAACCCAAACAGGGGGTAACAACCGGCAAATACCCCGCTAGCTAAGCCTCGGGCCAACTGTTCGGGGCTGCCCTGAAGCCGCAAAAAACGCCAGTATACGTATCGAAGCTGTCGTTGCCAGCGAGGCTGGGGCCGTTTACGCATAGCTGAACTGGGACTGGTGATAGAGTCCGTAGTGGTGGTCATAGGGAGTGATGCGTGGAACCGAGGAGTGATGGAGCGTAGCCGTGGGGGGTAGAGCCCTGATTGTTAAAGAAATGTTATCTTCCATTGTATCGATGGAAGGGGCGAATTTCGCGCTTTAGAGACGACTTCGAGAGAACTTCAAACTTTCGGTGGGGCTGCTGCTGTCTTTGTTGGATTTTGGAGAAGATAGACCGTGATTGCCCAAAGAGGTTTAGCCCAAGAAACCAGTTCCCAGGGGGAAACCATTGCGGCGATCGCTACCGCCATTGTGCCCCAACAGGGCAGCGTGGGTATCGTGCGCCTGTCCGGAGCTAAGGCGCAAGTCATTGCCCAAGTTCTGTTCCACGCCCCTGGCGGCCAGCTCTGGGAGAGTCACCGCATTCTCTACGGCCATGTGTGCGATCCCCGTACCGGGCAGACGGTGGATGAGGCCCTATTGTTGCTAATGCTGGCCCCCCGCTCCTACACCCGCGAAGACGTGGTGGAGTTTCACTGCCACGGTGGGCTGATGGCGGTGCAGCAGGTGCTTCAGCTCTGTCTGGGGCAAGGGGCACGGCTGGCCGAACCGGGGGAATTTACCCTGCGGGCGTTTTTGAACGGACGGTTGGACTTGACCCAGGCCGAAGGGGTGGCGGATTTGGTGGCGGCTCAGTCGGCCCTGGCGGCTCAAACCGCTCTGGCGGGGGTGCGGGGCAAGCTCACCCAGCCCATTCGCGCCCTGCGGTCGGCCTGTTTGGATATGTTGGCGGAGGTGGAGGCCAGGGTTGATTTTGAAGACGATTTGCCCCCCCTGGATGAGGCGATGATTCGCCAGGGGGTAGCGGCGGTGCTAACTCAGGTCAGCCACATCCTGGCTACCGCCGAGCAGGGGGAGCGCCTGCGCACGGGCCTTCGGGTGGCTATTGTGGGCCGCCCGAACGTGGGTAAGTCGAGCTTGCTGAATGCCTGGAGCCGGTGCGATCGCGCCATCGTCACCGACCTGCCTGGCACCACCCGCGACCTGGTGGAGTCGCAGCTGGTGGTGGGCGGCATTCCAGTTCAGGTGCTAGATACGGCGGGAATTCGCGCCGCCAGCGATGTGGTTGAGCAGATTGGTATTGAGCGCTCCCGCCAAGCCGCCCAGGGGGCTGACCTGGTGCTGCTCACCGTGGATGCCTCGGTGGGGTGGACAGCGGCGGATCAGGAACTATATGAACAGGTGCGCGATCGCCCGTTGATCCTCGTGGTCAACAAGATGGATCTAGTTGAGGTCGATATCGTACTCAAACTACCGGACATGATCGCGCCCGTAGTCTATACCGCTGCCGCCCAAAACCAGGGAATTGACGGTCTGGAGCAAGCCATTCTCAAAACCATCCACGCCGATCAGTTCTCGGCCAGCAATCTGGAGTTTACCGTCAACCAGCGCCAGGCCGCGGCCCTAACCCAGGCCCAACTGGCGCTACAGCAGGTGCAGCAAACCATTGAGCACCAGCTGCCCCTCGACTTTTGGACCATTGACCTGCGCACCGCCATCCAGGCCCTGGGCTCAATCACGGGGGATGAGGTGACCGAATCGATGCTGGATGAAATTTTCAGCCGCTTTTGCATTGGTAAATAAAATCCGGCGGGCGGTCTACTGAGGTGGGAATAGTGGCCGCCCTGGCCCCGACGGCAGGTTCGTCGCTCGGCGAGGAACTAGGCCGTATAGGTCGCCCCCAGCCCGATGGCGCGTAGCCCCTTACGGTAGGCAATGGAGGTTTTATCGGCCCCGATGTGCGACTCCGCGGCCAGCTCTAAGGGCAGATCTTCGGGGTACTGGGCCTCTACCACTTCCTTATCTTCCTCAAAGACCTGGTAATTAAACTCGTACACGGGTTCTAGGGGCATATCTTGGTCAAAGTTGCGGCAGATGGGCACAAACACCCGCGTCTTGCGGGCCGAAATTGGGCTGGCGGCGTTGAGAATGCACAGCCTGCCGCCCTCGGGAAAGCTCACCGTGAGCCGGGCCGTAAACGGGAAGAATACGTCAAACACCCGTAGCCACTTAAAGTCAGCCGGGGCGCGATCCTGCATGGCCTTCGGGAAGTTGCTGACGGTGCTGAGATACTCCACGTGCAGGCCATTGTCGGTTTTGGCCACCTCGTAGCGGGGCACCACCGGGTTGTTGGCATCCCCAAAGCTCTCGGCATGCACCCAGGAGAAGTGGGCTACATCTAAGAAGCCTTCGATTTGGCGACCGGCGGCGGCGGCGAGATCGACGGTATTGGGCAAGATTTGCTGATAGTCGGGGTCATCCCACTCGGGCAGGTCGGGCAGGGGGTACTCGTTGCTGCCGCTGAGGGTGGTCCAAACTAGGCCGTAGGCTTCCTTCACCGGGTAGGTCTTCAAGCAAAGCTTGGCGGGAATTGTGGCCTCGGGGTTAGCCGGAACCTTAATGCACTGCCCCGCCGCCGAGTAGTGAAAGCCGTGGTACTTACACACTAGTGCATCCCCCGCTACCCAGCCCATGCTGAGGGGAATGCCCCGATGCAGGCAAATGTCGTTAGCCACCGAGACCCCGGCACTGGTGCGCCAGATGACTAGGCGCTGATCGAGCAACGTCGCAGAAATTGGCTGATCGCCAACCTCGTGGCTAAATGCAACGGGGTACCAGAAAGGGTAAAGGGCATCCCAATCCGATTCGGTAAACGTGCATCCACGGGGGTAGGTGAGCTGGTGAGCCATGGCATAGGTCTAGAAAAAGATCCAGCTAGACATAGCAGACCCAGGGATGGGCTGTCTGAAGCAAGCAATACAGCACTGGTGCGGCCTGTTTCAAGGGACCTTGGGGGATAGGCATTCTGCCTGTTTTAGTCGGGTAGATGTCTCGCCTGCCCGACTAAATCATGCCCACTTCCATCAAAAAGGGAGCTATGGATCCTATAGCTCCCTTTCTATCTACGCTTGACTGCTGTTTACTGCGGAAAGTTTAATGAATGACTTTGCGTGACTTCAGCCTTGGGCAAAACTGGGGCGACGTTGAACCAAGCTGGATTTGGAGATGGCAAAGTCCCCCTCGGGAGCAAGTAGCTGGCCAGGTTAACGGAACCGATCACTTCACTTCAGCGCTAGTGGGGAGTACCCAGTGGGTACCGCCCCCCTGGCGGCGGCCCGGAAATTCGTCGCGGCTGCTGGCATCCGCCGCCGACTTCATCCCAAAGGCCTGAAAGAAAATCAGCCCTGCCAAGGATATTATGCCGATGGCTACAAACAATCGAGACGAGGGATAAGTTTTCTGTAGCAAAATTTGCATAGCTTTTCTTCGTTACGGTCTCAGGGCTATGGCAAGACCCCTGAGGGTAGACGCTCCTTAAACAACATTGACGACCAACACCAAATCCCAAGGATTTAGGAACCTGCATCTATTAATGCTGCGATTAAGGTAAAACAACGACAGCGGACTCACGGAAATTGGCGTTAGGAAAATTTACGTACACCTCCTGGTGATCCGGATGTTTTTTGTGAAGCTTCTATGAAGTTTATAGAAAAGACCAGGATTTTTGTGAAAGTCCCGTGATCCCAACGGCTTGGGGCGGAACGATCCCTGTGTAAGCCAGACAAAGTCATCCGTAAATTCGCGGCTTATGTCTCCGTAGTCAGGGCTAAAATTTGGGCCGTGGCTACAGGCCCAGGGCGAGCCAGCCGTATCCCAGCAGCCCGGCCAGACTAGCCCCGAGGGCCGTATTGATGACATTGACCCACTCATTACTCAGCCAGGCCAGTTTTGTCTGTAGGGTAGCCCCAATCAGACTTTCGATGGTAGTGGCAACAAAGGCGGCGATCAGGCAAATGCCCACGCCCCAGATGTCAATTAGGCCTACCGCCCACCCTACCAGGGCGATCAGCACTGAGCCACCCACGCCGGCCAGGGTACCCTCTAAGCTAACGGCTCCTTCGGTACCGGCGGCCACCGGCTGGAGGGTCGTAATCAGAAACGTGTGCTTTCCGTAGGCCTTGCCCACCTCGCTAGCCGCCGTGTCCGACAGTTTTGTGCTGAAGCTGCTGACGTAGGCCAGGGTTAAAACTGGCCCCCAGATCGCCAGCGCTGCAGGGCTACCCCCCCCGCCTAGGGCCGCGAAGGCCACCGCACAAACTGAGGCGGCCAGGGCCGACCCCCAGACGTTTTCGGGCCCCCTCGCCCCGGAGCGGCGCTCAGCAATGCCGGCGGCTTCTTTGCGGGCCAGGCCCAGTCGCGTGGCCGCCGACCCGGCCAAAAAATACACCATGACAACGGTGTAGCCTCGCCACCCCAGACAGCCCCAAATTAAGACCCCCAGCCCCCAGGCGTGGAGGTAACCGGCTGGGGTCAGCAGCTTTTTCGGCAGCCCCCAGGCTAGGGCCAGCAGCCCGGTGTTGACGGTTACGCCCAGTAGCCAAGGCATCCACCACGAGGCTGCCGCTATCCATGCTTGATCCATCTTTGCCCCCGTTAGCCCACATTATTTAGCTTATCGGAGGATACTAAGTAGGGGAGACGAATTAGCAATACAACCACCGCAGGATGGGGTAGTGCAGCATAACCCATGTTGGCCATTGGAGGATGCGTTGCGGCTAGGCCTAACGCATCCTCCAATGGTGCTAGCTAAAGGCCTTACGCAGGTGCAGGCAGTTGCCCTGGTCAGGCATAGCCTGGTAGGTCAACCGATCGGCGACCAAATACATAATTTTAAGCCCTCGCCCGCCCTCAGCTTCTCGGCTATCGGCGGTGAGTTTGGTTTTGAGCACGGAGCCTAGGTCAAAACCGGGACCCCGATCCCAAATGCGAATATCAATGTCGTGCTCGGTGACGGCGACCTCGATCTGGACGGGGGTGGCCATGGGTAGCCCGGCATGGGCGTGGCGAACGGCATTGGTAAAGCCCTCAATCAGGGCCAGCTGGCACTGTAGCCAGATCTTGTGGGGCATGGGGGAGATCTGAAATTGGTCAAACCAAATCAGCACAGATTTTAATGCTGCGGGATCAGTCAACGTTTGAATTTGGCTCGTCTGCTGATACGTCAAAGTTTAACCAGGCGGCACGGGCTATTCTTGCATAATATGCCCAACGTTAAATTGGGAACAGCCCCACGGGGTAGCAATATGAAGCCTTATCACACTATCGCGATTCAAGATTGTGGCGAAGCTCTGGTACCCATTCCCCTGGATCGGTTTGGGGCGGTGCAGCCTCACCCTTACCAGGCGCTAGGCGCACCCTATGGGGGGCAATCCCCCTATGGCTTGCGGGTGGGGGTACTGGCGGCGCTAGAGGTAGCCCAGGGCAGGTTGCAGCGGCAGTACCGGGGCTGGAGGATTCAAATTTTTGATGCATTCCGCCCCGTGGAAGTGCAAAAATTCATGATTGAACACACCCTCCAGACCCTGCTGCGGGAACGCCAGCTCCAGCCCGCCAACCTCTCCGTCAGCCAACGAGAGACGTTGATGGCGGAGGTTTTACAGTTTTGGGCCTGGCCCAGCGAAGATCCGGCTACCCCACCCCCCCACAGCACCGGGGCGGCCCTGGATGTGACCCTAGTGGACAACAGCGGCCAGCCGGTGGCCATGGGTAGCCCCATTGATGAGGTTTCTTCCCGGTCATTTCCCGATTTCTATGCCGAGGGCCAGACCGAGGAACAGCGGCAGTTTCATACCCACCGCACGGCGCTGCACCAGGCAATGCAGGCCGCCGGATTTCGTCGGCACCCCCAGGAGTGGTGGCATTTTTCCCTGGGCGATCAGCTCTGGGCCTGGCTGCAACGGCAGGAAACCGGTGATCGCACCCTCGTCGCCCGCTATGGCCGTGTACAATTAGACTCAATTTCAGGCCTGGGCCACCGCAATTCGGCCCTTGTTAAGGGGTAGGAACAAAACCGATGCAGATGAAGGTTGGGCTGGGGCTACCTGTAACCGTGGCGCTGTCGATGGTGATGGCTTTTGTTGCCGCTCCGGCCAATGGTTTAGCGGAGCTGTATCGCCCCCTTGGTCTGGGTAACTCCCCTGGGCAGACTAGCCAGCCTAGAGACATTGCCCAAGCGGTGGGGGCCGGTCAGGAGCAACCGACCCCAGTTCCTGCCCTGTCTCCGGCAATAATCATAGATACCTCTTCTGGGGCGGGTGCCCTAGCGGGGTCGGTAAGCCGGGGAGTGAATGTCTACACCTTTGCAGGCAACCAGGGTGAGCAGGTGACCCTAAATTTAACCGTTACCCACATTCGTCGGGGTAGCCTCTACACCGACGATGATTCTCAGCTCTTTCTGTTTGACGGTGAGGGAATCCTCCTGGCCGAAAACGATGATTTTAGCCGACTGCGATCGCGCATCGGCAACTTCACCCTGCCCGCTGCTGGCGTGTACTACGTGGCCGTCACCACTTACAACAATAACCCCATTCTCAGCACCGCCCGCCGCATCATCGGCTGGCAGGGCAGCGGCGGCAGCGCCATCGACTACACCCTGACGCTCACGAAGCAGCCTCCCAGCCCAGGGCTAATTACGCCCTAGTACACGATGGCGGAAGTCTCTCTATTCCCTACCGTGAACCGTAAACCTCATACCCTACACCTCAGTCATCGCTAATGGTGTACCTATTTTTAATGCCGCGCTCTACTAGAGCAGTAAGCCTTGTTGGGTTCTGCTGTCGCACCACCCAGCCTACCAGTTTAGGCTTGATGGGCCACCAGTCTGATTTTTCGCGAGGTTGCGAATACCATAGGTTAGACGCGATTCTACTTTTTCCTAATGGCCGACGATCAAGAGCCGCCTAATCAATCTGCCCTCGCTAACCAGCTGGCTGAGGTCGCCATAAAAGTGCTAAAACCTGGTGGAGTTGGAGTCGGCGGTCTTTTAGGGCTCTGGTTTCTGCTGGTAGAGAGCAAGGTCGCTGAAGCAATCGCCGCTACCCTGATTGGCTTTTGTCTATCCTATGCAGGCAAGCTATGGGAGCCCATTCACCGGGGCAACCAGACGCGGCTAGGAAATACCGGTGAAGCTGTGAATACCGCCATCAACGAGACTATTGACCACCTTTTCGCCAAAGCCACCAGGGCCGAAGACGTTTATCTACTCTGCCAAGCCCTCGATTGCCGCGACTACAAACCGGAAGGGATGGGGGCTCGAAATCGTGTTTTTATACCTGAGCTGCAAGCGGTGTTTGTGCCCCTAGAGCTAGACAGTAGCTCCATTGCTCCAGGGTTGCTGCCCCAAAGGGGGCAATCACCAGAAAACTGGCAAGAACTGCGGATCTGGACGTTTTTAGCAAAGGCTCACCAAGAACCCGCCTATCGACAATTGGCCATTGTGGCCTGGGGCGGGTTTGGCAAAACCACCCTGCTCAAGCACCTGGCCTACATCTACGGTATGAAACAGCACGAGCCCTATGGTGTACCGCCCTTAGTGCCGATGCTGCTACCCCTACGCAACTACCGCACTCAGCTCGCTAGCGATACCCCGCCTAGTCTGCCGCAGCTGGTTATGGAGCACCACCTCCAGCACTTGGCAGAGTTAAACCCGCGCCTCAAGACCCTGCCCCCCAACTGGGCACAAGACACCCTTACCCGCGGCAAAGCCCTAGTTATGCTAGACGGGTTCGACGAAATTCCCGAAGCCGAACGCCCAGCCCTAAGTCGTTGGATTAGCCGCCAAATGCGTCGGTTCGACCGCTCAGTATTTATCCTCACCTCCCGCCCCGCTGCTTACCAGGAGGATTTTGCTGACCCTTTGCGCACTAAGCTTTGGATACGTCCGTTCCAGCCCAAGCAGCAAGAGGCGTTTGTGCGGCAGTGGTACTTCTGCCAAGAAAGGCTAGATCGAGGTGGACGCGACACTCCCGAAGTACAGCGCGAAGCCAAGCGCAATGCCGACAACCTACTCAGCCAAATTCGCGACCCCGACCGACCAGAACTCTCAGACTTAGCTAAAAACCCGCTGCTGCTGAACCTACTGGCCACCTATCACCGCAGCAACCCCGGAGTTGAGCTACCGCGCCAGCGAGCTGAACTCTATCAAGACATTTGCACCCTGCAATTGCGAAAACGCCCCGATGCTCGCAGCATTGCCCTACCACTGTCGGCCAACGACCGCCAAGCCGTGCTGCAAGCCGTAGCCCTGACCATGATGCAGCGCAACCTGAAATTGATCCCTGAAGCAGACTTGAAGCAAGAAATCGCCGCCATTTTACAAGCCCAAGACCACCAGGTTGACCCAACCGTTTTTCTTAAGCAAATCATTGATGTCAGCGAGCTAATTGTGCGCCAGGGCCTAGAGGGCTGCGAATTTGCCCACCTGAGCTTTCAAGAGTTTTTAGCCGCCACCCAAATTAAAGCCCTAAACCAGGAAGACCTGCTTTACCCTCACCTAGCCGATGCCAATACCCAAGGAGATAACCGAGCCTGGTGGCGACAAACCATTTTGCTTTATGCCGCTCAAGCTAAGCCCACACGCCTCATCCAAGAAGCTCTACGCCAAAACGCCACCGACCTGGCCTATGCCTGCTATAAAGAAACCCAGCATACTCTCAATGCTGATATTGCCGCTGAGCTAGAAGCCCTTCGACCAACTCTTAAAGCCTCTCGCTATGCAAAGCTGGAGGAATTATTAAAAGCCCAACAATGGCGCGAAGCCGACGAAGAAACCTACCGGCTGATGATTACCACCGTGGGCAAAGAAGAGGGGCAGTGGTTTGACGAAGAAGACCTGCTGAATTTTCCCTGCGATGACCTGAAAACGATTGATGGCCTGTGGGTGAAATATAGCGACGGTAAATTTGGTTTTAGTGTGCAAAAGCAAATTTATGTTGACTGCGGTGCCAAGCTGGATGGGAAGTATCCGGGTGATAAAATTTGGTATGAGTTTTGCGATCGCGTCGGCTGGCGCAAGGATGACGACTATCTGAAATACTCCGACCTTAAAGCCAACCTTTCTTTCTCTCCCACCGGAGAATTTCCGGTTCGCAATTTATGGGGTGGGAGGGGATGGGGGGGGTTCTCTTCTCTCGCATCGCGACTTGTGAACTGTAGCACAAGCCAGTTCTAGGCGTTTCTTAAAGTTTGTAAATGGCTGCGTTCTACACGGTTTACCTACCTTTCCGAGATCCATTACCTGGCACCAGGGGGCCCCTCACCCAAGACCCCAGGGTTTTTGCCCCAGATCCCAGGGTTCTTGAAGAACCCTGGGATCTTTGCTTAAGGCGGCTCAAACCGAAGGCGGACTATATCTGGATTCAGGCAATTAGCCAATACAAACTTCTCCGCCACCTGGCGAATTTCTTCGGCTGGGGTTTCCCAGTCATCCCACAAACTTTTTTGCCCTGGGGTTTTCTTTTTAAGCTTGCTGCGGGCTTTAATTTGCGCCAAAAGTTTGCTGCCCCAATGGTTTCGCTTCTCTGGCTTAGGCTTGGGCTTGTATTGCTTGCAAAACTTCCGATAGGCCGCCGCGCAAATTTCTAACGTTGCCCCCAATGCCATAAATGCCGGGTGCCATTGAGTCAGGCCATCATTCGTTAAGCGGTCGTAGCTGCCATAGTTGCTGTAGTCGTAGAAGAACCCTTCTTGCATATTGGCGGCTTTGGGGTTGGCGTGGATGTAGCGCAGGGTGTTCAAGGCTCGTCGTGTGTCGCTCACCGGGAAGCCGGTGCTGTGGTAGCGTTTTTCCCAAAAGTGGCCGGTGCGGTTGAGCATCCGGTTAAAGCACATGGCCGTATACCAGTTTAGCCAGTGCATAATCAGCGGTAAATCCTCCGGCTGCTGCGGTTCCAGCAGGTAGTGCACATGGTTGCTCATAATGCACAGGGCATAGAGCCTAAAGCTGTATTTTTCTTTGCATTGGTCAAGGGCGTAGAGCAGTACCTCGCGGCATTCGTCGCGAATGAGCCGAAATTCGCGATTGTTGCAGCGCATCGTAATGTGGTAGCAATAGCCAGGTTTTAATTCACGCGGTAAACGAGCCATAATCGTAGGGCACATTCGCGGCTCAACACTATCTTGCCGGAACAGCAAAAATCTCCCTAGCCACAATGCACACATCACCTACTGTGGGGCGCCTCGATTAATTGCCGTTTTAGCTAGTTAGCGTCTTATATAAACAGCAGCATCCCATCTATCGGCTTGCGGCCCGCATTACTTTTGCGCGGTCTCGCGTGGATACGGACCAAAATTGGGCGGAACGTCTCCCACGGCATCAAAGTATCAATTCGTAAATACGGTTGCCCCTCAGCCGTGCCTCTTGTATTGTCGATTTTGCGGGGAATGATTCCGACAGGGAAGCAAGGAGTTCGCACCTCCTCACTTCCCCTGATCATCCCACTTAGTCGAGGTAAGTCGAGATGACTGGCATCATTCTAGATCCGGTCGCTTGCTTTACCGAACAAGGGATCTGGATAGTTCCCCGTTTTCCTTACCGAAAACGGAGTGACCCGACTATGTTTCAATCATCCAATTCTGAAGAGACCCCCGTCTCCGTCCCCTTTACCCTGCCCACCTACCGGCAAGAGACCATCCGCCATATCCTCCTCGGCGACCATGCCGCGTTGGTAGAGGCGATCAGCCACCTGGCCGCACTGGGCTACTGCGAACACCTCGCCTGGAGTGAGCCCATACCCACGGGTCGCCATGGCGAGTTTATCAGCGTGATGACCCGACGGCGGGGGGTGACGACAGGGTAAGTCCTACCTGCGCAGACCCCAGGGTTTTTCAAAAACCCTGGGGTCTCTTTCTCTTTACCCTACCCTCAATCCCCAAAGTGGCTGATGATCGCCTCGGCAAACTCCGAGCACTTTAGGGGCGTTTTGACCGGCGGCTCCATCATTCGAGCCAGGTCATAGGTGACTTCGCGGCCAATAATTGCGGCTCCCATGCCTTTTTTAATCAAATCCGCCGCCTCTTGCCAGCCCATGTATTCCAGCATCATTACCCCCGAAAGAATCACCGAGCCGGGGTTGATGCGGTCGAGACCCGCGTGTTTGGGGGCGGTGCCGTGGGTGGCCTCAAAAATAGCGCAGGTGTCGCCGATGTTGGCCCCCGGCCCCATACCCAGGCCGCCCACAATCGCCGCCGCCGCATCCGACAGGTAGTCGCCATTCAGGTTCATGGTGGCCAGAATGGAGTATTCGTCGGGCCGGGTCTGAATCTGCTGAAAGATGCTATCGGCAATCCGGTCATTGACCATAATTTTGTTCTTCCACTGGCCGCTGCCGTGGGTGTCCCAAATCGCCATTAGGATGCTGTCTACCTCGGCGCACACCGCCGCCTTTTTTTCGGGGGTCAGGGCATCGTAGCCCGGCTCAATCTGGCGGGCGTTGTCTTCCGTCGAGAGGTCGGGGTTGGCCTCTTTATTGCCCAGTACCCACGACTCGCGCTCGGTCACGCAGTCATCCCGAAACTCGGAGGTAGCCAGCTCATAGCCCCAGTCGCGAAAGGCCCCCTCAGTATATTTCATAATGTTGCCCTTGTGCACCAGGGTAACCTGCTGCTTGTCGGGGGGCAGGCGCAGGGCGTGCTTCATGGCGCGGCGCACTAGGCGCTGGCTACCGTGCTTGCTGATTGGCTTAATGCCAATGCCCGAATCTAGAGGAATCTGCTTCTTCCCGTGCTCTGGGGTAGCGGGAATCAGCTCAGTGTTGAGGATCTTAATGAGCTGGTCGCAGATCGGATCCCCCTGTTTCCACTCAATGCCGAGGTAGATATCTTCGGTGTTCTCGCGGTAGATGATCACATCTAGCTTTTCGGGGCTGCGGTGGGGCGACGGCGTACCCGCATAGTATTTGCAAGGCCGCACGCAGGCGTAGAGGTCGTTAATTTGCCGCAGCGCCACGTTGAGTGAGCGAATGCCGCCGCCGATGGGGGTGGTGAGGGGCCCTTTAATCGCGATGCCATACTCTTCAATCGCCTTCAGGGTGTCGTCGGGCAGGTACTGAAAGGTACCGTACTGCTCACAGGCTTCATCTCCGGCGTAGACCTTAAACCAGACGATCTCACGCTGGCCACCGTAGGCCGCAGCCACCGCCGCATCAAACACTCGCTGGGCCGCTGGCCAGATATCTACCCCCGTTCCATCCCCCCGAATGTAGGGAATGATAGGGGTATCTGGGACGACAGGTTCGCCATCTTTGAAGGTGATGCGTTCGCCCACCGTGGGGGGAGTGATCTGTTCGTACATCGCAAATTGCCCAGAAAACGACAAAACAATCCATAGTCTAATGCGCTTTAATCCTCAAATCCGCTCGTTTGGCAACGATCTAGATCCAACCTCAACCCTGTTTCGACCCTGGGCTGATGCTGCCAGTGCGTTGCCCCAAAAGGCTTCCCACCGTTTTTGGGCATGGCTGAGGCCACGCTCAACCCATGCGCCGTAGGGAGGTTTTATGGGCACCACCGTCCTAATCGTTGATGATGACAGCGTGCTGCAGCTGACTCTGACCCGACGGCTACAAGCCCAGGGGTTTGAGGTCATAACCGCCGACTCTGGCCAAGCCGCCCTTGATTTGCTCGCGGCTCAACTGGCGGATGTGGTGGTTTCCGACGTGATCATGCCGGGTATGGATGGCTTTGAGTTTTGCCGCCAGTTGCGGTCTAGCCCCGGCGGCGAAATGGTGCCGTTTATCTTTCTCTCTAGCCTGGGAGAACTGGATGACCGGGTACGCGGCCATCGCATGGGGGGCGACGACTACCTGGTCAAACCCTTCTCGGCAAAGGAGCTGATTGCCAAGGTGCAGGGCGCAATCGCCCGCTCTCAGCGGTTTCAAGCCGCGGTCGAGCGCCTCACCCAGCGGGCCAACCCTGCCGCCGCCCCCCTGCCGCCCCTGCCCTTTTCTCCCGCCGAAGCCAGGGTGTTTGGGGAAGTGGTGCAGGGCTTTACCAACAAACAAATCGGCGAACGTCTCTTTCTCAGCCCTCGCACGGTGCAAACCCACCTCGGTAATATGTTGACGAAGCTGAACCTGGAGAATCGCTCTCAGCTGGTACGGTTTGCCTTTGAGCATGGGTATCAGCTGCCAGGGGAGTAATACCAAATCCGAAAGGAGTCATCTGGGGGGCGATATTTTCTGTCGTCGCAGCAACAGCGAGTTGAGCACCACGGTAACCGAGCTAAAGGCCATCATGCCCCCCGCCGCCGCTGGGCTGAGGCTAAACCCAGCGGTGGGTAGCAGCACCCCCGCCGCCAGGGGAATGCCCACCAGGTTATAGGCAAAGGCCCAGGCCAGGTTCTGGCGAATTTTGTTAAAGGTGGCGTGGCTGAGGGTAAGGGTGTCGAGCACCCCCGAGAGCTGATTGCGCATGAGCACCACGTCGGCGGTTTCCATGGCGATGTCGGTGCCGGAGTTGAGGCTAATGCCAACGTCGGCCTGGGCCAGGGCGGGGGCATCGTTAATACCGTCGCCCACCAAGGCGACGGTGTGCCCGGCAGCCTGAAGCTGGCGAATGGCGTCTACCTTACCCTGGGGGGAGACTTCGGCCATCACCCGGTCGGCGGGGAGATTGAGCTGAGTAGCGATCGCCGCCGCCGTCGCCCGCCGGTCGCCACTTAGAATCTTCACCTCCAGTCCCTGGCTTTGCAGGGCGCTGACCACGGTGGCGGCATCTTCTCGCAGCGGGTCGGCGATGGCAATCAGGCCCACCAGATGGTGATCTAGGACTACGTACACCACGGTTTGCCCCCCCCGACCCAGGGCATCGCTCTGGCTCAGCACGGGCGGGGAAATCGTCAGTCCTTGCTGCTCAATCCACGGCTGATTACCCAGGACACAGGGTTGCCAGGCCCCCCGCCACTGCACCTGGGCGGCGATGCCCAGGCCCGCCTCGGTGCAGAATTCCTCGGCCTGGAGCAGGGGTAATTCTCGCTCGGCGGCGGCGGCTTGAATGGCCACCGCCAGAGGATGGCGGGTGCCGCTCTCGACCGTGGCGGCAAGCTGTAGCACATCGGTTGCGGTCAGCGGCTCAAGATCCCTCGGAAACGCCTCTATGGCCGTTACGGCAGGCTGCCCCAGGGTAAGGGTACCAGTCTTGTCAAAGACTATGGTATTGAGGTGGTGGATGGTTTCTAAGCTATCGCCGCCGCGAATCAGCAGGCCGCGCTCGGCCCCCAGGCCCGACCCGACCAAAATGGCTGTGGGGGTAGCTAAACCCAGGGCGCAGGGGCAGGCAATTACCATTACCGCAATGGCCAGCTTGAGACTGACCAACAGCGCCGAGGAGTGTGCGGGCATGCCCCCGCCCATGTGGGCCATACCCAGGGCCGAAGGCATCACCTCGGGCCACAGGGGCAGACCGATTACGTACCAGAAGACAAACGTCAGCATGGCCAGGGTCAGCACGCCGTAGGTGAAGTAGCCCGAAATACTATCCGCCAGCCGCTGGATCGGGGCCTTGCGGCTTTGGGCGGTTTCTACCAGCTGAATCATCTGGGCCAGCACGGTGTTGGGGCCGGTGCCGGTAACCCGCAGGGCAATTGCCCCGGACTGGTTGAGGGTGCCTGCCGCGACGGCATCCCCCGGCTGCTTCAGCACCGGCAGCGATTCGCCAGTCAGCATCGACTCATTTACAGTAGACTGCCCGGCCACCAGGGTACCATCGGCGGGGATTTTTTCCCCCGGCAGCACCTGTAACCACTCCCCCACCTGTACGCAGCTAATGGGCACCTCAACACCGGTTTGGGCGGCTTTGGCGGTGTTGGGGTCAGCGATGAGCCGGGCCACGGCGGGCTGGAGTTCCACCAGCGATCGCAGCGCATCCGCCGCCCGATATCGGGCCCGCTGCTCTAGGGTACGGCCCAGCAGAATAAAGCTCAGCAGCATCACCGGCTCGTCAAAAAAGCACTCCCAGCCCAGTTGGGGCAGCACCAGGGCGACCACGCTAGCCAGGTAGGCGCTGCCGCTGCCCAGGGCCACCAGGGTATTCATATTTGGGGCCAACCGCCGCATGCCCTGCCAGCCGTCCACCAAAATTTCTCGCGCTGGGCCTATTAAGGTCATTGTGGCCAGCAGGGCGTGGAACCACAGGTCGCTGAGTACCGGCACCGTGAGCCAGCCAAAGTGCTTCAGGTGGCCGATGGTGGAGAGCATCAGCAGAACCACAGCCACCCCCAGCCGCCGCCACTGCTGCCCCTGCTCCTGGCGCTGGCGCTCGGCCCAGGCTTTTAGGTCAGCGGCTGGGCCTTCGCCATCCATGGCCCGGGGGGTAGCCGAAAAGCCAGCCTGGGTGATTTCTGCCGCCAATTGCTCCAGCGTTACCGCCCCGGCTTGGGCCTTGACGACGGCAACCTCTGTCACCAAATTGACGGTGGCCACCATGACCCCGTCTACCTGGGCGAGGCGATTTTCTACCGCCCGCACGCAACCAGCACATTTCATACCGCCGACGTTGAGCACGAGCGTCTCACGGTCAGGGATAGCAAGGCTCGGGGTAGGACGGGCCGCTGGCGGCGGACTCTCGATGGGGGACGGCAGAACCTGCATAGGGAGAAGTTGGATAAATCGCTGGAAGTAGACTATTCATAGCCTACCAAGGCTAGCGAAAAGCGTCGGCGAAGGCTTGTAAAGATCAACCATCAGAGAAGCCAAAATTTTTCTCAGCAATCGCTTAATTAGTGAGGGATTTACTCAGCGATCGCTCAGCCAGAGGTCAAGGGCGACTCAACTAATGGCCCCAGGATGGTAGTCATCCACCAGTCCTAACCCACTCAAGGTCAGTCCTATGAAAAAAGTTGCCCTGTCGATTCTATCCCTCGCGGCCCTGGGGGCCGCCATCGCCACTTCCGTAGAAGCCATTGACCCCGTTAATATGAATGGGCTGCTAGGGGAGCAGGCGGCGGTACTATCCACTGTACAGCTGGCCCAGGCGGCGAAACCGTTCACCACCGTCGATCAAGACCACGCCACCACCGGCACCGCCCGCGTGGTGACCGAAAATGGCCAGCGCTACCTGGAATTTGACACCGCCTTTGACACCGCCAGCGGCCCCGCTGTTAAGGTCATTCTCCACCAAGGAGCAACCATCCCAGTCAGCATTGCCGAGAGCGATTACGTCACCATTGCGCCGCTGCAAAGCTTTTCGGGTGCCCAGCGCTACCTGATTCCCGCTGAGATTAACCTTAGTGATTACCAGACCGTGGGCATCTGGTGTCAGGAGTTCAACGTGACCTTTGGCTACGCGCCGCTCTAGTACCCTGTGGTGCCAGTTTACAGGTCATGGCCAGAAGCCTCTAGGATCCTGGGACTCAAGGTTCTGGGGCTCAGGGTTCTGGACGCTTGACAGTAGCTTTACCTATGTCCTTGAGGGTTAAAGCTAATTGATTGACAAAAGTTTCTTGCGTAGGTTGGGTTGAGGCGACGTAGCTGGCTTCCCGCCGGGTACCTAACACCCGCAATGGTTTCGTTGGGTTACGCTAGCGCTAACCCAACCGACGGCAGAATGAGGGTTTCAAGAGTTTTGTCAGTCAACTAGGGGTTAAAGGCTTTGGAACAATCGGCGAACCAATAAAATCGTTTTGCCTGTGGGGGCGTACAATCCTGCGCCCCCAGCTTCAACCGGCGGGTGCAACTCACCCACCCGACCAGAGTAGCCGGTTGACGGAGGCCGATCGAGGGCCCCGCTAGAAGCCTTTCCTCCTCCTAGTAGAGCGGGCATCTCCATCCTCTGAGGGAAGGCGTCGTCAAACTCAGCCGCTTTAATCAAAGACGTTGAAATCAAGCGGTTTTATGACTTCGTCCCAACCTGATACCACCCAAATTACGGCTCAGTCTACCCAGGAACTGTTTCAGCGCTACGATGCTTTGACCGTCGATGACAAGCTGGCACTGCTCTACTACATCTACGAAGCGATGGGTAGCTCCATTACCCCCGCCGCCCCCGGTGCGGCCGATATTGATCTGACTCAGCCCCTAATTGCCGAGCTATTTGACCGATCGGAGGAAGAACAGCTGGAGGTTATGCGCAGCATTGTCAAGGGCGAGGACACCCCTCTCTCCAGGAGCTACGGTGGCTTTAGCGCCAATAACCAGCTTTTAGTCTGGTACGCTTGGGCCGAAGCCATGGGCGACAGCGTAGTCGATATGCCTAAGGATTACAAAGCGGCTAGTGGAGCCAACGAAATCCTGGACATCCTGGCGGTTGTCAAGCAACTCGATTTTCAGGCCCAGATTTCGTTTTTGCGCGAAGCCGCCACCCAAATGGGCTACAGCGCCGTGGGCGCACCCCCGACCCAGGCTGAAACCGGTAAAACCGACAGTCTTTAGAGAAAAGACTTCCCAGGTTTATGGGGCGGACTTTAAGGCCTCATTGATCTGGGTAAAAATCTCCTCAAATAGCTGGGGTGGTGCCCCCCCGGGGATGAGTAAGTCGTTCATGACAAACGATGGTGTTCCGTTGAGCTGAAGCCGCCGAGCCAGGTCTAGATCTTGGGCGACGGCGGCTTCGGCTTCGGCACTGGCGCGATCGCGATTGAACCTTTCTACGTCTAAATTCATGGCCTGGGCCAGTTCAACGTAGAGGTCTTCCCCTAGGCGGGTCTGGTTGGCAAATAGCCCATCGTGGTACAGCCAAAACTGGCCCTGCTGGCCCGCCGCCCAGGCCGCCTGCGCCGAAGGCATGGCTTCGGGGTGAATTTGGGTGAGGGGAAAATGCTTATACACGTAGAGAATATCGCCTTCGTGGGCCGCTACGAAGGTTTTCATTTCCCCAGCCGCCACCGCACAGTAGGAGCACTGAAAATCTGAAAACTTAAATAACACCACCTGGGCATCGGGGTTGCCCTTGGTGGGCGATGACCCAATTAGGGTGTTGCGATCCATCGAGCCAATCACATCGGTGACTACGGCCTGCTGCTCTTCTCGACTGGCCGGAGGCTCGGGCTGGCGGCGGTTAGGCCATAGCAGAATCAGCGGCATTAGCAGCCCTATTCCTACCGCCCCTAAACAAATCCAAAGAAATGCCTTGGATTGACGCAGCCAATTCCAGAGTTTATCCATGGGCAATTCTGCCGACACTATCCCTTATCATGCCGGAAGAGTGGCTCTTTGTGGCCAGCGAAGCCAGAAAACTTTTTGTGGGCTGACCACGAAAGCCAGGAGACCGAAGGAGATTTCTAGCCAAGAACTTAACTCGTCATTCCCGCCCGCGCGGGAATCTAGCCCAAGAGTCTGTTTATATTGAGGATCTTCTGTTCTGGAAATCGCCTCAGGCAGAAATAACCCATCCATAAATAAAGCTTGGCGAAGTATTAGGTTACCAACCCCGACCGCAGCGCCCGTACCGCCGCCTTGGTGCGATCATCAACCCCGAGCTTATTGAGAATGCTGCGCACATGGGTTTTAACCGTGCCCACGGTAATGTAGGAGCGATCGGCGATTTCGGCGTTGCTGCAACCCGCCACAATCAGCTCTAAAATCTCCAGCTCCCGCTCGGTTAGGGGGTAAGATTCCAAAATTTGCTCAAACTCCGGCTCCACCGCATCAATGGCCACGGTGCGGTCTGGGCCGCTGATGGTACCCACGGGAGTTCTCCGCACCTGGCGTAGCACCACGCTGGCCACCGCCGGGTCGATCCAGGAATTGCCGGCGTAGGTTTCTCGCACCGCCATGATTAGATCATCCAGCTCGGTCTGCTTCATACAGTAGGAGTCGGCCCCGGCGGCAAAGGCGGCCATCACAGCAGATTCGCTGTCGTGCATGGTCAACATCAGTACCTTCGTGCTATCGATTCCCTGCCCCGCCTGCCAGTGTCGCCACTGCCCTACTAGCTCAATGCCATCCATGTCGGGCAGGCCGATGTCCACAATGGCGATGTCGGGCTGCTCGGCCTTAAGCAAGCTCAGCCCCTTGGCTCCATTGGCGGCTTCGCCCACTACGGCCATGCCCTCGACCTGTTGTAGCGCCACCCTCAAGCCCATGCGAGTCAGGTCGTGATCTTCAATCAGTACAATGCGAATATCGTCGGTCATTAATTGCCTCTCCATGGGGGTGGGTGGACTCTTTAGGCTAGAGCGATTTCTAGAAAAGAAGATACCCGATGTAGTCAGACCTTCGGGCTGAATTCCCGCCTACGGGGGAATAGCAGAGTAAGGTCTTCGCTGAAGATCCCCTCCAGCGTCCACCGTCCAAAGTTTCCCGAATTATCAGGCAACCTCAGACCAGCGGCACACACCTAAAGGCATAACTTGTAGTGATGGTGGCTCTATCTGCGGGTAGACTACCGCCGCTGTTAAGCGTGGTATGCCATGGATAGGGGCATGGTCATGCTCCCCACAGCCAGAGCAAAGCAGGATGGGATTGCACTCCAAAATTCCCCCATCAGTACCCCCAGATCAGCACCATAACAGGGCACATAACCATGGTAGAACAACTGCAAGGATGGCTCGCCGGGGGCGGCTATATGCCCCATGGAACGTGCTATCTGTGGCAACCGGGGCTGGTGTGGCTGCACCTGCTTTCCGACGGGTTGATTGCCCTGGCCTATGGGCTAATCGCCGCCGCTCTAATTCACTTCGTGCGGCAACGACAGGATCTGCCCTTTCGCCCACTTTTCTGGTTATTTGGGGTATTTATCGCCGCCTGTGGGGCCACCCACCTGCTGGCGATCTGGACGCTGTGGTTTCCGACCTACTGGCTGTCGGGGTTAGTGAAGGCGGGGACGGCGCTGGTGTCCTTATACACGGCGCTGACGCTGCTGCCCTTGCTGCCCCGGGCTCTAGCTCTGCCCAGCACGACTCAGCTCGCCAACTTAAACCAGGCACTTCAGACGGAGATTAGCGATCACAAGCAGGCCCAAACCAATCTCCGAGCCGCCGAGCTCAACGCCAGACGGCTCAACCAGGAGCTGGAAGACCGAGTCCAGCGCCGCACCGCCGAACTAGAGCAGGCCAACCAGCAAATCGAGGCCCTCTTAACCCAGGAACAGCAGGCTCGCCTGACCCTCCAGGCCGCGAAGGACGACCTCCAAGTTACGGCGGAGCGCCTTAACCTGGCCCTCAGCGCTGCCCAGATGGGTACCTGGGACTGGCACCTGGAGTCTCACACCCAGGTGTGGTCACCCCAGGCCGAACGGCTATTGGGCTTTACCCCTGGCGGGGCTCTCCATGCCTATGAAACCTGGCTAGGGCGAGTACATCCCGATGATCGAGAGGGTGCTATCGCCCTGGTTTCTAGCGCTCTAGAAAATAAGCAGGAATTTTCGCTCCAGTACCGGGTGATCTGGCCCACCGGCGATGTTCGCTGGCTGACCGCCTATGGCCGGGTAGTCATTGCTGAGAATGGCAAGGCCCAGCGCGCCGTGGGGGTTTTGCAGGATATTACCGAGCATAAACAGAGTGAACTTTCCCTGCGGGATAGCGCGACTCGCTTTCGGGCCATGTTTGAGCAGGCGGCGGTGGGCATGGCCCGGCTATCCGTCGAAGGCTGCTGGATTCAGGTCAACCAGAAGCTTTGCGAGATTTTAGGCTACCCTGCCGACGAGCTGCTGCATCAATCCTTCCGGGCCGTTACCTGGGAGGAAGACAAAGCCCAGGATGAGTACTACTACAACCAGCTTATCCGTCGGGAAACAACGGCTTGCCAGTTTGAAAAACGCTACATCCACAAAGCCGGACATCCGATCTGGACGCTGGTTACGGTCTCCATCGAAAGCGATGGCCCTGATGGCCCGACGGTCTTCATTGCCATTATTGAGGATATTGAAGATCGCAAGGCCGCCCAGATAGAGCTTCAGCACCGGGCCAACGAGCTCAGCAACACTAACCAGGTGCTAGCCCACACCACGGCCCTGCTGAAACGGCGCAACGTTGAATTAGATCAGTTTGCCTACGTCACCTCCCACGATCTCAAGGCGCCCCTGCGGGCCATTGCCAACCTGGCCGAGTGGATTAGTGAAGACCTAGCCGGGCAGCTACCCACTGAAAACCTGCGCCAGCTGGGGTTGTTACAGAGCCGGGTACAGCGTATGGAGGCACTGATCAACGGCCTGCTGGAATACTCCCGCGTCGGCCGCCGAGAGCGAACCCCGACCCGTGTTGATGTCAACCAACTGCTGGCCGACGTGGTCGATTCCCTCGCTCCGGTGGAGGGATTTCGGGTAGAGGTTGCCCCCGATATGCCCACCCTAACTACCTACCAAACCGCCCTGGGCCAGGTGTTTGCCAATTTAATTAGCAATGCCCTTAAGCACCATCACCGCGATCGCGGCACCGTGCAGATCACCTGGCAAGCGCAGGGGCGCATGGTTGAGTTTGCCGTCGCTGACGATGGCCCCGGCATTGCCCCCAGGTACCACGACAAAATTTTTACGATTTTTCAAACCCTGAAAGCCAGGGACGACTTTGAGAGCACCGGCATTGGCCTCTCGGTGGTGAAAAAAATCGTGGAAGCCGAAAATGGCCGCGTCTGGGTGGCGTCGGCGGTGGGGCAGGGCACAACTTTTTATTTTACTTGGCCGTTTGATCGGGAAGATGTTGAGTGATTGAGGGTTTGGGGTTTGGATTGCGGCTGGCTATAGTTCTTTTCAGCTGGTTACAGAAGCCTTCTTTGAGCCGCTACGTTTGGTCGCTGCGCCAACGCCCCTCCGGGTTGGCCGGTTGGAAATTGGAGCTATGCGACTCGGATTGGGTATGACTGGGAGCATTAGCGGTTTGTGAAGTGGTCAGGGTTGCCTGCTGCCGCTGCGTTTTGCCGCTAGGGTCTCCGCTAAGATAGCAGTAGCGTTTCCTGGGTAGGCACTGTGGCCCCTTCTCCCCCCGACGATAACTTGCCAATGGAGCCCATGAGCCGGGTGCAGGTGCTGGCCGCCATGGGGGTGACGGCGCTGGTGCTGCTGGTGGTGGCTAAAATTTGGCTGCATTTTGACTCAGCCGGGCTTTTACCCCTGCACTTTTCTGCCCAAGATGGGCTAATTGGCCTGGGCCTGGGCCTGGGCATTACCCTGGCCAGCGCCCTGGTTTACCAGCTTTGGCCTGCCTATCACAAAAGCGCCGATACCTACCTAGAGCTGGTGCTGCGGCCCCTGTACTGGCCCGACCTGCTGTGGCTGGGGCTGCTCCCCGGTCTGAGCGAAGAACTGCTGTTTCGAGGGGTGATGCTACCCGCCATTGGCCTCACCTGGCTGGGCATTGTGGTGTCTGGGGCCAGCTTTGGGGTGCTGCACCTGAGCGGTTTACAGCAGTGGACCTACGCGGTCTGGGCGATGGCCATTGGGATGGTGCTGGCGATGGGGGCCGTGGTTACCGGGAATTTGCTGGTGCCCGTGCTGGCCCACGTAGTTACCAACATTATCTCTAGCCTGGTGTGGAAGTTTCGCCAGCGGCATAGGCCAGCTTGAAAAACTTTGACTGCAATGAGATGTTGGCTTAAACGAGCGGCTCGCTATGGATTTCCGCCCGAACCTGTGTCCGCAAAAGCGAGGGCGGGAGCGCCGATCAACGGCTATTGCATGGCTGATCGCTTAAGGACTATAGAAATTTGTCAAGGATGCTATGGCTAAATCCACCGTCACTTACTGGAATGTGCTCCACCCTGACCAGGCCGACCAGTGGGAAACCCTGCCCGACACCGACGGTCAGATCGAGCAAATTACCCTGGCCATAGATGCGGAAACCGGCGACTATACTCGCCTCACCCGGTTTAAGGCGGGGGCCGATACCACCGCCTTTGGCCCCAAGGCCCACGACTACCCAGAAGAAATACTGATTCTCTCCGGGCGACTTTACGACGCGGCCTTTGACCTTTGGCTTGAGCCGGGCCACTACGCTAGCCGCCCCCCCGGGGAAATTCATGGCCCGTTTCGGGCCGAAACCGACTGTTTAGTGCTGGAGTGTTCTTACCCCAGCCAGGCCACCGCCGTTCCTGAGGAAAACCCCATCCGAGGGCATAGCCCTTTGTTACAATCTTGAACGCGCTTTAATCTATGCCGAGTTCCTAGGCTGGGTTTAGCGGGCTAACCATCCTTAAGGGGGCATTTTAGCGACCATGACACAGCATCAATCCCTAGAGCCGTCGCCGCCCCTAGATCGGGCCAGTCTAGAAAGCATTTTACACGCCCCCGACTCGGCTCCCTCGACCTTCTTGGCTCCCTCGACCTCCTCAGCTCCTTCGGCCTGGACGATTGAGGCCAGCGAAGAGCTATACCGCATCCCCAGCTGGGGCAACCCTTACTTTTCCATCAATGCCGATGGCCACCTGACGGTGTCGCCCAAGGGCGATCGCGGCGGCTCCCTTGACCTGTTTGAGCTGGTTGAAGCCCTCAAGCAGCGCAACCTGAGTCTGCCCCTGCTGATTCGGTTTTCGGATATTCTCGAAGACCGCATCGAGCGCATTAACGCCAGCTTTGCCAAGGCCATGGCCCGCTACAAGTACAACGGCGTGTATCGGGGGGTGTTTCCGGTCAAGTGCAACCAGCAGCGGCAGCTGGTAGAAGACGTGGTGCGGTTCGGCAAGCCCTACCAGTTTGGCCTTGAGGCGGGGTCTAAACCCGAACTACTGATTGCCCTAGCCAGCCTTGATACCCCCGGAGCGCTGCTGATTTGCAATGGCTATAAAGATAAGGACTACATTGAAACCGCCATGCTGGGCCAGCGGCTCGGCCAGCAGCCGATTATCGTCATTGAGCAAATGGGGGAGGTGGAGCTAGCCATTGCCGCCAGCCATCGCCTCAACATTCGCCCGGTGCTGGGGGTGCGGGCCAAGCTCAGCACCAAGGGCAGCGGCCGCTGGGGGGTCTCCGCTGGGGATCGGGCCAAGTTTGGCCTGACGGTGCCTGAAATTCTGGCGGTGGTGGAGCGGCTGCGCCAGGCGGATATGCTCGACTGCCTCCAGCTGCTGCACTTTCACATCGGCTCCCAAATTTCTGCCATCAGCGTCATTAAAGAAGCGCTGCGGGAGGCTAGCCGCATCTATGTCGAGCTGGCAGAGCTAGGGGCGGCCATGCAGTATCTGGATGTGGGCGGCGGGCTCGCGGTGGACTACGACGGCTCTAAGACCACCTTCTACGCTTCTAAAAACTACAGCACCCAAAACTACGCCAACGACGTGGTGGCCGAGGTGCAAGAAGCCTGTCGCGCCAAGCATATTCCAGTGCCTACCCTGGTCAGCGAAAGCGGGCGGGCGATTACCTCCCACCAATCGGTGCTGGTGTTTGACGTGCTGGGCAGCAGCGACGTGCCCATCCAGGCCGAGGTCGAGGTGCCCGGGGAGGCCGACCACAGCATTCTGCGGGAGATGTACGAGATCTACCAAAACCTTACCGCCAAGACCGTGCAGGAACTCTACAACGACGCCGTTCAGTTCAAAGAAGAGGCAATTAGCCTGTTTAACTTTGGCTACCTCAGCCTGTCGGAGCGGGCCAGGGCCGAGCGGCTGTTTTGGGCCTGCTGTCGTCGGGCGCTCTCGGTGGTCAGCGATGCCGACTACGTGCCCGAAGACATCGCCGCCCTGCACCAGAGCATGGCCTCGATTTACTACATCAACCTGTCGGTGTTTCAGTCTATGCCCGACGCCTGGGCCATCGACCAGCTATTTCCAATTTTGCCGATCCACCGGCTCAACGAAGAGCCTTCCTGCCGGGGCACCCTGGCCGACCTGACCTGCGACAGCGACGGCAAGATTACCCAGTTCATTGACCGCCGGGAGGTTAAAAATGTTCTGGAACTGCATCCGCTACAGCCAGGACAGCCCTATTACCTGGGTCTATTTCTGGGCGGTGCCTATCAAGAAATTATGGGCAACCTGCACAACCTGTTTGGGGATACCAACGCCGTCCACATTCACATGACCCCCAAGGGCTACCAGATCGAGCATGTGGTCAAGGGCGACACCATGACCGAGGTGCTGGGCTACGTGCAGTACGATGCCGAAGATATGGTGGAAAACATTCGTCGCCGCTCTGAACGGGCGCTGCAGGAAAACAAAATTACCCTGGCTGAAGCGCAGCTTTTGCTCCAGCACTACGAGCAAAGCCTGGGCCAGTATACCTATCTGGTCTAAGTAAGGTGGGGGGCGATAGTGGCAGAGGGTAGGGTCTAAACTCGGCATTTGGCTTGGGCACCTGATGTCCTGATGTATTGATGCCATGCCAAGCCCCATTCCGCTATCGGGCTGACCCGCGCACAGGCCCATGTGATGAGGTTCTGAGATGATGGGTCCATCCCCGTCAGTTGAAAATTTTCGAGGGTGACCCCCAGGGCCGCATTGCCCTCGCCCACGGGGAGGTAGACTACCGAGCCTGTGAATACAGCTATTTCAGCAGTTCAAACAGCCCCTCGTCAATCTCATAACCTAGCACCTGGGTCATAAACTTTAGCCGGGTGTAGGTGCTCCCGCACTGGTTAAGCCAGGTCGCCCCGGCAAAAACTTTCTGCATAACAAAAATTTCCAGGGCTTCGGGGTTGTAGCGAATGCCCTCAGTTGGGCTGAACTGGTGGGGCACCAGCATGGCCGCATAGCGCCCCAGTTCCCCCGCCTCCCAATCCAGCAGTAGGGGCAGCCAGGGATACTGACTATCCAGGCGAATGAACCACAGCCGCACCTCCGGCAGTTCCGATAGTTCCCTGGGGTCGGTGGGGTCGCGGCTAATCTCGACCACAAACCGCAGAGCCAACGAATCATCGGGCATCGCCGCCGTGGCTAACAGCGGCTCCAGCACCGCCAGAGCCGGACTCAAATCAAGGGACTGCAGGTGGGATTCTTGTACGGTAATGGTTTGGGCCATAGATCAGCTGAAGGTACTCGCGCCATAGCGATTAACACCGTCCATTGTGGCAGAAGTCGCCCCTCACCCCACCACCCATCTACTCATCCCCCCTCCCCCCAACTCCAATAGTCAGATAGTCAGACTGAACCAGCCATGCCATCATAGATATCGCTTTAAAGTAGTCCTGCTTAAATACTCCATAGGCTGAGCCTGATGTCTGACTCCCCCCTGCGCGTGTGCATTATCCTCGGTACCCGACCCGAGGCCATTAAGCTGGCCCCAGTGATTCGGGCCTTTCAGCAAGACTCGACGGTGGCGACCCAGGTGGTGCTCACCGGGCAGCACCGCGAAATGGTTGACCAAGTGATGGCGCTGTTTGACCTTAAGGCCGATGCCGACCTGGCAATTATGCAGCCCCAGCAGACCCTGACTGACATTACCTGCCGCAGTTTGCAGGGGTTAGAGGCCCATTTCCAGACCATCCAGCCCGATTTAGTAATTGTGCAGGGCGACACCACCACCGCCTTTGCGGCGGCCCTGGCGGCGTTTTACCAAAAAATTCCGGTCGGCCACGTGGAGGCCGGGCTGCGCACCGACAATATCTACAGCCCCTACCCCGAAGAGGCCAATCGGCGGCTGATTTCCCAGCTCACCACCCTGCACTTTGCCCCTACCCCCACCGCCGTCGAGCACCTGAAGCAATCCAACGTCGTGGGGGAGATCCACCACACCGGCAACACCGTTATCGACGCGCTGCTGACGGTGGCCCAGCACCAGCCTGACTGCCCCATCGATGGCCTCGACTGGGATCGCTATCGGGTGCTGCTGGTCACGGTGCACCGTCGCGAAAACTGGGGCGACCCGCTCGAGGATATTGCCGCTGGGCTGCTAAAAATTTTAGCCAGTCAGCCTGATACGGCGCTGCTGCTGCCTCTGCACCGCAACCCGGTGGTGCGAGAGCCGCTGACGACCCTGCTCGGCAGTCACCCCCGCGTCTTTCTCACCGAACCCCTAGACTACCGCCGCCTGGTGGGGGCGATGGTGCGCTGCTACCTGCTGCTCACCGACTCTGGGGGTTTGCAAGAAGAGGCCCCTGGCCTGGGCAAGCCGGTGCTGGTACTGCGCGATACTACCGAGCGCCCCGAAGCAGTGGCGGCGGGTACCGCTCGGTTAATCGGCACCGACCGCGAGGCAATTGCCGAAAACGCCCGTGAACTGCTGACTAACCCCGCCGCCTACGAGGCCATGGCCAAGGCTGTCAACCCCTTTGGGGATGGTCATGCCGCCGAGCGGATCCACGCGATTGTAAAAGACTACTTTGCCAACCGCTAGCCCCAGGGTTATTCAGGGGGCAGTTCCGGCGGCGGGGTCTGTTCCGCATCCAGTAAATTATGCTTGGACTGCTTCAGGTCTTTCCACAGCCGCTTGATTTCGTCGTAGGCATCAATAGAAGACATTTTGCCACCGGTTTCCAGGTTGCACACAAAAGAAACCCGCTGGGCAAACTCCTGGAGATTGGCGTTAAAGGCCAGGCGCTGGGGAGTAAATTCTCCCCAATACTTGCTGCGGGGGAAGAGAAAGTTATCTTTATTTTGGGAGGACGGGGGGGGATCGGTCATGGCACCAGGGGAGAGAAGGGGCAAAGCAAACCATCAACAGCATAAACAAGTTTTTGCAGACCGTTGTAACTGTAGCTTTTGATCCGCTTATCCACCCCGTGGGGAGACAATATACTCAATACCAAGCTTATCTAGTTGCTAACCGCAGCTTTTGATTCGCTTATCCACCCTCCTTGCTCCACCGAAACCGGCAGCGCGAGGCCCGGGGCAAAACCCATGGCAGGTCTACCGGAGATCCTCCGATGGGAGGCTACTTTGCCCCGGCAGATGAGGCCCAATTTGGTCAAAGGCTTCTGCCACCGTTTGGGCTGTGCCCAAGGTCATGGGGGATAGACTCTGCCAGAACGCCAGGGCCTGGGGCTCTAGCCCAAGCAAAATGAGGGGTTTTTGGGCTTTAATGGCCAGGGCGATTTCAGCGGCGGTGCCCGGCCCTAGCCCGCAGGCGACAACCACCTGGCTTGATAGCACATTAATTCCATTGCGGCTATCCCCTAGCCCGGTCAGTACCGGAATATCCACAGCCGATGACATATCGGCTCCATCGCGGCTGGGCAAAATGCCGATGGTTAAGCCACCTGCTGCTTTAGCCCCGCGACTGGCGGCATCCATCACTCCCACCTTACGCCCCCCGGTAAGCAAGACCCAGCCCGCCTGGGCAATCCTCTGCCCCAGGGCATAGGCCGTTTCTACCTGCTGAGGGGTCGCCTGTTCCCCCGGCCCCATTACCCCGACTATAATTTTGGCCATTGGTTGCTGCCTCGGATTAAAGCAAACTTATCGACCCGAAAGAAAACTTGATGATCAAACCCTGCCCAGAGGCGGTTCTGTCGTTTAGATTAAGTTAACTGACAGAGAAAATTGGGCACAGTGAAGCCATCCTCTGATCCATGACTTTATCGCTCCTCGTTGTGGCCTTTTCCCCTCAATTCTTTTCTCAACCCCGTCCCCGGCGGCCCTGGATACGGGCCCTGTTGGTGGGAGCTCTGACCGCCTGGGGGGTGGTCGCCCCAGAGTCCGAAGCAATGGCCACCGAGAGCATTACGCTGAAGTGGGGGGCGCTATCTCAAACCATTGGCATGGAGGCGCTGGAGGAGTTTGCCGCCACCGGCGAAGTGCCCTCGGGCCTCGGACACTATCGCCCCCTGCTAACCCCCCGGCTGCGGGAAGCGCTACGGGGACAAATTGATCTGGATCCGGCGGTTAGTAAGACTATCTTAGACGAGATTTTGTCTACCCCTGGGGGTATTCAACCGCTGGAAACCCTGGAGACGCTGGCCCCAAACCTGGATGTTACTGATCTCCAGAGCACCCTTGAGCTGGTTTCTGGGGCACCGGAGCGCTCAAATACCCTGGGCATTTTGCAGGCGCTGCCCCAGGATACCCTGGAGCTTAATGTGGGGGCGCTGGTCTCCCTAGCGGTTCAGTTTCGTCTCACCCAGATGGAAAATGAGGCCCTGAGTCAGGTGCTGCGACGGGAACAGGATCAGGGAGCACCCGGGAGCACCCCGCTGCAAGGCGTTGAACCCTTTTCTAAGGGGCCTTCCCAGGTAGAACGTTGGGAGCTCACCCTACAGGATCGCGATCGCGACCGCAGCATTCCCATCGATATTTACTGGAGTGAAGACACCCACGGCCCCCTGGTGGTCATTTCCCATGGCTTTGGGGCCGACCGCCGGTTTTTTGCCTACCTGGCCGAGCATTTGGCCTCCCACGGGCTAACGGTGGTCTCGGTGGAGCACCCCGGTAGCAACGTCTCGGCGCTGCTTTCCGTGCCCTCGGTAAATCAAAAAACCAAGGTCGTTGCCAACCGCATTTTGCCCGCCGGCGAGTTTTTAGACCGCCCCAAGGACATCAGCTACGTGCTAGATCGCATGGAGAAGCTGAATGTCTACTCCTATAGCCTGCGCGATCGCCTCAATACCCAGCAGGTCACCCTGATTGGCCATTCCCTCGGGGGCTATACGGGCTTTGCCCTGGCTGGGGCTAAGCTCGATCTGCGGCACCTCGACAAGTTTTGTCAAAAGCTCAGTCCTGTCAACGTGTCCCCCTCAGACTGGCTGCAATGTGCGGCGCTAGATTTGCCCACTCATCACGCTAACTTGAGGGATAATCGGATTACCCAGCTAGTCGTCACTAATCCGATGACCGGCCAGCTCTTTGGGGAAACCGGGCTGAGCCAAGTGAAGGTACCCACGTTGATGCTGGCCAGCACCCACGACGGCGTCACTCCCATTGCTAAGCAGCAGCTCGCGCCCTTTCGCCAGCTCTCGGGGCCAAAGTACTTGGTCACGGCCCTAGGAGGCTCTCACCTGAGCGTGGGCGATCCCGATAATCTCAACGCTGACCTGCGCTATATCCCTTTCATGCCTCATCTGCCGGATGAGAGTACGGCTAACCTGCGCATCTTTTTGCAGGGCGTCAGCCTTAGCTTTATCATGCAGCAAACCCCCGAGGCCAGGGCCTACGCCGGTGCCCTAAGTGCCGACTATGCGGAGTATTTTTCCACCCCAACCCTGCCCCTGCGGCTGAGTCAGGATCTGCCCAACGGGCTGGCCCGCTGGCCCCGGCTGAACCCCAGAGCCCTCTACCGGCAGGATAAGCTACTGACCTACGTGCCATCCCTGCTGCATTTAGAATCCATGGCGCTACAGGGTCAGTTCCAACTCATGCAGCGGCAGTTGGTGGCCTGGGCCAGATCGAGTCCGTCATCCCTAACGGCGGTCTACTGGCCACCGCAGTTCTTGCGGCCCCAGACCCATGCCCATCGCCCCAACGAGAATAGCGCCACCCCCTAACCTTTGGAGCTAAACCCATCGGATCGCAGGGCCTCCATGCCATCCGTATGGTGCAGGTTGGTGTAATCGAGCTTAGCGTTGATAATCACGGCATCGGTGAGGTCGGCCCCGCTTAAGTTCGACCAGCTCAGCCTGGTGCGATACAGGGTTGCCCCCTGAAGGTTGACCCCCCGCAGGGAACTCCAGCTCAGGTTGGTGCCCCGCAGATTAGCCTGGGCCAGGTTGGCATTGACTAAGGTTGTTCCCATCATCATCGCCCGGCTGAGGTCGGCCTGGCGAAAATCTATCCCCTCTAGGGTGGCCCCGCTGAGGCAGGCTCCCACCAGGCTCGCCCCCTGAAGGTTGGCCCGATTCATGAGGGCATTGGTTAGATTGGCGTGGTCTAGGTTGGCTCCCTGTAAATCTGTTTCGAGCAGCCGAGCGCGGCCCAGGCTGGCGTCGGAGAAGATCGCCTGGCTAGCCGTGGCGTGGTCAAAACTAGCTTCGTTGAGGTTGGCCTCGCGCAGCACGGCTTGGCTGAGGTTGGCCCGAACCAGGTGAACGCTACGTAGCCCTGCCTCGCTCAGGTCAGCACCAACCAGGCTGGCATCGGTGAGGTCGGCCCCAATCAAATTAGCTAAAATCAGCGTAGCCTGATCAAAGTTCGTGTCGGTGAGCTTGGTCTCCCGAAAGTTAGCCCCCACCAACGTGGCCCCGGCAAATTTTGTATTTTGGAGGTTAGCCTGGCGGAAATTTGCGCCGCTCAAGTCCTGGTGGGCTAAATCAGCGCCGATCAGCTGAATGCCTCGGAAGTCTCTTTCCCCCAGGGCATAGCGCTCTAGCAGACCGGCGGTGGTCATCTCTAAGAGCGGAGGCAGGGGGCGAAGGCTAGGGGAGGGGATATCCAAAGCAGGCTCTCAGAGGGGACGACGTGGTAGCCACAAACAGGATCTACACCAAAAGAATCTATACCAATGGACAAATCCCTCAGGTTTTGGGGGAAAATCTAGCTTTGTTACAGACTCCAATTATAGCCATTGCACCTTGAGGAAAGACCATGCCCGACAATCGCCGCAGCCAAGTTGTTACCCAGGGGGTGCAGCGCACTCCCAACCGCGCCATGCTGCGTGCTGTAGGATTTGGCGACCATGACTTTAGTAAACCCATTGTTGGGGTCGCTAATGGCTTTAGCACCATTACTCCCTGCAACATGGGTCTCGATGGCCTGGCCCAGCGGGCCGAGGCCGGGGTGCGGGCGGCCGGGGGGATGCCCCAGCTGTTTGGCACCATTACCATCAGCGACGGCATCTCCATGGGCACCGAGGGCATGAAGTATTCCCTGGTGTCGCGGGAGGTGATCGCCGACTCCATTGAAACCGTCTGCAACGGCCAGAGCATGGACGGGGTGCTGGCCATCGGTGGCTGCGATAAAAATATGCCTGGCGCCATGATCGCCATGGCCCGGCTGAACATTCCAGCCATCTTTGTCTACGGCGGCACCATCAAGCCCGGCCACTACGACGGCGAAGATCTCACCGTGGTCAGCGCCTTTGAGGCCGTGGGCCAGCACAGCGCCGGCAAAATTAGCGACGAGCGGTTACTGGCGGTGGAGCGCCACGCCTGCCCCGGGGCGGGCTCCTGCGGCGGCATGTACACCGCCAACACCATGTCTTCGGCCTTTGAGGCCATGGGCATGAGCCTGATGTACTCCTCCACCATGGCCGCCGAGGATGCGGAGAAGGCCGACAATACCGAAAAATCGGCCTATGCCCTGGTTAATGCCATTCACCAGCAAATTTTGCCCAGCCAAATTTTGACCCGCCAGGGGTTTGAAAACGCGATTGCCGTGATTATGGCGGTGGGTGGCTCCACCAATTCGGTGCTGCACCTGCTGGCCATTGCCAACGCCATCGGCGTTGACCTCACCATTGATGATTTTGAAACCATCCGTCACCGCGTCCCCGTGCTCTGCGACCTGAAACCCTCCGGGCGCTACGTGGCCACCGACTTCCACCGGGCTGGGGGGGTGCCCCAGGTGATGAAAATGCTGCTCCAGGAAGGGTTGCTCCACGGCGATGCCCTCACCATTACCGGCCAAACCGTGGCGGAATTGCTAGCCGATATCCCGGCCCAGCCCAGCCCCGATCAGGACGTGATTCGCCCCTTTAGCAACCCCATGTACCCGGTGGGGCACCTGGGCATTCTCAAGGGCAACCTGGCCACCGAGGGAGCCGTAGCCAAGCTCACTGGCATTAAAAACCGCCATATCACTGGCCCGGCCCGGGTGTTTGAGTCTGAGGAAGACTGCCTGCGGGCGGTGCTTGACAAGACTATCCACCCCGGCGATATACTCGTCATTCGCTACGAAGGCCCCAAGGGCGGCCCCGGCATGCGCGAAATGCTGGCCCCCACCGCCGCCATCATCGGCGCAGGCCTGGGCGACTCGGTGGGGCTAATTACCGATGGCCGCTTTTCCGGCGGCACCTACGGCATGGTGGTCGGCCACGTTGCCCCTGAAGCCGCCGTGGGGGGCACCATCGCCCTGGTGCAGGAGGGGGATTCAATCACCATCGACGCCGACCAAAACCTGCTCCAGCTCAATGTCGCCGAGGCCGAGTTGACCCAGCGCCGAGCCGCCTGGGTGGCCCCTGCCCCCCGCTATCGCCGCGGCATTTTGGGCAAGTACGCCCGGCTGGTATCGTCGAGCAGCCGGGGGGCGGTTACCGATTTGGATTTGTTTTAGGCTGACCCACCCCATGGCCCGTCCCCTGCTACTGCTACTTCGCCGCCGTCGGTTTTGGCTAGTTTTGCTGGTGACCATCTGGCTGCTGTGCAGCGGCCAGGCCCAGGCCGGGCCGTGGCAAGAGCGCCTGCAGCGGTTTCCGAACTGGGGTGATCAGCCGACCCTGCCCGCCGCCCAGGGGGATTTAGTTTACCCCGACTGGCTGCAGGGCACCTGGACCCTAACCAGCACCCTGGTAGATTTAGCCGCCCCGCTGGCCCCGGCGATTGTCACCCCTGGCTTTGACAGCAACCGGGCCATGCTAGACCTGCCCGTGGCCTGCCAGGTGCGGTTTGTGGTGGTGCCCAGGGTGGCAACAGGGCTGGTGCCGCGAGTCACCCAGGAGACGCAGACCGTCGCCGATCGCGCCTTCAACGGCCTCAACCTGGCCAGGGCATACCTGGGCCAGAAGGCGGTCAAAGCGGTTAAGGTCGATCCCCAGAATCCCAACCGTCAGGTGACGCTGCTGGCCCAGGGTCGGCAGCTTGAGGCCACCGTGTCGGCCAGGGCGACGGAGGCCCCATCCCCCCAGCGCTTTATTACGGTGGAACGGGTTCAGCAGGTGTTTCGGGGTACGGCGATTCCTTACCTCAACGAGGTGGAGACCACCACCGACTATTCCCCTGTCATTGATGGCCCCAGCGGCAAAACCATCCTGGCCGACCAGGTAACGGCGGTGTACCTGTCGCCCCAGGATCCCGATTTTTTAACCGCCCGCAAGCAGCCCGTCGCCCTTTACCGCTACCGCCTAGAATTATCCCAGGCCGACCTACCCTCCTAAAATCCAAAGCCCACCCCCCCTGGATGCAAACTTAATTTAACGATCCTTTAATGCGGCGGCGATTGGCCTTAGGATTGGCATGGTTAGGGAGTGCTGATCAACCTGAGCTGAATTTTTGCTGAACGCGGGTCTTTAGGTTTTTAGCGATCTAGAAATACTCTACACATCGGTTTAAATCGCTTTCCACCACTTTACTGACTCACACACCACATCAGGAGGAATCTGTCATGGCTGACTTAAAGGCTAGACAGCGAGTTGCCATTGCCGGCACTGTTACTAACCTCGACACCGGAGATATCGTTCCCCAGGTGGTCGTTCGCATTACCGAGGCTCCACCGGGGTTTGTGGCAATGCTGATGGCCACCGTTGAAGCGGTTCTGGTCAACCATCCGGAGCTAATGGCGCACTATGGCCACCTATTGAACCGGGCCATTACCGCCGATACCCTAAAAACGGCGCAAATCCTTCTAGATTCCTTTGAGCGCCACCACTGGCTCAGCACCCTCCGACAGGATCAAACCATTACCGGCGGCGACGGGCACTACTGCTTTTTTGACCTTCCCCCCGGCCCCTATACCATCACCGGCACCGTTACCACCCTCAACCACCGCTGTGGCCTGGTGCAAGCCCAGGTGGAGGTAAAGCAAACCGAGCTGCGGCTGGCCTTTTCCCGGCTCGATTTGGCCGTGGCGCTGAGACCGGTTCAGCTAGCTATTCCGGCCCAGGGCTTGAGGCGCAATCTAACCCTAGACACAGTGCCGTTACTCAGTCGTTCCTAAGATTGAATCCCAAGCCTGCTGGCCCATCCCCCAGGGCGAACAGTTGTTCGCCCTGGGGGATGGGCCGTTTTAAGCCGCGCTATTGGGGTCGAATTTCCCTCAGTCCCTGCGGTTCCCGTCAGGGCATCGAATTTTCCCAGAATAGAGTCGCCCTGGGATTCAATGGCCCATTGATGTGAATACTAGGCGGGTTCCAGTCGACTAAACCCACCCCATGCTGATTGATGGGCGCACCCTAGGGGCCGCCGCCGTTCTTGAAACTGAAATCTGTATCATTGGAGCTGGCCCGGCGGGGCTCACCCTGGCCCATGAGCTGGCCGGTAGCGGCCTGGCGGTGATGGTGCTAGAAGCCGGGGGCCAGACCCTCGACCCTGACCACCAGGCCCTGCTGGAGGTTAGCACCCTGGATCAGCCCTATCCCCACAGCTTTGGGCAGGCGCGGGCGCGGTGCCTGGGGGGCACGTCGGTGCGGTGGGTGCCCACCATTGGGCTGCGAGCACGCCCCCTAGACGCGATTGATTTTGAGCCCAGGGCCTGTATTCCCCACAGCGGCTGGCCGTTTTCTAGGGCTACCCTCGACCCTTACTATGCCCGTGCCCAGGAAGTTTGCGGTCTGGGGCCGTACCACTACGATCCGCATCGCTGGCACCCCCAAGGGGCAGAACCCTACGCCATTCTCGAAGGGGAGGCGATTCAGTCGGGCCTCTTCCAGCGCGGCCCCCTGGGGCAGTTTTTGGCCATTGGCCAAAGGTTAGCGGCTTCCCCCAACGTTACCCTAGTGCTCCACGCCAGCGTAACCAATCTAGCCACAGAACACAGTGCCCAGGTCGTGAACCGGGTTGAGGTTACTAACCTGGTCCAAAAATCCTTCTCGGTGAAAGCTCGAACCTTTGTATTAGCCGCCGGGGGGCTCGCTAACCCGCAGCTCTTGCTGGCCTCTAACCAGACTCATCCCAACGGTCTAGGTAATCGCTACGACGGGGTAGGGCGCTACTTCATGGAGCATCCCCACCTGCACTCGGGCTACTTTTATCCCTTTGACCGCCGCCTGGCCGACCACCTAGAGCTGTACCAGCGGCACCAGGTCGGCACCACCCAGCTAGAGGGCTACCTGCGCTTTCGAGATGACCACCTGCGCCAGGCCGAGTTGCCTAACTTCGCCTTCTGGCTGCACAAGGGGGCGATCCGCAGCACCGTTGCCGACCTGGGGCGCACCGTATCTCGCTGGCCCCAGGCAGATGAGTGGGGGCGGTTTTGGCAAACCCTGGCCCGGCGCGGTGGTAACCTGCTTGATCTACCCTACCAGCGGCTGCTGCGGCCCCAGGCGCTGCCCAAACTGCTCCATCGCCAGGGCGGCAATCGCTATTTCGAAATGGAGGTCGAGGCCGAGCAGATCCCCAACCCCGCCTCGCGGGTGCGCATTGGGCGAGAAAAAGATGCCCTGGGGCTGCCCCGACTCACCCTCGACTGGCGCTACACCGCCGCCGATTTGGGAGCAATTCGCCGCGGCCAGCAGCGCCTCGATCAGGCGCTGCGCCGCCAGGGTATCGGCTGGGTTGAGTTGATGCTGGGGGATGAGTTCCCCCCTACCACCCTGGGGGTGGGCAACCACCACATGGGCACCACGCGAATGCATAGTGACCCCAGGCAGGGCGTGGTGGATGAAAACCTGCGAGTACACGACCTGCATAACCTGTTTGTGGCGGGTAGCTCGGTCTTTCCGACGGCGGGGGCGGCCAATCCGACCCTGACAATCGTGGCGCTCTCGATTCGCCTGGCCGATTATCTAAAGGGAATTGATCGCAGCCCTGACGTGCCGCCCCAGACCTAAAGCAGTCTACCAATTCGCCTAGGGCCTGCCGTCGTTATTAATTCTGCTTAGGCTTGATGCCGCCTCCCTAGGGTAGGGTAGCCTAGACGGTGTGCGCGTTTCCACGGATTACTTTGCCCCCATGACCGACCCCGTCCCTGAACTGATCATCGAAGCCGGGCGTACCGAAGCCCAATACTTTCGGGATCTGTGGCGCTACCGCGAGCTGTTTTATTTCCTGGCCTGGCGAGATATTTTGGTGCGCTACAAGCAAACCGCCGTGGGGGTGGCCTGGGCGTTGATTCGCCCGTTTTTGACCATGCTGGTGTTTACGGTGGTGTTTGGGCGTCTGGCTAACCTGCCCACCGAAGGGGATGCCCCCTATCCTATCCTGGTGTTTGCGGCGATGCTGCCCTGGCAGTTTTTTGCCAATGCCCTTTCAGAGTGCAGCAACAGCCTGATTACCAACGCTAACCTGATTTCTAAGGTGTATTTTCCCCGCCTGGTGGTGCCCACTAGCGCCGTCATTGTCAGCTTCGTAGATTTTTTGATTTCGGGCATCATTCTGCTGGGGCTGATGGCCTGGTATGACGCCCCGCCCTCCTGGCGGATTCTAACCCTGCCGTTGTTCATTGCGGTGGCCTTTGCGGCGGCGATGGGGGCCGGGCTATGGCTGGCGGCGCTGAATGTGCAGTACCGCGATTTTCGCTACGTGGTGCCGTTTTTGGTACAGTTTGGCCTTTACATCTCCCCAGTGGGCTTTAGCAGCGCCATTGTGCCCGAGCGGTGGCGGCTGCTCTATTCTCTCAATCCTATGGTGGGGGTCATTGACGGCTTTCGCTGGGCCATTATTGGCGGCGATGTGTCGCTCTACTGGCCAGGGTTTTGGCTGTCGCTGCTGCTGGTGGCCGGGCTGCTGGTGACCGGGGTGCTCTACTTTCGCCGCATGGAGCGCACCTTTGCGGACGTGATTTGAGCCGCCTATTACGTCAGGTACCTTAATATCCCTTATGCCCCGTGGTATGAATCCACATACCCTTGCAAGAATCTGGGCCTCAGGTTTCGAGCGAGTGGCAATGCGGCGGTACTGCTTCAAGAGCAATTGAGTCAACGGTACCACCAGGAGGAGGAAGTAACCCTGAAATGGTTGCCGCACCGCCCTGCTGAAAGAAATGCCCATGCGCGTATTACCGAGCGGTGTTCTTGTAAATCTTGCCGTCCTTCATAATCACGATGAAGTTGGTGGTGGCATCGGCCACCAGCTGAATATCCTCCAGCGGATTGCCGTTCACCAGCAGTAGGTCGGCCAGGGCACCTTCTTCGACCACGCCGAGCTTGCCGGGGTAGGGGCTACGGGGGCCAGATAGGGCTAGCAATTCAGCATTGATACTGGTCGCCATCTTCAGCACTTCCGCTGGGGTGTACCAGCGCACCATTCTGGACAGCATCTCGCCCTGCTTCGGTAGCTGTTCAGCACTCCAGAGCTGGTCTGTGCCCCAGGCAGTCTTAAGGTTATATTTTTTCGCCAACCCATAGGCCGTGTCTGTGCCTTCATACAGTTGCAGTTGTTTGATCCGGTTGGGTGAACCCTCTGGAAAAACACTTGTGCCCGTTTCGATAAACGGCTGCATACTAAGCCAGATATCGTTTTCTGCCATGATTTGGGCGGTCTCGTCGTCCATGAGTTGACCATGATCGATGCACTTAACCCCGGCCCGAATGGCGGTTTGAATGGCGGTGGGGGTGTAGGCATGAACGGTGACATAGGTGTTCCAATTCGCGGCGGCTTCCACGGCGGCGTGGAGCTCGGCCTCGGTGTACTGGCTCACATCCAGGGGGTCGTAATTAGAGGAGACGCCTCCCCCGGCCGCCAGCTTAATCTGGCTGGCCCCTCGCATCAGTTGCTCCCGAGTGGCCCGGAGGACTTCATCTACCCCATCGGCGATCGCCCCAGCCCCCAGCGCTTCCCCACGATTGAGGGGGCTGGTCGGAGTTCTGGGCAGTTCTGAGAGCGCGCGGAAGTCACCATGGCCACTGGTTTGGGAGATCATCGCCCCCGACGGCCAGATTCTTGGCCCGGCTACCGTTCCAGCGTCAATGGCCTTTTTGAGGTCGAAAACTGGCCCAGCCAAATCCCGCACGCTGGTAAACCCCCGCATTAGCATGCCTGTGGCGGTGGTTTCTGCGGTTTTAAAGAATTTCTCAACCGGGGTATCGCGGGATAACAGATCTTCTGGGGAAAGGGCCGCCATGAAAAGGTGCACATGGGCATCGATCAACCCCGGCATCAGCGTCCGACCATTGCCGTTAATGCGGGTCATACTTACATCGGCGGGTGCTGGAATGGCGTTGGCAGAAATTTGTTCAATTTTGTTGCCGACCACCAGCACATTGGCTGGGGTGGAGAGTTGGTCGGCGGTGCCGTTAAAGATCCGCACATTTTCAAACAAGGTGGCGGTGGGTGCCTGGGCTGTAGCTGGGCTTTGGGCGTAGCTATAGCGAGCGGTGAAGCCCAGGATAGCCAAAATTAAGGCCCCGATGATTAAGCCGTAACGGAATTGAGATCGCATGGTTTTAGTGAATCCTGATCAACTTAAACAGAAATAACAGCGCCAAAGAACAGGGGTGGCGCTGACTTCGCGAGGCGATCTTCTTAGTCAGCAACGCCGAGCTGTGGAGGATTTGGAAGGCTGAGGTTTTTTCTCTAGCCCTACTGCGATCACTAGCGCTCCTGACCCTGGTGCAGCGTCAAGACTAAAAATCAGGGTTGACGATCTCCAAAAGCTCTGCATAGTGCCGCTTTCGAGCAGTAGCAACCCTAAAATTAAGAGCTGACAGAGCACTAGTAGCCTGAGCGGTTAGGAGAGAGCCAAAAAGCCCTGCTGAGATAGGCTGTGCAAGAGAGCCGGAGTACAGCACGGGCAAAAAAGTGGTTCAAGGGGTGGGATCATAATGGCGAAAATTGCCCCGATAACATCGTTAGCGATCAAGCAGCAAGAGACGCTTGATTCGATCTCAAAATACAGGGTTTATCAAAATCCCATCATTTCAATTTGCTAGAAGATGTAGAGTTTTCTTGAGAATCGTAAATTTGTCTTGCTCTAGAACGGTTTTGGAGAACTGTTGGTGGGCCATCCCCGGCTAGTCGGTGGTGATGGCTTATACCAAATCCGAGTCTATAGCCCCGATTCCTATGCTCTAGGCCGAATTCTGCTCCGCCTCAGCCCCATCCTCCCCCGGCGATGGGGCCGCCTCTACCCGCAGCCGCACCGAGTCTCCATGGGAGGGCAGCCCTTCGGTTTCGGTGAGCACCGCAATGGCGTCGGCCACCTCCCCTAGGGCCGTAGGGGAGTACTGAATCAGGCTGGAATGCTTCATAAACGTCTCCGTAGACAGGGGAGAGGCGTAGCGAGCCGCCCCGGAGGTAGGGAGGGTGTGGTTAGGGCCCGCCAAATAGTCGCCCACGGCTTCGGGGGTGGAGTGGCCGAGAAAAATTGCCCCGGCGTGGCGAATGTGCTCTAGCATGGCCCAGGGGTCGGCCACTTCTAGCTGCAGGTGCTCGGGGGCAAACTCGTTCGATAGGCTGGCGGCCTGCTCCAGGTTATCCACCACCACGGCCAGGCCGTAGTTGGCGATGGATTTTTCCGTTAGGGTTTGGCGGGGGTGGCCCACTAGCTGCCGATCGACGGCTTCGGCAACGGCTTCGGCTAGGGGGGCACTGGGGGTGAGGAGGATGGCGGCGGCCATGGGGTCGTGCTCCGCCTGGGCCATTAGGTCTGCGGCCACATGGGTGGGGTTGGCGGTGTGGTCGGCAATTACCAGCACCTCGGAGGGGCCAGCCAGGGAGTCAATACCCACGGTGCCAAACACCAACTGCTTCGCCAGGGTGACGTAAATATTGCCGGGGCCGGTAATTACGTTCACCGCTGGGATCGTCTCGGTACCGTAGGCGAGGGCGGCGATCGCCTGGGCTCCCCCCACCCGGTAAATTTCTGAGATACCCGCCTCCTGGGCCGCTACCAAAACCGCTGGATTCGCCGCCAGAGACTTCCCCGGCGGGGTAACCATAACGATACGGCGCACCCCGGCCACCCGGGCCGGAATGGCATTCATCAGCACGGTGCTGGGGTAGGCCGCCCGCCCGCCAGGAATATAGAGGCCTGCTCGATCTACCGGGGTATAGCGCTTGCCCAGTACCGCGCCATTATCTTCAAACTGCACCCAGCTTTTCGGCAGGCGCTGGCGGTGAAAGGCTTCGATGTTTTTGCAGGCCAGGCGAATGGCATCGAGCAGGGTTTTACTCACCTGCTGGTAAGCGGCGTCCAATTCAGCCCCCGAGATGCGCAAATTGTCTATCGTGAGGGTGATGCCGTCAAAGTCGGCGGTGTACTGCAAGAGCGCCTGATCCCCCTGGCGCTTGACCGCGTGGAGAATCTCACGCACCGTGGCCTCTTTGTGAACCACCTGATCGTCGTGGGTGCGAGCACAGATACGCTGTAGCTCGGTCTTGGCCTCAGTTAGCTGATGGGTGATGCGCAGCATTCGGCGTATTTGTCCGGAGAAACCAGCGGTGTCTATAGTCTAGCGGACTAGTTCAAGATAACTAGCGCAGAGGTGACTAGCCCTTGCATTCTGAGGAATTCACCTCAGGGTTTGCTCGCCTTTGAGGCTCACAGGCAAATGCCGTAAAGCCCTAGAGGCCAGTGTTCTACCATCCTAATCGATCTCTCGATTAACTTGTTGCGAAAAATAGCGCATTTTCACCATTAAGTGCTAACATACTTTATCCAGTCCATGTAATCTTGTTAAGCTAGGGCGAACTGTGGCAAATAATAAGTCTGCACTTAAACGAATTGAAATTGCCGAGCGCAATCGGCTTGAAAATCGCTCTTATAAGTCGGCGGTTAAAACGCTAACGAAGAACTACCTCGCCGCCGTTGATGCCTACGGAGCTAACCCCACCCCAGAGGCCCTGGAGGGGGCTCGACAGTCCATGGCTTCGGCCTACAGTAAAATCGATAAGGCCGTTAAGCGGGGCACACTACACGCTAATACTGGCGCTCGTAAAAAGGCGCGTCTGGCTCGGGTGCTGAAGGCGAAAGAAGCTCAAGAAACAGCCCAAGAGACCGTCACGGTATCCTAGGATGCTTCGTCGGTGCCTTCCTGAAGCTGGTTCGCTCACTCTTGTTTTCTGCCGCTATTCTATAGCTATGCCCCTGGTTGACACCCACGTACATCTAAATTTTGATACGTTTGCCGGAGATCTTGATGATCTGGCCCGGGCTTGGCGAGAGGCAGGGGTAGTAAGGCTGGTTCACTCCTGCGTTAAGCCTGACGAGTTTCCAGCCATGCAGGCCATTGCCGATCGATTCCCAGAGCTGTTTCTAGCAGTGGGGCTACATCCCCTTGATGTGGATGGGTGGACGGATACCCTGGCGACGGAAATTACCCGCCTAGCTTGCTCTGACCGGCGGGTGGTGGCAATTGGTGAAACGGGCCTTGACTTTTTCAAGGCTGACAATGCCGACCTACAGCGTCGGGCGTTTTGGGCGCAGCTTACCACGGCTCATGACCTGGGCCTGCCGGTGATTATTCACTGTCGGGATGCGGCCACCGCCACCGCTGATCTAGTTCGCGAGTTCCATCAAGCCGTGGGCTTTGTGGGAGGTGTGATGCACTGCTGGGCCGGTACCCCAGAGGAAACCCGCCGGTTCCTTGACCTGGGATTCTACATTAGCTTTAGCGGCATTGTTACGTTTAAGAATGCTCACCAGGTCAAAGCCTCAGCCCAGCTTGTACCGGCCAACCGCCTACTGGTGGAAACTGACTGCCCGTTTTTGACCCCTGAGCCTCGACGCAAAGAGCGTCGCAACCAGCCGGCATTTGTGGCCCACGTGGCCGCTTATTTAGCCGAACTGCGGCAGGAACAGCCTGCCAACCTAGCCACCATGACCACTCAAAATGCCCTTGAACTTTTTTCTTTGCCCGCCCTGGATATTAATCTGGGCTCTCCCCCGGCGCAACTGGCGACCGTGGGCTAGGCTATTTTGGCCCTGAATGGCTCAAGGCCGCTGCTTTAAGGCCGGGGAGCCTTATTCCTGGCGCTACTTCAAGGTTCTCAATAGCTTTATCAAGCGTGCTCGGGAGTTTGATCTCAACTGGGATAAATCAGCTGGCCTTGCCCATGTAAACCTGGGCCTTAGAAGTTCAACCCTGGTAGGGAGGTATTCAATGGGCAAATTCTGCTTGATTTTATTCCATCCGACCTGGCTGATTTGACCCCATTTTAGTTTTCTTTGTTCCATTTGCCTACCGTTTTACCCCGCACCACCTGCAAACCACCGTTGATGGCTAGGGCCTGACTCGCTTTAGGAGACCCATGACTATAACCACCACCACCGACACCACTCCCAACTTCGTTCTGCCCGACCTGGTTGAAATCCAGCGCTCCAGCTTTCGCTGGTTCCTGGAGGAAGGGCTGATCGAAGAGCTGGAAAGCTTTTCGCCCATTACCGACTACACCGGTAAGCTAGAGCTACACTTTTTGGGTAAAAGCTACAAGCTCAAAAGCCCTAAGTACGACGTTGACGAGGCCAAGCGGCGGGATGCCACCTACGCCGTGCAGATGTACGTGCCAACCCGGCTGATCAACAAAGAAACCGGCGAAATTAAAGAGCAAGAGGTTTTCATCGGCGATCTGCCGCTGATGACCGACCGGGGCACCTTCATCATCAACGGGGCCGAGCGGGTGATCGTTAATCAGATCGTGCGTAGCCCTGGGGTCTACTACAAGGCCGAAACCGATAAAAACGGCCGCCGCACCTATAACGCCAACCTGATCCCCAACCGGGGGGCCTGGCTGAAGTTTGAGACCGACAAAAACGACCTGGTTTGGGTGCGCATCGACAAAACCCGTAAGCTCTCTGCCCAGGTGCTGCTGAAGGCGCTGGGGCTGACCGACAACGAGATCTTCGACTCGCTGCGGAACCCGGAGTACTTCCAAAAAACCATCGAGAAAGAGGGTCAGTTTAGCGAAGAAGAGGCGTTGCTGGAGCTGTATCGCAAGCTGCGGCCGGGGGAACCGCCGACGGTCTCCGGGGGCGAGCAGCTGCTGTACTCGCGGTTTTCGGATCCCAAGCGCTATGACCTGGGCCGGGTGGGCCGCTACAAGCTCAACCGCAAGCTGCGGCTAAACGTGCCCGACGCCACCCGGGTGCTGACCCCCACCGACATCCTCACCGCCATCGACTACCTGATCAACCTGGAGTTTGACATCGGCAGCATTGATGACATCGACCACCTGGGCAATCGTCGGGTGCGCTCGGTGGGCGAGCTGCTGCAAAACCAGGTGCGGGTCGGGCTGAACCGCCTGGAGCGGATCATCCGCGAGCGCATGACCGTCTCTGACTCCGATGCCCTCACCCCGGCATCGCTGGTTAACCCCAAGCCTCTGGTGGCGGCGATTAAGGAGTTCTTTGGCTCCAGCCAGCTATCCCAGTTTATGGATCAGACCAACCCCCTGGCGGAGCTGACCCACAAGCGCCGGATTAGCGCCCTCGGCCCCGGCGGTCTGACCCGCGAGCGGGCCGGGTTTGCGGTGCGCGACATTCACCCCTCCCACTACGGTCGCATCTGCCCGATTGAAACGCCGGAAGGCCCCAATGCTGGGCTGATTGGCTCTTTGGCTACCCACGCCCGGGTAAATGCCTTTGGCTTTATCGAGACCCCCTTCTTTAAAGCCGAAAATGGCCGGGTCAGCAAAGACGAGGCCCCGATCTACATGACCGCCGACGAGGAGGACGACCTGCGGGTCGCCCCGGGGGATATCGCCACCGACGAAAACCACTACATCATTGGCGAAACGGTGCCGGTGCGCTACCGCCAAGACTTTACCACTACCGCCTCCACCGAGGTGGACTATGTGGCCGTGTCGCCGGTGCAGATTATCTCCGTGGCCACCTCCCTGATTCCCTTCCTGGAGCACGACGACGCTAACCGAGCCCTGATGGGGTCGAACATGCAGCGCCAGGCGGTGCCCCTACTCCAGCCCGAGCGGCCCCTGGTGGGTACGGGCCTCGAAGCCCAGGCCGCCCGCGACTCGGGCATGGTGATCATCAGCCGCAGCGATGGCGAGGTGGTGTACTTAGATGCCGACTGGATCAAGGTGCGCGACCCCGAGGGCAACGTCCACGAGTACGAGATGCAGAAGTACCAGCGCTCGAACCAGGACACCTGCCTGAACCAGCGGCCTACGGTTTTCCCCGGCGAGCGGGTGCTGACCGGCCAAGTGCTGGCCGACGGCTCGGCTACCGAGGGGGGCGAGCTGGCCCTGGGCCAGAACGTGCTGGTGGCCTACATGCCCTGGGAGGGCTACAACTACGAGGACGCCATTCTGCTTAGCGAGCGGCTGGTTTACGAAGACGTGTATACCTCCATTCACGTGGAGAAGTTCGAGATCGAGGCCCGGCAGACCAAGCTCGGCCCCGAAGAAATTACCCGGGAAATCCCCAACGTCGGGGAAGATGCCCTGCGACAGCTGGATGAAACCGGCATTATCCGAATCGGAGCCTGGGTAGAATCCGGCGATATTCTGGTGGGTAAAGTCACCCCCAAGGGGGAATCTGACCAGCCGCCGGAGGAAAAGCTGCTGCGGGCCATCTTCGGTGAAAAGGCTCGGGACGTGCGGGACAACTCCCTGCGGGTGCCCAACGGCGAAAAGGGCCGGGTGGTTGATGTGCGGGTGTTTACCCGGGAGCAGGGGGACGAGCTGCCCCCTGGTGCCAACATGGTGGTGCGGGTCTACGTGGCCCAGAAGCGCAAGATTCAGGTGGGCGACAAAATGGCCGGCCGCCACGGCAACAAGGGGATTATCTCTCGGATTTTGCCCATCGAAGACATGCCCTACCTGCCTGATGGCACCCCCATTGACATCGTCCTTAACCCCCTGGGGGTACCCTCTCGGATGAACGTCGGCCAGGTGTTTGAATGCCTGCTGGGCTGGGCTGCCGACAATCTGGACGCCCGCTTCAAGGTGATTCCCTTCGACGAAATGTACGGCGAAGAGGCCTCCCGCAACTCCACCCACGGCAAGCTGATGGAAGCACGGGAAAAGACCGGCAAAGACTGGGTTTTTAACCCCGACAACCCTGGCAAAATTCAGGTCTTCGACGGTCGCACCGGGGAGGCCTTTGACCGGGCGGTGACAGTAGGCCGAGCCTACATGCTGAAGCTGGTGCACCTGGTCGACGACAAGATCCATGCCCGCTCCACCGGCCCCTACTCCCTGGTCACCCAGCAGCCCCTGGGGGGCAAGGCCCAGCAGGGCGGTCAGCGCTTCGGCGAAATGGAGGTCTGGGCCCTGGAAGCCTTCGGGGCCGCCTACACCCTGCAGGAGCTGCTTACCGTTAAGTCTGACGATATGCAGGGGCGCAACGAGGCCCTCAACGCCATCGTCAAGGGCAAGTCAATTCCTCGCCCCGGCACCCCCGAGTCCTTCAAGGTGCTGATGCGGGAGCTGCAATCCCTCTGCCTCGACATTGCGGTGCACAAGGTTGAAACCCGGGAAGACGGCACCAGCCGCGATACCGAGGTCGACCTGATGGCCGATGTCAACAGCCGCCGCACCCCCTCCCGACCCACCTACGAGTCCATCTCCAGGGATGAGGGAGAAGATCTCGACGAGTAGATGATTCCATCCCAGGGTCAAAACCGGGTGACCGTTCTTAGTTTTGCCCCCTGGGCAGGTGGGATCCAAACCTCCCTTCTGATCTACCCCGTCCATCCATCCTCCCCCAACCGACCCAAGATTGAGCGCGCAACAAGGAAAGTACCCAGCATGGCCAAGCTAGAACAGCGGTTTGACTACGTCAAAATTGGATTAGCCTCCCCTGAACGCATTCGCCAGTGGGGCGAACGCACCCTGCCCAATGGTCAGATTGTGGGCGAAGTCACCAAGCCCGAGACCATCAACTACCGCACCCTCAAGCCCGAAATGGATGGGCTGTTTTGCGAGCGCATTTTTGGCCCCGCCAAGGATTGGGAATGCCACTGCGGTAAATATAAGCGGGTGCGCCACCGTGGCATTGTCTGCGAGCGCTGCGGGGTGGAGGTGACCGAGTCGCGGGTGCGCCGCCACCGCATGGGGTACATCAAGCTGGCTGCTCCGGTGGCCCATGTCTGGTACTTGAAGGGCATTCCCAGCTACATTGCAATTTTGCTCGACATGCCCCTGCGGGACGTGGAGCAGATTGTCTACTTCAACGCCTACGTGGTGCTCGATCCGGGCAATGCCGAAAACCTCAGCTACAAGCAGCTGCTGACCGAAGATCAGTGGATTGAGATTGAGGATCAGCTCTACGACGAGGAAACCGAGCTGTCGGGGGTTGAGGTGGGCATTGGGGCCGAAGCCCTACAGCGGCTGCTAGAAGACCTGGAACTGGAGGCCGTGGCCGAAAAGCTGCGGGAGGAAATCGCCAACTCCAAGGGTCAGAAGCGGGCCAAGCTGATCAAGCGGCTGCGGGTAATCGACAACTTCATCGCCACCGGCTCTAAAACCGAGTGGATGGTGCTGGATGTGATTCCGGTCATTCCCCCCGACCTGCGGCCCATGGTGCAGCTAGACGGGGGCCGGTTTGCCACCTCCGACCTGAACGACCTCTACCGGCGGGTGATTAACCGCAACAACCGCCTGGCTCGGCTACAGGAAATTCTCGCCCCGGAGATCATCGTCCGCAACGAGAAGCGGATGCTCCAGGAGGCGGTGGATGCCCTGATCGACAACGGTCGCCGGGGTCGCACCGTGGTGGGGGCCAACAACCGGCCGCTGAAGTCCCTCTCCGACATCATCGAGGGCAAGCAGGGGCGTTTCCGGCAAAATCTGCTGGGCAAGCGGGTAGACTATTCTGGCCGTTCGGTGATCGTGGTCGGGCCAAAGCTGCAAATTCACCAGTGTGGCCTACCGCGGGAGATGGCCATTGAGCTGTTCCAGCCCTTTGTGATTCACCGCTTGATTCGCCAGGGCCTGGTGAACAACATCAAGGCGGCGAAAAAGCTAATTCAACACAACGACCCCAGCGTTTGGGACGTGCTCGAAGAGGTGATCGAAAGCCACCCGGTGATGCTCAACCGGGCTCCCACCCTACACCGCCTGGGTATCCAGGCCTTTGAGCCGATTCTGGTAGAGGGGCGGGCGATTCAGCTGCATCCTCTGGTCTGCCCGGCCTTTAACGCCGACTTTGACGGTGACCAGATGGCGGTACATGTGCCGCTGTCGCTGGAGGCTCAGTCGGAGGCAAGGCTGCTGATGCTGGCCTCTAACAACGTGCTGTCGCCGGCCACGGGCTCACCGATTATTACCCCCAGTCAGGACATGGTGCTGGGCTGCTACTACCTGACGGCGGAAAACCCCGACGCCTTTAAGGGGGAAGGGCACTATTTCGCCAGCATGGACGACGCCATCATGGCGTACAACCAGGGCCTGGTGGATCTGCACGTCAAGGTGTGGTTGCGGTTTGACGGCGAGGTCGAGTCTGACCAGCCCAAAAATACCGCCCCCGAGCGCATTGAGGCGGAGGACGGCACGATTACTGAAATCTACCCCGACCGCCGCATTCGCCTAGACCGTGAGGGCCAGCGGATTTCCCAGTACATCAAAACCACGCCGGGCCGAATCATCTACAACAAAGCCGTCCTAGAGGCGATCGCAAACTAGGCCGTCGGCCTCCGGTAGCGGCTGGTTTACCGGGGGCCAACCCAACGCCGAGACCTGGCGCATCGATCATCAACACCTACACCAACCACCACGAGGGGCGAAAACATATGGCTGACCAAGGGGCGACTCCATCCTCCGTAGTCTTTCGGAACCGAGTTATTGATAAAAAGCAGCTTAAAAAGCTAATTTCCTGGTCGTTTACCCACTACGGCACCGCCCGTACCTCCCAAATGGCCGACCGGATTAAGGATCTAGGGTTTAAATACGCCACCCGGGCGGGGGTCTCGATCAGCGTCGAAGACCTCCAGGTGCCCCAGGAAAAGCGCCAGCTCTTGGCGGCGGCGGAGGAAGACATCCGCGCCACCGAGGAGCGCTACACCCGGGGGGAAATCACCGAGGTCGAGCGTCTTACCAAGGTAATCGACACCTGGAACGACACCAGCGAAGAGCTGAAAGACCAGGTGGTGAAGAACTTTAAGGAAAATAACCCACTTAACTCGGTCTATATGATGGCCTTCTCCGGGGCGCGGGGTAACATTTCCCAGGTGCGCCAGCTAGTGGGCATGCGGGGGCTGATGGCCAACCCCCAGGGGGAGATCATTGACCTGCCGATTAAGACCAACTTCCGCGAAGGGCTGACGGTGACCGAGTACGTGATCTCCTCCTACGGGGCCCGCAAGGGCCTGGTTGACACGGCCCTGCGCACCGCCGACTCGGGCTACCTGACCCGGCGTCTGGTGGATGTCTCCCAGGACGTGATCATCCGCGAGCACGACTGCGGCACCGAGCGGGGCATTCCCCTGCGGGCCATGACCGACGGCGAGCGGGTGCTAATTCCCCTCGAAAATCGTCTGCTGGGCCGGGTGGTGGCCGAAGATGTCAAGCATCCCAAAACCGGCGAAGTGCTGCTAGAGAAGGATAATCCGGTCTCCCCCGAAATAGCGGAGATCCTGGTGGAGGCTGGGGTGGAAGAAGTGGTGGCGCGATCGCCCCTGACCTGCGAAGCTACCCGCTCCGTCTGTCGCCTCTGCTACGGCTGGAGTCTGGCCCACTCGGAAATGGTCGATCTGGGCGAAGCGGTGGGCATCATTGCGGCCCAGTCGATCGGCGAGCCGGGCACCCAGATGACCATGCGAACCTTCCACACCGGCGGCACCTTTACCGGCGAAGTCGCTCCCCGCATCCGGGCGGGCAAAAACGGCGTCGTGCGCCTGCCGAAGCGGTTCAAGAGTCGGGCCTTTCGCACCCGCTATGGCGAAGACGCGCTGATGCTAGAGTCGAGCGCCGATATCTTAGTCGAGGGCAGCGGCAAGGCCAAGACCGAGACCCTGCCCCAGGGCACCATTCTGTTTGTGAATGATGGCGAAACCGTAACGAAAGAGCAGCTGCTGGCCGAGCTGCCCTCCGCCGGGCGCACCCGCAAGGTGACCGAGAAGGCCACCAAAGACGTGACCTCTGACCTGGCCGGGGAAGTCAAGTTCGCCGGGCTAGTGCAGGAGGAAAAAACCGACCGCCAGGGCAACACCACCCGCCTGGCCCAGCGGGGCGGCCTGCTGTGGGTGCTGTCAGGAGATGTGTATAACCTGCCCCCCAGCGCCGAACCCGTGGTGCGCAACGGCGACCAGGTGAAAGCCGGGGATACCCTGGCCGAAACTAAGCTGACCACCGAGCGGGGCGGCCTGGTGCGCCTGCCCGACACCGTGGATGAAAAGGGCTCCCGGGAAGTGGAAATTATTACCGCCTCGGTGATGCTCGACCAGGCCCAGGTGCGCAAAGAGCACGGCCAGGGCCGGGAGCATTACTTTATTGAAACCACCCACGGCCAGCGCTTTTCGTTGATTGCTACCCCTGGCGCCAAAGTCGTCAGCGGCCAAGTCATCGCGGAACTTGAGGACGACCGCTACCAGACCCAGACCGGCGGTATCATCAAGTTTTCTGGGGTAGATGTGGCCAAGAAGGGTAAGGGCAAGCAGGGCTACGAGGTGGTCCAGGGGGGCACCCTGCTGTGGATCCCCGAAGAGGCCCATGAGGTCAACAAAGACATCTCCCTGCTGATGGTGGAGGACGGTCAGTACATTGAGGCTGGCACTGAGGTGGTCAAAGACATCTTCTGCCAGAACAGCGGCGTCGTCGAGGTCACCCAAAAGAATGACATTCTGCGGGAGATCCTGATCAAGCCCGGCAGCATCCACATGGTCGATTCCCCCGAAGACGTGATGGATCGCGACGGCACCATCGTCACCGCCGGAGAAGAGGTGATGCCGGGGCTGGTAGCCGATGCCCTGCGCTACATTGACTACGTGGAAACCCCCGAAGGCCCGGCCCTGCTGCTGCGTCCGGTGGAAGAGTACGTGGTGCCCGACGAGCCCTCGGTGCCCAGCCAGGATTCCGCCGCCGATGCCGCCAGCTCGATTAAACTGCGGGCGATCCAGCGGATTCCCTTTAAGGATGGCGAGCGGGTCAAGTCCGTGGACGGCGTCGAGCTGATTCGCACCCAGCTGGTGCTAGACATTGAGGAAGAGTCTCCCCACGTGGTGGCTGACATCGAGCTAGTGCCCGACGAAGCGGATACTGACCTGATGCGCCTGCAGATGGTGGTGCTCGAAACCCTAGTGATTCGCCGCGACGTGGTGGCCGACCAGACCCAGGGCAGCACCGTTACTCGCCTGCTGGTGGAAGACGGCCAGCAGATTGACCAGGGGGCGGTGGTGGCCCGCACCGAAATCCAGTGTAAAGAATCTGGTGAGGTGCGCGGCATCCGCGAGGGCCAGGAGGCGGTGCGGCGGATTCTGGTGGTGCGCGAGGTAGACCGGGTGCGGCTAGATCTCAACGGCCAGACCCCCACCGTTCAGGTGGGCGATCTGGTGGTGGCCGAAACCGAGCTCGCCCCTGGCATCACCCACGAAGAGTCGGCGGAGGTCACCCACATCGACGGAGATCAGCTCATGCTGCGGGTGGCTCGGCCCTATCGGGTTTCCACCGGAGCCGTGCTGCACATTGAGGATGGCGACCTGGTGCAGCGGGGAGATAACCTGGTGCTGCTGGTGTTTGAGCGGGCTAAAACTGGCGACATCATCCAGGGTCTACCCCGGATTGAGGAACTGCTGGAGGCCCGGCGACCCAAGGAAGCCTGCGTGCTGGCCAAGCGCCCCGGCACCGCCCAGGTGGTGTATAGCGACGACGAAACCGTCGAAGTTAAGGTGATCGAAGACGACGGCGTAATTTCTGAGTACCCCATTAGCCCTGGGCAGAACGTGATCGTCTCCGACGGCCAGATGGTCAGCGCCGCCGAGCACCTCACCGATGGCCCCGCCAACCCCCATGAGATTCTGGAGGTGTTCTTTGGCTACTACCTGAGCCAGGGCTTAGGCATCCACGATGCCGCCCTGGGCAGCCTGCAAAAGGTGCAGTCGTTCCTGGTGAACGAAGTCCAGTCGGTGTACCAGTCCCAGGGGATTGATATTTCCGACAAGCACACCGAGGTGATTGTCCGCCAGATGTCCTCTAAGTGCCGCCTGGAGGACGGCGGCGACACCACCATGCTGCCCGGTGAGCTGGTGGAAATCTACCAGGTGGAACAGGTCAACGAAGCCATGGCGATTACCGGCGGTGCCCCGGCGGAATACACCCCGGTGCTGCTGGGTATCACCAAGGCGTCGCTGAATACCGACAGCTTCATCTCGGCGGCCAGCTTCCAGGAAACCACCCGGGTGCTCACCGAGGCGGCCATTGAGGGCAAGTCTGACTGGCTGCGCGGCCTGAAGGAAAACGTCATCATCGGGCGACTGATTCCGGCCGGTACGGGCTACAACGCCTATGAAGAGTCTCCCGCCCCTGAGGTCGATAACGGCTATGACTCGGCCATCATCGACGACGACATGGTGCTGCAAGACGTGGTGCTCGACGACCGTACCGCCCGCAACTACGACCTGGAGGGCAACCTGGGCATGCTCACCGACGACGACATGATCGGCGGCGGCGGCATGACCATCGAAGAGGGTAGCCCCCGCCGCGCTACCGGTGCGGAGGATGAGGATGATTTGGCCCTGCTGGGGGACATGCCCTTGATTGATGACGACATGCTGATCGACGACCAAACTGAGGCGCTGTAGGCCGCTGTCCTAGCGATCGCCGCCTTAGGGGCGGTCGCTAGGGCTCTTGCTAGCCCCCATCAAGGAAATTTCCCCCGGCCCATTTCAACCCACTAGTCGCAAACATAATGTTGGCCCTAGCTTGTTCAAGCTGCCCCTCCACCGGGGCGCAGCGGCAGGGCCAATGCTATTCAGCCAAAGAGATTTGCTCTCTCGGAGGAATGAATTTGTGAAAACCATTGCCGTTATTGGCCTCGGGCTCATTGGCGGCTCCCTGGGGCTGGATCTGACCCAGCGCGGCTATCGCGTGATTGGCATTGCTCGACGGCCAGAAACCTGCCGAGCTGCCCTGGCCCTGGGAGCTGTGCACCAGGCTGGTACCGAGCTATCCCTAGTCAAGGGGGCTGACGGAGTATTGGTCTGTACCCCCATCGACCAGGTGCTTCCGATCGTGCAGGCGATCCTTCCACACCTAGCAGAGCATGCCGTGGTCACCGATGTCGGCTCCGTTAAGGCCGCGATTGTGGCCCCGGCTACCGCCCTCTGGCCGCGGTTTGTAGGCGGCCACCCGATGGCGGGCAAGGCCGAGGCAGGCTTAAATGTGGCCGAAGCCGGCTTATTCAAAGACCGTCCCTACGTGCTCACCCCCGTCTCCCTGACCCAAACCACCGCCCTAGCCGAGATCCGAGCCGTAGTCGAGCAGCTGGGTGCCCAGGTATGGGAGTGCGATCCCCAGGCCCACGACCGAGCCGTGGCGTGGATCTCTCACCTGCCGGTGATGGTCAGCAGCGGGCTCATTCAGGCCTGCCAGCAGGAACCCGACCCAGCCATTTTGGCCCTGGCCCAAACCCTGGCCAGCTCGGGCTTCAGGGATACCAGCCGGGTTGGCGGCGGCGCCCCGGAACTAGGCACCCTGATGGCCCGCCACAATCGCGAGGCCCTGCTAACGGCCCTAGCCACCTATCAGGATCAGCTCAACGATCTGCAACAGCTGATTCAAGCCGAAGACTGGGAAGGTCTGTACCAGGTGCTCAGCCAGGCCCAGGCGGCGCGGCAGCCTTACCTATAGCCTTAAGCGTTAAACCTTATCGGAAATTGAGCCTGTAGAATCAATAGCAGGAGCAGAGACCAGG
>DAIUJR010000032.1:0-62075 GCA_036848635.1 Nodosilinea sp. CTOTU7336
CGGAGGGGGTGCCGAAGTTGATGCAACTGGGTGCCGAAGTTATGCAAATACGCAACCTGGGGCTGACGGCAGAGCCGCCCCCGTCACCCAATCACTCCGTCACCCAATCACTCCGTCACCCACCCACCCTGTCACCCATCCACCCTGTCACCCATCCACCCCTCTACCGGCCATCCCACGCCGCCGCCGCATCGGCCACCGCCTGCTCGACAGGCTTTTGGCCGAGCATAGCAGCCTGTAAATTGTCGTAGATCATCGCCTGCAGCTCGGTAATCCCATCCATGGCCGGGATTAATACTTCCGCCTGGCTCATCTGCCCGGCGCTGACCGAGCGGGCTAAATCTACGCCCTGCTTGGCCCCGTCACTGGCGACAAAATAGGCATCCTCCAGGGCCGCGACCGTGGAGGGTAGAACGTTGGCGGCCTTGGCAAAGCTGAGCTGATTGGCGTCGTTGGTGACGTAAAGGGCAAAATCTAGGGCGGCATCGGGCACGTCCGTGGCGCTGGGGATAACCAGGTTCATCACCGCCACGTTCTGCTTGCCGGTGTCGCCGGTAATTTGGGCGGCGCTGCGGGTCACCTTAGCCACGTCGGGGGCATTGGCCTCAATGGTGGGGAAGAACTCTGCCCCGGTGGACAGCAGCGCTACCTCCTGGGCCTGAAATAGCTCAATGGCGCGACGGTGGCCCTGGGTCAGCACCTCCCTGGGCAGCAGTTCCTGCTGGTAGAGGTCGGTCCAGTACTGGAACACGGCCTGACCGGCGGGGGTGTCGAAGGCGGCGTTGCCCTGGTCATCCACCAGGTCTACTCCCATTTGAACGAAGGACTGGAGTACGTCTGCCGAGTCTTCGGGCACAAAGGTGGTGAAGTAGGCGTATTTGCCGGTTTTCTCTTTCACCTGCTTAGCGACCGCCGCCAGGTCGGCGTAGGTTTGGGGGGGCTTGACCCCGGCCTGGTCGAGCAGCGTCTGGTTGTAGAGGGTGACGTTGGTGGTCAAGTACCAGGGTAGGCCAAAGCTCTGGCCGTTGAGGGTGCTGGCCTGCCAGATGTTGGGCAAGTAGACCTGCTTATCGGCCTCCGAGAGTTTGTCATCCAAAAGTAACCAGGCATTTTTGCTGGCTAACTGGGCGGCAAAGTCGGGATTGAGATTAACCACATCGGGAGCCGTCCCCGCCGTTACCGCCGTCAGAATTTTGCTCTGCATATCCGCCCAGGGCACGTCCACCCAGCGCACTTTGACGGCTGGATTTTGGGTCTCATAGTCGGCAATTAGCCCGTTGAAGTAGTCGGTGAAGTCGGGCTGGAGCTGCATAGTCCAAAATTCAACTTCCTGGATACCTGGGTCGGTCTGGGACGTGGTGGCGCTGGGCTGACCGCTGCCACAGCCGATCAGCCAGCTTAGTAATAAGCCCAGGACAGCCAAAAGAACAAACCGGTTACGGCCAAAGCGAATCCAGGGGTGTTGTCTCATGGGGGCGATTCCGTGGTGAAGTCTGGAGGTGAAGTCTAGGGGTGAACCCCAGGAGTGACCTCTAGGGGATCGGTGTCTATTCTCGCTCAAACATGGCCTTTTCAGCGACTTCTCAGTGCTTCTAGTCTTCGGCATTGGTACATTGGCGCAGCGGAATCTAGTGCTTACCCCTTGATCCTTGCCTGTAAATGTCTTGGCATTGGTGCATTGGCGGGGCGGAGGCTGGGGATTACCCAGACATTTTTGGGCCGCCGAATGCACCCTACGTTAAATCAGCACTGTGATGCTTTGGGCACAGGCTAGGGCACGCTCTCGGGCGATGTCTACCGTATCACCCAGGGCCAGGGCGACACCCATGCGGCGGTTGGGGTGGGCAGTGGGCTTGCCAAAGAGGCGAACTTTGCTGGTGGGCACCTGCAGCGCTTCCCCGAGGCCGGTGTACTGGGGGTTATCGCTGGCGCCCGGGGCCAAAATTACCGCCGAGGCCCCGGGCTGCACCAGATTAATACCGCCAATGGGCAAGCCCATAATCGCCCGCACGTGCAGCTCAAACTCCGACGCGGTTTGGCTCACCAGCGTCACCAGGCCCGTGTCGTGGGGGCGGGGGCTAACCTCACTGAAGTAAACGGTCTGGGGCTGGGCACTATCCCCCGCAATAAACAGCTCGACCCCAAACAGCCCCCAGCCGCCCAGGGCCTCGGTGACGGTGCGGGCCATGGCCTGGCAGGTGGCCAGGGTCTCCCCATGCAGGGGGCAGGGCTGCCAGGATTCGCGGTAGTCTCCGGCTTCCTGGCGGTGGCCAATGGGGGGACAAAACCAGGTGCCATCCACCGCCCGCACCGTGAGTAGGGTAATTTCGGTCTCAAAGGGCACGAAGCCTTCCACAATTACGCGATCGCTGTTGCCCCGGCCCGCCTCGCGAGCATAGGCCCAGGCGGACAGAATCTCATCGTCGTGATGCACGGTGCTCTGGCCCTTGCCGGAGGAACTCATGATCGGCTTTACCACGCAGGGTAGCCCCACCGCCTGCACCGCCGCCTGGTATTCCGCTGGGGTGGCCGCAAACCGGTAGGGGGAGGTCTTCAGCCCCAGATCTTCCGCCGCCAGTCGCCGAATGCCCTCGCGGTTCATGGTCAGCTGGGTAGCTCGGGCCGTAGGCACCACCCGCCAGCCCTCGGCTTCGAGGGCCACCAGGGTGTCGGTGGCAATGGCTTCGACCTCGGGCACAATCAGGTCGGGCTGGGCCTGGGCGACCACCTGCCGCAACTGGTCGCCGTCAAGCATGTCGATCACGTAGGCGCGGTGGGCCACCTGCATGGCCGGGGCATGGGGGTAGCGGTCTACGGCAATTACCTCCCAGCCCAGGCGCATGGCCTCGATGGCCAGCTCTCGGCCCAGCTCACCCGCGCCCAGCAGCAGTAGGCGTTTGGCCGCTGGCGATAGCGGAGAGCCCTGGGGATCAAAAGATGTGCTCATATGGCGTCCTAGCTAGAGTTAACGTTTTGCTCAAGACCTGAGCGGGGCCGCCCCCTGCACCGGGGCCCGACCCCGAGCCAGAAGGAAGCCGAAGATCGGGCATAAACCTACCTCCCAGCTGGTTTGTGGCCAGGATTTGCCCACTCAGCAAAAATTTCAGGGATTCCACTGATGTGGTTGAAAGCGCTACAGCATAAACCTATCCATGGTTGCATCTTTTCATGATCTTGCTTGCCCTGAGCCAATAACCGTTGTAGCGGGTGCTAAGCATTTACGGTTGTTACCCGCAAACCTACCATCAGGGGCTTGGCGTTAACTTAGGCATCGGCCCAAGTTAACGCTGCACAAGGGGCTAAGGTGGTGCATTCCACCTTAGCCAACCTTCAAAGAGAATCCGCGGCGTGGCTACGCCCTTCGTCTAATCTCACCCCCAGGAGATGCAGAGCTTTGCGCTTCGCGATGGATGGGTGAATCGCCCGCCGACCATGCCTCTGCCAGCCTGGCTAGGGCAAGGCCAGAGAATTTTAGTTTCGATGCTTTAAAAGTGGAAATTCTTGGTCAAATTATGTACCATTCGTTAGCGCTTTTTACCCAGGGGTAATCAGCTCGTCAATTTACCTCCTAAAAAATCGGCGCTGGGCCATTTTATAGGTTAGGGTTAGCCGCTGCGGTTAGCTCCTAATCTTCTCTTGGGGCGTTGGTTAGGTGAGGCATCCGCTTGTTGAGATACCTGTTTTACGGATACTGCTGTGGATAGTCTGAAGGCCATTTTTAATCGCAAACCTCGGGGTGTTGGTATCGAGCTGACCCCCGAAAAAGTTAACCTGGCTCAGCTCCGCAAACAGGGGACGAGTCTAAAACTAGAAACCCTGGCTTCGGTGGAAATTGGCGAGGGCATCTATGAGGAAGGGCAAATTTTAGATACGGCGGCCATGGCCGATGCGGTGCAAACCGTGCTGACCGAGAGCAAGGTCAAGGTCAAGCAGGCCACCACCGCCATCCCCGGCCGGGCCATTACCCGCGTCATTCCAGTACCCTCGGAGCTCGATGACCAGGAGCTGCGGGAGATGGTGCTGAACCAGGAGGCCAGCCTGTATCTGCCCTTTCCCCGCGAAGAGGCCGATGTAGATTACCAAAAGCTGGGCTACTTCGTCGATGAAGACGGCATTGAGAAGGTGCAGGTTCTACTGGTGGCCGTTCGCAAAGACCTGACTGATCCCTACATTGAGGTGTTTCAGCAGGCCGGGCTGGGGCTGAATGTGGTGGAAACCTCTAGCTTTGCGCTGATTCGCACCATCCGTGAGCAGCTGCGCCAGTTTACCTCCCAGGAAGCCGCCGCCGTGGTGGATATTGAGTTTGAGAATACCGAAATCTCCATCGTGGTCGATGGGGTGCCCCACTTTTCGCGCACCGTACCGATTGGCACGTTTCAAATTCAAAGCGCCCTGAGCCGAGCCATGAACCTGCCCCCCTCGCGCAACACCGACCTGCTCCAGGGCATGACGGTGCCGATACAGTCGATGGATACCGTGGGTTCTCCTCAAATGGGCAACACCAACCCCGGCACCAGCGCCATGCTGCGGGTGCTGGGGGAACTCTCCGACGAGCTGCGGCGCTCCATCGATTTTTACCTCAACCAGGGGGAAGACATGGAGGTGGCCCAGCTGCTGCTGGCCGGGCCGGGGGCTTCCATTGGGCAGCTCGACGAATTTTTGGCCCAGCGGCTAAGCCTGCCCGCCAGCCAAATTGACCCGATCTCAGCCCTTTCTTTGGAAATCGATGACGACATCCCCGAAGGGCAGCGGCCTGGGTTAGCCACGGTAATTGGTCTTGGTCTGCGGGAGGTATAGCCATGTACAGCTTAGACATTAACTTCTTAAAAGATCGCGAAGCGCGGGTCTTTGAGGCCCGACCTCAGCAGCGGGGGCCAGCGGTGCCCAGCGATCGACGGCCTCTGTGGTGGGGGCTGGCCGGGGCGCTGGTGCCCCTGGCGCTGATCGGGGGCTACTGGGCCTTCACCCGCAACCAGGTGAGCCAGCTGGAGGCCAGAAACGCTCAGCTCGACGGCGAACTGGCCGAAATTCAGGGTCAGCTTCAGGAAATTAGCGGCATCCAGGGCCAGATCGCCGCCGTGCAGGCCGAAAATCAGGCTTTTGTGACGGTGTTCGACGAAATTGTGCCCTGGTCGGCCCTGTTGCAGGATATTCGCAACCGTACCCCAGCTCGGGTGCAGATTACCCAGCTCAGCCAAACGGCGGGTACGGTTTCTGAGAGCGACCCCACGACCCAGCCGCCGAAGGTGGGCGGTATTTCCCTGGAGGGGGTGGCCTGCTCCTACGACGACATCAATGACTTTGCCCTGGTGCTCCAGCGATCCCCCCTGCTCCAGTCTGATTCGGTGTCCATTTCCCAGGCGGAGCAGCAGACCGAGCTGCTCGATCCCGAAACCCAGGGCCGTTGCCCCGGCACCCCCGTCGGCGACCCTGAGTTTTTGGTGGATTACACCATCCAGGCCAATATCACCAATACCCCATCCTCAGAACTGGTCGATGAGCTTGAACGCCAGGGCACCGTGGGGCTGGTTACCCGTCTGCGAGCCCTCAGAGAAACAGGAGTAATTGACTAATGACTGCCTCAGGTGACTTTCTTCCTGCTGACGAGAATCAAGGGTTTGAACAGGTAGGGCCGACCTATCCAGTGGCCTTTGGAGTTGAGCTAACCCCAAAGGTACAGGGCATTATTATTGCTCTGCTGGGCCTGCTGGGGGCCTTTGCCCTCTACAACTTTTTTGTTAAGCCGGTTCAGGAACAAAAAACGGCCCTGGAAGGGGAAGTGGCCCAAAAACAGGCTCAGGTCGAAGAGCAGCGGGCCAGCCTCCAGGGTCTAGCCGAGCTCCAGGCCCAGCTTGATGCCGCCATTGAGCAGCGGGTGGGCATTTACGGCCTGCTGGGCAACAGCCAGAGCATTGACACCCTGCTGCTGGATATTAACCAGCAGATTCAAAACAGCAACGCCTCTATCGCCGACGTGCTGCGGGCCGACTTTGACCGCCTCGACAACGGTCAGCTCGCCGCCCTGGGGCTAAATCGAGCCCAGGTGCAGCGTATTCGCACCGAGTTTGCCCAAGACCCGGTGGTGCAAAAGTTGCTCTACACCTCGGAACTGCTGCGGTTTAACCCTGGCCCCGCCGCCCTGCTGGCCGACGGCCCCGCCGAGCTGAACGGTAAGCTAGAGCGCCACACCGTGGATGTCTCCATGCAGGCTCTGTTTCCCCAGACCCTGAGCATTCTTCGCAACGTCGAGCGGCTAGAGCCGCTGATTGTGATTCGAGACGTGCAGCAGACCATTGCTGACCCACCGCCTGGGGCTACCGAAGAACAGCTGGCCGGGGTCACCCGGCTGCTAAATACCGACTTCACCCTTGAGGTACTGGTACCCGTGATCGACCCCAGCACGCCCCCGGTTCCCCCACCGCCTGAGGCCGCCGCTGAGGGCGAGACTCCGGCTGAGGGCGCGGCCCCCGCTGAGGGTGCGGCTCCGGCTGAGGGCGCGGCCCCAGAAGGAGGTGAGGTAGCTCCATAGCCATGGATGTCCAGTTTTAGGGCAATTTGTCTCTACAAAGTTTATAAATTGCCCGCTATTGACCCAGCTCGACTAGTCAAACCCAATTTTCGCGGCCCCGCCGCAACCGTGATAGAGGAGTGAACCGTGAACCGCCTACTAAAATTCCATCCCCTACTGCTCAGTGGTGCGCTACTGGCCCTGGCGGCTGAACCTGGCCTGGCCACTACCACCAGCATTACCGGCATTCAGCTCAACCCCACCGATACTGGGCTAGAACTCGTTCTCGACACCCAGGGAGGCGATGCCAGCAACATCTTTACCGTCAGCCAGGGTAATATTCTGCGGGCCGATATTACCCGCGCCCAGCTCGATCTGCCCAACGGCGGCGGCTTTCGGGAAGTCAACCCAGCACCGGGCATTGCTGAGGTCACGGTGATTCCCCTCGATGCCAACAGCGTGCGGGTTACTATCAACGGCACCGGCCAGCCCCCGGTGGGCGAAGTAGCCGCCTCTAGCGATCAGGTGGTACTGTCCATTCGCAACGATGGTCAGACGGCCCAGTCTCCTACGCCAGTGCCCGAAGACATCGCTACGGTGCCCGGCCCCGCCGTCCCAGCCCCAGCCCAGCCGGGGGACGTCGCCCAGGCGACGCCTCCCCCCGCCGCTGACCCCGCCGCTGGTAGCCCCGCCGCCGATAGCCCGGCGGTACCGGCCCCGGCCCAGCCTACCCCTGATGTACTGATACCTAACCCCGAAGTCACCATTGACGGTAACCCTGTGCCCCAGCCCGAGGTACAGCAGGCTCCTCCCTTTCTGCCCCGGGCCGTGGCCCCGCCGGTGGGTGATATCGCCATCGCCGAGGGTTCCCCTGGCTTTGGCAGCATTGACCTCGGCAGCAACGAGCGCATTCCTAAACTGCTGCTGCGCGATGCCCCTGCCCGAGAAGTCCTCTCGCTACTGGCCAGGGCCGCTGACCTGAACCTGGTCTTTACCCCAGATACTGATGGTGAAGCCGCTGACCCGGCCGCAGGGTTAGACGGCCCCACCGTTAGCCTCGATATTGAAGATGAAACCGTTCAAGACGTGTTCAACCACGTGCTGCGGGTAACTGGGTTGCAGGCCAACCGGGTAGGGCGCAGCATTTACGTGGGCGCCACCCTGCCGGTTTCGGCCCAGTCAATTGCCAGCCGCACCCTGCGTATGAACCAGGTGGATGCCCTGGTGGCCACTAACTTTCTGGTCGCTCTGGGGGCTGAGAGTGCCGTTAGCCGCGAGCGCCTGGTTACCAACGTCAACGCTGTGGAGGTGTCAGAAGGTGCCCCGGCCCTGACCGAAACCCAGACTACCACCGTTGATCAGCTCGAAACCAACCGCGTCGATTACGAAGACAGCCAGGGCATTCTGCGCGGGCTTCAGGTGGTTGCCGACGAGCGCACCAATTCCGTTACTATGGTGGGCCGAGCCGAACTGGTCGCCATTGCCACCGAGCAGCTCACCCGCATCGACGTGCGCCGTCGCCAGGTGGCCGTTAACGTCAGGGTGATTGACGTTGACCTGAATGCCCTGGATGCCTTTGGCACCAGCTTCTCCTTCCAGACGGGGGTATTTGGGGCCTTGAGTTCAGGCGGTTTAGGCATTCTTAACATCGGGGATGGTGGTACGCCATCTTTACCCATTGCCCCGACGGTGCCCAGCGGATCGCCAATTCTACCCCGTGAATTAAGCTTGCCGGGCAGTAATGGTGTTTCAGGCAATTTCTTGTTCCAGCTGCTCGCCACAGTGCAGAACGGTAACGGCAAAATCATCACCGACCCGACCCTGATTGTGCAGGAAGGTCAAACTGCGACGGTTCAGCTCACTCAGGATGTGGTGACCGACATCACCACCACGGTGCAGATCACCGACGGCGTATCGGTAACTACCCAGGAGGTGGAAACTGAACCAGCGGGGCTGATTTTGCAGATTGATATTGACCGTATCGACGACAATGGCTTTGTCTCTTTGTCGGTAGCCCCCAGCATTTCAGCGCCCACCGATACCTTTACCCTAGGGGATGACACCATCTTCCTGCTCTCCGACCGGCAGCTCAGCTCTGGGCAGGTACGGGTACGCGATGGGCAAACGCTGCTGCTATCCGGGATTATTCAAGAGTCAGAACGATCTAGCGTGACCAAGATCCCCATTTTGGGCGACATTCCCATCTTGGGAGCCCTGTTCCGCAGTACCACTACGGATAGTCGGCGACAGGAGTTAATCGTGTTGCTGACGCCCCAAATTATCGATGATTCTGACCAATCCACCTTTGGCTATACCTACACCCCTGGCGAAGAGGTGCAGGAGATTTTGGAAAACCGCGATCAGTAGCCCTTAGAGCCCAGTGGTGTCACCTCCCATGGATTCCCATTTCCACGGGAATCCATGGGAGGTGCCCCGTGCTCGAATGGATTCTCGTCGGCGCGGGAATGGCGGGCCTTTTCTACTAGTCATGAATAATTTCGGCTAGCGGACGGTGATTTCCATGAATCACCATCCGCTTTTTTGGGCCTATGGGGTGATCACCTGTCTGAGCAAATCCTGGTGCATGAGCGCTCGATCGACCCGCGACTGAACTTGCTCGGGGGAAACGGGATCGCCGTTAACGTAGGCCTCCAGCCAAATTTGAGCCATCTGGGCCGCATCCTGGGGCCAGCGGCGGGACGCATCCAGGGTCAGTTCCTGGGGATTTAGCTCCACCCCCGGTAGGTCGAGGTCAGTCATCAGGTAGCTAACTTTAGGGTCGTAGCTGAGGGCAAAGCAGCGGCACTCGGCGGCGGCGGCCATAATTAGCGCATGGAAGCGCATGCCAATTACCATATCTACCCCCCGAAACAGACCCTTGAGCTGACGTGGGTCGGCCAGGGTATAGATGTGGCTTGCCCCCGGCAGGCGCGGCTGAATGTATTCGGCTAGGGGCAGGTCTTTAACCGGCTGAAACGGCACCAGCAAAATGCAGGCCTTGGTGGCTGTTTGAAACGAAACCAGCGCCTGGGTCAACTGCTCTAGGCGCGCTTCAGTCAGCCAGGGGTGGGGGCGCAGGGCCACGGCCACCCTGGGGGCGGGCAGGTTCCATAACCCTTCAACCGGCTTGGGGTCTAAGGCCCAGACCGGGTCGGGGGCCTGCATGCCCGGCACCTGCCAGCGAGATAGCCAGACCGCCGAGCCACTATCCCGCACGCTAACGGCGTTGGCGTGGCCGAGGGCGTATTTCCCGACCGTCTGACTGAGCGGGTGGTTGAGCGGGCCAATGCCCTGCCCCCAGGCTACGGTCTTTAACCCCAGCCACTGGGCCAGCACCATCAGCCCGCTGTAGTAAAGGGGGTTTTGCAGGCTGGTAGCATCCTGCAGCAGGCTGCCACCGCCCCAAATAAAGACCTCCGCCTGTCGCAGGGCTTGGATAACTGGCCCCAACGCCTTGCGGGGCACAGCGGTAACCCCATAGCGCTGTGCCGTTTCCGCCGGGTTGCCCGACAGCACCACCGGGGTCACCTGGGGCGGCAGCATTTGCAGCAGCGTAGCCAGCAGAGCCTCGTCGCCGCCGTTGCCCATGCCGTAGTAGCCGCAAAGAACCGCCCGCATGGTGACCTACCTACTGTGCGCACAACCTCAACCTCTACAATAAAGGCTGTTGTCACCGGCTGAACCCCTTATGCACGCTCTGTCGCTACCCACCTGGATGATTCACATATCAAGCGTGGTGGAGTGGATGGCCGCCATGGCCTTTATCTGGCAGTTTGCGGTCGTTACCCAGCGCCCTGCCTGGCGGTGGTTAGCCATTGGCATGTTCCCGGCCCTGGTCAGCGCCATGGCCGCCTGTACCTGGCATTTTTTTGATAATGCCCCGGCCCTAGACTGGCTAGTCACCTTCCAGGCGGCGATGACGGTGGTCGGTAACATCACCCTCTGCCTAGCCGCCTGGTGGATCTGGCGTCAAGCCAAAACCTCCCCCACCAAAACCTAATCCCAGCCCCCCTCCCCCTCACTTCATACCGCTTCCCGCTTCCCGCTTCCGCCCTCCCCTCCCCTTCCCCCATGCTCGACAAAAACGCTCTCTTCGCCCTCTCCCTTTTTCCCTATCTAGGATTCCTCTGGTTCATCACCCGCACTAAAGAAACGCCTCGGTTAGCGCTGATTGGGTTCTACGCCCTGCTGGTATTTGTGGCCATCACCATCCCCGCCGGGATCTATGCCAAGGTTGGCCTCCAGCACGAGTTGGCCGACGTGGACTGGCTGCACGGCGGGGCCGAGGCGTTTTTAACCCTGTCGAATATTTTGGTGGTGCTGGGGTTTCGCCAGGAGGTATTGCGGCATCGTGGTCGTCAGATTGAGGCAGGGGAATAGGGATTGGGTTTCAGGGTTCAGGTGTTGGGTTGGTGGAGGATGAGGCGGTTGCCGTCGGGGTCGTAGGCGTACACTTCGCGACCGTGGGAGGCGGACAGTATTGGGCCGGGGGGAGGGTGGCCCAGGTGGGTGAGGGTGGCGATCGCGTCCTCTAAATCCTCTACATCCCAACACAGGCTCATCCCCCCGCTGGTGGCGGCCTGAAACTCGTTCGTATGATCCGGTCGGGGCTTAAAAATACCCAGGCGCAGCCCAGTTAATCGAAACTCGGCATAGCAGGACGGGATCAGCACATCTGTCCCTTGCCCCAGCAGCGCTTCGTAAAAGGTGACCAAAGCCTCAACGTTGGGGCTGGCCAGGGTGACGTAAAGGCTGGAACAGTTCATCGCAAAAGAGTTTAAGGAGGGTTTCCCTGAAAATGTTATCCCTGAGCTGTCGTTAGCCATCGGTAGGTGACTCGGGTCACGCCCTGGCCGTGGATTGCCACAGCCCGCTTACCGATTCGGGGACGGATGCGATACACCTATGTAGTATCCGCTGCTGTTCTGCCCTAATTTTATGACTGCTCCTCTCATTCAGTTTCGCGATTTGCAGAAGGTCTACGGCGCGGGTAATACCGAGGTGCGGGCGCTGTGGAACGTGAATTTGACGATTTTCCCCGGCGAATACTGCGCCATTATGGGGCCGTCGGGGTCGGGTAAATCGACCGCTATGAATATGATTGGCTGCCTCGACCGGCCTACGGCGGGAGACTACTGCTTTGACAGCCAAAACGTCGCCCAGCTCGACGACGATGCCCTGACCCACATTCGCAACCAAAAGATTGGCTTTGTGTTCCAGCAGTTTCACCTGCTGCCCCAGCTTTCTGCCCAGGAAAATGTCGAGCTGCCGATGATCTACGCCGGGGTGAACCGAGTCGAGCGGCGGCAGCGATCCATCGTGGCGCTGGAAAAGGTGGGGCTGGGCGATCGCATCAACAACCGCCCCAGCCAGCTCTCTGGCGGGCAACAGCAGCGAGTAGCGATCGCCCGCGCCATCGTTAACAATCCCCTCTTGCTGCTGGCCGATGAACCCACCGGCGCCCTCGACACCCGCACCACCGAAGACGTGCTAGGCATTTTTGCCGACCTCCACGCGGCGGGCATTACGGTGGTCATGGTTACCCACGAGCCCGACGTAGCCCGGGCCAGCCAGCGGGTGATCTGGTTCAAGGATGGCGAAGTGCTCAACGACAACCTCAGTCCCGAAGACATCGGCCACCTGACCGCTCGGGGATAGGGTCGCTCCCGCCCTAAGTTTTAGGCGGCTTTCATACCGATCTCAGCTCAGTTTCATGGCCCAGGCTTAGATTAGGCGCATGTTTCAATTCCATTCATGGCCTTTTGTAGCATTTGCCAATAGCTGAATAATGAAAAAGCGTGATTTTTTGCAGGCTGGAGCCGCAGCCTTTGGCGTTGTGGTGGTGTCCCGTTATTTTCTGCCCGGCTCAAACGCTAAAACTCCCGTATACAAAGGGTTTGAAATTACCAAACCCGATGCTAAGTGGCGCCAGGTTTTAACCCCAGGGCAATATCAAGTACTGCGAAAGCAGGGCACTGAGCCACCTTTCAGCAGCCCTCTAGCACAGCAACATGCGCCGGGCACCTACCGCTGTGCCGGGTGTGACCTTAACCTGTTCTCCTCGGAGACAAAATTTGATAGCGGCACCGGCTGGCCTAGCTTCTATGCCCCCCTCGACAATGCCGTGGGCACTTCTACCGATCGTTCTCTACTCATCGCTCGTACCGAAGTCCACTGCCGCCGCTGCGGCGGACACCTGGGCCACGTGTTTGACGACGGCCCCGCCCCCACCGGCAAACGCTACTGCATGAACGGCCTAGCCCTCAAGTTTGTGGCGGGATCACCCCAGCGGTGAGAACTCCGAGCCTAGTTCCTATTCAACCCCCGTGAGTTTTTTGAGCCGACCGGGTTTTCTAAGCCTATTGGTCAGCGGTGGAAAATACCATGGGTGCAACGGCGGCGCTGCTCTGGTGCGGAGCATACAGTGTGGGACTGATCTGGGTCAGCCTGCTGGTTCACCACGGGGGGCTGTCGCCCTGGGCCGGGGCCGGTTTAGCCGGCATAGTAGCCCTGGCGGTCGGTGGACTGGCCGCCTTGTTTGCCCCCTCCCGGTGGCGGCTTGGTCTCCAACCCTGGGTTTGGGGAGTAGCCGGTGTAATCGGGCTGCTAGCCGCCCTCAACTACGCCTGGCGCTACCCCACCCCTGGCCCAATGGATATCAGTCGCTTACTGGATCAGGGGGAGGCCGCCAGTGCCCAGCAGGAGGTCGGGGGTTGGGTGCAGGAAATGCCTCGGCTCACCCGCAGCGAAAAGGGCCAGTTTTGGCTCAAGACCGATCAAGTCCGCCGTTTGAATGACGCCGATCTTCCCCTTGGCCCACCTCAAGCGGTCAGGGGCAACCTCTACGTCACCGTCCCTGCCGATAAAATTAAGGATGTTTTTCCGGGTCAGCGGGTAAGGGTGCGGGGTAAGCTGTATGCCCCGGCGGCCCCTAAAAATCCCAATGCTTTTAATTTTCAGCAGTATCTGGCCGCCAACGACTGCTATGCCGGGTTTAGCGGTAAGTGGGTTGATCGAGATATTAAAGCGCCACCCGCCTGGTGGCGGCTTTGGCGGCTGCGGGTGCGCATTGCCAAGGCCCACCAGGTGGGGTTAGGTAGTCCAGCCGGGCCGTTGGTAAGCGCTATGGCCCTGGGCCATAAGGCCGTAAATGTGCCCTATGACATTCAGGATGCCTTCATTCAGGCGGGGCTAGCCCACACCCTGGCGGCTAGCGGCTTCCATGTTTCCCTGGTGCTGGGGGTGGTTTTGGGCCTGATGGGCAATCCGGCCCTAGCGAAGCGGTTTGCGAATCCGGCCCTGGCCAAGGTCATGGCCGGTGCCCTGGCCCTAAGCGGGTATGTACTCCTCACCGGGGGACAGCCCAGCGTCATGCGGGCCTCACTGATGGGGGCCGGTGCCCTGGTAGGGCTGGCCCTAGAGCGCCGCGTTAAGCCCCTGGGCTGCCTGCTGGTGGCGGTCATTCTGTTGCTGCTGTGGAACCCCACCTGGGTTGACAACATCGGCTTTCGCCTCAGCGTGATCGCCACCCTGGGGCTGGTGGTAGGGGTCAAGCCCCTAACGGAGCGGTTGACGTGGTTGCCCACCTCCCTAGCGACGGTGGCGGCGGTGCCCCTGGCGGCCTATTTTTGGACGATTCCCCTCTCGCTCTACTACTTCAACACCCTGACCACCTACAGCATTGTGCTGAATATGCTGGTCACGCCGCTGGTCACGGTGATTAGCCTGGGCGGAATTCTTAGCGGCCTAGTGGCGATGCTTTCCCCAGGTCTGGCCAGCGTATTGGCGTGGGTGCTGTGGCTGCCGACCCAGATCCTGATCGGCCTGGTGAAGTGGGAAATTAGTCTGCCGGGCAGTTCCCTAGCCACAGGGCATATTTCGCTGTTGCAAATGTTTGGCCTCTATGGCCTGTACCTGCTGGGCTGGCAACATCACTGGTTTGCCCAGCGGCGCTGGCTGGTAGGGCTGCTGCTGGTGCTGCTGGCCATGGGGCCAATCTGGTATCGGGCCGCAACCCTGGCGGAGGTGACGGTGCTGGCGGCGGATGACAATGCCGTGATGGTGGTGCAAGACCGGCGCGAGACCCTGCTGGTGAACGGCGGTACCGAGCGCACGGCGTTTTATACGGTGGTGCCGTTTCTGCGCCAGGCGGGCATTAACCGACTGGCCAGTGCCGTCAGCGGCCCCGACAGCGATGGGGAGAACTGGCGCACCATTGCCGACAAAACGCCCATCCACCGATTCTACAGTGCCGAAGCTCCGGTTGCCGAGGCCCATAACATTCGCACCCACCATCCCCTTAGCCCTGGCCCTGGGCACGGTCTCGGTCGCCAGCGGGTGGAATACTGGGATGACGAAGCTCCGACCCTGAGACTCACCCTGTTTGGGACTAGAAGCTGGCTTTTGCTGCCGGAGCTTTCCCCAGAACAGCAGCGCTCCTGGGCTAAGGCCCACCCTATTCTGCCCAGCGAGGTGCTGTGGTGGCATGGGGAGGCGCTGGATGAGGCGGTGCTGGCGGCGGTGCAGCCCAGGGTGGTCATCGCATCCGCCACTCGCCTGGATGCAGCCACTGAACAGCGGCTACGAGGCCAGGGCGTTCAGGTCTTCTGGACGGATCGCGATGGCGCGATCACCTGGCACCCCAAGCGGGGCTACCAGGGCTATCTGAGCACACGCCATCGGCCCATAGCGGCGCTGGAGTAGACGGTCGCAAAAGCAGCAAGCAGGCCAAGACGACAGCGTCCCTTCCGGAAACCGTAAACGGCGTCGAATTCATTGGCACATTGGCCACTCATCTCGCCCGAGGCAGGCTATTGATAAAGTTCCAGACTTCTGGGGTAAGCACCAGGTAGAAAAAGTCCCTGGTATTCTCTTGCCGCATATACAGCAGAGCCAGGTTGCGATTGTCATAGCAAAACTTGTCTAGGGTGTAGTTGCCCACTTTGGGTAACCCGGCCCACCGGGTGAAAGAGGTAAACGGCGGCTCCTCGGCGCTCATCTCCCCGGCAGGATAGGCCAGCCAGCGCCGGGGTCGGTAGCAGGGCCAAGGCCAGGGCCAGCAGAAGATGCTTGATCATCCCGTCAATCTCCAGGGTGCTGCGTCAGAACCTAAGCATGCCCTGGCCGTAGCACCGGACTAGCAAAGGTGCTCGGGTTTTGTGTGACTTCTAAGTCAGTGAATTAATGCTTCTGCAAGATCCGTGGAGGGCTCATCCTGGCCTGTGCCCTAGAACCACGACGTGACTAAAATCACCGCTTAGCATGATGGAGAACATCGGGAAAGGCCCGAAACCCAAGCATTCCAGTCTGTAGCTATACCCAGAGCCAACCCAAGCGCTCTCGACCCTTTACCTCATACTCATTAAGGAGCCCCACTATGGAACTTACCTATCGCGGCATTATCTACCAAACCGCTACCCCCAGCATTGAAGTGACTGAGCTATCCGAAAAAGCCACTTTTTTAGGCGCTCGGTTTAACCGTCGGCATTTTCAGGTGAATCACCATGTTGCCGCCCCTAACCAACTTACCTATCGCGGCGTTTCCTACCTGCGCTAATCACCTAAATCTGTGAGCTAAAACACCGAAAAATGACAGGAATCCGAACAGTTAGACGCGTAGATTAAAGTAGCAAGTTTGAACCTGATTCAGGTTTCCTCCTTCAAGACAACGACCTTTAGCCCCGGTGTAACCTCACCGGGGCTTTTTTTGCCAATTCTTTCTACAAGCCATCAAGCCATCTAAGCCGCCCCTTCCCGCACCCCATATACCCATCGCCTCTCCACCCTACGACAGGCTCAGGGCATCGCCCTTTCACCCCCTCACCCCGTCGCCCCTCTACCCTTCGACAGGCTTAGGGCATCGCCCGTCTACCCTTCGACAGGTTTAGGGCATCGCCCCATCACCCCATCACCCCATCGTCCCATCACCCGATAGGATGGAATCGTACTTTATCCTCGCTCACAGGGGGGTATAGGTTCTGGTGCGACGTTGTCTGCAATAATTGGCTGGCGAGAGTGGGTGGCCTTGCCCGCCTTGGGGGTCTACGGCATTAAAGCCAAGATTGATACGGGGGCTCGATCCTCGGCTCTGCATGCGTTTGATGTGGAGCGGTTTGAGCGCAACGGCGAGGCCATGGTGCGGTTTCAGGCTCATCCCATTCAGCGGAATGATGACTATATCGTGACCGCCGAAGCCCCCCTGCTCGACGAACGGCTGGTGCGGAACTCCGGGGGGCAAGAGCAGCTGCGCCCCGTTATTGAAACCACTGTGCAGATTGGCCTTCAGATCTGGTCGCTGGAGCTGACTCTGACCAACCGCGATGAGATGGGGTTTCGGATGTTATTGGGACGTCAGGCCGTGCGCCGCCGCTATTTAGTTGATCCAGGACGGTCTTACCTGCAACCATTACCCGAGGAACGTTTGGCCCATGACCCACCCTAAGCCCCTATGAAAATTGCAATCTTATCCAGGGATTCTACCCTCTACTCAACCCGGCGCCTGAAAGAAGCCGGGGAAGGGAAGGGCCATGAAATGCAGGTAATCGACCACCTGCGCTGCTACATGAATATCACCTCCCACAAGCCGAAGGTAATCTACCAGGGAGAGCCGATTGAGGGCATTGATGCGATTATTCCGCGCATTGGGGCTTCTAACACGTTCTACGGCACGGCGGTGGTGCGCCAGTTTGAGATTATGGGGGTGTTTACAGCCAACACCTCCCAGGCGATTTCGCGATCGCGCGATAAGCTGCGCTCCCTCCAGATCATGGCGCGGCGGGGCATTGGCCTGCCGGTAACGGGGTTTGCCCACTCCACTAAAGACATCGACGGCCTGGTGGATATCGTCGGCGGGGCCCCTCTGGTGATCAAACTACTGGAGGGCACCCAGGGCATTGGGGTGGTGCTGGCCGAAACCCAGCAGGCGGCTAAGTCGGTTATCGAAGCCTTTCGCGGGCTAGATGCCAATATTTTGGTGCAGGAGTTCATCAAAGAAGCGGGCGGCATGGATATTCGCTGCTTTGTCATTGGCGATAAAGTCGTCGCCGCCATGAAGCGCCAGGGGGCACCGGGGGAGTTTCGCTCGAACCTGCACCGGGGGGGCTCGGCGGCTAAGGTCAGGCTCACCCCCGAAGAGCGCAGCACCGCGATTCGGGCCGCTAAGGCGATGGGCCTGCGGGTGGCGGGGGTCGATCTGCTGCGCTCTAACCACGGGCCGGTGGTGATGGAGGTTAACTCCTCCCCAGGCCTAGAGGGCATTGAGAAGGCGACGGATATGGATGTGGCCGCTAAAATTATTGATTTTGTGGTCAAGCACGCCGCTCCAAATGCATCGAGTGGCGATCGCATTCAATATTGATATCGCAACAGCCACTGAGGTTAGGATACAGCCGTGTCGGCTTAACGTGCAGGCGTTGCTGGACATAGGTATGAATCAAGCCTTCAACATCCCTCGTAGGGGCAAACGGCCGTTTGCCCCTACCCAAATTCAGGCCTGAATTCAGCAACACCAACGTGCATCATCAAGCGGCTCAAAAGCGGCAGTTCAAACCAGTCTGACCTGCCCGGCGGCGGGCTCCAGAAAGTTGATCCGGTAAATGGCTTCATGTGGCAATCTTGGCAAAGTGTCACACCATCGACACCCCTGCGCCACTAAATTGTCATAGGGTGAATCTATCGTAGAACCATCATGCGAGAGATTTCAGAGGTAAGCAAAATGGTAAGAGACGAGTCAGAGCGAAGCGCAAAGCCTATGGGAACGATGGCTAAGTCGTTGATGTTAGTGCTGCTCGGGGTCGGGGTTGCCACCGCCGGCACCCAGGGCATTGCCACCGTTAGCACCCTGGTGCAACCCCCAGCTGAGGCCGCTATAGAAACGCAGCCGACGGAAACTATCGTAAGCCAGGGCAGTGCCATTGCTCCCTCGCTTTCTAACCCCAATGTCATTGCTGATATTGTTCGCGAGGTGGGGCCATCGGTAGTTCGCATCGACTCCTCCCGTACGGTGCAGAGCGGTTTGCCTGCCGCCTTTCAAGATCCATTTTTCCGCCAGTTTTTTGGTGACAATATTCCATCTCAACCCTCCGAGCAGATTCAGCGCGGGGTGGGTTCTGGGTTTATTACCTCCGCCGATGGTCAAATTATCACCAACGCCCACGTAGTAGACGGGGCCGACCAGGTACAGGTCACCCTCAAAGACGGGCGCAGCTTTGCCGGTGAAGTGGTAGGTACCGACCCCGTGACCGATATAGCCGTAGTTAAAATTGATGCCCGCGACCTGCCCACGGTCACCATCAGCGACTCAGACCAGCTACAGCCTGGGGAATGGGCGATTGCCATTGGTAATCCCCTCGGCCTTGATAGCACCGTCACCGCTGGCATCATCAGCGCCACGGGGCGCTCCAGTCGCGACGTGGGCGTGCCCGATAAGCGGGTTGATTTTATTCAAACCGACGCTGCTATTAACCCTGGCAACTCCGGGGGGCCGCTACTCAACCTCAACGGGCAGGTGATTGGGGTCAACACCGCCATTATTCAAGGTGCTCAGGGTCTGGGCTTTGCCATCCCCATTAACACCGTGCAGCGGATCAGCGCCGACCTGCTCGACGACGGCCAGGTGGAACATGCCTACTTGGGCATTCAAATGGTGACCCTATCCCCCGAAATCAAAGAAAACATCAACGCTAACCCCAACAGCCCCTTTGCCGTTGACGACGAAGAAGGCATTTTGATCGCCGAGATCATGCCCAACTCGCCAGCCGCCCAGGGAGGCTTACGGCCTGGGGATGTCATTGTGTCGGTGGATGGCGTGCCCGTGAAGGATAGCCAAGCGGTTCAGGAGGCGGTAGAGAAATCTTCCGTGGGTCAAAATTTGCCGGTGACGGTGCGGCGTAATGGTCAAGAACAAACTCTGACCGTGCGCCCTGGTAACATCCCGGCCCAATAATGCATCTGCCCAATTCCCCTCAAGGTCCAGGGGGAACTGCATTACCAGGACGAGATCGCGCGATCTCGTCCTTTTTTCTACTCGTAGCGGGTATTGATGCCAATCGTCCATGCCACTGGCGCGGCACCCCCAACGCCAAAAATCTATTTTTAGAGCAAATCCTGCTGGGTTACCCCCGATTCAATCGGGCGAATGCCATCAAGTCTCTAGCTAGGCTGCGCCAACGCCCCTACGGTTTGGCCTGTTGGGAATCGGGGCTATGCGCTTCGGATTTGGTATGACTCGCGTTCCAGCGCTTTACGCTGAAACGCCCACCGCGAGGCTCTGCCTTGATTTGGGGTGTAGTGAAGAATCCAGACTAGGCGGCGAAGCCGCCGGGGGATATTCCCAGGCGGAAGCCTGGGAACGAGTTGGCCCCGCACAAGCTCACTACACCTGAGCCTGGTACGGACGACCTAAAAACCGTAGGGTAGCTCCAGAGCTAGCGGGCAAAACCGTCATGCTGTGGTGCTTGGCGTGCCAAGCAGCCCCCCGATATTTGCCCATCACTGGCCCTTCCTGGGTTTCAATATGGGGAGCATGATGGGTGTACTCGGCACCCAGAAAACGTAGTCGCATCGGAAACTCCTTAGGACAAAAGAACAATCCAATCAAAACCGGCCCCAGGCTCTGAACCAAGAATCAAGGGACTAGATGAGTGAATTATGCCCTCTAAAAGTTAAGAAGTCCTCATATAAAACTTAAATTGATACTTTAGATACAGAATTAAAATAAACTTTTTATCTTTTCTGCGGAGAAATCAGCGGACAATGGTCACCTGGCAATTTCCCCTGCGCCAACAAAAACCGAGGGATTACCCTCGCTCTGCCTCAAACCGCTGCCACGGCGGGCTCAAACCGAAACCCGGCCTGGCGAATTCGCGCCATGGCCTCGCCGAGGCGATCGCAGTCGGCAATCAGGCTAATCCGAATGTAGCCCTCGCCGCCAGAGCCAAAGGCATTGCCGGGGGTAACCACCACGCCGGTTTCCTGCAGCACCGCCAGGGCAAAATCCGTCGAGGTGGCATCGGGTGGGCAGGGCACCCACAGGTACATGGTGGCCTGGGGCTTGGGTACCGTCCAGCCTAGGGTAGCAAACTCGTCGATTAAGAAATCTCGCCGGGTGGAGTAGCGTTGCTGCACCGCCTCTAGGTAGTGGTCAGGTAGTGACAGGGCGGTTTCGGCAGCCCGCTGCAGAGCGGCAAAAATACCGTAATCGAGGTTGGTCTTAAGGGTGCGCAGGCCTTGAATCACCTGGGAATTACCGACCACGAACCCCACCCGCCAGCCCGCCATATTGTAGGTTTTCGATAGGGTGTGAAACTCCACCCCCACTTCCTTGCCACCGGGAATTTCCAGCAGGCTGGTGGGCTGGTAGCCATCGAAGGCCAGCTCAGCGTAGCAGAGGTCGTGCACCAGCAAAATTTGATGGCGCTGAGCAAAGGCCACGGCTTGCTCAAAAAACTCGCGCGGGGCGGTGGCGGCGGTGGGGTTATTGGGGTAGTTGAAAAATAGCGCCTTGGCCCGCTGCGCCACCTCTAGGGGGACGGCGTCAAAATCAATCAGCCAATTATTGGCGGGGCTGAGTACCAAGGGGTAGATCTCCCCTCCGGCAATGGCGGGGCCGCGAAAGTGGGCCGGGTAGGCAGGGGTGGGCACCAGCACTACATCCCCAGGGTTAATAAAGGCCATAGCCAGGTGGGTGATGCCTTCCTTAGAGCCGAGCAGGGGCAGAGCTTCGGCGGTAGGGTCAAGGGGCACCCCATAGCGGCGCGCGTACCAGTCGGTGATAGCGGTGCGAAAGCTGGCGGTGCCCTCAAAGGGGGGGTAGCCATGGGTGGTGGTGTCATCCACCGCTTGCTTGGCCGCTTCTACCACGGGGGCGGGGGTGGGGCCATCGGGGTTGCCCATGCCCAGGTCAATTAGATCAAGCCCCTGTTCCCGAGCCCGGGCCTTGAGTTCGTCGAGGCGGGCAAACACGTAGGGCGGCAGGGTGCTAATCCGATGGGCGGGCTGAAGCCAGCTAAGGGTCATGGCTGTACCTCCGAAGGAGCCGTAGAAGAAGGTATCACCTGGCGGCGCTCCCGCAGCTCCGGGCTGAGGGGCGACACCATCGCCGCCATCAGCGCGTCGGGGGTGACCGTAAAGGGCAGGTGGTGAATGTCAGACCCAGCCCGGCAGGCAAACTCCGCCGCCCGCTGCAAGTCCGCTAGGGTCATAGTGCCCAGGCCTAGATCGCTCAGGGTTTGGGGTAGCCCAATCGCCCCGTAAAACTGGATCAGCTGCTGGCGGGCCGTAGTCGCCAGGGAGGCTTTGCCTCCCATTTCCTCCAGGCGCAGCTGCACCAAAATGCCGTAGGCCACCTTTTCACCGTGCAGGGTGCCGTGACTGACCCCAATCTGGGTGAGGCCGTTGTGCACCGCATGGGCCGCCACGGTGCGGCACTGGGGACCGCCGGTGCCGCCAATCACCCCGGCCAGCAGCACGGCGGCATCCACCACCTCGCGCCAGGCATCGCCACCCCAGTCGGCCAGGGCCGCCGGGGTTTTTTGAAACAAAATATCCCGCAGCACCCGGGCCTGCTGTATCGCCGAAATAATCAGGGTTTGCTGGCTGGTGCCACTGCTCACCGAGGCTTCGTACCACTTGGCTAAGCCATCCCCAATGCCCGCCACCAGGGTGCGGCGGGGGGCGGTGCGCACCAGGGAATAGTCTAAAATCAGCCGCTCGGGACAGTGGGGCAGGGCCACGTCGTACAGAAACGCCCCCTGGTCAGAGTAGACATTAGACAAGGCCGTCCACGCCGCACAGGTAGCCCCGGACGTGGGCACCGTGACCACCGGACAACCCAGCTGATGGGCCAGCAGCTTGGCCGCATCCAGAGCCTTGCCGCCACCTACCCCAATGATCACATCGGCCTGGTGGGCTTGGGCGATCTGCCGCAGCCGGGCCAGGGCCGTTTCGCTACAGTTTGCCCCATAGGCGGCTGACTGCACCGCTAAAGCCGCCGTTTTCAGGCTCACCAGCAGGGGCTGGGCCAATTCCAGGGTATGAGGCCCAGATATGACCAGGGGGCGCTGCCCCAGGGCGGCGATGGCAGCGGCCTGGGAGGCTAAAATACCGTCTCCCCGCACCACCTGGGCGGGGGCAATGGCGAGGGTGGGAAGGGCGAGGGTGGGCATGGGGGTGGGAGAGTGGGGGGTGGATGGGCGATGTCCTGAGCCTGTCGACGGGAGATCTAGGAGGAGGAGGGGGGAAGTTGGGTCAGCGGTTGGGGGTTGAGCTGGATGACATACCTGTCGTCGCGGCTGGCGTTGGGGGGGGCAGGCTGAATCTGGCCCAGATAGACAAGCTGGGATACCCCTTCAGGGTCGTGCACAATGGTGCGAGCGCGGATGGTGGCGGTTTGGCCGGGTAGGCCAAGGCGGTAGGGCTTGAATAAGTTGCTAGCGGCCTGGCGCAGGGTGGCCTCTAGGGTTTCAGGGGAAAGAGTGGGGGGTACGGTAATTACGACCTGACTAGAGCCTGAATCGTATACCGTGGCGTAGGGGGCGGCACCGGGAACTACGGTGCGGGTAAAGGGCTCGAAACTTAGGCCCAGCAGGCCCACGGTGAGCACCGCCGCAAACCCTGCGGCCCCAACCAGTCGAAACCGAATGCCCCATTTCAGCAGAAAGCTGAGGATGGCGATCGCGATTAGGGCCAGGGTGCCGATTGCAGCCCACTGGGTGGCGATTAAAAATTCTGCGGGGGTAAGCATAGAGCTAGGCATGCATAGATTAATCAACATATCGCAGATAGCGCGCCCCGGAGCGAACCGATTTAGTTCAGCCGCTGTCGCTGTACCCAGTCAGGTAACCCTAGGATTGACCTGGGCCAAGGTATCAATGAGAAGCAGGCGCTGGGCTCAAAACAGCATCCTAGAGCCTCGCCTAAATCTTATCCAGACCAGGGATGAGGGGCTATTTTGGGGACACTGCCTCATGCTAGACCCAGGCTAAAATTTGACCTGGGCCTAGGTAAAGATCCTATCAGCAGTTTCCCTAGCCGGGGGGAGCGCAGTCATAAAATTGGAAAGCTGGCCTGAATAGGTTGTAAAGCCACCCAAGACAAGGTAAAACTTTAAGCCGTAGCAATATTACGATGGCGATAGCTATGGCAAAGCAGAAGATGGTCAAGCACAGGTTGCGGTTCCGGCGATGGGGCAGCACCGGAGCAGCCCTAATGCTGCTTTTGCTAACCGGGTGCGGATCCTCTAAGGTGGCCCAGTGCAACGAACTGGCCGAGGTGGTTAACCAGACCCAGGGCTTTATGCAAGATTTTGAAACCGAAATTCAAACCTTTAGCGAAAGCGCAGCCCAGGTCAAAAACCTAGACGACATCAAAGCCGCCGCCAGCCAGTACACCACCGCTGTCGATAAAGTTGTGACCAACCTCGATGGCCTGGTTGGCGATTTACAGTCAACCTCCCTCAAAGACGAAACCCTCAGCCAGTTTCGCGATAGCTATGTGGAGGTGGTACAGGGGTTTAGCACGTCCCTGCGAGAAGCGCGGCAGGCGATGGATCTGGTAGTCACCGTGCAGTCTGAGGCCGAGCTACCCGCCAAAATCGAGGAGTCTCAGCAGCAAACCATGACCGCCGTGGCCTCCATCGAAACCCTGTCCCAAACCGAGGCCCAGCTGATTAGCGAAGTTAATACCTACTGCGGTGCCGCCCAGCCCACCGATGCCGCCCCCCCGACCGAAACGCCCCCAGCCGAAACGCCCCCAGCCGAAACGCCTCCGGCCGAAGCACCGCCGACTGAAACACCTTAGGGACAGGTGCTGCAATCCAGTGCCGAAGACGTTGATCACCATAGGGTGCATAACGTTAAGACGAGGCTCCGCCTTGGCGGAGCCAGGCCCAATCGATCAAGATGGCCATTGGCACCTGATTGTCTTACGTGTCCTTTGACCAGTCCTTTAGTTCGACACGGCGGACAGGTTTTGATAGCGAACGGTAGAGGGCGGGTTTCAGACCTATTCCACAGAGGCTTGTCAACCTGGAATCAGGCGTTGCTGGACATAGGTATGAATCAAGCCTTCAACATCCCTCGTAGGGGCAAACGGCCGTTTGCCCCTAACCAAATTCAGGCATGAATTCAGCAACATCAGGAATCAAGGGTTTCAGCGCTTACTTCAGAACAGGGTTGGGATTATGGTTAATTCAGAGACCGCTATCGGACTTTAGGGTTCAGTCTTGGGTTTTTGGCACCCTCAAGTAGGGAGGCCTCGTCAGCTCGGTAAGGTCGGTATCCCAGGTATTCCGCCTGGCCAGGGTGAACTATGCCGGGATGCACCCCGTTCACCCCATCGCCCAGGCCGATTTAATTTGGAAAAGCTATGCTAGGGCTAACTCGGGTCTGGCCAGCGCTAATGGTTGCCCTCACAGCGGCCCGGTTTCTGCCTTGCAGCGGGCGTGAGGTACGTTTTATGACCGATTTGGGAAATTTTAGGCTCTTTTTCCCAAGTGAAACTATACTTTTTAGCCTGAGGCAAGACCTTTAGCCCCCTGGCTACGCCGATCTTTTCTCCATTCCTGATTCTGTCATCGTTGTTGTAGCGGTATTGTGACCCATCCGGCCCAAGATTCAGCCCAGCTTAAGCAAGACTTGCTTCAGGTCGTAGACCACAGCCCTGCGGATTGGATTTTGCTGCAGTTGGCCCTAGCGACGATGAAAATGGGAGGCCATCGCTATGGAGCCTTCCTCGATGCGGCCACCACTGCCGCCAAGCTAGCCATCTACAGCACCTTTATCGAGCAGGGCGAAAACATTCGCAAAACCGGCTTTTTGTACCATGTCGAGCCTAAACGGATCAAGGCGATTGTCCACGAAATTCAGACCGCCCTGGCGGAGGGGCAAAGTCTCAAGTCTCTCAATGCGAAGGAACCCTACTACCTGATTGCCCTGCCGTTTCTGTGGCAGGAAAAGTTCTCCTGTGGCGAGGATGAGCCCTGCGTGCGAATTCCAGGTCTGACCCCTGGCGAGCGCCAGACCATTGAAGCCGCCCTACCCGCTGGTGCCCCCCGGGCCAGGCTGCTCGATCTAGTCGAGTTTAACGAGCTGATTGAAATGCTCCACGAGCTGTCCCAAAAGGGGCTGCCCGAGGCTCAGCGAATGCCCTTTAGTGAGGCGCTGATGCTGCACATTAGGTTTCGGCTGCTGCACTCGGGTACCGTCGTACAAATCGATTCGCCGGTGGTGAGCATTTCGCTGTTCGCCCTGGCCAGCGCGTCGTACTCCCCCAAGGGCGAAAGCGCCCGCGCCTTTGCCATGATTGATGACGTCGCTCGCTACTTTGCCCTGCTACAGGCCTGGGTACGCGACGAGGAGGGAGTGCTGCGGGGCATTGAGGTCTTTGACATTGATCTAGATCAGCGCCAAACCGCCCTGCAAGAGCTGGATGGGCTACTGCGCGCCTGGGCCGACAAATACCACCAGGATGGCGGTCATCCCATGGTGCTTCAGTTTGCGGCGGGCCGTCGCGACTACGAGTAATCAGCGCATGGCCCCAACCCAGGAGCCATGCGCCTGGTTTCTCTTTAGGGCGGTCGGGATGACAGTGTTGCCATCCGAATTCAATCTCACCTGGATCGAGTGGGTTGCCAATGCTGCCCTAGCAGGTATCCGAGCGCCCCAGGGATGGCGAGCAGCGTCATCAAAATTGTGGTCGAAACGCTTAACCGGCTCGATAGGGTGCGGGCCGGGTCTAGCCCTTCAAGGATAAAGCGCCCGGTCACAATCAGAGCATACAAGCCTACGGTAATGGCGGTCAGACTCGAGAGAAATTCTTTGAGGGTGGGCAGATGGGCCTGGGGCATGCGGCGACCTAAGAGCACCCCGGCGATGAAGCCAGCACAGGCTTGAAAGGCCACAAAGGTAAGCCGTAGGTTTAGCGAGAGCGGCTCTTTTTCCGCCGTTAAGTGCCCCGCCATTACACCGCCCAAACCGATGATGATACCCGCGATCGCCCCTACCCCCATCCACCAGTAGAGCGGCTTGGAGACATAGGCACAGGCCACAATCAACACAGCTAACCCTCCTGCACTGACCAGGGTGGCCTGAGCAATGGGCAATTGAGTCACCACCACCAGGGTTAGACCGACACTGACCAGAGTTCCGGCCATCAGCATCAGGGTTTGTTTTGGCCCAGAGGTTTTTGGGAAGTTCTGGATCATAGCGTTCTACACTAGCTACCGAGACTGTTGATGGTGCGGGCGGCTACGGCGGCGATGATGGTGAGGGCAATAGCCTTGGTGCCCTGGACACACACCCCCGCAGATGAAACACCCAACCCGGCACCAGGCGTAGGCGCTCGGGTAAACCCATTAGCAGCCCCATCACCGCCAAAATGGTTAGGGCAACGAACCAGCGAGGTTCAAGCCGCAGGGCTAGGACGGGGAGATACCATATCTGCGAGCGGCCCCCGCCGCTGGATGTACAACCCATTGGGTCGCTGCATGACCAGGGCGGCATAGCTGCTGAGCTGTAGCTTTTGGCCGGTTCTGGCCACGACCTCAAAGTCGATGTCGGCATTGACGCTAAAGGCTTTGGTGTTAGCCAAATAGTCAGACATCAGCTGCAGGACTTCTGTGGCGTTGGGGTCAGGGTCTTGGGCCTGGGCGGGTGGGAGCGAGATCGCCCCCAAGCTGAGAGCCAGGCCAAGGCCGAGTGATCGCCCACCGATTTGCTGTAAAACCTGTGTAGTGTTCATTGTTGCTTGGCGTTAAAGAAGAATTGTTGGGGGCCAGAACCTTAGTCGCTCTGAGAGACCAGGGTTCTCGTCATCTAGGCGGCGTCTACCGGCTGCGCTGCATCGCTGGCGCCTGCCAGGTGCCGTCTAGAACAGCGGGCTGGGGCCAGTACAACCGCATAGCGCAGAAGAACGGCCCCTCAGGGGTAGGTAGCCAGTTGGCCTCTCGGTCAGCCCCGGGAGATTGGTGCTGAATGTAAAACGTCAGACCACCGTCAGCATCTCGCTGGAACTGGGGCAGCATTGGTGAGTTCAGCAGGTAGCGATGCAGCGGGTTAGGCACCAGCAGGCTGGCGGGTAACTCATACATGGTCAGCGACCAAAAGGCATGGACAGGCGGAAATTGATCGGGCGCAAACCGCAGGGTATACCGCTGGCTCCCGTCTAGCGGCTGACCATTAGCATCAACGGAATAGAGCGGATACATCGCCTCCTGCTTTGAATTGCCAAAGATACCGACAACAGCGGCGGCCATGCGATAGAGGTAGCGGTTGTTGAGAAACTCCCGGTCGCCGAACAAATCACTAGAAGTCACTTGCCCGGCATCAATTTGTTGCTTCAACTCTGCGAATTCTGTCCAGGCATCCGCCATGCCCTGCTCAACAGCCGTTTTCAATTCGGGCGAGAGCGTCTCTGTGTCAAAGCGCATCTTTGCACCAACGTTGACTTTAGCAAACCGCGCCCTCAGCGCTTGCTCGGAGGGATGGGTCGGGCAAAACTGCAGCAGGAAATTCAAGATGTTGAAAAACTCAGGAGATGTTCGCTGTTCGTCTGGCGTCAGCGGCGGGATAAAATCAATAGCCGCCGCTGCTCTCGGTGCCGGCTGGTTGAGAAAGACCGAGAGGGGTTGCGCCTGATAGCCCGATTGAATCTGCTTGACGGTTTCGAGATCGGCAGGGTTAAACAATTGCGTGCGATAAGCCGCCAGCACTAGTTCGGTCTCCGACCGAATCACCTTAGTGATGCCCCTGGGAGTCTCACCCTGCCAGCCGGGGCCAGCGATTAGAAAACTGCCGCCGTCGTTACCGGTGGCACGACTGCCCATGTAATCGAAGTTAAAGGTGTAGAGATCGATCAGTTGGATGCTGAAATAGCGCTCCTTTTCAACCGCTGGCACCGTCAGCACCATGGGTTCAGTCCGCAAATCCATACCGAGCATCGAGTAAGGCGTGTCTGAGTTAGGAGTTTGTACGGCCCTATCCTCCGGCGTAAAGACGCGGGGAATGTTGCGGATCTGGTTCCAGGGTGCTTTGTATTCGGGACTTTGGTGATCTACAAAGTAGGCGTGTTGAATGCGGTAGCTGTCTACCATCGGGTAGCCATAGATGTAGGCTTCTCTGATTAGTTCACGGACTTCGACGGAATTAGCGGTGAGCATGGTGTTCCATATCCATTACAGACTTTTTCCATTAGGTAAGCGGCGGCGGCCAAGGTGAGTAGCACCCCAGTGGCGTAAAGAAACCGGGGTGCTTTTTCCCGAGCGCAGAGCACCTACTGCCGCGCCATCGCCACCCGCAGCCGTTCATCAGGGGAAATCAGGTGGTCGTGGTCATCTTTACCCACGTCGAGCTGTACCCAGTGAATTTTGCCGGTGAACTTGCTGCTGTGGGCGTTGTAATCAGGGCTGACGGCGGTGCCCGACTCGTAGCCAATGTCGGTGGTTTCGTCGGCCGAGAAAATCATCGGCTGGGTCGCTTCCACGCGCCCGGTGCCCACGGGTTGCCCGTCGTGGTAGAGAGTAACGTTGCCGCCCTTGGCCAGGCCACCGCCATCGTAGGCAAACTCCATGCGCACCTGGTGCTTGCCCTGGGGAATGGGCGTCGTTGCTTCGGTGTAGAACTCCTGAATGCCCAGCACGTTATAGGCAAACTTGAGCTTGCCCTCTTTAGCGTAAACGCTCCAGCCGTCAAACTTGCCGCCCTGGGCGATGATCACGCCGTTGGCAGGCTTATCCTTGAGCTCCACCTCGGCGGTGATGGAGAAGGACTTGTTCTTGATATTAATCACGCTGTTTTCCGACAGGCGGCCCATGCCCGCAAAGAAGATTTGCGAGTCGCCTTTCACTAGGGATGGTCGTCCAGCCGTAGCCGGGTCAATGCGCTCCGTCTGCCGATCGTCTAGCGGTAAAACGTTATACTTCACCGACTCAATCAGAAATTGGCGCTGGAGCTCGTGCAGTTTCTCTGGCATTTGCTGAGCCAGGTTGTGGGCCTGCGACCAGTCTTGGCTGCCGTCGTAGAGTTCCCACACGTCTTCGTCAAAGGGCAGCATGGTCTGCCCCACCATCACCCAGGGGGTGCGGTGCTTGGTAACGGCGCTCCAGCCCTTGTAGTAAATGCCCCGGTTGCCAAACATCTCAAAGTACTGAATTTCGTGGCGTTCTGGCGCGTTGGCCTCGTTAAAGCTGTAGGCCATGCTGGTGCCCTCGTAGGGGCTTTGCAGCACACCGTTGACCATGGTGGGTTCAGGAATTCCGGCCACTTCCAACACCGTGGGGGCGACATCAATCACGTGGCTGAACTGGTGGCGCAGGCCACCTTTGTCCTGAATGGTCTTGGGGTAGCGAACAATGGTGCCGTTGCGGGTGCCGCCCCAGTGAGAGGCCACCTGCTTCGTCCACTGGTAGGGGGTATCCATGGCCCAGGCCCATCCCACCGCGTAGTGCCCGTAGGACTCGGTGCCGCCAAACTCCTCCAGCTTAGCCTGCATAAATTCTGGGGTTTCTAGCCCGGCCATGCCGTTGAAGTTGGCCATTTCATTGAAGGCCCCATGGATGGTGCCCTCGGCAGAGGCGCCATTGTCGCCAATGATCACGTAAATCAAGGTGTCATCCAGAATTTCCAGATCCTCCAGGGCGTCAATTACTCGGCCTACCTGGGCATCGGTATGCTCTAGAAAGGCAGCATAGACCTCCATCTGCCGCTCCAGCACCGCCCTGTAGCCAGGCCCCATCTCATCCCAGGCGGGGATTTCTCCATGGCGAGGAGTGAGTTCGGCATCGGGGCCAATCACGCCCAGTTCCTTCTGCTTGGCAAAGGTTATCTCCCGCTGCCGATCCCAGCCGTGGCTAAACTGGCCTTTGTACTTGTCGATCCAGGGTTTGGGGACGTGGTGCGGCGCGTGGGTGGCACCGGGGGCAAAGTACATAAAGAAGGGCTTATCCGACATCAGGGCCTTTTGCTGGCTAATCCAGCCGATCGCCTTCTCCGCTAAATCTTCGGTGAGGTGGTAGCCCTCTTCTGGGGTAGCCGGTGGCTCGATGGGAGTCGTCCCCTCGTACAGGGCCGGATCCCACTGGTTATTCTCGCCGCCAATGAAGCCGTAGAAGTACTCAAATCCGCCGCCGCCCGTGGGCCAGGCATCAAACGGCCCCATCGGGCTGGTCTGCCATACGGGCACCTCATGGCACTTCCCCAACATGGCGGTGGAGTAGCCGTTGAGCTTAAGTGTCAGGGCTAGGGGCGCTTTGGTGTTGGGGCGCACAGAGTTTTGGCCGGGGGCCGCCGTAGCGGTTTCGGTGATGTTGCCCATGCCCACGGAATGGTGATTGCGCCCCGTTAACAGGGCCTGGCGCGTGGGGGCGCAGAGGGCCGTGGTGTGAAAGCGAGTATACTTCAGCCCTTCGGCGGCCAGCTTTTCAAAGGTGGGGGTGTGGCAGGGGCCGCCGAAGGCGCTAGAGGCCCCAAAGCCCACGTCATCGAGTAGCACTACGAGCACGTTGGGCGCACCCACTGGCGGACGCAGATCTCGAATTGGGGGGTATTTGGTGTCTGGATCCTTGGCGTCGTAGGTGGTAATGCCAAAGTGAGTTTGGTCAGGAATGGGCAGAATTTGCCGTTGGGTGAGATTGCCTTGGGTCATCGTGCTATATCCCGGAGAAACTTTAGAACATCAGGGTCAAAATCGAAAGATGAAGCTGAACCGTGGGCCATGGGCGAGTAAATTTAGCTCCGCATCCCGACCCGACGTGGCGGAGTCAATGTAATTCACCGGAGAAACTAACCCAGCGACACCAGCCGAAACCATCAACCCCGGAAATCGGTTGAACCGAAACTTCTCAAACAGAGTCATTGACATTCCTTTTGGTCTACGAGCTAAAAAAACGGACTAAAAATTGAGCCAAATTGAGTGAGGCAGCGACTCTCATAGCCAGGCACTCCTTAAACTCCTGGGGCGGCATCCTGAACGTCGGTAGCCAGCGGCTGGCGTTTTTTATAAAGGTGGCTGTAAATAGCCCCAGCAATGCCAGAGATGAGCGCGTAGGCTACCAGAGTGACCAAAATATCATGCTCGGCAGCGGGGAAGTTTAGGGTAATCAGCACCAGGGCCAGGCCCGTATTTCGACTGGCGTTGGCGATTGCGATTGTCTGTCGCACCACCGGGTCTGGACCCGCCAAAATATGCCCCGCCAACAGGGCTGCCGCCGCCATCAGGGATACCGCTAGCACGGGCAGAGGCCCAGCCGTCAGCACCAGCCGCAGACCCACCACCAGCACTAGTATTAGCACCGCCGCCAACATCGCGGTACTGATGCGATGGAGGGGCTCGTCAAGCTCTTCGGCCAGATCGGGTAACCACTGACTGAGGGCCGCGCCAACCACCAGGGGAATAAACTGAACCGCCATAATCTGCTTAAACAAGGTCGCCAGGGGCACGGTGGCATCGTTGGGGTACAGCGCTGCCAGGATGCTGAGCCACAAAGGCACCAGCACAATCGACAGCAGCGCCATCGTGGCCTGAAAACTGCCGGCCAGGTTTGGGTCGCCAGGGCCTTTTTGCATTTTGCGATAGATTACTGGCGCACCGGGGATGATGGCCATAGCCCCAATGCCTGCTCGCACGGTGAAGGGTAGCGGCAATAGCCAGGTCACCACCATAGCCGCCAGGGGCACCACCACAAAGGCCGCCAGAGTACAGCGCAGCAGTAACCCTGGCCGCCGCCACAGCATTGCCATGCCCTGAAACCTCAGGGCCATGCCCATCGATAGCATCACCGCGAATAGGGTGATTTGGGCAAAGCTGGTGAGTAATTCTTTAATATCCATCGGCTATTTACCCCAGAAAACTGATCCCAGAAAACAGCAGAGCATCTCCAATTCGGCCTGAACAGCCTCGATTGACTCAGGCAAACAGTCGGGTGTAGCTTGCCTCCCAAAGGGGGGGCTACGCAACTCGGGTGCACTCATGAGTATTTTGTCGAAAATAGGACACTCCCACTTGATTAGTCTCTCCCAGTCCTAAAAATTCACTCTAAAACGTTTGGCTAAAGAGCTTGAGAAGCTCGAATGAGTGGCTGATTACATTAGTTTGATTAAAGAACAATTAAACAACTCGTAAATCAGGAAAATCAACCTAACCTGTTACCTTCTGTTATGAAGAACTATGCCAGTAAACCGGCGCGTGGATGACCAGAGTGCTGATCCAGACTGACCTCTGGGTGGCAAAAGCCGTGATTGAGCACCAACTATTGGTAATATCATCTTTCAAAATTTGATGTCTTGTCATTTTGCGCCACTAGCCATAAGAATCTGTCATAATTCGAGGTGCTAAAGGCAAATGCCGTTCAAAAACTGGAGCAAGGTAGTCAGCAAAATCCTTCATCTGGGCCTAGATCTAGGTTCGGGCATTGCTCTGCATACAAAAATCCGGCCCCTACAACACACGCGCAGTCAATGAAGACAATTCCCCTGGTGAGAGCCGCAATTCTCCTGCCCTTTACCGACTTCTTAGATCAAATTGGCGCCCCCACCGAACAGTTGCTAGAGCGGTGCCATCTATCTTCGGTGCTGCTTACTGACCCTGAGCGACTGATACCCATGTTGCCAAGCTCGGCGTTTCTAGAAACGGCAGCCTGCTCAGAGGGCATCGAGACCTTCGGTCTCTTGGTCGGCCAACAGATGCAGCCTGCCAATTTAGGCGAGTTTGGGCGGTTGCTCAACCATTCGCTGACTCTCTTCGACTTTCTCATTACCCTAGAGCGAACGATTAATCTGCTGAACTCAGGCGAGCGCGTGCAACTGCTCTGGCAGCCCGATGGGGTCTGGCTGCAAAGTCATCTGTTTGCCTTTAACCGGGGTGAAGCCTCTCATGCGCAGTGCTTTAGTCTTATGGCTCACCTCAATTTCTTGCAGTTTTTCCTGGGCCCAAATTGGCAACCCATGTCCATCCGTTTAGCTATGGCACCGTCTCCTGCGATTCGCAATCAAGCGCGATTTGAAGGGGTGCCGCTGCAGTTTAACAGCGCCCAAAACGCCATCAAAATTCATAAATCGCGGCTGAGCTTACCCCTCCAGCCCGCTCCAAGTGCCTATCTGTTAAAGTCTCAGGCCGATTATGACGCGCTCCATCGCTCTGCCCCGGCCCCAGATTTTGCCACATCGCTGCAACAGCTCATCCAGTCTTTGCTGCCTAGGGGCTATCCCGATATCACCCAAGCCGCCCAGGCGTCGGGTATGAGCGTACGCAGCTTGCAACGGCGGTTGGCGGTAGCGGAGGTCAGCTATTCTGGCCTGGTTGAGCAGGTACGATTTAATCTGGCGATGCAGTGGCTGCAAGACCCTTCCCTAAAGCTCAGCGAGATTGCCATGGAGTTGGGCTATACCGAAAGCAGCAACTTTAGCCGTGCCTTCAAACGCTGGGCTGGCGTATGTCCTAGGGAGTATCGGTTGACCCACTACCAGAGCTAGAATCGATAGGCTATCGACGTTGTAGGGGACGGGTGCTCATAAAGCACCCGTCCTCTGGTTTTAAAACATTGAGTTTTGTAAAGACTCCCCGTGCCCGTAGTACCCCTAAGGTTCTCCGGGGAAATATCTAGTTGCTGTTACGGAGAGTTTTCACCACTACAAAAAATTTGCTACTGCCGGTTGAGATCAACTAGGTCAGAAGAGTAAGGCGATTTCCGGACAAGGAAGATACCCAATGTAAACAGACTCTCGGGCTGGATTTCCGCCGGCGCGGGAATGACGAGGTAAGTTCTGGGCTGGAAATCTCCTAAAACGCTTTGCCCGTTGGCTTTGAACCGTAAAGATTGAAAAACTGGGAATGCTGGATGTGGGGTAGTTAGACCCTAGGCGGCTGTGAAGCGCTGAATTTCTAGCCAAAGGACGCTTTCCCCCCGCCGTCAACTTAACAAGACCGTTCGAGTCTAACGGTTTACTCGGTCGTGAGTGTTTAGGTGCTCACCCGATTGGCTTTTCACAGGGCCAATATCCCGTAGTGTGTAGTCTGCAATTTCGCGGGCTGCCTGCTTTTGCTGGCCCGTTTTGCAGACCACAACGGCAATTTATCAGTGGCATTTACTCAGGATTCCTACGTCTACGCCTCAGCTTTTTTAGGAGCACCCCATGATTTCAATTACCCCAACCAACAACGCCACTACGCTGCTGAATGCCCTCACTGGCGACACCACAGGGTTAAGCAATATTCAGCTCTCTACCAGCGGTGATGCGAGAGCATTTGGTACGTTTTCAGGTGCTCCCTTTGCGTTCACGTCAGGGGTTGTGATCAGCACAGGGCAGGTTGCTGATTTAGTTGGCCCAAACGGTTCAGATGATACTGGTACTGACTTTGCCCCCATTCGATCGCCTAACGGTGACACGATATCAATCACTCTTACCTTTGATGCTGACAACAGTTTAGTTGATCCCAAAATTTTCTTTGAGTTTATTTTTGGATCTGAAGAATTTCCAGAGTTCGCCCAAGCGGGGCTGAACGATTCTTTCGAGCTCAAACTTAACGGCGTAAACCTGGCCAAGCTTAACGATGGCCAAAATGTCACCATCGATAACCTGGCCCCCAACGGCCCCAGTGGCCCGTTTCATCCAGATTATGTGGATAATACCGGGGGGCAAAGCCTTGAATTAGATGCTTACACAAGGTTGCTTACCTTTGCAGGAAACCTCATCCCTGGCCAGCAAAACACCCTCACGATTGTGGTTAAAGATGAAGGCGATGGCAATTACGACTCCGCCGTTTTCCTCAGGTCGGCTTCGGTTAGTACAACCGAGCCGCCCGATATTACAACGCCGTTTATTACGGCCAAAACCCCAGCCGACAATGCTACTGACGTAGCTCTAGCTGCCAACATTATCCTCAACTTTAACGAGGCCGTTCAAAAAGGCACCGGTAATCTCACCATCAAGCGGGTATCTGATGACTCAGTGGTTGAAACCATTAATGTCACTAGTGGTCTAGTGACCGTTTCAGGTAAAACAGTTACCGTTAACCCCACTAACGATCTATCGAGCAGTACAGCTTACTACGTTGAAGTGGCCAGCGGAGCTATCACTGACCTTAGCAATAATGCCTTTGCCGGGATTAGCGGCAACACCACGTTTAATTTCGCGACTGCTGATACAATACCGCCCACTATCAGCACCCTGAGCCCAGCTGATAATGCCACCGAAGTAGCTATCGGCAGCAATATTGTGCTCACCTTTAGCGAAATGGTGCAAAAGGGGACAGGCAATATCACCATTTTCAATGGGGCGGATGACTCCGTGTTTGCTACGATTGCTGTCACCTCTGGGATAGTGACAGTTTCGGGCAATACCGTCACTATCAATCCGACCAGCGACCTAGTAAACGGCAGGGCCTACTACATTCAAATTGCGGCTACGGCCATTACCGATACCAGCGGCAATGCCTTTGCCGGTATTAGCAATAAAACAAGCTTCAACTTTACGACCGAAGCTTTGCCCAATACTCCGCCTAGCTTTACGAGTGCTAGTACGACCAGCTTTGCCGAAAATGCCACCGGCACTGTGATCGACGTTAACGCCACCGATAGCGATGGGCCGAGCGCCGTGACCTACTCCCTGGTAGCGGGGGGGGTGGATAACAGCCTGTTCGACATCGATAGCACCACCGGCATTGTTACCTTCAAAACCTCCCCCAATTTTGAAGCCCCGGCCGACAATGGCACCAATAACGTCTACAACATTCGGGTGCAGGCCACCGACGGGGCCGACCCGATAACCCAAGACCTTGGCATTACCGTCACCAACGTCAACGAGCCGACCAACGGTAGCATTAGCGTTAGCGGCACCTATGCCATCGGGCAGCAGCTCACCGCCGTGACCACCGCCATTGGCACCGACCCCGATGGCCCCATCACCATTGCCAGCTACCAGTGGCAGGTCTCCAGCACCGGCACCGGCGGTTGGGGCGATATTTCTGAGGCGACCAGCTCGACTTTGACGCTTACCGCCGGGCAGGCCAACCAGTTCATTCGAGTACGGGTGCTCTACAGCGACGGCACCTTTAGCAACACCATCAACAGCGCGGCCAGTGGCAGCCCGGTGCCTCCCCCCAACACCCCGCCTACGGCCACCAACAGCACCGTTACCGCCACCGAAGACATCACCTACACCTTTACGGTGGGAAATTTCAACTTCTCCGACGCCGACAGCGGCGACACCCTGCAAACGGTCAAAATTACCTCTCTGCCCAGCAGCGGCAGCCTGAAGCTTAACGGAAACGCCGTCATCGGTAACCAGGATATTGCCCTGGCCGATATTACCGCTGGCAGGCTCACCTTTGCGGCGGCGGCCAACGCCAACGGCACCAGCTATGCCAACTTTGGCTTTCGGGTTAGCGATGGCGAAGACTTTAGTGCGGCCACTTACACGGCTACCATCAACGTTACCCCCGTTGACGATGCACCTACGGGTAACGTCACCATTACCGGCAGCCCCCAGGAAGACAGCCTACTTACCGCTGATACCTCTACCCTGGCGGATGTAGACGGCCTGCCTAACAGCAGTACCTACACCTACCAATGGCAGCAGTTTACCGGCGGCGCTTGGGCCAACATTAGCGGAGCTAACAGCAGCACCTTTACCCCCGGCGACGGCCAGGCGGGCAAAGACGTGCGGGTGCGAGTACGCTACACCGACCTGGGCGGCACCGCCGAAATTGTAGACAGTGCGGGTGTAACCATCGTCAACGTTAACGATGCGCCGGTGCTCGACAACAGCGGCACGCCGACGCTAGCCGCCATTGACGAAGATGTGATCAGCGGAGCCAATGTCGGCACGAAAGTCAGTGATTTGATCGCGGGTTTGGTCACCGATGTCGATGGCGACCCAAAAGCGATCGCCATTACCGGGGCCAGCAACACCGTCAACGGTCGGTGGGAATATTCCACTAACGGCGGAACAACCTGGACCCCCTTAGACACCGTCTCTGACAGTGCCGCCACTCTGCTGGGGGCCACCTCTCTTTACCAGGCGAGTTTGGGCACTGCCCCCGACAGCCAAACCTGGCTATCGTTTACCAATCTCTCTGGGGCAACCCAAACCGCCAGCAGCGCAGGCACGACACTAAGTACCACATCCAGTAACAGCATTTACGCAGGCTATAGCAATTTCGCCTCCCCCCCAGCCGCCCCGACCCTGGTAAACCCTAACTTCCCAGTGCTAAACGCCACCGACGGATTTAGCCTATCGTTTCAGATGCAGCTGTTGGCCGAATCTCGAACCAATCAAGATCGGGCCGGGTTTAGCGTCATCATCGTTACCAGCGATGCGGCTAAGGCGATTGAGCTGGGGTTTCAGCGCACCGCCGCCACCATGGGCAAGATTTTTGCCCAAGATGACGGAGCGAACTTGTTCAAAGCGGCGGAGAATGTTAGTTTTGACACCACCGCCAGCACCGATTACACGGTGTCCGTCCAGGGCAACACCTATAAACTGTTGGCCAACGGCACCCAAATTCTTACGGGTAGTCTGCGGGATTATCGCCCCTTTACGAGTACTACAGCGCCTGACCCCTACGAAACCCCAAACTTCGTCTTTTTGGGCGACGATACCACCTCGGCCCAGGCCTCGTTTAACCTCAGCCAGGTGGTGGTGCAAACCGACAACCGCGTTCGGTTTGTGCCCAATGCCAACTACACCGGTAGCGCCGATCTAACTTTCCGCGCCTGGGATACCTCTGACGGCAAAGCCTCGGGGCAAACGGTCGATACTTCCACCCCTGGTGGAAGCACCCCCTTCAGTAGCGCGGCTGAAACGGCGACCCTCACTATCAACGCCGTCAACGATGCCCCCACGGGTAGCCTCACCATTACCGGCACCCCCCAAGAAGACAACCTACTCACCGCCGATACCTCATCCTTAGCCGATGTCGATGGCCTGCCCAACAGCAGCACCTACACCTACCAATGGCAGCAGTTTACCGGCGGTGCATGGGCCAATATTACCGGGGCCACGAGTAGCACCTTTACCCCTGGCGATGCCCAGGTAGGCAAAGACCTACGGGTGCAGGTTAGCTACACCGACCTGGGCGGCACCGCCGAAACCGTTGTCAGTGCCGGGGTAACTATTACTAACGTTAACGATGCGCCGGTGTTAGCCAGTATTAACCCTACCCTCAACCCGGTTGTCGAAGACTCGGGGGCACCCGCTGGGGCGGTGGGCACCCTAGTGTCGGCCCTGATCAACCTGGGAGGCAATGTCACCGATCCCGATCCTGAGGCCGCCACCGGCATCGCCCTGACCGGGGCCGACAGCGCCAACGGCACCTGGTACTTCTCAACCAACAACGGCGGTAGCTGGAGCCTGGTGGCCAGCAACTTGTCAAATACCACGGCCCTGCTGCTGAATGGGTCAGCGCGGCTGTACTTCCGGCCCAACCCCAACTACGACGGCAGCGCCAGCCTCACCTTCCGGGCCTGGGATACCACCGCTGGCATCGCGGGTACCTACGTTAGTATCGCCACCAACGGCGGTAGCACCGCCTTTAGCAGCGCCATAGATACGGCCTCTGTGGATGTCACCGGGGTCAACGATGCCCCTGTAAACCTGTTCCGCCAGGCGTTGATTATTCCTGAATTGGGGGCAACAACGCCGTACCCGATTTTCCCCGCAGGCAGCCCGGTGGCAGGGTTATCGGGCACCATTACCGGCCTCACCGTTACCTTAATTGGCCTCAGCCACCAGTTCCCTGACGACCTCGATATTTTGCTGCAAGGCCCCGATGGCAAGGTGATTGCCCTAATGTCGGATGCGGGGGGCAGCACCGCCATTAATAACCTTACCCTCACCTTTAGCGACGGCGCGGCAACAGATATTGCTAACAACGGGCCGCTCACCTCGGGCACCTCCAAGCCCAAAGATTACGAGGTTGGAGAAGCCTTCCCCAACGGTACCCCAGCCATTACCGGCACCACCCTGGCCCAGTTTATTGGCACCAACCCCAACGGCGATTGGAAGGTTTACATCGTAGACGATACGTCAAACAACAAAGGTAGCCTGGCCGGGTACGAGCTAAAGTTTACCACCAGCGCCAGCGAAACCTTTACCTACACGGTGTCTACCATTTCTGAGGTGGCCTACTCCGCTACCACCGTCGAAGACATCGCCCTGACGTTCTCGACTCTGCTGGGCAACGCCGTTCAAATTGAGGATATCGACGCAGGCACCAGCACCCTTGTGGTGACTCTCACGGGCACCCAGGGCATCATCACCGCCGTCAACACCGGCAACGTGGTGATTGACAACAACGGCACCAGCACCGTTACCCTCACCGGCACTCTAGCCAACATCAACGCTGCCTTAGACGGCCTGAGTTTTACCCCCACCGCTAACTACACCGGGACCGCCAGCTTTGTCATCGCCGTTGATGACCAGGGCGCTAGCGGCAGCGGCGGCGCAGGCACCGACAGCGACACGGTTAACATTACCGTCACCGCTGTTAACGACGGCACCGGCAGCGGCCTCACCATTACCGGTACCGCCGCCGAGGGCCAAACCCTCACCGCCAATACAGCGGGCATCACTGATCCTGACGGCCTGGCTAGCCCCACCTACACCTACCAGTGGCAAGCGTTTGTGAGCGGTAACTGGCAAAACATTGCCACTGCTACCGACAGCACCTTCACCCCCGACGATGCCCAGGTAGGCCAGCAAATTCGGGTGCAGGTTAGCTACACCGATGCCCAGGGCTTTAGCGAAACCATCGCCAGCGCTGGCACCAGCGCCATTACGGCTGTGGATGATGGCCCCGGCACCGGCCTCACTGTTACGGGTACCGCCACTGAGGGCCAAACCCTCACCGCCAATACAGCGGGCATCACTGATCCTGATGGCCTGGCTAGCCCCACCTATACTTACCAGTGGCAGGCGTTTGTGAGCGATACCTGGCAGAACATTGCCGCTGCCACCAGCAGCACCTTCACCCTCGACGACCCCCAGGTAGGTAAATCTGTCCGAGTCGCCGTCAGCTACACCGATGCCCAGAGCTTTGCCACCACTATCTTTAGCGCTGGCACCAGCGCTATTACCGCCGTTAACGACGGCCCCGGCAGCGGCCTTACCATTAGCGGCAGCCCGGCAGAAGAATCCACCCTTACCGCCATTACCAGCGGCATTATCGACCCCGACGGTCTGTCTAACCCCACTTTTACCTACCAGTGGCAGGCATTTGTGAGTGGGAACTGGCAGAACATTACCGGGGCCACAAGCAGCACCTTTACCCCCAACGATGCCCAGGTAGGCCAAACCCTGCGGGTGCAGGTCAGCTATACCGATGCCCAGGGCTTTAGCGAAACCATCACCAGCCCGGCGACCCCCGCCATTACCGCCATTAACGACGGCCCCGGCACCGGCCTCACCCTTAGCGGCACCGCCACCGAAGGCCAGACCCTGACCGCTGTAATCACCGGCATTGCCGATCCAGACGGGCTGAGTAATCCCACCTATACCTACCAGTGGCAGGCTTTCATCAGCGGCAGTTGGCAAAACATTACTAACGCCACTGACAGCACCTTTACCCCTGACGACCCCCAGGTGGGCCAATCGCTGCGGGTGCAGGTCAGCTATACCGACGCCCAGGGCTTTAGCGAAACCGTTGCCAGCAACGGTACCAGTACCATTACCGCCGTTAGCGATGGCATTGGCACCGGCCTCACCGTTAGCGGCACCGCCACCGAGAACCAAACCCTCACCGCCGATGTCTCTAGCCTGCAAGACAACGACGGCCTGGTGAATGTGACCTACAGCTACCAGTGGCAGTACCTGGATGGCAGCACCTGGACGAATATCAGCAACGCCACCGCCAGCACCCTCACCCTCAACGATGCCCAGGTGGGCCGCTCCGTTCGAGTACAGGTGATCTACACCGACAACCAGGGCTTCGTCAACGAAATCTTTAGCACCGGCAGCGCCGTGGTGCAAAACGTCAACGATGCCCCCAGCGGCGGCGTTACCCTCAGCGGCACCCCCACCCAGGGCGAAATTCTCACCGCTAACACCACCACCCTCGCCGACGAAGACGGCCTCGGCGCCCTCATTTACCGTTGGGAAAGCTCTGCCACTGGCACCAGCGGCTGGACGCTTATCGACGGCGCTACCGCCAGCACCTTTACCCTGACCCAGGCCCAGGTGGGCCGCTTTCTGCGGGTGGTGGTTTCCTACACTGACCAGCGGGGCACCGCCGAGAACGTGACCAGTGCCGTTACCACTGCCGCCATCGCCAACGTCAACGAGTCTCCCACCGGCGGTGTCGCCATTGACGGCACCGCGACCCAGGGCCAAACCCTCACCGCCAACACCGCCACCCTCGCCGATGTCGACGGCCTCGGCCCCTTCACCTACCGCTGGGAAAGCTCCACCACCGGCACCGACGGCTGGGCGGCCATCGACGGAGCCACCGCCAGCACCTTTACCCTGCCCCAGGGCCAGGTGGGTCGCTTCCTGCGAGTAGTGGTGCGATACACCGATCAGCAGGGTACCAACGAAAGCGTCACCAGCAGCGCTACCACCGCCGTCGCCAACGTCAACGATGCCCCCACCGGCGGCGTGGCCATTACCGGTACGGCCACCCAGGGCCAAACCCTCACCGCCAACACCGCTACCCTCGCCGATGTCGACGGCCTCGGCACCCTCGCCTATCGCTGGGAGCAATCCAGCACTGGCACCACCGGCTGGACGGCGATTGATGGCGCGACCGCCAGCACCCTAGCGCTGACCCAGGCGCAGGTGGGCCTATTCCTACGGGTGGTGGTGTCCTACACCGACCAGCAGGGCGCCGACGAGAGCGTGACCAGCACCGCCACCACCGCCGTCGCCAACGTCAATGATGCGCCTACCGGCGGCGTTACCATTGACGGCACCGCTACCCAGAACCAGGTTCTCACCGCCAACACTGCTGCCCTAGGGGATATCGACGGTCTCGGCACCTTTACCTACCGATGGGAAAGCTCTAGTACTGGCACCGACGGCTGGGCCACCATTGACGGGGCGACGGCCAGCACTTTTATTCTCACCCAGGCGCAGGTGGGCCGCTTCCTGCGGGTGGTGGTGTCCTACACTGACCAGCAGAGCGTAGCTGAAAGCGTAGCCAGTGCCGCTACTACGGCCATTACCAACGTCAACGACCTGCCTACGGGCAGCGTTACCCTCGGCAGCACCCCCACCCAGGGCGAAATTCTCACCGCCAACGCCGCTACCCTGGCGGATATCGATGGTCTCGGCACCTTCACCTACCGCTGGGAGCAATCTACCAGCGGCACCGGCGACTGGACAGCTATCGATGGAGCCACGGCCAGCACCTTTACCCTCAACCAAGGGCAGGTGGGTGCCTTCGTTCGGGTGGTGGTGCTGTACACCGACCAGCAGGGCACCAGCGAAAGCGTCCCCAGCGCGGCCACGACTACGGCCATTGCCAACGTCAACGATGCGCCTACGGGCAGCGTGGCCATTGACGGCACGGCTACCCAGAACCAGGTGCTCACGGCCAACACGACTACCCTGGCGGATATCGATGGCCTCGGCACCCTAACGTACCGTTGGGAAAGCTCTACCACCGGCACCGGCGGCTGGACGACCATTGATGGCGCCAGCGGGAGTACCCTGACCCTGACCCAGGCGCAGGTGGGTTCCTTCCTGCGGGTGGTGGTAGCTTACACCGACCAGCAGGGTACTAACGAAAGCGTGACCAGCGCCGCTACCGCCGCCGTCGCCAACGTTAACGATGCCCCCACCGGCGGCATTGCCATTACCGGCACTCCCCAAGAAGACAGCCTGCTCACCGTCAACACGGCGGCCCTGGTGGATATCGATGGCCTGCCCAGCGGCGGCACCTACGCCTACCAGTGGCAGCGGTTTAGCAATGGCGAATGGGCCAATATTACTGGAGCTACCGGCGGCACCTTTACCCCTGGCGACGGCGAGGTGAGGCAGCAAATTCGCGTACAGTTAACCTACACCGACCTGGGCGGCACCGTCGAAACCGTCCATAGCCCCGGCGTTACCATCGCCAACCTCAACGATGCCCCGGTAGTCACCAACCAGACCTTTGTGCTGAAGGAAAACAGCCCCACCGGTACCATCGTCGGCACCGTACCCGCCACCGACGCCGATGGCGACCCCCTGACCTACACCTTCCTATCCGGCAATGACAACGGCCGCTTTGCCCTCGATGCCGCTACCGGCATCATTACCGTAGCTAACGGGGCGCTATTGCCCGACTTTGAGACCGGGGCCAGAACCCTAACCCTGGGCCTCCAGGTAGCCGATGCCAGCCCAGACAATCCGGGGCCGCTGTCGAGCCGGGCAAACGTCACCATTACCATCGCCGATGTCAATGAGCACTCCGACTTCAACGGCGATGCCTCCTCTGACATTGTCTGGCGCAACTCCGACGGCGTGCAGTATGTGTGGTTTTTGGATAATGGCAGCCCGTTCGCAAGTAGCCCAATTTCCCTCGCTGTTGACGACCCCCTGTGGAAAATTGAGGGCATCGGCGACTTCGACAACGATGGCAAAGAAGACGACCTGGCCTGGTACCACCAGGGCACTGGCGAAATCGCCCTCTGGTACCTAGAAAACCAAAGTAGTGGACAAATTGACGTGGTCGGTGGCGGGGGCTTGGGTAACCAGCTCACCGCCCTGAAGCTTAAGGGCATCGGCGACTTTAGTGGCGACCACTACCAGGATGATCTGATCTTCTTCAACTCAGCTACCAGTCAGTCCGAAATCTGGTTCATCGATCAGGGGCAGGTCAGCAAAAAAGAAACCATCGGGGCCACCCAGCTGATTACCCCCGGCATCGGCTGGGACATTGGCGGGGTGGGCGACTTCGACAACGATGGCCGTCAGGATGATATTTTCTTCCGCAACGCCATTACCGGCGACAACAGCATCTGGTTTATGGAGGGCGGCACCGCCATTCGCTCAGAGTTTATCGCCTCGCTTGACACCCGATGGGAGTTGGTGGGGATCTCTGACTTTAATGGCAATCTGGTGCCTAACGATCTGCTCTGGCGCAATGCCAGTGAGGGCATCACCACCATCTGGTTTATGGACGGCACCACCCTAGTCGGGGGCGTTGCCGATCTTCAACCAGCTCGGCCCGACGGCTTTTCAGTAGTCGTATAGCGAGATGGGGAGTCCACTACTGCGGTGGGCTCCCCACAGTTCAATCAATCCTCTAGCCCCAAATTATCTTCTAGGCTGAGGCGATCGCTCCCCAGATGATCCTCAAGCTGATCTACGATATCTTCGGCCTCCAGGGTATCGGCCTCCAGCGGCAGCACCACCGTGGGCAGGCCTGCCCCCCGCAATCCCTTAAGAATGCGCTCCGGCGTTTCAGGAAACATCACAAATAAGGGATGGCCGGTGTCGGTGCCGTCGCTGAGCAGGTGCTGATACTTTTGCGGTAGCAGCCACTCGTAACCCCGATTCAGCAGAATTTGGCTATGTCGCCACCGGGTCAGCAGGTGCGAAAAATCTTCATTGGGGCGGTGAATGTAGACCAGAATATCGATGCCGGTTTTAATTTTCCACTCGGGGTCGCACATCAGCAGGGCCACATCGCAGGGCAGGATAACCACCTCGCCGGGGTTGATGGTCGGGCTGTGGGGGGTAAGGTGAGCTGTTTCCCGCACCCGAATGTTAGGCAGGGGCAGGGTCAAGATGCTGTCTTGAGGTCGCCGCATGCTGGGCACGGCCTCTAGGTAGGGCCGGTGCCGCTTGAGTAGCTCTAGCGCCCCCCGGTGGTCGGTGCAAACCGAGAGCAGGGTTTCGTATTGCAGAGGGGTAACAGCCATAGTGGTGGGTTAGATTTCAGCTCAGACACACTGCGGTTTTGATCCGACTCGTTCCCATGCGGGAACCTGAGAACGCCTCCCGACGACTCTGCTGCCTCAAGCATGGCTAAATGCCAGAACTCTACGAGCCATAGCTACAAACTTTAGCCCACCCGACCACAACCCCCTGGGATTGCTGCCGGTCATCGCTCTTCCACCGGTATAGGCGAGGCAAAGCCTCGGGGCCGCATTCCAGCCCAGAGCAGTGGAACGAGGAACTATCCCTGTTAAGGATTCCCCAGAAGGCGATTGAGCTGCTGTACGTCCTCGCGGCGCTGGCGATCGCAAATTCTCAGATAGGCACTGGCAATCGCCGCCGCCGCCTGATCTTCAATCGCCTCGGCCTGGGTTCTAGAGGGATGGCTGTGGTAAATAGCGGGGCTGGCGTGGGGCTGCAACACGGTATTGGCCACATCCTGAAAGAGCTGGGGGTTAATCTCTAGCCCCTGGGTCTCAATGGTTTCAAGAATCCTGCGCTGGGCCTTGTGGCGAATAAATAATCTAACCGGATAAATCGTTGAAGCGGGGGGCATGACAAATAAGGAACTCTTCAAAAATCAACACATTGGCAACATTCCTGAACCTGATCCATCCATCATCAGGGGGAACATTATTTTTTGGGCCTATCACTACCCTAGCGCAGCCCATCGAACCCGACAAAATTCTGGACAATGCCTATCCCTAATCGGGGAGTGCAGGGCCAGGATGCCAGTTCCTACCTGAGTTCCGAGTCTCCGTAAATTTACGGGAACTTAGAACCCAGTTTAGGTAGGTATAGGAGCTATGGTATTAGCCCACCGCCGCTCCAGCGCCGACTACGTTGTATTCTGTAACATTTTCGAACTGCTTGACGATGAGACGGCCCAGTCTGCCCCAAGGATGATTTTTTAATACTACCTGGAGAGGTAAAACCGTATCAAATCGAACTAGCCTTCATGAAGCTTTTACGACATTGGCCCCTACGGGTGATGTGACGTATCTAACCCTTAGGCCACCTTGTAAGGGTCAAGCGACACCGCGTTCAGAAACGAAGCAATCAACTATTGAACGATTAAGAACGCGCTTTCAGCTCACCTTAGAAAACATGAGGTTTATCCAATGACTATCGTAGTTGCCCAACCCCCCTTACTGGCGGATACCGAACTCAAGTCCACCAATATTCTGGGCCCCACCTTCTTTGATCTGTGTGATTTGCGTATTGAAGCATCCACAGCCCAGCCCCCTGAACCGATGTTCATCGCCCCTTCTAACTCGCCCTACATTGTGGCGGCCAACGAGACCTTCAGCGTTAGCGTTGACGTTAAGTTCAACAACACCCCGCTGACTCGCCTGCTGCTCTGCCTGGGCATGAAGGTCGAAATCTCCTTCGCCTTTGAAGGAATTGGTGGCTCTGCCGGTGAAACCGATGCCTCGGAGTACGTCGTGACCGTTAAGGACGACTTCGAGTACACCATCACCTGGACCGGTACCGCCGATAGCCTGAGCCTTAACAAAGGTCTATACGGCGTTGCCGCTGTGGCTAGTATCAGCCCCTACGACCACCCCTGCTCTCAGGATGTGATGGGCTACGGCTACATCGCGGCACGTCTGCTACAGGTTTACCCGGCCTAGGTACGGCTTGCACCTAGCCAGTTAGGATCCTAAACCGCAGCAACCGGCAGGAGGTGCATCTCCTGCCGGTTTTTTACCAGGTCATAACGTCATCAGTGCGGAAACCTAGGGGGAAGACGCCTGGCGAAACCCAGCAATGGACTGGAGCCGATTAGCGGACTCATCCCACAAAATAAATTTAAAACAGCGGGGAATATCGCCCAGGTACAGCGTTTTAGAATTAACTAACAAATAACTATTTCTCTGATGACAATCCGCCAAATTATAGTTAGGAATTCTAGCCGATAAATGATGAATGTTGTGGTAGCCAATGTCGGCGGTAAACCACCGCAGGATTCTAGGCAGGGCTAGGTGGCTACTGCCCTCCAGGGCTCCCTTTAAATAATCCCACCCTGCCGTAGTGTGGGCGTAGGATTCTTCAAAATTGTGCTGCACGAAAAAGATGCAGATGCAGATGGCCGCCGCCAGGGTTAGGGAGGTGAAATAAACGCCAAAAAAGAAGCCATACCCCAGCCAGTGACCCAAAATGATCCAACCGCCAATGACGCAGATGTTGTTGAGTAGTAAGTCCCAAAATTCGGCGGCGGTGTACCAGTGGCGAGCCTTATAGGCCAGGGTAATATTGGTGATTCCAGCCCTCGGATTTTTGATTAAGCCGGTAAAAAAGTAGCCGATGAAGTGGCCCGTTCCAGCCGCTAGGGCCAGCCGGGGCTTAATTGCCAAATAAAAGAACCCACCGGGGAAAATAATCAGCGGATGCCGCAGCAGCTCGTATCGCCTTTGTCCTCCTGCACTGAGTTGGGCAAACTCGTCGGTAGATAACAGGGCCGAGGGGCCGCGATAGCGGTTCCAGTCGCCGTTAGTTTTGTGGTGATAGGCATGCCCCCGCGACCAGGGATATTGGGGAATCGCATTCATCACCCCCAGCCCAAAGCCGACCACCCGGTTAACCCGCTTCGAGCTAAATAAAGAGTAGTGGCCGCAGTCGTGCATCAGCGAGAAGCAGCGCCCTAAAAAGAGAGCCATGACCACAATAATGGGGGCCAGCAGCCATCCAGAAACAGACTTGACCTGAACCGCCAGCACCCACAGCACCACATAGGGAATGACGGTGTTCAGGATCTGAATCACCGCACGCCGGTTGTTGCTTTTCATATAGGGGGCTAAGACAAAATCAGATTTCTTGATTTCATTTATTTCCTTGATTAACACTGTCATTTAAGCCGCTCTCTAAGCAAAAGTTTGAAAGAATGTCTGACTCAACTCAGCCGAAACCTATAGTCGAGCCGTCGTCCTGCGACCAAGGACTCGCACCATGCGCCTAGATTTACCCTCTGCCTTGAAACTGATATCGACTAAAATGTCTACACCAGTTAGGAGAGTTAAGGTCATGGATTTTTGACCAGCCGCCCTATACCTTAGCACCTAGTCAGGGCCAGGCAGGGCCTGAATCAGCCACTCACGCATTCGGCCCACCTGGCCTAGCCCCCAGCAACCGTGATGACGACAGCCTGATTCAGGTCATTGGTTAATGCTATTGAGATCCCGTCAAGTACCTGCTCCTCAAGGCCAGCCATAAAACTGGCCTAAATGACCCAGCGGTTTCAGGTCTTGCCACTACAATAAGACAGTACCCACAGTCGGGCATTTTTGCATTGCCATGACGCCCCCCAAGCCGTCCCCGCCGCGCACGCTCCTTAGAACTGTCACCCAAGCCTTTCAGGCCGTTCAGGCCAAGGTAGATTTTGCCAAACTGGCGGTCAAGCCGGGTGCTCGCCCGGCGGAGCTAGAGGTGACGGTGAATGGGCAATCCGCGACCTATCCACTGCTAGGGGAGCATTATCTCATGGGGCGCAGTTCGTCCCAGTGCGACATTGTCGCCCCCAGCCCCATTGTCAGCCAGGTACACGCCACCCTCACTCGCGACTCCAACCGCCCCGGTCGGCCGTTTATCCTCAAAGACCGCAACTCCACCAACGGCATCTATCGCGGCAAAAAGCGCCTCACCCAAACGGTGATGAACCACGGCGACGTCTACACCCTGGGGCCGGTGGAGCTAGCCGATGCGGTTACCCTGCGCTACAGCAGCCCGCCGCCGTGGTACGTCAAGACAGCGCGCTACGGGCTGTATGGCTTTACCGGCCTCTCCCTGGTGGTGGGTGCCTGGATTGTGGGGGTGGAGTGGCCCAAAATCCCGGTACGCCCCCTACCCGACTCGGTGCAGGGGCCGGTGATTGTATTTGGCCAGGAAGACGGTGCCCCGGTGCCCCTGCGGGAGCAGCAAACCCAGGCCCACCTGGAGCTGCGACGGATGTCAGACTTCTCTCCCTATTTACCCAACGCCCTGGTGGCATCGGAAGATACTCGCTACTACTGGCATCTAGGGGTTGACCCGATCGGCATTTTGCGGGCCTCGTTAATCAACATTCAGGGGGGCGGCATTCGCCAGGGGGGCAGCACCATTACCCAGCAGCTCGCTCGCAGCGTCTACCGCGAGTATGTGGGCACCGACGACTCCGCCGGGCGCAAAATTCGCGAAGCCGTTGTGGCGCTGAAGCTAGAAACCTTCTACAGCAAAAACCACCTGCTGCTGACTTACCTGAACCGGGTGTACCTGGGGGAAAACCTCTACGGGTTTGAGGATGCCGCCCAGTTCTACTTTGATAAGCCCGCCCGCGAGCTGACTCTGTCAGAATCCGCCACGCTGGTGGGCATTTTACCCGGCCCCAACGCCTTTAACCCCGTGCAAAACTACGATGCTGCCGTGGCCTACCGCGACCGGGTGCTAGATCGCATGGTGGCCCTGGGTATGGTCAGCCAGGAGGAGGCCCGGCGGGCGCGGCGATCGCGCATTGAAATTAGCCCCGACGCCACCCGCACCCTGCAAAGCACCCGCGCCCCCTACTTCTACAGCTACGTTTTTGAGGAACTGGAAGCGGTGCTGGGCACCTCCCTGGCCAGGGAGGGCAACTTCTACGTGCAGACCGAGCTGGATCTAGACTTGCAGTCCGCCGCCGAAACCGCCCTTGAGCAGGATGTGGCCAGCCGGGGGGCGGCCCTGGGCTACTCCCAGGGGGCGCTGGTTACCCTCGATACCACCACGGGCACCATCCGCGCCCTGGTGGGGGGGGTAGACTTTGGAGCCAGCCAGTTCAATCGGGTATCCCAGGCCCTGCGGCAGCCGGGGTCTACCTTCAAGGTATTTGCCTACGGGGCCGCCCTGGAGGACGGCATTTCTCCTGGCCAGGCATTTTCCTGCGACCCGCTGACCTGGAACGGTCAACGTTTTGCCGGCTGTCGCTCGGGCTCGGCCCCGCTGGATATGTATGCCGGCCTGGCCCGGTCTGAAAACGTGGTGGCCCTGCGCATCGCCCAGGATGTAGGACTGGGCCAGGTGGTGCAGATGGCCGAGCGCCTGGGCATTGGGTCGAAGCTTAACCCATCTCCTGGGCTGACCCTGGGGGAAAGCGAAGTCAACCCCCTGGAGCTGACCGGCTCCTTCGCGGCCATTGCCAACAACGGCGTGTGGAACCGCCCGCACGGCGTGGTGCGGGTGCTCGACAGCAGCGACTGCACCGACCTCAACGCCATTGAAACCTGCCGGGTGATCTACGAGTTTGGCCAGGCGGGGGATGCCGACCGCCCGGTGCTGGAGCCGGGCATTGCCAACACCCTGGTAGGGCTGATGCAGGGGGTGGTGCAGGGGGGCACAGGCCGCAGTGCCTTTTTAGGGCTGGGGGAAGCGGGCAAAACCGGCACCACCGACGATAACCGCGACCTCTGGTTTGTGGGCTTCGTGCCGGGCTCCAACCTGACCACCGGCATCTGGCTCGGCAACGACGATAACTCCCCCACCAGCGGCAGCAGCGGCCAGGCGGCGGCGGTGTGGGGCAGCTACATGAAGCAAGTTGTGCAGTAGCGGCGATGACGACTCCTTTACCGATGCCCCCCTTGGGCCAGGCCATCCCCTACGATCAGGATTACTATGGCTGGATCACAAGCATGGCCCAAGCCCTGCGGCAGGGACGCCTCACCGAGTTAGACAACGGGGTTACCGACGGCCACCTTTCCAGAAACGTCCCCATTTTCGCTGGCGGGAGCTCTTGACCCCAATTTTTTGCCAGACCCGTAGGTCTGTCTGCGCGCCTTGGCTAGAACGCCGGTATAGAAACCGGGTTTCTGGGGCAGTAGGTACCTGTTTGGTTGAGTCGCCGCAAAGAAACCCGGTTTCTAGGAACACTGTGCCGCTGTTCTGGGAGGCTTGCTTGCCCTAAGCGGTGCGTCCGGTTTAGTTGGTAACAGTCGAGTTTGTCTGGCTCAGCGGCGACGCACCCTACGGCTTACTCGGTGGTTGTCGCCAGCAATAATGGGGCACAGCAATGGAATAGCGATCACCGCTGCTGGTCTTTGCCAATACCTCTGCTTATTGCTAATACAAGGTCATATATCAATTTTGATATATATAGATTCTAATGATAAGCCTTTGGTCTGGCTTCATGGCCAGGTTAAAACCCCGCCCTTTAGCCAATCAGCGCGCCTTGAAGCGGTATTCTTGCGCAGAAGGCTTAAGCAAGGAGAAGCCTTGTCATTACCGCAGTCGAGGCCTATGCCCAGCATTGGAGTGCGTTGCCATGAACTGAGAATTCGCGATGCCGAACAAAACTGGCGGATTATTTATCGCATGGAGGACGATGCCATCCTCATTCTGGAGGTCTTTAGCAAGAAATCTCAAACTACACCGAAGCCGATGATTGAGATTTGTCAGCAGCGCCTAAAGCAGTATGAGCGAGACAGACAGGAGTAAACAGGAAGCCATTGATGGATCAAGCAACTCGTGAGCAACTGGCTCAGAAAGGGTGGCAGGTGGGTACGGTTTCTGAATTTTTAGACCTTAGCCCAGAAGAGGCAACCCTGATTGAAATTAAGCTAGCGTTGAGCCGCGCTTTGAAGGAACGCAGACAGCAGCGCATGACCCAGGCTGAACTGGCTGAGAAAATGCACTCTAGCCAACCCCGCATTGCCAAGGCCGAAAATGGGGATGCGTCGGTCTCTATAGAGCTACTGCTACGGGCGATTTTGGCTACTGGGGCTTCTGCGCAGGAAATTGGCCGGGTGATTGGGGCGATCGAATAAGCGGATTGGAGGCTTTGGGTGACATTGCGATCGCCTCAAAGAAACCCGGTTTCTAGTAATCGGATTCGGTATTAGGTACTGACCGTCGCCGGTTTACCGGCAGAACTCAAGAGTTGCCTGCGGCGGCCCCCTTAATCATGATGCGCCACGGGTGAAATTTATGCTGAAACTACTGCTAATTCGCCATGGCCAGTCCGAGGGCAACCTGGTAGGCCGCATGGAGGGCATTTCCTCGACCCCACTGACGGCGCTGGGAGAGCACCAATCTCACCGCCTGGGCCAGCGGCTCGGGGCCGAGGAATGGCGCCCCACCCACGTCTATTGCAGTCCGCTGCGGCGGGCCACGGCTACCCTCAGCGCCATGGTTGAGGGGTTCAATGCATCCCTTGACACCCTGGACAACGGACCCCCTTCCTTCACCCGTCTTTCGCCCTTAATTGAACTCAGGGATGAGCTGCAAGAGTACGACCACGGCATTTTCAACGGCCTCACCTGGGTAGAAGCCACGGAGCGCTACCCCGACCTCTGCGCCAGCCTAGAGCAATCCCTCGACTGGCGGCCCATTCCCCAGGCGGAAACCTTAGAAGATGGACGGCGACGCTCTCAGCGGTTTGTGGATTACCTGCTGCGCTGTCACCAGAACGGCGACCGGGTGTGGGTGGTTAGCCACCACTGGATTTTGCAGCAGATCATCGCCCGGCTGCTGGGGTGCGATCGCGCCTGGGGCCTACCCATGGGCAACACCGCCCGGTTTGAATTTTGGCTTGACCCCAGCCGCTGGCCCGACCCTGGCCCCAATCGCCTGAATACCGAGTTGTGGAAAATTAAGCGGTTCAACGACTGTAGCCATCTGTAACCCCTCAATACCCTAGGACGAGGTGCGCTGATTGAGAGCCCAGTCGTAGGGTAGGTAGAACACTTTTGTCGCCGCAGACAGGGTAGCCGGGGTAGATAAATAGGCCCCAATGTAGTCGGGCACCGACGGGGCGACCTTGAGAAAGTCCTGGGCGTACCACTTAAAAATTTTGCTCAGGTAGAGGGTACCGGTTTCAGGGTCGTAGCGTACTTTGTCGGGGTTGTGGATGAATCGATGGGCATCGGTTTCGAGCTGGGCTTCAACAATATCGGGCAGATAGGCCTCGTTGCGCAAAATCGGACACCCCAGGGAGGCACACACCAGGGCGAAGTGAATCCGGGGCTCTTTAAAGACGGGCCGCAGCTTTTGGTGTTCAATGGCTTGGAGGCTGAGGGCTTCCCCATCCAGGATATAGATAGGCCGGGAGAAAAATTGCAGCAGCCCCAGCCAGTTAGGCACCCCCAGCACCCTGGGGCGAATGGAGACCAGGGGATATTGCTTCAGCACCTGCTGAATGGTCAGGGCGTTGTAGAGGTTAAGTAGCAGCGCCAGTTTTTCTTCGCTGCTCAGCGTATCAACCTCAACTCCGCCCAAATCACTTAGCCACTGGCCCAGGGTGTCGCGCGCCTCTTGCTGCCAGTGGCCGTAGTCAACCCGGCCCTGATCGTCAACATACTCCTGTAGCATAGAGTCCCAGGGGACGAAATTCAGCATCGGCGTTCCTGCCAGACGTTATTTTGAAAGTTACTCCCAAACATCATTCCTAGTGTAGATGTGTCGCGTCTTAATTCGGCTATGCCACCTTTGCGGCGGCGGCTTTGGCCCTGGGTCAACCGCTGGGTAAAGCACACCTTTCCGGCGGCTCCGGTGATTACTATTCAACAGCTGGCCACCTGGTTAAGCGATGGCCAGCTATCTCCACCGATTTTGCTAGACGTGCGCAAAGCCGAAGAGTTTGCCGTTAGCCATCTGCCCCAGGCCCGCCAGGCCCCTACCCTAGAGGCCGTGATGGGGATGGGTTTGTCCCAGAATCAGCCGATTGTGGCCTACTGCTCCATTGGCTACCGCTCCGCTCGGCTGGTGGAAGCGCTGCAAGCCGCCAGCTTCACCCAGGTGTACAACCTGGAAGGCTCGATCTTTCAGTGGGCCAACGCGGGTTATCCCATCGTTTGCGAGGATCGGCCCGTGGCGGGGGTGCATCCCTACAACGCGCTGTGGGGTCAATTGCTCAACCCTGACCTGGTACAGCGGTAGGGCAACCGCCACGGAGCGTTACGGTATAGTGAGACAGACTTGTTAACCGGGTAACGCCATGTTTAATCTAGGTTGGACTGAGGTTATCGTCGTGATTGGCGTAGCGGTGCTGATCTTCGGCCCTAAAAAAATTCCGGAGCTGGGCAGCGCCCTGGGCAAAACCCTGCGCGGGTTCAAAGCCGAAATGAGCCAGCCCCCCGACGAAGAGATTGAGGCCTACGACGATGCCGAAGATGCCGATGTCTATCGTTAAGGGCTGGCGCTAAGGGGTTGGCGTTAAGGGGCTGGCAAACTAATCAAGTCCCACCGTCATTGCTGCGTAGAACCTGCCCCCAGGAAGGCGTGGGGCGGGCATCCATGACCAGTCTGTTGCTTGAGCCGGTACTTTAGGCGATTTCTGGAAAAGAAGATACCCGACATCAACAGACTCGCGGGCTAGGTTCCCGCCTGCGCGGGAATGACAAGTTAAGTTTTTGGTTGGCAATCTCCTGATTTCAGCGCAAATCCCTAAACAGCCTGGCTTCGGGGGGTAGATAGAGGATCTTCGGTACTGATAGTCATGGCAGGACAAGTTGCTTGGGCAGGCCGTACCGCCGTGCTGGCCACCATGCATGGCAAAGAGCAGACGATCGCGCCGGTGCTGGCCGCCGGGTTAGACCTGCACGTTATCGTACCCGAGGGCTTTGATTCAGACCAATTTGGTACCTTTACCCGCGATATTCCTAGGGCCGGGTCGCAGCTTGAGGCAGCCCGGCAAAAGGCCCTAGCCGCCATGGCCCAGACCGGCTGTGACATCGGCCTGGCCAGTGAGGGAGCGTTTGGGCCAGACCCGCAGCTTCCCTGGGTAGCCTGCGATCGCGAAATCCTTTTGCTGATCGACCAACGCCACGGTTTAGAGCTAGTGGGCGAGGCCCAATCCACCGCCACCAACTACCGCCAAGCCACTGTGACTTCCCTAAACTCTGCCCTCGAGTTCGCCGCCGCTGCTCAGTTCCCCAGCCATGGCCTGGTGGTGATGGCTGACCCTGCCACCAAAACCACCTCTGAAGCAATCCACAAAGGCATTACCGATCAAGCTACCCTGGTGGCCATCGTCACCGACCTGCTGACCCGCCAGAGTAGCCTCTGGCTCGAAACCGACATGCGCGCCCATCTGAACCCCTCCCGCAGGGCCGTCATCAAGCAGGCCGCCCACAACCTGGTAGAAAAATTTCACCAAACCTGCCCCCAGTGCAACTGGCCAGGGTTTGAAGTCAGCCGCCGTCTACCTGGCCTGCCCTGCGCCAGCTGCGGCCTACCCACCGGCCTCACCCAGAGCTGGATCTACCGCTGCCGCCAGTGCTCCTTCGAGCACACCGTACCCTTCCCCCAGGGTGCAAAGGTGGCTGATCCCGCCCAGTGCGGCTTTTGTAATCCGTAATTGGGATGGTGAGATGCTGACAGCAGCGCTGTCCCGCCAAGATTTGCGCCCTCCATATCCTTAATTACCCCACCACCCCATCACCCCATCATCCCTCTGCCCAATACAGTAGAGTGGAGACGACCTCCCTAGTCTGAAACCACCATGCGGTCATTCTTGAAATACACCCTGGCAAGTTTGACCGGGTCGATTCTATTCTTTTTGTTGCTGGGCTTTTTACTTACGGTGGGGGCCATTGGTCTGGCGGGGGTGCTGGTGGCCAACATGGCTAAGGATGGCGCTAGCCCAGGGGTGGAAAAAGATTCTGTCCTGGTCTACGACCTCTCGACTCTGATCCTCGACTCGCCCCAGGTGATTGATCCCAGAGGGCTGTTGCTGGGGGGGCCGCCACCGGCTCAGCTCACCTTGCACCAAGCCATCGTGGCGCTAGATGCCGCCGCCGAGGATGACCGCATCACCGCCCTTTACCTGAAGGGCAGCAGCGCCGATGTGGGCAGCGGCCTCGCCAACCAGATGGAACTCTACGCCGCCCTTGAGCGCTTTAAGGCCTCGGGCAAGCCCATCCTGGCCTACGACGTATCCTGGAGCGAGCGGGAGTATCATCTCGCCTCCCTGGCCGATACGATATACCTCAACCCCTTTGGGGAGATTGAAATGAACGGCCTCTACGCCGAAACGATGTACCAGGCCGAAGCGCTGGAGAAGCTCGGCATTGGGGTGCAGGTTACCCGCGTGGGTAAGTATAAGTCAGCGGTAGAGCCGCTGATTCGCAACAGCATGAGCCCCGAAGAAAGGCAGCAAACCCAGCGCCTGCTTCAGGATCTATGGCAGACCCTACTGGCAGATACGGCCGCGCCGCGATCGCTCCAGCCCCAGCAGCTTCAGGCCATTGCTAATACCCAGGGCTTTTTGTTTGGAGAAGACGCCAAAACCCAAAACCTGGCCGATGAAATCGCCTACGAAGACGAAGTGATTACGGCGCTGCGAGAGCTAACCGGGGAAGGAACCGACGAAACGACCCAAAGCACCGACCCTGACGAAGATTTTAGCTTTCGGCAAATTAGCCTGGGGGGCTATGCCCGCACCGTTAAGGACGAGTTGGCGACCCGCAACAGCGATCGCGAGGTGGCCCTGCTTTACGCCGAAGGCCCCATCGTCGATGGTGGCAGCGGCGACTTCAGCCAAACCCAGGTGATCGCGGGTAATGCCCTGGCCGCCCAACTCCGCCGCCTGCGCCAGGATGACCAGGTTAAAGCCGTAGTGCTGCGCATCAACAGCCCCGGCGGCAGCGCCACTGCCTCCGAGATTATCCTGCGGGAGGTGCGGCTCATTCAGGAGTCGGGCAAGCCGGTGGTGGTTTCGATGGGCAACGTGGCGGCCTCCGGCGGCTACTGGATTGCCTCCACCGCCGACGTGATTGTGGCCCAGCCCGGCACCATTACCGGTTCCATTGGGGTATTTAGCCTATTCCTGAACCTCCAAGACCTGGGCGATCAGGTCGGCGTTACCTGGGATGGGGTAAAAACCGCTGAGCTAGCGGATATTTTCTCCAGCACCCGCCCTAAAACCGAACCGGAGCTAGCCATTCTGCAAAAAGCCGTTGATAACATCTACGACGCCTTCCTCGACCGAGTAGAAACCGGTCGAGAGCTGCCCCGCGCCACCGTGGCAGACATTGCCCAGGGCCGCATCTGGTCAGGTAAAACCGCTCAGGAGCTGGGCCTAGTCGATGAACTGGGTGGGCTTGACCAGGCCGTCACCAAAGCCGCTGAGCTGGCCGATCTCGGCGAAGATTGGTACTTGAAAGAATATCCTCAACCCGACGACTGGCAGCGCTTTCTAGGTCAACTGCTCTCCCCAGAAGCCGCCGTGGCCCGCCTCCAGGATCCTCTAACTCAGCAGGTAACCGGCTTCTTGGACGACATGAATTTAGTGAGAACCCTAAACGACCCCAGAGGTCTCTACCTGCTAATGCCCTTCAAAATCGAAGTTCAGTAATCGCAGACGCAGGCCTGATACCAAATCCGAGTCCCCTACGCCCGAGTCACAACTGGCCAACCCGTAGGGGCGCTGGCGCAGCCTAGCCAGAGGCTGTATGGCATTCGCCCGGCTGAATTGGGGTAGCCAAGCAGGATTTAGTATGAATAGGGCTCAGAGTCTGGCGCTGAAGTAAGATTCCGACTTTAGCGAGCGCCGCGCCGCAGGGGATGCTTGTCAGCGCAGGAACAACACTGGCCTTTATTTTACAGCTGCTCCCCTCACTCCCCACTCTTTACCCTCCCACAATCCCATGCACCCGTAGCAAATCCGCCAGCGTCGGGCAGTAGGGCGCTAGGCCAAAGCTGGCTGGGCTGACCGCCCCGGCGTAGACAAAATGGCGGTACTGAAGGCAGAAATAGTCCCACGGGGCCATTTGCACCCGAAACACCCTAATCAGCACATTCGCCAGCCAAACCGAAAGGGGGATTCTAACCCAAATCCGCTGGCCAAAGTAATCGCAGGTTTGCTCCACCGCCTGGTTGGCCGAAATGGGCGGGTTGCCCAGCACATACTCGCGGTAGCCCTGGGCAGAAGGGTGTTCGACCAGGTAGTTAACCACCGTGGCAATATCCTGGGCATGGGCGAAGTGAAACCCAGCATCGGCCCGAAAAAACCGAATCAGGCCGACCCACTTGGTCACATCCCCCAGCCCCGCTGAAATAAAGGAGTAGGGCTTATCCTTATCGCCCCCAAATACCAGGGTCGGAAATACCGTGGTAATTTTGTCGTAGATCGGCAGATCAGGCAGCTGGCGATGGCATTGATACTTGCTGCGAATGTAGTCGGTGCCAATTTCTCCGGCTTCTTCGAGGGGCATGCTCTGCCGATTCAAAATGCTGGCGGTAGAAAAGTAGACCACCTGCTGACAGCGCTGGGGGTCAAGCCAGGACATTAGCCGCAGGTTGCCGGTAACGTTGATATCAAACACGTAGTTGGGGTCGCCGCCCCAGGCTGCCGCCGTGAGGATGGCCACATCGATGGTGGGCAATAGGTCGGCAAACTGGTCAATGTCGCCCAAACCGCCCCGCAGGATATGGACGTTGGGGTGGTCGTGCACTGGCAGGCGCAGCTTTTCGGGATGACGCAGCAGCAAAAACAGCTCGTAGCGGTCGGCCTGTAGCAGCAATTCTACAATATAGTGCCCAATGCAGCCGCTGGCGCCGGTCATAAATACTCGTAGGGGGGCGGGGGGAGTGGCGATTAAATCCAGGGGTTCCAAATCTTTCAAGCTCAACGTCTGTAATTGAATAATCTAAGCCCAGCCCTAGGGTTTTGCCCAAGGTTTAGCTACAGTTTTTGAACTGACCTTGGTGTAGAACCGCCGTAGCCGACTCAGGTTGTTTTCCAGCCTACCATCCACGTCGACTAGGCGATGAAATCCGTGTGAAGCTACGTCAATCCATCCGGTTGCATTGGTAGGGTTTTGTAGATGGAGTTATCTACAAAACCCAAATGCCCCCGCCTGAATGATCAACCGTCGTCACCACGATCCTGCGCCCCACGCTTTGTCGGCCCAGGGGTTTACCCTGATTGAACTGCTCATCACCCTGGCCATGGTCGGCATCCTGGCCGCCCTCGTGCTGCCCTTCTTTCTAAAGCAGGTTGACCGGGCTCGACAGGTAAAAGCCATCAGCGTTATCGGCGCCCTAAACCAGGCGCAACACAGTTTCTATTCCGAAAACGCCAGGTTCGCCGATTCAATCGTGGAGCTGGGTTTTAGCCATCTGAGCGGCGAAGAAACTTATACCTACACGGTTCAGCCTGCGACAGCATCCGGCCCCAATAGCCTTCCTGGCCGCCGCTTTAAGGTCGCCAGCGTGGTAGCTCAGCCGACTGATTCGACCCTACAGGGATACACCGGTTTAGTCTATACCCATCAAGATGGGGCTGGTCAGGTGGTGCTGTCATCGGTGGTGTGCCAGGGCGATGACAGCACTACTCCAACCCCAGAGCTGATCGCCGACTCAACCAACCAGGTCGAGGTGAGGGGCTGCAACAGCACGCTGAGGACGATGGCCACAGAGCAAGCGGCTTGCGACTCAGAACCTAGGGCCCAGCCTGCCCCCACAGACGACCTGGAGCAACCACAGCAATCAGCCGATTGTCCTGAACTTTGAGGAGATTTCCAGCCCAGAACTGACCTCGTCATTCCGGCGCAGGCGGGAACCCAGCCCAAGGGTCTGTTGATATCGGGTATCTTCTTTCCGAGAAATTGCCTAAGGAGGCAAAGGGATCAGCGTCAGGCGGGGCAGGGTTTGACCCAGAACTATAGGCGCCAGGTGCCGCCCCGACTGACCCGGAACCTCGGCCAGATTCTAGCGGTACCTAAAGTTGCGGTACACCAGCCGGGCGTTTAAGCCCCGAGCGCGGAGGAAATTCACCACCGCCGAAGCATCATCGCGGGAGTCACACTCCGCCGCGTTAATGAACTGTCCCTGGCGGGCGCTTTCAAATCTAGGGTTGATGGTACAGGTGCTGCCGCCAATGCTGCGGGCCCCAGAGTTGCCGCCTAGGATCTGTTGCACCTGCTGGAGTTCACTATCGCCGCCAAAGACCGCCGCCACAAAGGGAGCCAGGGCAGCCCCACTCGACACTGTGCCGGTGCCGAAGCACTGGGGCCGATCGGCCTGGGGAATGTTGGTCACTAAAGGCGAAGAACTCAACCGAGGCTCGGAGAACAGCACCGATCCATTGGCATCGACCGCCTCGATCAGGGCTTCGCCACCGGCGCTGACCCTGGCGTAGTATCGGGCGGGGGCGCCGTTAAACTGCTGCCCCCCAAAATAGCTGACCCAGCACTCGTAGGGTGCCATACCCGGCAGCTCAGCGGTAGCCGGTTGACCATTCACCACCTGCTGATTGGAGGGTCGATTAAAGACGTTCATTTTTTTGACGTTGTTTTCCATAAACACCCGCACGGCATAGTTGCGGGTTTCGAACGACAGTATCGTATTGGCCAGCAGGTTTTGCTCTGGGCTGGGGCCTGTCGCTCCTTCAGGAATATTGAAAGCCTGGATGTTAATGCTGTTTTGGCTGAGGATAACGGCGTTATTGCTGGCATCCAGAATTTCGAGCCGCGCCTGGAAGGCACTGCGGTTGCCGCTGGCGCGATAAATGACGTTGCGCCCGTTGCGCGAGCCAAAGCTGTCGTAGCTGACCCAGCCATCATTGTTGATAGAACCCCGAAAGGAGGTGGGGGCGTTGAGCTGCTCGGCCTGTCGAGTGTCTTTGTTGTAGACATTCATTTGTAGGGCCGCTGTGTTGCGCGGGTGAACGCTGATCGTAAAGGTAGGGGTGCTGAAATAAAGGGTGCTGTTGTTTTGGGTGTTAGGTTCTTGGGCCAGCAGCACCGCTGTGCCGACCTCAGGGGCACCGCCTAGGGCATTCCCAGAGGGGTGGATGGCCGCACCCGTAGGCAAGATCAGGTTAATGGTTAGAAAACACGAGGTGATGGCAAACGATAGGGTTCTCAGTAACCGCTTCGACCAGGGACTGAAACGGTGAATAGGCCAGGCTAGCTTCATAGGATTTTGCTCCCTTACTCCTCACTAGAGAAACCCCGTTAGGCCATCATTTTGGGGACTTTGGAGGGGTGAACCTCGGTTTCTCTCTAAATACGGCTGTAATTTTACCTAACTTTTCCAGAAACGCTATTAGTTTTCTTAAAAACCTGGAAATTAGCTAAACCTGTATGGCCCAGGGCTTAGGCTGTTAGCCATCCAGGGCTGGAACCTTGGTGTTGCTGAGGCCGCGATTGCACCTACGGCGCTAATTCCTTAATTAACCATGAATACCTATCGAGCTTTTTGCCATTGATTTTGGCTAAAAGTAGCTTTGGATACAGTTCTTAACCTAAATCCAAAACGGATTTAACCCGTAGCCACCGTCTTCTTAAGGTCTCTATGGGAAGTTACTGAGGCGGCATGTAGTCAGGGATTGTCTTGATCAGGTCTTTGTGCTTGAGTTCTCCAGGGCAAAACGTTCCCCGTGCATTTTGGGTCAGGTGCCGCAGTCACGATCTGCTTGTAGCAGCCCAGCTTAGGTCACAACAGCGCCCACCGATAGCACCAAAGCATGAACGCATCAGGGAAATTACTGATTACACGCGGCAGGTATCGAAAAGTTGACGCTAAGGAACCCTCACAAATGGCAGGCAATCACGTTATTTTCATCCATCCCGACGGCTCTAGCCCTTCGGATTTTACCCTGGCGCGGTTGGCAACTGAAGGCCCCGATGGTCGTCTAAATTGGGACACCCTAGACGAGGCTCGGGTTTACCTGGGACACATGGAGGACCAGTTAACCGGCACCTCCAACGGGGGGGCAGTTACCCATGCCACCGGCGTTAAGGTTTACTCAGAATCCTTTGGCCTTGAGGTTGCCC
>DAIUJR010000033.1:0-61114 GCA_036848635.1 Nodosilinea sp. CTOTU7336
GGGGCTCTGGAGGCTTTCTCATTAAGCCTCCCTTATCGCTGTGACTAATTACCATAATAGTAGTCCCTTGTCCGGGGCGACTCATCAAGTTCCAGGTTGCGCCAAGGTGGGCAGCGCGTTGTTGCATTCCTAATAGGCCAAAGCCATAGGTGGGGGATTGGGGATCGAATCCGCAGCCGTCATCGCGGATGGTCAATTGCAATGCTTGAGCACTGTAGCTGAGATGCACCTGGATGTTGGTGGCATGGGCATGACGCAACGCATTGGCGATCGCTTCCTGGGCAATGCGGAGTAGATTGAGTCCCAAATCTGGATGCAGCGAGTAAGGCGTGCCTTCGATCGCCAGGTGAATCGGAGTCGCTTGCCGCGATGTGGTTTGCTCAGTGAATTTGGCGATCGCCTGGTCAACATTTTCGTACTCGGTGGTTTCTAGATGCAGCGCCCAAACCGATCGACGGGCTTCGGCTAAGCCTTCTTTCGCTAAGGCTTGAGCCGTCAGCAAATGGGTCTGAGCCTGATCGGGTTGAGGCTGGGCAAAGTAGGTAAATGCCTGCAACTGCATCAAAATACCGCCAAAGGCTTGCGCTAAGGTATCGTGAATTTCCCGTGCCATCCGCGTGCGCTCTTGAAGTAAAGCCGCTTGCTGAGCCTCTTCAGCGAGATGGGTCAGTTCTACAGCGAGGGTCAGTTGTTGTGCCAAAGCATGGGCAAGCTCAACGATTTCCCTGGGAAAGGTGCGATGACCTGGTAAATAAATCGACAGAGCACCAATATTGGTGTCTCCCACACTTAGGGGAATATCGAGAAATGGAACCATGCCTGCTGAGGAGGCATTGGCGATGGAGCCATTTGTAGCACTGAGAATCTGCCCTTGCCAGTACGCGAGATGGATAGACGCTGCACTGCCTGCCTGGGAATGAACCCAGTATTCGATCAATGGTGCATCAAACTGCTGGGCAATGGCTGTGAGGGTATTGCCGATAAAGCGATCGAGATCTGAATCAGCGGCAAAGGCATCCAGCGATCGCTTCAGGGCTGTGTTCGCTTTGACTAGCTCGGCGACTCGTGTTTGCTCAGCTTGCAAAATGATTTTTTGAGTCCGATCGCGCTGGATGGCGCTACCAATACAATCGGCGATCGCCATTAATACTGAAATTGCGGCGGCACTCACCTGAATCGGTGTTCGACAATAATCCAAACTCAACACCCCCCACCACTGCCCATTGACTCGAATTGGAACCGCGTAGGTAGACTGAACTTGGACAGAGGCTAACGCGCTGCGCAGAGGTTCATTCCAGACTTCAACAAGTCCACCAAAGCCATCCCCTTCTAAAAAGTACTGCTTCATGAAGTCTACTCCTAACAATTCAGCCGGGAGAGACGTTGAGCCAAAAGCAACGCTGAGCGGCAAGAAACCAGGAGCGGCCCACTCGTAAATAAAATCACAGGAGCTTGGTAAAGGAGATGAGGACTTAAACATGTTTTCTAGAACAACCACATAATCACATCCGATTCCTTCCCCAATAAAATGAAGAGCAGTTTTAACCGCTTGGTCAAAATTTTCTAGTGTCAGCAACACATTCGCTGCTTTTGCCGTGGCTTTAAACAGGCGATCGCGCCCTTGTAACACTCGATTGTAGGTTTCCAGATCTTCAGCTTTTTGCAATGCGATTTGTTCACGTTCCCGCTGGTTGCGTAGCTCAGCGTGGCGTAGCCTTTCGCGCTGAATAGCACTGCCAAGGCAATTGGCCATCGTTCTCAAGACCGCAACTTCAGCGGGGCTAAACTGAATGGGGGCACGGCAGTAATCAAAACACAAGATGCCCCACCACTGCCCATTGACCCGAATGGGAACCGCGTAGGTAGACTGAATTTGAAGCGTTGCTAACAAGCTCCTCAGCGGCTCATCCCATTCCTCCAAAAGCCCACCAAAGCCATCTATCTCCAGAAAATACTTCTTGAATGCCTCGCTTAACTCAGCAGCTTGGGCAGGCTCAAAGTCAAGACGAGTAATTTCAAATTGGGGGTCTAAGCATTTCTGAATCGTATGGCGGTAAAGAAGCGGCATCGGGGATAAGGAATCGTAGACATTTTCGAGAATCTCAATGCGATCGCAGCCTGTTCCCTCGATCAGAACTGTAAGTGCAGAATCGATCGCCACGTCAATGTTATCCAGTGTCAGCAGCACATTGGTCGCCCTGGCGGTAACCTCCAGAAGCCGATCGCGCCCTTGCAGCATTTGATTGTAGGCTTCTAAATCAGCAACTCGTTGTTGACTGGCCTGTTGGCGTTCTTGCTTGAGGCGTAGCGCAGCGTGGTAGAGCCTTTCGCGCTGAATCGCACTGCCAATACAATCAGCGATCATCCCTAACACCGCCAATTCAGCCAAGCTGATCTGAATCGGGGCGCGGCAGTAATCAAAATACAACACCCCCCACCACTGACCATTCACCCGAATCGGTACAGTATAAGCAGACTGGACTTGCATCGAGGCTAACCAACTTCGCAGTGGTTCATGCCACACTTCGAGGAGTCCGCCAAACCCATCCCCCTCTAAAAAATACTGTTCCAGAAAGACCTCTCCCAGCAGTTGAACTGGGAGAGGCTCTGACCCAAAGTAAGTGGCAAGGGATTGGAAGTTGGGGGTCGCCCATTCGTAAATGAAATGACAGTAACTCGGCAACGGAGATGACGACTCAAACACATTTTCGAGAATGGCAATGATATCGCAGCCGACTCCGTCTCCAAGAATATTGAGAGTGGCATTAATCGCATCATCAAAGTTCTCCAAGGTCAGCAAAGCATGTGTCGCTTTTGCTATGGCTTCAAAGAGGCGATCTGGACTATGCTGCATTTACTGTCTGCTTCCAAATCAGTGGCAATCAAAGGAACAACCAGACGCATTTTAGAGTGCAGCCTGTAGTTGGCAGACCTCCAAGTGCCATGTCAGCCTGAGGCAAGGCATACCAAACATGGCTTAATATAGCTTAATCTTATACTCAGGAGAAAGCTGTCTTCGATACATTTTTCTGCAACCCAGCGAAATCGGAATGACTTTATCGCTTAGATCAAGCATCCGCCTTGCTAGATGCACTCAGCAGTGAGATCAATGCCCTTAGTTGGTTAGCAGGGCACATGGCGAGTGGTAGATGCGAATTATTTCTGGCTTTCATTTGGAGCCAGTTGAAATCCCTTTAAAAAACCTTTTAATCAACCCTACCCGTCAAAACAAACAAGTTGACAGGGTATGAGACATGACTAAGATGTTTCGCAGCGACCCGGCTCGTCTATCCTTTTCTGGCGTGGGTTTCGCTTGAGACAAGGAACCCAGATCAGATTGTTATAGCAGCTAATGCTATCCATTATTGCCGCAAGCTAACTAGGCGATGAAGCGGACAGACAAGAGTCCTGGTGATGCTCCTGAAGTTATCTGCCGCCGCTTATCGCAGCCGTTGGGCGGCAGCAGTGCAGTTATCATTCTCTTGAGAGCACTCTACCAACGAAGGCATACATAACATAACTGAGGAGTGCTGAAATGACCTTTAATCAGCAGAACTTACTAGAATTGGCCAAACCAGGCAACACTAGGGCAATTACGGCTTTAATCAACCGTTCTCTGTCATCAAAAGGGAATTACTGCAAAAGTCAATCTGGCGGCATTCCAGAATCATGTGGGCAATTTGATTAGTGAAATGCCTTCGACAACTAAGTAAACACATCCATCGTAGCAACGCTCCAGCGTTGCCACGCCGCCCCGACGCTCCAGCGTTCCCTAAAGCCAGGGCGCCGGAGCGCCACCGTAGGCATTCCGCGCCGAGCGCCGGAACGATGGACAGGGCCATTGAACCGTGGCCCACTACCCAGACCCTGGTTTTCGCAATTCCATCGACGCCTCCCCGACGCTCCAGCGTCCCCTAAAGCCAGGGCGCTGGAGCGCCACCGTAGGCATTCCGCGCCGAGCGCCGGAACGATGGACAGGGCTGTTGAACCGTGGCCCACTGTCCAGACCCTGGTTTTCGCAATACGGTTGACGCCGCGCCGCCAAAGCTCTATGCTCTCCTATCAAGTTGTCCTGTCCGGCAACCCATAACCTCAGAACTCAACCTTTGGCAGTACCGGCGGGTGTTAGCGCACCCACCGATACCTAACCCACCGCGACTGGTTACAGCAGTCGGGGGGCTTTGGAGATGATATCCCCTCGCCGCCCGAATCGCATACCGCTGCACCGGGTGGTCAGGGGCTTGGGTTCTGGTTTCTTCCCCAGTTACTTAAGGAAAACCAGACCATGTTCCAAAGTCAGTCTCCGGACGCCCAGGCGTCCACCGTTCCATTTGCCCCCGCCCCCCGCCGCGCGGCAGTGCGCCACCTGCTAATCGGGTCGGCCCTGGCGGTAGACCGCACGGTTGCAGACCTGCACCTCAAGGGCTACGCCGAACCCAACGACTGGAGCGCCCCCCTGCCAACCGGGCGACCCCACGAAGTGATGCGCATCCTCACCAAGCACCTGCTGATCGAGTAGAGTTCCCCCGTTTCGCCTCGTTCCCAGGCTCTGCTTAGGAACGCCTACCCGGAGGCTTCGCCGCCGCCCTTACCCCCGTGAGTACCCAGGCCGCGCCTGGGTACTCACGGGGGTAATGCACATCCTCACTCAGCACCGTCTCCCCAGCGATGGGCCATGCCACCCTGTAGGACTGGGAATGTCCTTCTAAATGGCCGACCTCTCCTGGGCCCTGGCCAGTAGAGCGCTATCGTTAAGGAATGCAGGAAAACAGAAAACGACGGAGCTTTAAACTACGGCAGCGCTTCAGCGGGCTAGGTCAATCCCTCGGCCTGTATCGCTACGGGCAGCGGGCCATTCAGCTGGTGTGGCAAACCGACTGGCGGCTGACCCTTGCCCTAGGGGCGCTCACTCTGGTGGCGGGGCTGCTGCCCGCCGCCATCGCCTACGTGGGCAAGCTGATTGTAGACGGGGTAGTGCAGGCGGCCCAGTCGGGGCTACGAGCTGACCGCTTGGCGGCTCTCCGATATCTGGGCCTGGAGGCCGTGCTGGTAGCGGTGCTGGCTGGGGCGCGCCAGGGGCTGGGGCTGTGCCAGTCGCTGCTGCGGGTGCTGCTGGGCCAGCGAGTCAACGTGATGATTTTAGAAAAAGCCCAAACCCTGCCCCTCACCTACTTTGAAGACTCAGAATTTTACGACAAAATGACCCAGGCCCGGCGCGAGGCCTCGGCCCGGCCCCTGAGCATGGTCAACCGCACCTTTGGCATCGTGCAGGATGCCCTCTCGCTGCTGACCTTTGGCGGGCTGCTGCTGACGTTTTCGGGATGGGCAGTGCTGCTGCTGGCGGTGGCTACTATCCCTGCCTTTGTGGCCGAAACCCAGTTTGCCGGGGAGGCCTTTCGTCTGTTTAAGTGGCGATCGCCAGAAACTCGCCAGCAAACCTACCTGGAAGCCCTGCTGGCGCGGGAAGACTTTGCCAAAGAAGTGAAGCTGTTTCAGCTCGGCCCCCTGCTGCTCCAGCGATACCAGGAGATCTTCCAGCGCCTTTACCAGGAGGATCGGGCGCTAACGGTGCGCCGCAGCGGCTGGAGTTACGCCATGGGGCTGCTGAGCACAGTGGCCTTCTATGCGGCCTACGGCTGGATCGTGCTGGACGCGATCGCGGGTCGCATTTCCCTCGGTGATCTCACCCTCTACCTCACCGTCTTCCGCCAGGGGCAGACGACCTTTGCCAGCACCCTCACCGCCATCGGCGGCATGTACGAAGACGGGCTCTACCTGGCCAACCTGTATGACTTTCTAGAGCAGCCGATTCCCACCTACACCGGCTACGCCGATCGGGGGCCGCAGCCGGAGGATGGACTGCGGTTTGAGCAGGTTTCCTTTGCCTATCCCGGTAGCCACCGCCTCGCCCTGGAGGGGGTTTCGTTTCACCTTAAACCGGGGGAAAAGCTGGCCATCGTGGGGGAAAACGGCTCCGGCAAGACCACCCTGATTAAGCTGCTAACTCGCCTCTACAGCCCCAGCCAGGGGCGCATTTTGCTGGATGGCCGCGACCTGCAAGACTGGAGCATCGACGTGCTGCAGCGGCGAATTGGGGTGATTTTTCAGGACTTTGTGCGCTATCAGTTCAAGGTGGGCGAAAACATTGGGGTGGGGGATGTCGAGGATTTTGCCAACGCCTCCCGCTGGCACGTAGCCGCCCAAAAAGGCACCGCGACGGAGTTTATTAAAGCCCTGCCCGAGGGGTTCGACACCCAGCTGGGCCGCTGGTTTAGGGGCGGCCAAGAACTTTCCGGCGGGCAGTGGCAGAAAATTGCCCTCTCCCGGGCCTTTATGCGATCCGAAGCCGACATTTTGGTGCTCGATGAACCCACCGCCGCCATGGATGCCGAAGCCGAAACCCAGCTCTTTGAGCAGTTTCGTGTTGCCACCCAAAACCAGATGGCGATTTTAATTTCCCACCGCTTTTCGACCGTGCGGCGGGCTGACACCATCATCGTGCTGTCGGGGGGCAGGCTGATCGAAGCCGGCACCCACGAGGCCTTGCTGCACCAGGGCGGGCGCTACGCCCATTTGTTTACCATCCAGGCCGCTGGCTACCTGTAACGACAAATTCTCTATGGCACCATAGAATCAACGCTTTCTGGCCGCCATGGTTACTACTGCACCCCAGTCCCAAACCTCCCAAACTGTTGGCGAGCAGCGCGTGACGCTGCACCATCTCGACTGGCGGGCCTACCAACAAATTCTCCACGCCCTGCCCCAAACCCGAGCCGCCCGGCTGACCTACGATCGGGGCCGGTTAGAAATCACCATGCCCTTAGAAGATCACGAATTTGCCGTTCGCCTGATTGAGCGCTTCATCCTGATTTTGGTGGTTGAATCAGGGATGAAGCTCAAAACCATGGGTTCCACCACCCTCGACCGCGAAGACCTGAACCGTGGCGCTGAGCCCGATAACGCCTACTACATTCAAAACCAGCCGCTGGTAGCCGGTAGAAACGTAGATCTGCAAACCGATCCACCACCGGATTTAATCACCGAAATTGACATCACCCACACTGATATCGACAAGCTCAGGCTCTACGCCGCCATGGGAGTGCCTGAATTTTGGCGCTACAACGGCCAAATTTGGCGTATTTACCAGCTCAACGGCGGCGACTACCAGGAAGTTGAGGCCAGCCCTACCTTTCCCACCCTGCTAAAACCCAAACTCTACGAGTTTTTAGCCCAGGCCCGGGTAGACGAGGTAGCCGCCGAAACCAATCTGCGCCGTTGGATGCAAGCTACCTTGAAACGGTAACGGAGCCATCTAGTAACACAGCGTAACGGAGCGGCTTAAATCCCCACGGTTTGCTAGGCTAATTCATGTATTTAGTTCAGCCTGCTTGCTGGAGTTGCTTTGGCATCCTAGAATCAGGCTGTGGTGAGCATAGTTTTCTATTGGCGTAGCCGACCCATGCCTAGAACCCAACGCAACGACAACTTTATCGACAAATCCTTCACCGTCATGGCCGACATGATTTTGAAGATGATGCCCGCCAAAAAGAGCGAGAAAGAGGCCTTTGCCTACTACCGCGACGGCATGTCGGCCCAGGCCGATGGAGAATATGCCGAGGCTATGGAAAACTACCGCGAAGCCCTCACCCTAGAAGAGGAGCCCTACGACAAGAGCTTCATTCTTTATAATATGGGCCTGATCCACGCTAGCAACGGCGAGCACGACGCCGCCATGGAAAAATATCAGCAGGCCTTAGACCTCAACCCCCGCATGTGCCAGGCCCTCAATAACATGGCGGTAATTTACCACTATCGGGGCGAGCAGGCCGAAGCCAGCGGCGATACCGAAGCCGCCGAAACCCTCTTTGACGAAGCCGCCCGCTACTGGCTAGAGGCGGTTTCCATTGCCCCCAATAACTATATTGAGGCCCAAAACTGGATGAAGAATACCGGGCGGATGAAGAACGATATTTTCTTTTAGTAGGCACGGTAGGTTGGCTGGTGGGCGGTGCCCACCAGCCCGTAGGGTGGGCACCGCCCACCCTACGGGTTCCACGCCAGGGGGGGGATTGACCCATACTGTGGGTCGGTTACGATTCACCGCTAGGAAACGTTATGGCTGCCATTGGCAATGATTGATCTCGAACAGGTTCGTAAAGTCGCCCTGCTGGCCCGTCTGGAGTTATCTCCTGACGAAGAGCAGCAGTTTACCGGACAGCTCAGCAGCATTTTAGAGTACGTTGAACAGCTCAGCGAGCTCGACACCGACAACGTCGAACCCACCACCCGCGCCATTGAGCTCAGCAACATTACCCGCCCCGATACCCTCGAACCCTTTGCCGACCGGGACGCTATTTTAGCCTGCGCCCCCGACCGCGAAGCCGATTTCTTCAAGGTGCCGAAGATTTTAGAGGGGTAGAAGGCTGAGCGCTAAACGTCACCGACTGGTCCGCCAGGATGGTTAAGCCCTGTGCTAAATACCCATATACCCGTCGCATCTGCTGTTCCGCCGGAATCGCCTTAAAAATTTGGATGGCCGCCTGAAAGTGCTTCTGGGTCGCCGCTGCGCCTTGGCCCATCTCCCTGAGGGTCAAAGCCAGTTGCAAATGGGCGGCCGCTAAATCACACTGGGCTCCCACTTCCTCTAGTAAAGCAATGGCCTGGCGGTGGTGGGCAATGGCCGCCTCTAGACGATTGGCCCGACCCTCTAGCCGCCCCAGCCCCGACAGCGCATTGGCCTTAATTTGTTGGTAATGGCCAGCATCAGCGGCATGAATGGCGGCCTTGAACAAGTCGTGGGCCGTTTCAATGTCTTCAAAGTTTAGGTAAGTATGCCCCAAAAGCTGGGTGAAAAAAGCGTATCGGCCACTGCGTCCGTGGTCTAAAACTTGCTCAACAACGCTATCAGCCAGGGCTTTAGCGGCTTTGGGCTGGCCCTGATGGGACTGCACTAGCGCTAGACAGATGGTAGCTTTATCGGCCCAACCGTGGTGGCGCGTACCCCTGGCCGTTGCAATCACCCGATTGAACCAGGTTGCCGCCGTATCGAGCTCCCACAAATCCAGGTGGTACAGCCCCAAACTCAGCTGCGAATCGACTGCCAGCATGGTCAAGTAATACCAACGGTGTGATTCAAGGGCCACATCCTTTCCTTTTAGGCAGCCCTGGGCGATGGCCATAGCGTTTTTCTGGCAATCCATAGCGGCATGGATGCGACCCTGAATCCAGTACAAATCGCCCAGGATGTTGTACAACTCGCTGGCATCAGAGTTTTGGCTGGGGATGCGGTCAATGATGGCCGTAATCGCGTCGGTAACCGGCTGCACCAGTCCCATGCGGTAGAGGGTGCTACCCAGGGGCAAAAACTGTTGCCACTGGTTATCGCGGCTGTGGAGAATGACCCTGGCGGCGGCCTCGTAATCGGCAATGGCGACATAGTGGTAATAGGCTTCTAGGGCCTGAACAGCGTCGGTTCGGGTGCAGAGACGGGGAGTGCTGTCAGTCCAGAAGGCGGCGGCATGGCGGTGGGCCAGGAGCCAATCGTTTAGAGTAGACTCCTGTGAGCCAGAATGTTCTGAAGCAGAGTCCTGATGAGAAGCATCCTTTGAGGCACAGTTCTGAAGACGCAACGCCTTAGCCACCAGGGCAGTCAGCGCTCCGGCTCGAACCACAGGGTGCAGCCAGTAATGCCCCTGACGGCACTCCAGCAGCGAGCGGTTCCGCAGGGAGGTCACAATGGCGTGTTGCCGCTCAGGAGAGAGATCGGCCATTAGGGCTAGCAATCCCTCCAGGGGTAGGGTAGGCACATCCTGGTAGCGGTATACCCCTAACCGACAAAACAGTCGATGGGCCTCTGGGTCTAACCCTTGTAGCCGCAGCATCTGGCTCTCCACCAGATTTTTTAGATCTACTGGCCCCAGTAAGTTTTGGTTGTTAGCCTGCCAGTAGGCGGCTAAGTTACCCCCAAAATCCGCCTGAATCGCGCCGCAGAGAATTTCCATCGCCTTGGCATTGCCGCCGTAGGCACTGTGCATCGCCGCCAAAGTTGGCTCATCCGCCCCTAGGCCGCGTTGGGCAAAGTAGCTGGCCCAGGCGGCTAAATCTAGCCCCGGCAGACGGTAGTGGGTGATCGGTAGACCCGGTTCGCAGAGGCGATCGCGACTGGTCATCAGGGTAATAGTCTGGCTCTGGAAGTCCGTGAGAATCCGCAGCAGTTCGCCGTAACGGCGATGGGCCGGGATGAATTTCCCCTGGGCATCAAGGCCAGGTTCCAGGTTGTCGATCAATACCGCTACTCGCCGCTGCCGCAGATGGCGCTTCAACCGGTCGAGGGTGACCCCAAATTCTCGCCCTGGCTCGATGCCAAAATCCTGTCTTAGCCATTCTTCCACGACCCATTCCACCGGAGTGAGGTCGGCGGTGTCTTTAGCCATCAGCAGTTCTAGGGTGAGATCCACCGGCTGCTGGGCCATAAAGTGTTGGGCCAGGGTGGTTTTGCCTACCCCCCCTTCCCCCTGAAGCACAATCGCCCGATGGCCCTGGACGATGAGGGTGTGCAGATGCCCCAGGGCGACTTGTCGACCCACAAAACCCAGGGGATCATCACTCGCCTCAACCGTGACTTGAGCCGAAGCGTCATAGAGGGGTGCAGAGGCGGGGCCATCCACAGCCCCTGCGCCGCAGGAACGCTTCAGCGCCGACTTCAGGGTGGCTTTAGTAATCTTCTCCCCCGTCACCCGTGACAGCAGCTTCCAGAGCTGGTAGGCCACATCTTTAACGTGTCCCTCGGTGTATCCCGCCCGACGGGCAATATCGAGGTATTTGCGGCCCTGCCAGACCTGGTGCAAAATGGTGCGCTGCAAATCGTTCAGATGCCGTCCGGTGACGGTGAAGACTAGCTCGTCCGCCTGTTCTACCGCATCTGAAGCCATGGCTGCATGTATCGCCTACTGCTCCAAGCTTAGCCGAGATTTCGCTGGCTGGCATCCGCAATCTAACCAGAGCCGTCTTTTTCCGGCCGGGTGAACCCTTGAATTAAAGGGGAATAATCAAGCATCCCCGACCATTTCCGACTGACGCAAAACCGGGATGCCCCTATGGTGGACTTGCCCATATTACTCGTATCAAATATGACAGCCCTATCCTTCTCTACCGCTGTTCAGACCGACTTAGCGGGCCCCTGGTCGCCAACCTTGTCGGCCGCTGACCTGCGACAGCGCCTGGCCACCTTGACCCAGCGCTACGTCACTATCGAGCACCTGCAAGACCGGCTAGAAGACCTGCCTCAGCAATTCCAGGTTCCCCGCCCCCGCCGCTGGATGCCTGTGGCCTGGTCAGCCATTGGCCCCGACCAGGTCAGCGCCCTGCCCCTTGCCACCTGCGGGCAAATTTTGCTGGGGGCGATCAACACCGAGGCCCCCATCCACGACTATACCCAGGCCAGCCGCCAGTATCTTGAGCAGTTTTATCCCCAAATGGCCCAGTTTGTCGGTGGCACCGTCGATAGTGCCGGGCACCCCCTTACCCTGGGGCTGTGGGAACGGGAAGAAAAACGCCACACCCCCACCCTCGCCACTCTCTATACCCGCCTCCTGGGCGAACCTCCCCAGCCTATACCCCATCTGGCTCGGCCCTATACCCCCGGTCAGGATGGCCGCGAAGACCTCTACCGCCATGGGCTACACCGCATCGCCACAGAATACGGTGCCGCCTGCCTTTACCTGTGGATGATGGCCTATACCACCGGCCCCCTCCAGGCGGCCCTGGGGGAGCTGCTGATTGACGAAATCAACCACATGACCAAGTTCTGGGGCTTTGGCCGCTGGGCCTACCCCAGCGCTGGTCTAGGACAAGTGGCCATTACCCTCGGCAAGGCTATGGTGCAGAAACTCCGCCAGCCCAGCCTCCAGGGCAGCCTGGCCCACACCCTGCGGCGCATGATGGGCGAACTCGCCTGGCCGCACTGGTCCCTCACCCATCGGTTTACCTTCCTCTACACCGCCGATCAAATCATGCGAGTGCTCTGGCAGTGGGATCGCACCCTCAGCCAGCCCTACCTAAACGACCTGTTTGGGCACAATAGCCCACACCAGTAACCCCTCCCTTCGACAGGCTCAGGGCGTCGTCCCTTTACCCATCCACCCATCCTCAAAGGACTCCCATGACCTCCTCCCCTCTCCCTCCCGCCCTTCTCCCCCGCCACGTAGCGGTGATTATGGATGGCAATGGTCGCTGGGCCACCCAGCAGGGCCTCCCCCGCGTTGCCGGACATCGTCAGGGGGCAAAAACCCTCAAAGCCCTATTACGCTGTTGTAAAGACTGGGGCATCCCCGCCCTGACGGTCTATGCCTTTTCGACCGAAAACTGGCGGCGTCCCCTGAAGGAAGTCGAGTTCTTGCTGCGGCTATTCGACCGCCTGCTGCACCGAGAGCTGAACGAAATGCAGCGCCAGGGGGTGCGCCTGCGGTTTTTGGGAGATCTCTCCCCCCTGCCTGAGCGGCTGCAACAGCTTATGTACGACACCATGGCGGCCACCCAAGACAACACCGCCGTGCAGTTCAACGTGGCGGTGAACTACGGCGGGCGGCAGGAGTTGGTGGCGGCCACCCGTTGTATTGCTGAACAGGTGATGTCGGGCACCCTGGCCCTAGAGGATGTAGACGAAGCAGCGGTGACCCAAGCTCTGGCTACCTACCCTCTAATGGATCCCGACCTGCTGATTCGTACCAGCGGCGAGCAGCGGCTCAGCAACTTTCTACCGTGGCAGTTGGTTTACACCGAGCTGTATTTTACCGACGTGCTCTGGCCAGATTTTGACCGCGCCGCCTTCGCTGCTGCCCTCCAGTGGTACCAGGGGCGGCAGCGCAAGTTTGGGGGGCTGCCCGCCGCGGCGGAGGTTTCGGCTTGAGCAACCGAGCAGCGAAGCCCCATCCTGACGTTATGGCGCCTGTATGTCGGCCATCCGCGAACATCTACGTTAGGGTACACGCTTTGGTGCATTGGCGGAGCGAGGGCTTGCCCCTTACCGAATAAAATCCCTAATTGCCGAATGCATCCTACAACTGTGCTCAATCCTCGACTGTGCTCAACTCTCCAGTTCCAAAGGTTGAGCACAGTCGAAACCTAGCTGGTACAGCCTCAACCGGCCCATCCCCTACCCCGGCAGTTGCTCCCCATTTCCCACAATCGCCTTCATCCCTTCCAGGGTGGCCGGAATGCTGCGGGGATCCATAAACATCACCTTACTGCTATCGCTGCTGCCGATTTGTAGGCCCATTTCGAGATAGTGCTGGGCGACTAGAAACTGGAGCGCTTCCTGGGTGCCGGGGTCGGTGGTGAGGGTTTTAGCGATGACCTGCATGGCTTCAGCAGTGGCCTGGGCCTTGAGAATTTGCTCTTGCCGTAGGGCCTGGGCGCGCATGACAATGGCCTTTTGCTGGGCTTCGGCATCGAGAATGGCGGCCTTTTGGCGGGCTTCGGCATCCAAAATATCTGACTCGGCCCGGCCCCGGGCACTGTTCACCGCCGACTCGCGCTCTCCTTCAGAGGTCAGCACGGCGGCCCGTTTTTTACGCTCGGCGGCCATTTGCAGCTCCATTGAATCCTGCACCGCTTTAGAAGGCACGATGTCGCGCAGCTCGACACGGGTGACCTTGACTCCCCAGGGGTCAGTGGAAATATCCAGCTCCCGGAGCAGAATTTCGTTGATTTCAGACCGGGCGGTGAAGGTTTGATCTAGCTCAAGCTGACCCATTTCAGACCGAATCTGGGTGAGCACCAGGTTTACCATAGCCGATTGCAGATTCTCGACCTTGTAGTAAGCCTTCTCCATATCCGTAATCCGCCAGTACACCACCGCATCCACACTGATAGAGACGTTATCGCGGGTAATGCACTGCTGGGGGGGAATGTCTAACACCCGCTCGCGAATGGTTTGCTTAAACACCACCTTGTCAAGAAACGGGATGATAAAGCTGAGGCCAGGGGTGAGTTTTTTGCCGTTATATTTGCCCAGGGTTTCGACCAGGGCCTCATCGCTTTGGTTGATAATTTTAACCGAGCTAGCGGCCACCGACCCGCCCATGATCAGGACAACGATAAACCCAAATAAGCTTTCCATAACTTCAATCCCTTAATGGTTTGACGGATATCGACTATCGGCTAAAGCGAGAAATTGTTGATAGGTCTTAGGTTTCAGGTCTCGGGTGTTCGGAAACATAGACATTAATCGTTAGTCACCCCTCCACCTTTCACCCCTCCACCCTTCACCCCTCCACCCCTCACCCCAACAACGCACTCTCCGGAATCACGTACAGCGTATTCCCCTTACGACTCACCACCACCACCGGCGCATTTTCTGGAATGGTGATTGATTCGTCGTCGCAGCGGGCCTGCCAGGAGTTGCCTTCGTAAATCACTCGCCCCAGCTGGCCGGGGGCAATGGCGGTGAGGGTGCGGGCTTCGGTGGACTCGCGGAGAATGTTCGGGGTGCTTTTGGGGGCAAAGCGGCGTAGCAGCAGAATACACAGCAGCGACAGCACCATCCACGCCACAATCTGGAGGTTGAAAGAGGGCAGCACCAGGGCCACCAGGGCCACTACAAAGGCACTTAAGCCCAGGGTAGACTCCACAAAGGCCGTGGGTAGTAGCAGCTCCATCAGGCAGAGCGCCGCACCCAAAATGACCCAAAACAAGGCATAGTTCATGCTGACTAGGTTACCCAGGGTAATTTTCGATATCCTCTTAGGATTAATCTATCTTTGTGGTTAGCTCTTGTGGGGGCTAATTACATTGTATTAACCGAACGGCTGGCTCCGGATCTATCCCTGAATCGTGTGTACCTATGAATCGCGCTGAGCGCTTACCGTCTCGTCATCAGCCCTACCTGTGGGCCGTTGGCGACGGCATTGAAACCCTGCCGGTGGATGAACTTGTGCACCGGCGCTATCGCATTGTGGCACCTCACATTTGGCTTGACACCCAGCCCCAGGAGCGACCCGACACCCCTGATACGCTGCCTCCAGAAGCCCTACCCTACCTGCAAGCCCACCCCTATCGGCTGCACCTGCCGGGGCTCTATGGGGTACTAGAGCGCACCATGGCCCGACCCATTTTGCTGCTAGAGAATGCCCCCATCCATCCCCAGTCGGGGCAGCTGTTTACCGATTTAGAAACTGCTCTGTACAATGCTACTCCCCTGCGGCAGGTGCACTGGATCTGGCAAATGTGGGAGCTGTGGGGTGTTCTGGAGGGTTTAGGCCAGGCGGCTAGTCTGCTCGATCCAGCCAATATTCGAGTGGAGGGATGGCGAATTCGTGTGCTGGAACTGCGGCCCGATGACCAGCCCCCCAGCCTCAGCGCCCTGGCCCAGACCTGGGGGTCACTGCTACCACCGGTACACATGTCGGTATCAGAACCCCTGGCCGCCCTGGTGGTTGACATGGCGGCTGGAGCGGTCGACCCCGAGGAGGTGGGACGATGGCTGAATGAGTTCTTGCTGGGCCAGGCGGCGGCGGTTGCTTCGCGCATTACGCTGGCTGGGGCGACCGCCATTGGCCCGACTCAACCCCGTAACGAAGACGCCTGCTGGCCCATTGGGCCGGTCGCTGATCCAGCCCCGGAAGGGGGACTCCAGATCGGACTGGTCTGTGATGGTGTGGGGGGGCACGACGGTGGTGAAGTCGCCAGCCAGTTAGCGGTACAGTCGCTGCAAATTCAGCTCCAGGCGCTGCTGGCTGAAACCGAAAAAGAATCGCAGCTGCTGCCGCCCCAGGTCATCATTCAGCAGTTGGAAGCGGTGATTCGCATCGTCAATGAGCTGATTAATTTTCAAAACGACAACCAGGGGCGGGTGGGTCGCCAGCGTATGGGTACGACCCTGGCCATGGCTGTGGTGGTGCCGCAGCGGGTGCAGACCGACCAGGGCTGGGGCCGGGTTCATGAGGTATACCTGGCCCATGTGGGGGACAGCCGTGCCTATTGGATTACCCCCGACTACTGCCATCTGCTCACTGTAGATGACGACATTGCCGGACGCGAAGTGGTGGCGGGTCGCCAAACCCTACCCCTGGCCCAGGAGCGCACCGACGCTAAAGCCCTCACCCAGGCCATTGGCACGCGCTCTAGCGACCACCTTCAACCCCACATTCAGCGGCTCATTTTAGATGAAACCGGCATTTTGCTGCTTTGCTCCGACGGGCTCAGCGATAATCACCGCATTGAAGACGCCTGGGCCAACTACATCGGGTTAATTACCAAAGACATTGTCACCCTTGACTCGGCGGTGGCCTCGTGGATTGAGCTGGCCAATCAAAAAAATGGGCACGACAATACGGCGGTGGTGCTCATGCAGCACAAGCTTTTGACTTCCACCGATGCCCCGACTACGGTGCCTGCATCGACTTCAGAACGTCCTCGGGAAGAACGGGTGCCCGCTGCCGGTGCCACCCTCTACGGTGAGAGCGCCGGGCAAGAGGAGGGGGCAGCACTGGATTCAGACCCCAGAGCGCCCAAGGGCTTACCGATCTGGCTTTTGCTCGGGTCAGGACTGGCCCTCCTGGCGGGGCTGGTGAGCTGGTGGTTGATCGCCAGTGCCCCCCAAAAACCATCGCCCCCTACTGACCCACCGGCGGAGACATCCCCTTAGCGAGCTGTGGTGTAGGTTGACGGGCTATTGCGAGATAGAATGGGGGTAATCAAACGAGATTTAGGTTTAAATGTTTTCCCCGGGGGTTACGGCTGATCGTTCTTCATAGTAGTAGTGCCAGAGGCTGGTGGCGGGCTCCTCTGCGCCGACGCTAGCCGCAACTGGGTCAGCACCAGGGCTGGCTGAAGCGGCCAAGAAGGCGGAGGGGTCGGTTCGATAGGCTGCCAGCAGCGCTTTTTCTTCAGAGGATAAATCGGGAGAACTATCTTCTTCCATTTCCTGGAAGGTAGTTTCGACCAGCTCGATCTGCTCTTCGGCAATGGTAAGTTCGCGATAGGCCTCAGAGGTGAGGAGGTTTTCCAGCGGTTTTAGCTCTTCGACATGGTTCGTCAAAGCTTGCAACCTGTCTTCGTAGGTTTTGGTCAGGGTCTGAAGCTCCTGACGGTGGTGGGCCAACTGCTGATCGAGGCTCTGCTGTAGGGCGGTCTTTTCAGCTTCGGCCTGGCGCAGGCTGGCTTGCTGAGTTTTGAGCGTCTTTAGCAGCGGAATCACCTGCCCTTTGAGGGTCATGTGTTCAACATCGAGCTGGTGGAACCGCTCTGAGAGCTGTACATAGGCGCGGCAGAGGCGGGTATAGCGCTCTACCATTTGGTTCATGTTCTGAAAGTTTTTGACTGCCATGTCGAGCCGCTCGGTAACCATAAGAACCCTCGTGCCCTAAAGCTGATGGGATAGCTGTAACCACTCCCCTCTACTCACTAGTGGCCGGGCCAGACTGGCCGTAGAATTCAAAGAGTTAGGTTAGCCTTGTAGTACCACGTTTATTCTGGCAATTTCAAGGCGCAGTTAATACATTTTAAGTATCTCCAAACCTTCAGCTACGGTCTTACAGGGCTAACCGGGCTGAATCATTACCACAGCGATTTCTAAGTCATTGTAGTCGTCGAGGGTATCTTGATCCTCGAACCCCAGCTGGTAGAGGTTACCATTGGCGAAGCAGGTGCGGGTCACCTTGAGGCCAAAGGCGTTGGTCCAGGGGCTGTCGGGGGTGGTGCGATGGTCGCCATCAAAATAGTAGGTCAAGATGCCGGTCTCGGTGGGTACCAAAAACCAGCCGGTGGGGGCATTGGTCGTGATTTCGTGGCGTAGCTCTGACTCAGGGGGCAGTTGGTTGGGGGGCCGGGGGCCAGCGTTTTCTTGATACATGCGAAACCGCTGGCGAAACAGCGCATCGCCTCCCGAAATGCGGTACCAGACCTGGTGGGGGGTGGCGGCTTCGGTGGTAAACACCGAGTAGGCGGTGGCATTGGGCATGATCACTGAATCGTACTCCCGCACCAGATCTCTCAGAGGTGGGCTGGCCGAACTGCTCTGCTGGGCTGGGCTGCGGCCCCCAAACGGCCCCGCCAGCAGCATAAGAGCCACCAGCATGACTAAAAACCCATACACAACGCCGCGCTGCTTCATGTCACCCACCCCTTTCCAGCATTTGCCTAAGAATGTGCCCAAAGAATACCGCAAGTTTTTGATTTGAGAACGCTACCACACCCAGAGAAAATAACCGGCCAGGGCGGTGAAAGGTCTGTAAAGAGGGTTGGGAACGCTAAAAGCTAGGCCGCTCGTCCGCTGGATTTAGGTAGGGGCTGGCAAACAACTCAAGCCCCACCGTCGTTCCTGCGTAGGCGGGAATTCTATGACGAGTCTGTTGCTTGAGTTGATACTTTGATTTCAGCGTAAATCCCTGAGGCATTAGACCAGGGGGCTTATTTACTGAGGAAACGCCAGGGGTCATGATTTCTATCTTCATTCTTACCCATAACGAAGAGCGAGATATTGCGGCCTGCATTGAGTCGGCTCTAGTATCTGACGATGTGATTGTCGTGGATTCTTGCAGCACCGATGGCACCAAGGCCCAGGCCACCCAGTACCCGGTGCGGTTTGTGGAGCACCCCTTTGCCAGCCACGGCCAGCAGCGTACCTGGATGCTTGAAAACATTCCCTACCAGCACGACTGGGCCTACATTCTAGAAGCCGATGAGCGTATGACCCCGGCCCTGTTTGCGGAGTGCCTGAGCGCTATTACCAACCCTGAGGTGGTGGGCTACTACGTGGCCGAGCAGGTAATGTTTATGGGCACCTGGATTCGCCGCAGCACCCAATTCCCCCGCTACCAACTGCGGCTGCTGAAGCGAGGACAGGTATGGTTTGATGACTACGGCCACACCGAGCGCGAAATTGTGAACGGCTCCACCGGCTTTTTGCGGGCCACCTATCCTCACTATACCTGTAGCAAAGGCCTCAGCCGCTGGATTGAAAAACACAACCGCTACTCTACCGACGAGGCCAAAGAAACCATTCGTCAGCTGCAGGGGGGCACCATCGACTGGCAGGCCCTGCTATGGGGGCGCTCTGAGGTAGAGCGGCGGCGGGCTTTGAAGGATTTATCCCTGCGGCTGCCCCTGCGACCCCTGGCCCGCTGGATTTACATGGTGGTGATTTTGGGGGGCTGGCTGGACGGTCGAGCCGGGCTTGCCTGGTGTACGCTCCAGGCGTTTTATGAGTACCTGATTGTGCTCAAGGTGCGGGAGATCAGGCATCCGGAGTATCTAACCGGGGTAGCGCCCCAGCCCGTTACTCGCGCCAAAGAACCTAGCTCGCCGCCCCATAGCTCGGTGCTGTGAGCGCGAATTGCATGAGACCGCCTCAGCCAGCATTACCTCAGCCAGCATTAAACGACGAGGTCAGTACTCTACCGTTGGCCATCAAAACCTATCCAGAGGGTTGTTGGAAGGGAGAAAGGGCCTGCGGTGGCAGGGGGGCAATCCGCCCAAAACTACCTTACTAACTGGCGGGCGCGGCCGCGACTACCGTGGCCGCGCCCTCGGCCTGGGCAATCCGCTTTTTCATCCACACCGAATAGGGAATGGCAACGATGCTGCCTATGATCATATAGCCTACAAGGGTGGGCAGCACCGCCAGCAAGTTGGTGTTGAGGGTGGCGATCAGCAGCGCCAGGCCAATGTTACGGGCCACACAGCCGACCGCTGTGGCAGACTGGTGCGACAGGTCGGCGCCGCCCAGGAGATGGCCGATCACCAGGGCAATCACGGCAAACAGCGCCATGGCAAAAATCGACAGTGCCCCCGACCTTAAAATCACCGGCAGGCTAGCTACCACCGCAATCAGCACAAAGACCAGGAAAACTACGTCGGCAATCAGCAGCATCCGAGGGGCAATGTCGTCGGCCAGGTCTGACCAGAGAACACGGATACCCAGCCCTAGGCCCAGCGGCAGGAGCTGCGCCATGGCCACCTGCTTAGCAATGGCCCCAAACTCTACCACTTCGCTAGTGTTAGGAAAAAACTGAGCATAGACCGACAGAATCGCCGGGGTAACTAGAATGGCACTGGTGCCGCAGAGCAGTTGCAGCGCCGCCGAAAACTCAAAGTTACCCCCGGCCATGCCTGTGCGTTTAGTCATCAGCGGGGCACCGGGGCAGGCCGCTAACAGCACCAGGCCAGTGCCCACGGCCATCGGTAAACCCATGGATTTGAGCAGGGGGCCGGTGACCAGAATCGCCAGGGGTACCAGAATGACAACGCCGACTAGCGATCGCGCCAGCGCCCCCGGATGTGCGCCAATTTCCTCTAGGGCGGCGGTGGTCAATCGCAGCCCCAGGGAAAACATCAGCAGGAAAATCATCAGCTTGCTGAAGGTATTGAAATCTTGGTTTTGCAGCAGGGTAAACAGTAGGCTGTCGGTGATGGGAGGCATTTTTTTAGGGAATTTTGGGGTTTGGGGTTTAGGTTTGGGGGTTTTGGAGCTTAGACTTTAAATTTTTCCTAGGTCGCCGATGTCGCATCTGACACCGGTTTCACCAGGCGAAACCCGACATGGGTGGTGCCGGTATCCAGCGCCTGGGATTCGCGGGCCGCCGGGCGGTAGCGGCTACAGTAGTTTTTGGCGCACAGGTAAGAGCCGCCCTTGATCACGTGCATCGCGCCATCTTGGGGTTTTTTGGGGTCGTAGCTAACCGCCTGGGTGGGGCCGGTGGGGTCTTGGCTGTGGGCGTGGCCATCGCGCTGTACGGTGTACCAGTCGGCGGTCAGTTCCCACACGTTGCCGGTCATATCGTAGAGGCCGTAGCCGTTGGGGGGGAAAGCCATGGCCGGAGCGGTGCCCAGGTAGCCATCATCCTTGGTATTAAAGAAGGGGAACATCCCCTGCCAGGTGTTGGCCTGCTCGGCGGCATACTGCTCCCCCCAGGTGTAGCTCCACCCCTCCATGCCGCCGCGAGCGGCATACTCCCACTGGGCTTCGGTGGGCAACTGACGGCCCGTCCAGTGGGCGTAGGCTACGGCATCTTCGTAAGCAATGTGCACCACGGGGTGATTCTCCTTGCCCTGAATGGTGCTGTCGGGGCCAAAGGGGTGCCGCCAGTTAGCACCGGGCATCCAGCGCCACCAGCTGAGGTAGGCCACCTGCTGAATGCCCTCGGCGGGGGGCTTAAACACCAGGGAACCCGCGGCCCGCTCCGCCGCCGACAGCTCTGGAAACTCGTCTTGAGACAGGGGCCGCTCTGCCACGGTGACGTAGCCCGTGGCAGCGACAAACTCGGCAAACTGAGCATTGGTGACCTCGTGGGGCTCGATGCAAAAGGGGCTGACGGTGACATCCTCAGCAGTTTTTTCTTCCACAAACTTAGAGTTGTCAGACCCCATGGTGAAGGTACCGCCGGAGATGTACACCATGTCGCTGGGGCAGGGGGCAGCGGCGGCCAGGGCGGAGGGGTGATTTAGCCCCCAGGTAGCCAGGGCGATCAGGGCGATGCATAGGCGGGTGAAGAGGTGGCGGAGCATAGGGAGATCAAGGTAGGAGGGTCGGGTTTAAAGATTTAAAACTTTGGATTTTGGCTCGAATCTAGAATCCACTAAGGATCAAGAATTAAATCACCTAGGATAGTCGTCCCGGCTGTCCATGGTCAGGCCGGATGCCTAACCTACAAAACTTGGGTTTTATTTAATCCTCATTCCCAAGAGCAGTCCAGTAAATACGTTATCCATAGCCAGGCTATCCCTCACCCTGAATTCCTCTCCCCATTTTGGGAGAGAGACTTTGAGACTGGCCTCCCCCGCTTCCACGTTTGGGAGCGGGAAAGGGGGAGAGGACTATCAGGTGGATGATTTATTCCCTGGAATACTCTAAATGGTTAGCCTGGGGCTAAAGTTGTCCGCTGCTGCCGCCTAACCCAGATGTTGTAGGGCAGGGCCGAAATCGCCCCCACTACCATATAAGCAATGATCGTGGGAATGGCCGACCCGGCTCCGTTGGCGGCCACCAAAAACAGCGCCAGCCCGGCATTGCGGGCAATGGTGCCGGTGGCGATGGACGATTGGGTGGGCAAATCTGGCCCTCCCAAAAGGTGGCCGCACACCAGCCCAAACCCGACCAAAAAGGGAATCACCGCCAGCCCCCGCCAGGGCACCGTAGGAATGGTCACCAGGCTGAATCCGAGCAAAAACACCAGCAGCACCACGAAGAGAGTGTTGGCCACGGTGGTCAGCAGGTCGCCGATATCCGTCGCCATTACGCCCCCCAGGGTGCGAATTAAGATCCCCAGGCCGAGGGGCAAAAGCTGCACCGTGAGCACCTGTTTGGCAATCACCAAAAAATCAGTGCTGGCCTGCACCTGGGCAAAAATCAGGGTGGACAGCAGCAGGGTCAGCGGCGTTGTAATCACCGCCAGGGTGGCCAGGGTGACCTGGAGGCTGGTGGCGATCGCCAAATTCCCCCCTGCCATGCTGGCTCGCTGGGTCAGCAGCGGTGCCCCCGGCGACGCGGCCAGCGCCGCTAGCCCCAGACCGATGGCCGCCGCCTCGGGTAGACCCCGCAAAAATAAGGCCCCAAGCCCCGCTGTGCCCAGAGGAAAAAGCACCAGGGCCGACAGCAGCGATCGCCCCACCAGCCCCGGCTGCTGCCACAGCGACCCCAACCCCCCCAGGGAAGTTTTCACCCCCAGGGTCAGCATCAGCAGAAAAATCGTCAGCGCCGTCAGCGTCTGAATTACCCGGCTGTCGAGGGTAAACACATCGGCTAGCGCGACCCCCGACAGCGCCAGGGGAATAAACGCCGCCAGCCCCACAAACAGCAGCACCACGGCCACGGTCAACCCCTGGGACCAGCCAGGGGTATATTCGTATTTCTCAGTCTCAATGTTTTTGAGAATGCGCCAGTGGCTAATGATCGCCGCCACCAGGGTGAACAGGCCCAGAGACATCAAGCTCAGCCCTAGAATTCGTTCCTCGGTGAGCATATTTATCCCCGCTCCGGCCTCGGTAATGGCGACGTATTTGAACAGGCGGTCGATGCCAAAGCCAAAGCTAATCATCGACAGGGCGGTGCGAATCCAGGCCATCAGGGTGCGCTCTTCGGCGGCGCGGGTGCGCTCACGGGCCAGGGCCGTGCGAATTTCGGCCAGGTCATTGCGCTCCGCCGCTAGCTCGGTGCGTTGGGTAGCCAGATCGGTACGCTGGGTAGCCAGGTCGGTACGCTGGGTAGCCAGGTCGTTGTTGCTCGGCAACGGCGGCTTTTCTTCAGCGGGGGAGGTCGGTTGCTGGGTGGGATCGTTCATAGCAGGGGAGAGAAGCGGGTTTTGGTTTTGGTGGGTAGGGTGAATTTTGGCAGGTAGGAAAGGGTTGATGGTTGATTGGGGTAGGCGTCTCGCCGACCCAGCCAGTCTCCTAATTCAACAATGGACTAATCAAAACCCCGACAAAGGCGACGAGGCCTAAAAACGCCAGCACGTAGGCCACCACTAAAGAGGGAGACTGCCGCGACACGTACACCAGGTCATTGCGCTGAATGCGCTTGAGCTGGTGGCGGTGATCCAACGCGGCGATGAGCATGGCGAAGGTGCCCAGGGCGACAAAAGCCAGGCCTAAAATGCGGGTCAGGCGCACCGGGTTGACCGCATCCCCCAGGGCTTGCTGAATGGTGGTGACAATGCGGTCGATACCGAAGCCAAACCCAATTAGCGACAGGGCGGTGCGGATCCAGGCCATTAGGGTACGTTCTTCGGCGGCGCGGTTGCGCTCCTTGGCGAGTTCGGTGCCGGGGTTGGGGGCTTGGGGAGCTGGATTTGCGTTACTCATGGCAGTAATCGTAGGAATAGTTATCGGGAACGGTAAGCGTGTGAAGCTGGGTTGCCCCAGCTTTGACCACCAGCGGAAAAAGTCACGATACAATAGTCGCGCCAGAGTCGCGCCAGTACCTGGTCGGTTCTATGGATGTAGACGCGACCACCAAGGCCACTATTTGAGAGCAAACCCTATGGACGCTACCCCCCCCCAGCCGCTGTTTGGTACCACCAATGAGCTGGCTAAAGAGCGCAACCGCGCCGCCGCCGAGCGCACGATTAACGCCTGGATTGGTCAATCCCTCAGCCTGATTGGCTTTGGCGTGGCCTTTGACCAGATTGCCCAGAACCTGGAGCAGCGGTTCCCCACTGAGGATGCGACTAAGGCTGCTGCGACTTCTCACCTGGTGGGGGTTTTCTTTGTGGGGGTGGGGACGGTGGTGCTGGTGTTTGCCCTGGTGCAGTATCGCCTGGCGACCAGAATTTTGGGGCGGGAGGACTATATCCAACAGTCGTTCAGGGCTCTGAATCGGATGGTAGTAGCGGCGATTTTGCTGACTGGCCTGGCGGTGATGTTGGCTACGCTGTTTTTGCTGTAGGGTAGGTCTGGCCTGAAACCTAGAGCTATCTACCTCTCCCTCATCCCCGTTCCCCTTCTGGGAGCAGGGGAATGGGGAGCCGGATGCAAAGTCCCGCTTCCCCAGGGAGAGGAGTTTAGGGTGAGGGAAAACCCTCAGGCTTGGCCCCACCCTACTTGGGTTAAGGATGCCAGGGGGCATAGCGTTGTCTAAAGTCATAACCCCACCTCCTCTAAGGCAATTTTTAGGAAAGAAGATAGCCGATATAACCAGACTCTGGAGCTGAGTTCCTGCCTGCGTGGAAATGACGAGGCAAGTTCGTGGCTGGAAATCGCCTAAACCGTATGACTGATTCCAAAGGTGCATCGATTCACCCCTGCTCTCCCCAACCTTCATGAAATCAGCACCCTTAGGCCAAGCCAGCCAAAGGCCACAATCGCCGATGCTAAAACCACCACCCCAGTTAACCAACCCAGCGATCGGCGGGGGGTGAAATAGTACTCGGGCTGCTTCAGCCGCGTCATTTCACCCTGGTAATCAAGGGCCGCTAGGGTCAGGTTGAGCACTCCCAGCCCGATAAAAACCAGGCTTAAAACATAGGCCCAAGCGTCCAGATAGGGAAACCGTGGGGGGGCGATCACCCGGCTAATCTGATCCGTGCCCACGCCGGTGCTGATCAGGGTGAGGCTGTTGCGCACAAACGACAGCAGCGAGCGGTCGGCGGCAATGCGGTTACGCTCGCGGGCCAGTTCGGCCTGGGCATTGGGGGGGTAGGGGGTTAGCATCGGCTCAGTCATCGAGGTTAGGCTTAGCAGTCTGATCAGGGATTGAATTAGGGTTTGGTCGAACCAGTCCGACTGGTTGGCTGGGTCAGCCAGTCAGCCGGCAGCGCCGTGGCCGGTTCCAGTTTTTGCACCGTCTCCAGGGATTGGCCGGTGGTTTCAATGCGGAATACATAGGTCATGACCGCCGCCAGCCCGCAGCCGACCGCTAGGGCCATCAGCAGCGGCGGTACTCCCCAGGCTGTCTGCAAAATCGGCAGCACAAAGGTGCCTACCACCGCCCCACCCTTGGCCACAGCGGCGGCAAACCCTGCTCCGGTAGCCCGAATCGCCGTCGGAAAGACCTCCCCCGACAGCAAAAAGGTGGTGGCGTTGGGGCCGGCGTTCATCATCAGGTTAAAAACGAGAAACCCGGCCAGCACCAGCGCGATTTTGGCGGCGCTATCGGCGGGCAGGGTGTCGGCGGTGGCCAAAATGCCCAGGCCGGTGGCCATACCCAAAAAGCCAATGATCTGAAGCCGGATGCGGCCCAGCTTTTCGACCAGCAGAATGGCGCAAACAAAGCCCAGAATTAAAAACACGTCCACCGCCGCTGAACCCTGGGCCGACCCCATCTCGCGAACCATGAAGTCGGTTTCTCCCGAAAAGGCCAGCAGACCAATAATTGCCGGGGTAAAAATGCCGATGCCGTAGGTGGCGATATCCTGTAAGAACCAGGGCACCGAGGCCAATATAGTACTGCGCCGATAGGCGGGGCTAAACAGCGTGCCGTAGGTGGGGGCGACCCCCTGGGGCTGGGGATCGACCGCTGGGGTAATGGTAATGGGCGCTTCTAACAGCTGGGTGGCGGCGGCAGTGGCCTTGGCATATTCCCCTCGGCTGATGAAGTAGCGGGGGCTCTCTAGGCTAAAGCTGAGCCGCACCATTGCCACGGCCACCGCCAGCAGCACCCCCACCGCCAGCATCCAGCGCCAGGCGTACTGAATGGCGATTTGCTCGTTGCCGGGGTAGAAGGTGCGAAACAGGTGAATCACGATCAACCCCGTCAGCGCCCCCAGCAGCGCCCCTAGCGCCTGGAAAGCGAAGGCCCCGATCACCATCCGACCCCGGAACCGGGCGGGCACGTTTTCGGTAACGTACGACACGCTGATCGGGTAGTCGGCCCCAATGCCCACCCCCACTAAAAACCGAAAGGCTATCAGGGAGGCGGCGTTCCAGGCCAGGGCGGTACCGGTGGTGGCGACCACAAAAATCACCACATCCACAATCAGCATCCGCTGCCGCCCTACCTGGTCGGTAATGGGGCCGAGGGTGAGGGAGCCCAGCAGCGACCCCGCCACCGCCGCCGTGGCGACGGCCCCCACGGTGGTGGCGCTGAGGCCAAAGTCGCGCTGCAAGAAGGGTATGGCTACCCCGATGATAAAAAAATCAAACCCATCCAAGGCAATTAGCCCCGCCGACAGCAGCCACAGCACCCACATGGTGCGGGTAATGGGGGAAGCATCCAGGCGCGCCTCAAAGGATTCGGGGTGGGGAGTGATCGTCATTCGTCAGCCTCATTTGATTTGGCCTTGGGTTCTTCGTCCTCAGAGTGGAGCAGGCGGGTACTGGCGGCAATGGCCAAGATTGAAAGGGGAATCACCAGGTAGGTCCACTCTAGGGCCCGAAAGGACAACCGCTCTAGCAGCCCTTTGACAAACACCACGGCCAGCAGCACCACCAGCAGCTCTAGCAGGGTTCTTTTGAGGGTGCCGATGTTGTTGACCTGGAGCCAGAGGGGGGTATTGGGGTCTTTTCGCCCTAGCTGGATAAATAAGGAGTAAATGCCGTAGGCAAAGTACAGAAAGGCCAGCCCTACCAGAAAGTCGTCCAGACATTCTAAAAGCTCGATGGTGGCCAGCTCGTTGAGATCAATGCGGCTGCCTTCAAGCGCCACTTCCTCGACCCCGGCCACCAGTAAAACGGCCTTGAAGGTTTTGCTGGTGCCAATCCAAAACATCACCAGCGCCCCCACCAAGGACGACAGGATGGCCAATACGCTCATGAAGCGTGTCCACCGGATGACCGTGCCGATGCGGGGCATGGCGCTTGGGGTGGTAGGGGCTGGGGAAGGGTCTGGCATGGCGAAGGGAGGAAAGGACACGGATACTCAGCAATGGCGGCTAGAAATGGCTTAAACCCTGACTTTTCGGGAGCCTACGTCCCCTGGAGCAAAATTTGGATCACCAACACCTGAATTTCAATGGCTAAGATGATGAACTGAATGCCCAGGGCAAACTGCATCACCCCAAACATGAAGCCCAGAAGTCTTAGGGTCACCGGGCGGATGAACTTGAGGATGGGCTCCACGGCTAGCATGGCCACGAGATTCATCGCCATGACCAGCAGCAAGAGCCCCACCACCACAATGGGCCGAAAGCCCACTTCGGTGGCAATAATCATCAGGGTGAGGGCGATCGCAATGCCGAAGGGCGGCAAAATGGTGGGAAAGGCCAGGGGCGAAAGGGCCAGGGCCGGGTCTAGCTCCTCTGGAGGAATAACGGGTTGAGGGGGGGGAGCGTACTGGGCGAGCACCAGGCGCAGGGCCGCCAAAGACAACAAAATCCCCCCCGCAATCATCAGCGCTGGCAGCTGAATTTGCCAAAACCGCATCAGGTTACGACCGATCAGCACCACCACTAACAGCGCCCCCGTGGAAATGGCCGTGCTCTGAAAGGCCAACTGGCGTTTGATCGCCCGCGTGGCATGGCGCGTCAAGGGCGGGGTTGGCTAGGGCCAGAACCAGGGCTAACGCGACCACGCCCGCCACCAACTGAGTCAGTAGACGCGGGAGCCGGGCTAATCCGCCGGGCCAATCCTGAAGACGAGGATTGCTCATAGGATTGATATCTCCATGGGACTCAAATCAATGACATCAAAACACTAACAACACGGCCTCAAGCCTGACACCCTGGCCGTTGATAGAGGCCCAAAAGCATGACTGGGCTTGGCTGTAAAGGGGTTAGCGATCGCCACAGTCGCAATCACAGCATCAAGATCCTGTCTAGGGGGAAAAGTAAACAAGCATTAACGTTGGGTTCCTTCCTGAACAGCGGTATACCCTGACTAACCCCCGTCAATAAAGGGATTGTAGGCTTAGTTTTTCAGCGCCAATATGCCGGAAACGCAAGCTGATTTCATTCGGCCCAAACCCTGCGACAGGTCTGGTTGATTGACTCAAGGTTGTCCCAATTCACGGGGCGCCGATGGGAAATGCCCTTAAATGGCTGCCGTCGTTGTGTGCCTTGGGGTGATTAATTCAGGTCGATCGCCACCTCATCGAGCTTGCCGGTGAAGGCAAAGGGCAACTCGTAGGCTTCGGTCACGGGCGTCCCCGTGTCGAAGCCGATATCCATGGTTTCATCCAGGGTGACCCGGTTGGGAATACTCTTCTCCACCCGGCCCTGGCCAATTTTCTTATTGTTGGCGTACAGCGTCACCGTCGCTCCAGCATAGGGCTGGTTGGCATCGGTCTTATACTCCGCCTTCAGGGCGACTTGCCCGGCGGGAATGCGCGTATCCGACTCGATGGTGTATCGCTCGACCCCGGCCAGGTTGTAGTGGTAGACCAGCTTGCCGTCTTTGACAAACAGGCCATAGCCAGCAAAGCGTCCGCCGATGGTCATCAACATGCCTTCTGCGCCCTGGGAGGGGATTTCCACATTAGCAGTGATGGTGTGGTTGACATGTTTCAGGTCGGGGGAGGAACCTTCCGGCACCCGAATGCCCCGTGGATAGGCAAAGTGGGTGCGCCCTGCCGTCAGGCTGGGGCGGTTAGCCACGTTGAGTCTGGCTGTCTTACGACCATCCAGGGGCAGCACGTTGTACTTGGCGGCTTCGGCGTAGAACAGATCTTTCATTTCCTGAAGCTTCGCGGGCATCTGGTCAGCCAGATCTACCGCCTGGGTAAAGTCTTCGTCAATGTGGTACAGCTCCCAATCCAAGTTTAGGAGGTCTTTGTCTCCTGGTGGTTCTGGAATCCAGGGTTCGCTCCACAGGGCACTGGCCATCCAGCCGTCGCTGTAGATACCCTGATTGCCCGCCATCTCAAAGTATTGAGTGGTGTGGCGGGTGGGCGCTTTGGCCTCGTCGAAGGTGTACACCAGGCTGGTGCCTTCGATCGGCTTTTGGGTGACGCCGTTCACCTGCACCGGCTGGTCGATGCCGATCGCCTCCAAAATCGTGGGGGCAATATCGATCACATGGCTGAACTGGAAGCGCTTGCCGCCCTTGTCTTTAATCCGGGCGGGCCAGACGATCGCCAGACCATTGCGGGTGCCGCCAAAGTGGGAGGCAATTTGCTTCGTCCACTGGAAGGGGGTATCCATCGCCCAGGCCCAGGCGGAGGGGAAATGGTTGTAGTAGAGGGGGCCGCCCAGGTCGTTAATGGCGGCGACTTTATCTTCCAGCTTTTCCGGCAGGCCGTTGAAGAAGGTCATTTCGTTGAGCAGGCCGTTAAAGCCCCCTTCGGCGCTGGAGCCGTTGTCTCCGGCGATGTAAATAACCAGGGTATTGTCCAACTTGCCAACTTGATCGATGGCGTCTACCACGCGGCCCACTTCGTGATCTACATGGGCGGTGAACCCGGCGAACACTTCCATCATTCGGGCATAGACCCGCTGTTCCTCAGGGGAGAGGGAATCCCAGGCCGCCAACGCTGCCGGACGAGGGGTGAGCTTGGCATCGGCGGGAATTACCCCTAGCTTCTTCTGGCGGGCAAAGGTGGCTTCGCGGTACTTATCCCAGCCCATGTCGAACTGGCCCTTGAATTTGTCAATCCACTCCTGGGGGGCCTGGTGGGGGGCATGGGTGGCACCGGGAGAGAGGTACACAAAGAAGGGCTTATCCGGCGAAACCGCATCCACCTGGCGAATGTAGTTGATGGCGTGGTCGGCCAGGTCGGTGCTGAGGTGGTAGGGAGAGCCATTGGCATTGGTTTCTGGCGGCTCGATGCGGGTGGTGTTTTCTACCAGGGCAGGGTGGAACTGGTCGGTGTCGCCGCCCACAAACCCGTAGAAGTAGTCAAAGCCCAGACCGCGAGGCCAGTGATCGAAGGGGCCGGCCATGCTGCTTTCCCAGTCGGGCACGTTGTGGTTTTTGCCAAACCAGGCGGTGGCGTAGCCGTAGGCTTGCAGGATCTGGGTAAAGGTAGCCGCGTTGTCAGGAATCACGCCGGAATAGCCAGGAAAGCCGGTGCCAGCTTCGGTAATCACCCCATTGCCCACCGAGTGGTGATTGCGCCCGGTCAGCAGGGCGGCGCGGGTGGGGGAACACAGGGCGGTGGTGTGAAACTGGGTATACTGCAACCCGGTTTTAGCGACCCGATCCATCGTCGGGGTGGGGATGCTGCCGCCGAAGCTGCTGAACTGGCCAAAGCCCACGTCGTCAATCAGCACCAGCAGCACGTTGGGGGAGTTTTCAATGCCATAGGTGCTGGGCAGCTTGAGCTGGCTTTTGACCGGCTCCGAGGTTTTGTAGGTGAGCCCAATCTTGCCAGAAAAGGGCTGGCTGGGATGGGGCAGAATTTCCTGGGCCAGGGCCGGGGGCACAGCGGTTTGGAGGGCAAGGGCAGCGATGGTGAAACCGGGCCAGAGGACCATCGTCAGCCCTGCGAAAGCGCCCCGGAGCAGTCGTTTGAGCATAGTTACCTCTTAAAAATTGGCTTGGGTCATAGTGCTTAAAATTCTAATAGGGGGCCGCGCAAGCAGATTCCAGGGTTCTTCAAGAACCCTGGAATCTGTGCTTGGCGCTACTTAATATCGAGTACCAACTTTTCCACCACACCGGTGAAGGCAAAGGGAGGCTGGTAGGCGCGGCTAACTGGAGCCTGCAAGTCCTTGCCAAAGTCCATGGTTTCGACACCAAACCGGGCCGCCACTGTCTTGGGGATTTTGCCCTGACCCACCTTGCGGTTGTTGACATACAGCGTGCCGGTGCCGCCTTTGCCCGGCCCACCGCCGTCGTAGGCAAAGTCAAACCGCACCTGCACCTTGCCCGTGGGCAGCGGAGTGGCGGCGGTGATGGCGGTGCGCTCCAGGTCAAACCAGTTGTAGTCGTAGGTCAGGAGGTTGTCTTTGACGTACAGGCTAAAGCCGCCCGTGGTGCCACCTTCGGCGAAAATCACGCCCTCAGCGCCGGCTGGGGGGATGAGCAAATCCGCCGTGATGGTGTGGGACAGGTTTTTGGTGGTGGGGGCACTGCCTTCGGGAATCGACAGCATGTTGCCCGCAAACTCCAGGTGCTTACGCCCGGTGAAGAACCCCGGACGCTGGGTCACATCCGCCCGCTCGGCGAAGCGATCGTCCAGGGGAAACACGTTGTACTTCTGACCTTCCTCCATAAACAAATCCTGAAGTTCTTTGAGCGTTTCCGGCTGCTCGGCGGAGAGGTCTTTAGCCTGGGTAAAGTCCTGGGTGAGGTCAAACAGTTCCCACTTATCCTGGTCAAAGGGTACGGTTCCTGATGTCACCCAGGGCAGGCGGTTGTGGAAAGCGGAGGCCATCAGGCCATCCTGGTAGAGGGCGCGGTGGCCCAACATCTCGAAATATTGGGTCTGGTGGCGACCGGGGGCTGATTCAGCACCGCGATCAAAGGTGTAGACCAGGCTGGTGCCTTCCATGGGCCTTTGGGGAATGCCATTGTAAACGTCAGGCTCCGCAATGCCGATCGCCTCTAGCAGGGTGGGGGCAATGTCAATGGCGTGGCTAAACTGCGATCGCAAGCCACCCTTCTCTTTGATTTTGCTGGGCCAGGAGATCACCATACCGTTGCGAATGCCGCCCAGGTAGGAGGCCACCTGTTTCGTCCAGCGGAAGGGGCTATCCATCGCCCAAGCCCAGCTCACCGCATAGTGGGGAGAGGTTTCAGGGCCGCCCCAGATGTCGTAGCAGCGGCGATTGTCCTCCATGGTCAGGTTAAAACCGTTGAGGTTCAAGATTTCGTTGCAGGTGCCAATCAGGCTGCCCTCGGCGCTGGCTCCATTGTCGCCATTGATGTAAATGACCAGGGTATTGTCCATCTCCCCCAGGTCGGCAATGGCATCGACCACGCGGCCAATTTCAAAGTCGGTATATTCCAGGAAGCCAGCATAGGTTTCCATCTGCCGGGTTAAGACCCGCTGGTCTTCAGGGCTAAAGCTATCCCAGGCGGGCATCTGTTCGGGGCGGGGGGTGAGTTCGGCATTAGCGGGAATCACGCCCAGTTTTTTCTGCCGCTCGTAGGTTTCTTGCCGCAGTTTGTCCCAACCCTGGTCAAACTGGCCCCGGTACTTGGCCACGTAGTCTGCGGGGGGCTGGTGGGGGGCATGAACGGCACCGGGGGCAAAATAGGCGAAGAAAGGGCGATCGGGGGCTGTGGTTTTGGCCTGCTTAATCCAGCCGATGGTCTTGTCGGCCAGATCATGGGTGAGGTTGTAGCCCTCCTCCGGCAGGGGCAAGGTTTCGACTAGGGTTTGGTTCTCATACAGGGTGGGGTACCACTGGTCGGTTTCACCGCCGATGAAGCCATAGAAATAGTCAAAGCCGAGACCATTGGGCCAGCGATCGAAGGGGCCGACGCTGGTGGTCTGGTTGTCGGGTACGTTGTGGTTTTTGCCAAACCAGGCGGTGCTGTAGCCGTTGCGCTGGAGGATTTGCCCAATAGTAGCCGTGCTTTGGGGAATTAGCCCCGTGTAGCCGGGGTAGGCGGTGGCCAGTTCTTGAATGGTGCCCGACCCCACCGAGTGATGGTTACGCCCGGTGAGAATAGCGGCACGGGTGGGCGAACACAGGGCCGTCGTATGAAAGGTGTTGTAGCGTAACCCGTTGGCCGCTAAGCGATCAAAGGTAGGGGTGGCAATGGGGCCACCAAAGGTACTGGCCGAGCCAAAGCCAGCATCGTCAATCAGCACCAGCAACACGTTGGGCGCTCCAGGGGGGGCTTGGCCGGTCTGAAACAGAGCCTTATCCGGCTGAGAGTCTTGATAGGTGATGCCGATGGTGCCGTTGAAGGTGGGCTCTGGGCGCGGGAGAATTTCTTGGGCCAGGGCCGGGGGCACGGCGATCTGGAAGACGAGGGCGGCGATCATGGCCCAGGCTAGGGTGACTGTTCTAATCCAAGAAAGCATGGTTCACTTCGCAAGTACAAATTAAAGTACAGAAAAAATGGCTAGAACGATGAAGTCATTATCTCCCCAGGAAGAGACCGAACTATACCCCAGAACAAAAGTACATAGATCGTAGATTTAGCCCCTCAGCTCCACTATTCAAAAAACGCAAGTGTATTGGAGGGCAGCTTTACTTTGTCGGGGTGGAACTTTTATGTTGAGTGAGTAAAACCACCAACCTACGTTCGAGGTTTGAGGTCATCCATTTCTGCACGGTGCTTTTCGTACCCTTGCATGGGCTAGAACAGTTCATTCCAAGCGCGATGCTATGTCAAACCCGACGACTTTCCAATCTAGACAGCGCGAATCCGTGAGTTGGTATGTTCCAGACCTTTGGACTGGCTGTTATATAGCCCGCCCAAAGGCATAGCGGTTGATGAACAGCCCAATCACCTTTGCCGTGAAACATAGGTCTAGAAGACTACCAACTCAATTAATCGAGGTGCCCTTATGTTGATTGATTTCCCCATAGCTGGGCTCATCCAACATGAATGATGTTCAAACCCCTCACCCCTTCACCCCACTCGCCGCCTCGGTCGGCACAATGTAGCGCTGCAGCAGCACAAACACCCCAATGGCGGGCAGCACCGACAGCACCGACCCCGCCGCAATCAGCCGCCAGTCGAGGGAAAAACTCCCGGCCAGACGGGCCACCCCCAGGGGCAGGGTGTAGCGCTCGGGGCGGTCGAGCAAAATTAGCGGCCAGAGAAACTCGCTCCAGGTGCCGATGAAGACAAAAATGCCCAACGTGACTAGGGCGGGGCGGGTGGCGGGCAGCATCACATGCCACCAGATGCCCAGGTCAGAGCAGCCATCCATACGGGCGGCTTCTTCTAACTCCTTGGGCACCCCCTGAAACGCCTGGCGCATCAGAAAAATGCCAAACGCCGAGGCCAGGTAGGGAAAAATCAGCCCCAGGTACGTATTTCGCAGGCCCAGGTTCACCGCCAGAATGTACAGCGGAATCATCACCACCTGAAAGGGGATCATGATGGTGGCAATAATCAGCGCCAAAATTGCTTCGCGGCCGCGAAACGTCAGCCGCGCCAGGGGATAGGCGGCCAGGGAGCAGAGCACCAGGTTAATGACCACCGTCGCTACCGCCACGATGGTGCTGTTGAGAAAATACTGCCCAAAAGGGTTGGTGGCCCATACCTGCCGGTAGTTAGCCAGGGTGGGCGACTGGGGGATGAGCTGGGGGGGGGAGGCCAGCAGGTTTTCGGCGGGGCCTTTAAACGAGGTGCTGAGCAGCCAGAGCATGGGGAAGACCATCACGAAGGCTATCCCAATCAGCAGGGCATAGAGCCCGACGGTGCCCCAGTGGGGCCACTTGAGCAGGGTGCGTTTGGAGGTTTCTAGCATGGGGTGCTCCGGGGCTAGCCGAGGGGCAGCGATCGCAGCAGCCAAAACCCCGCAAAGGCCTCGCTGTCTGGGCTCGACTGCACGCCAATGAAGTGCACCTGGTTGGCCTGGGCTTTGGCCTGGTCAAAGGCCTGGGCTTCCGCCAGCAGGGCTGGGGTAGTGAGACCCGCCAAAATCCAGCTTTCGGCTACCCCGGTTTCGAGAATGAGCTGGGGATTTTTGCCGGTTTCCACCCGCCATTCCGCCAGCTCCAGGCCCGACATCCACCCGGCCAGGGCGGTGGCGCGGGGGGAGTAAATCAGCAGGCCTGGGATGGGGGTATCCGCCGCCAGGTCGGCCATCGAGAGCGGGAAGGATTCCCCAAAGGCCACGTCCCACTCGGGTAGATCCGCAAAGGCGGCGGCCTCCAGGGTAACGAAGCTCCACCGCTGGCCGACTAGGGCATCGGGCAGGGGGCGAGGGGTGGGGGGTGGGGCGGCGACGGAGGGAGAGGGGGCGGTGGTGTAGCCGGGCTGGCTGGGGTAGAAGGACTGGTGGCGCTCTTCTAGCCACTGCTGTAGGGCCACCGTGCGGCGGCTGGCCTTAGCGGGAATGCCCGCCTCGTCGCAGGCCCGCTGAATCATATTTTGCATCTGGTAGCGAAAGAACCGAATCCGGCTGGGGGGGGCCGGGGCCTGGTCAATGGCAGCCTGAATCGCCCCCTTCAGGCTAATGGAGTTGACTTCGGTATTGCTCAAAAACTGGCTGTAGCGAAAGAGCTGCTCGGGGTCGGCCTGGGTATCCACCAGCCCCTCACAGATCAGCACTTCCCAACGTTTTTTTTGGTTTTCATCCAGCACGGGCCGGGAGTAAAAGTCGAGTTCCCATACGCTGCCCATGGTGATGCCCTATGCCTCGCTTTCTGCCAGTACCCGACCGACATCGCCAATCCGGTTCGGGGCTTCGGCCAACACCGTATCGGGATCCTTTAGCATTTCACCGGGGTACTGCTCTAGCACCTTGGTGGAGAGGGAAATGCGGTTGCGCTCGGGATCTAAATTGACAATTACGGCTTTAATCGGCTGCCCTACCCGCAGCACCGTGGGTAGCGACTCTACGTAGTTTTTGCTGATTTGCTTGATATGCAGCAGGCCGGTGATGCCGTCAAACTCCACAAAGGCCCCAAAGGGCTTGAGGCTAACCACCTCACCCTCGATCAGCTGGCCCAGTTCGAGCTGACCCATCACCTGGCTCCGGGCCGCCACCCGTTGGGACATCACCAGCTTGTTGGTGGCCGGGTTGACCTCCAGGAAGCCGACGGTAATCCGCTGGCCCAGCCAGTCTTCCAGTTCCTTTTGGGTCTGGCTGAGATGCGAGCGGGGCACAAACCCCCGCAGCCCCTCCACATCTACGGTGACGCCGCCCTTGTTGTGGCCGGTCACCTTGACCTCTAGCACCGCCCCGGCGTCGGCCATTTCAGACAGCTTTTGCCACAGCCGCTTCAGCTCAAGCTGGCGAATTGACAGCAGCAACTGCCCGTCGGCATCCTGGTCGCGGATCACCTGAAAGGAGTATTCCAGCCCCGGTTCCAGCACCTCGTCTAGGGATACCCCCGACCGCACCGCCACCTCCCGGAGGGGCAAAAAGGCCGCTGACTTGCCGCCAATGTCCACCGTGGCGCCATCACTGGCGAAGGAAATGACGGTGCCCTTAACGGTGCTGCCCACTTGAAAGTCGTAGTCGTGGGCGGCAAGGGCCTTAGCGAAGTCGTCAGCGGAAAAAGTCAAGCTGGGGTCTCCCGGACAAAATCAGTTGACTTTCTACTATACAACGGCTCTAAGCCTATGGTGGCGACCGCTGAAGATTTCACCGGGGTCTATTCACCACTCGATAGTCATGACGAGAATGGATGGCGCCCTGACCGCCAGGGATACCGAGGTGAGGGCGGCCCCCCGCGAAGCCATAGACGGCTTAAGATGGCCCTTAGGAAAACTTGCGTTCTGCCTGAACGTAGATCACCTAAGGAAAAGAATATGTGGGGGGATGATCCCCAACATGCTATAAGTGTTAAGGAATTATAAGCACTCTCCGGCGGCAACTTTTGCGCTATCGAGCTGCTGGCGGCAGTGGTCAAAAGTAATCGATTGATTAACCTTAGTGACATCGCTGTTTTGCAGCTAGATCTCCGCGCTGTTCACCTTTCTGGTAGATGAGCAGTTTTTTTTGCGAATTTTGCCGGGTGCTCTGACCTATACTCCTGCCGGTGCCTGGGGCCAAAGCCAGAGCGCTGGTCGGGGTTGGGAACGGTAGCTCAGCCTGGGGCTTACCCCTGACTAAACCTACATTTACTTCGTGGAGACCATGCCTTGACTGCAACTGCTCAGCCTTCCGTTAAATCGCTGGACGCCAACCCCTACAGCCATCTGACCCTCAAACAGGTGGTGCAAACGGTGCCTAAAGCCTACTTCAAAAAAGATCCTCGCAAAGCCTGGACGGCGGTTTTGCTCAGCGTCGCGGCGGTGGCCCTGGGCTACGGGGCGATCGCGCTTTCTCCCTGGTTTTTGCTGCCGGTGACCTGGTTTTTGACCGGCACCGCCCTGACCGGCTTTTTTGTGATCGGCCACGACTGCGGCCATCGCTCCTTCGCTAACCGGCGCTGGGTGAACAATTGGGTCGGCCACATTGCCATGCTGCCGCTGATTTATCCCTTCCATAGCTGGCGGCTGCTGCACGATATTCACCACCGTCATACCAACAACATGGATATCGACAACGCCTGGGCACCCTGGACCACAGCGGAATACACCACTGCTAAACCCTGGCTTCAGCGGGTTTACGAGGCGATGCGGGGCTGGTTTTGGTGGCTAGCCTCGGTGGCCCACTGGGGGGCGCTGCACTTTGATCTGCGCAATTTTGAGCCCCGAGATCGCCCCAAGGTCACCCGGTCGATCACCGCGGTGGCTATCTTTGCGGCGGTGCTGTTTCCCACCCTGTGGGTGCTGGCGGGGCCGTGGGGCATCGTCAAGTACTGGCTGATGCCCTGGCTGGGGTATCACTTTTGGATGAGCACGTTTACCCTGGTGCACCACACCATTCCTGAGATTCAGTTTCGCCATGGGGAAACCTGGAACGAGGTTGAGTCACAGCTATCGGGCACCCTCCACTGCGACTACCCCCGCTGGGTTGAGGTGCTCTGCCACGACATCAACGTCCATGTGCCCCACCATGTCTCAGTCGGGATTCCGTCCTATAACCTGCGCCCCGCCTACGCCGCCCTGAAAGAGCAGTGGGGGCCGCTAATGAAGGAAACTCGCTTTTCCTGGAACCTGATGAAAACCATTACGAATCGCTGCCACCTTTACCACCCCGATCAGGCTTACCAGCGGTTTCAAGACCTAGAGCGGTAGGCCCGACCGGCTAGGATCACGGCTGACAACGGTCAGGGTTTGACCTGACCACCCCTAAAACCGGTGCGGCTTAGTCGCACCGGTTTTGTTGTAAAAAAAGACAATTGGTAAACTGCGACACTTCAAATTTTCAACTACCCTAGCGACACAGACAATCATCATTAGGATAGGAGAGCTAAACCGGACACCGGGTATCAGCCCCGAAAACACCTAGACCAAAATCCGGACGGCCAAAGCCTACACGCCCATCCACCCCTCTCGCTAACCTGAGTACCGTTAATCGACTCACCATGGCCTTTTTGTCTCGCTCGTTCACGATTGTCGCCGCTACCCTGGCCACGGCCCTGGCGGGGTTGGCCACGGCCCCCGCCGCCCTGGCCCAGCAGTTTGGGCAGCAGCCCATTGACCCCAGCCTCACCGTTGCCGTAGCTAGCCCCGAGCGCAACGGGGCGTTTTATACCCTGCTGATTTTAGAGCAGGTGCCGAACCAGCGCCAGTGCTGGCAAGAGCAGGGCAACGCCCCGGCCGTAATCGATCCGCTGCTGCTGACGTTTGACTTTACCGGCGCCTGCGATCGCAAAACCGACGGCAACGGCTACTCGGTACGCATTAACAATCAGGATCTGGGGGTGAACTATCGCCTGGAGATTTCCGCCCGGCAGAACGAGCTGATTCTGTTTGCCCGGCCCACCCGCGATCGCGCCGCCCCACCCATCGAAATTGGCCGTACCAGCGGTCGGGCCGATGGGTTTCTAAAAATCAACCTCAATCCGGGCTGGCAGATGGCCCGCCGCACCTACAACGGGGCCCCGGTCGGGCATATCTACCTGACCCACGATGCCCCGCTGGATGTCGCCCTGGCCACCGGGGTCACGCCTCCCCTGGGGGCGGTGACCACACCACCGCCAGCCAGTTCTCGACCTCCCGCGATTCAAACCCCGCCTCCGCCCCCAACTGGCGGTGTTCCGGTTAGCGTTCCCAGCAGCGGGGCGCCCGCCCCCAGCGGTACCTACTACCGAGTCATTGTGCCGATCACCAGCGCCGATACCCTACAACAGGTGCGCCGGGTTGAACCCCAGGCCTTTCGCGCCACCGTCGATGGGCAGTCTGTTGTGCAGGTCGGGCTCTTTCAAGATCGTCAGCGGGCGGATGAGGTATATCGCAGCCTGGTGGCGGCTAACCTCTCCGCCAAAATTCTCAATGCCTCGGCCCCGGCGACCGCCACGCTGCCGCCGATTCCGGCCATTCCCCAGGGGGCGGTGGTGGTGGTGCTCGACCCTGGCCACGGCGGCCGGGATCCGGGTGCGATCGGCATTGGCGGCCTGCAAGAAAAAGGCATCAACACCACTATTTCGAACCGGGTACAGCAGCGTCTCCAGGAAGCAGGCCTTACCGTGCTGATGACCCGCAGCGGCGACCAGTGGGTAGATCTCGACGCCAGGGCCGAGTTTGCCAACCGGGCTGGAGCGGATATCTTTGTCAGCATCCACGCCAATGCGATCAGCATGGATCGCCCTGAAGTCAACGGGCTGGAAACCTATTATCTGGGTAGCGGCCAGCGGCTGGCCCAAAGCATTCACAGCAGCGTGTTGAGGGGAACAGATCTGGGCGATCGCGGCATTCGCACGGCCCGGTTTTACGTGCTGCGCTACACTGACATGCCCGCCGTACTGGTAGAAACCGGCTTTGTCACCGGGGCCACCGATGCCGCCCGGTTTCGCAACCCAGAGGCAGTGAACCAGATTGCCGACAGCATTGCCCAGGGCATTTTGACCTACCTGGGGCGTTAATGGCCATCGTGATGTTATGAACCAGGTCACTCCATCCCTCTACCTAGAGCGCCTGCTCAACCTGTACGACGAAAGGCGGCGACGGTTTCAGGTGTGGTTTACCCTGCTGGTGGTGGGTACGCTGCTGCTCTTCTTTTTTGTGGTGATTCCGTACTTTACCCTGCTCGGTAACCGGCTGGATTGCCAACTCAACAATGCTCAGTGCAGCCAAATTGAGGCGGCGCTGCTGAACGAACGCTTGACGCAGGTCACCACCAGCTGGGGTAATATCCCCATTTCCACCGCCGAAGTGGTGGCCCTGTCGCCGCTGCTGTACGCGGTGGGGTTTGCCGCCGTGGCCATGCAGCTGCACCAGCTGATGCAGCTGCGCCAGGGCATCGACCGCCAGACCCAGCGCGAAGCACTCTCAATAGATACATCCCTAGTTACGCCGCTGCTGCTCGATAGGCGTCATTGGGGCGATTTTGGATTGGGGCTCGCGGCTCTCTTGACCCCGCCGCTGCTATGCCTCTACACCATGCGGCTAATTTATCTACGCCGGGGCGTTCTACGGCTAGAGCTGCCCTACGCCCAAAGCGCTCGATTTTACCTGCTGATTTATGCGGTGAGCGCTGGATTGATTGGGTTTAGCCTGCTGAGACTGCTGTTTGGCCCGAGGCGGCAAGACGAATAGCCGTCACAAATTTCTGGTTAACCATCGCCGCTGTGGGGGCGTAGAAAGCCAGAGCCAGCCATTGCCCTCAGGTGGCTGGCTCTGGCCACGGTGGTGGGAATCAATTGGAATTGCACAAGCACGGTGCAAATAGAAAACTGACGCTTAGAACTTACCCATCCGGCGATTATCCCCTGGGGCCGTACCGCTAGCGGGTCAACGAATCAAGGTGCTTTAGACTGGGGGAGGGTGCTCACGTCGCAGCCATCGGGAGGGGTTAAATCTATGCTTGAAAACCAATTGGCAATCGCCAAAATAGCAACCGTTTTTAATGCTGCGTCGGATCATTTTGATGCGCCAGCCCTATCGTTTTGGCATCGCTTTGGCCAATCGACGGTTGATCGACTCTCGCTTCGACCCGGCGATCGCGTCTTAGATGTGTGTTGCGGCACAGGTGCTTCGGCGATTCCCGCCGCTACTGCTGTCGGTTCTAGCGGACAGGTGCTGGGCATCGATGTGGCTGAATCACTCCTCCAATTAGCGCGCCATAAGGCCCGACAGCAAGAGCTTAAAAACGTCGAGTTTCGCTGGGGAGATTTTGAAAACCTAGGCCTAGCCGATGAAAGTTTTGACGCCATCGTCTGTGTTTTCGGGATTTTCTTTGTTCCGGATATGCTAGCCGCTACGCGAGAGCTTTGGCGGATGGTTCGGCCGGGGGGCAAGCTTGCCATTACCTCCTGGGGAAAGCAGGTCTTTGAACCCGCCAACCAGGTCTTTTGGCAGGCGGTTGGCGCTGAACGCCCAGACTTGGTGAAAAAATTCACTCCGTGGGAGAAAATTGATCATCCAGCCGCCCTCAAGGCCCTGCTAGAGGCCGGGGGGGTTACCCAGGTGAAGGTTTTTGTCGAAGCAGGCACCCATGCCCTGGCGTCGCCAGAAGACTGGTGGACAATAGCCTTAGGCGGCGGCTTTAGGGGGACAATCGACCAGCTTGATCCGGCGGCGCGGGAGCGTGTTCGCCAGGAGAATTTGAACTTTCTTCAGGCCAATGACGTTCATGCCCTTAACGTCGAGGTTTTGTATGCCATAGGAGAAAAAGAGTGTTGCTGAATTGAGACCTGAATTTAGGTAGAAGCAAACGGCCGTTTGCCCCTACGAGGGACGTTGAATGCTTGATTCATACCTGTGTCCAGCAACGCCAGAAAAAGAGCAGGGCAAGCTGGGCTGAAGCGGGTTAGAGTAGTCCAATAAATAAGTTATCCATGGCCAGGCGATCCCTCACCCTTAAATCCCCAAACCTGGGAGAGGGCCATCAGTTGGATGATTTATTCCCTGGAATGCTCTTAGAAGCGGGATTTTAGATTGCAGGAAGAGAATGGCTGGCTCACCGTAGACCTGGAATCGGATACTCCTCCGTCTCTGGCAAAAACATTCCCCCTGGGGCCCAAAACTCGGTAGACTGCTGAAAATTCTACGCCCTTCAGGAGACTTGTATATGACAGTTGCAATTATCAGCGGCTCCGCTGGCCTGATTGGCTCGGAAGCGGCCCTATATTTTGGTCAGCTGGGCCTGGATGTGGTGGGCATCGACAACGACATGCGCCGGGTCTTCTTTGGGGATGAGGCCTCTACCGCCTGGAACGTGGAGCGGTTACAGACTGGCCTGGGCAAGCGCTACCGCCACCACAGTTTGGATATTCGAGATCGCGACGGCATCCTCAGCCTGTTTCAGCACTACGGCCCCTCCATTAGCCTGATTATTCATACCGCCGCTCAGCCCTCCCACGACTGGGCCGCCAAAGAGCCCTTCACTGACTTCGACATCAACGCCGGGGGCACCCTTAATTTTCTCGAAGCCACCCGCCAGTGCTGCCCCGACGCGCCGTTTATCTTCACCTCCACCAACAAGGTCTATGGCGATACCCCTAATCGCCTGCCCCTGGTTGAACAGGAGTGGCGCTACGAAATTGCCCCCGACCATACCTATGCGGGCGGCATTCGCGAAGACATGGCGATCGACCACTGCCTGCACAGCATTTTTGGGGCCTCTAAGGTGGCCGCCGATGTGATGGTGCAGGAGTACGGGCGCTACTTTCAAATGCCCACGGCCTGCTTTCGGGGCGGTACCCTCACCGGCCCCAACCACTCTGCCGCCAAGCTGCACGGGTTTTTGGCCTACGTCATGCGCTGCGCCATGACCGGTACCCCCTACACCATCTTTGGCTATCAGGGCAAGCAGGTGCGCGACGCCATCCACAGCAGCGACCTGATCCATGCCTTCCACGAGGTCTATCAGGCCCCCCGGGTCGCCGAGGTGTACAACATCGGCGGCGGTCGCTTTAGCCATGTCTCGGTGCTGGAGGCGATTCAAAAATGCGAGGCCATCACCGGCCAAACCATGGCCTACGACTACTCCGAGCAAAACCGCATTGGCGACCACATTTGGTGGATTGGCGACAATGGCCGGTTCGAGTCTCACTATCCCAACTGGAAAATGGACTATGACGTCGATCGCATTCTCCAGGAGATCTACGCCGCCAACCAGACGCGATGGACTCGGGCGTAGGGGGCTTGCACTGAAGGGGGATACCAGCTGAGGGAAGGCTCGCAATGGATTCCCGCGAACGCGGGAATGACGGCAGCATGTGATTTCAGAGCTGCCCCCTAAGGGTTTGCTCCCCAATCGACAGGCTAAACTAGAACCAGCTTAATCAAGCAGGTTGCGCTCAGGCGGGTTATGGCCCAAGACCTTCTAGATGACGAAGACATTGTGACCGCGCTGGATATCAGCCATCTGACCCTCGAGGATGATACCCCCGTGGACAATTTTCAGTCGGAGGTGCAGCAGCGGCTGCTGGTTGAGCCCCTCTACAGCGCCGAAGCGCTCCCGGCTCCGTTTTTGGCGGCGGCCAATGTGGGATTGTTTTACAAGGTTAAGGGAGAGCCGGTGGTTCCCGACGTCATGCTCAGCCTGGGGGTGCAGCGGCCTGAAGACTTTGCAGAACGACGCCATCGGTCTTACTTTGTGTGGGAATTTGGCAAAGTTCCCGAGGTCTGTATTGAGATTGTGTCGAATCAGGAGGGCGATGAGCTGACCCTGAGTCCTAAATCTCGCCAGAACGGGAAAATACTTGCCAAGTACGATCGCTATGCCCAAATTGGCGTTCGCTACTATGTCGTGTTCGATCCGCTGCGGCAGCTGCAGGGGGAGGCCGACATGGCCGGGGCGCTGCTGCGGGTGTGGACTATTGTAGCCAGCGGCTACCGTGAGCTGACCCCGCCCCAGGGAATGACTAACGTCGGTGAGTCGATTTGGCTAGAGGCGGTGGGCCTGGGTTTGGCGCTCTGGGAAGGGCCGTTTGAGGAAGCCGTGCCACGCCTGTGGCTGCGCTGGTGTGATCGCGATGGACGGGTTATTGCCACCGGGGCCGAAGGCCAAAGGGCCGCCCGCCAGTGGGCCGAAACCGAGCGCCAGCGGGCCGAAACTGAACGCCAGCGAGCTGAAACCGAGTACCAACGAGCCGAACGCCTAGCGGAGCAGCTGCGGGCGATGGGGGTTGACCCAGATCCGCGCTAGCCTAGCGGCCAATGATTTTTTTTTAGGATTACCCTGACACAAAAATCAGAACGCTCTCGTCAGGGGTCTCCTCAGAGGTATAGCAATAAGGAACCTAGGCTCCCTTCCTACAGCTGCGCCCCCGAGGCCACAATCATCGAGCCGATGCCCAGGTCAGTAAATAGCTCTAGCAGCAGGGCATGGGGCACCCGACCATCGACAATGTGGGCCGCCCCCACCCCCTGGGCCAGGGAGCGCACGCAGCAGTTGACCTTGGGGATCATGCCCCCGGCCACCACGCCGGTTTCGATCAGCTGCCGGGCCTGCTGAATATCGAGCTTGGGCAGCAGGGTAGAGGGGTCTTTATAGTCGGCCAGAATGCCCTTGGTATCGGTCAGTAAAATCAGCTTCTCGGCTCCCAGGGCGGCGGCAATTTCTCCGGCGACGGTGTCGGCGTTGATGTTGTAGGCCTGGCCGGTGTCGTCGCTGGCCACACTCGACACAATGGGAATGTAGCCCGCCTGCACCAGGGGCTTGAGCACATTAGAATCGATGCTGCTGACCTCCCCCACAAAGCCGACCCCCTCGGCCTCCTGGGGGCGGGCCGTAATCAAGTTGCCGTCTACGCCACAGAGGCCGACGGCTTTGCCGCCGGCCTGGTTAATCAGCGACACCAGTTCTTTATTCACCCGACCCACCAGCACCATCTCCACCACGTCCATGGTGGGGGCATCGGTAACCCGCAGGCCATCCTTAAACTGGGGCTCAATGCCCAGCTTGCCTAGCCAGATGTTGATTTCGGGGCCGCCGCCATGTACCACTACGGGGCGAATACCGACGCAGGCCATAAACACAATGTCGCGCACTACGTCGGCCTTGAGGGTACCGTCTTTCATCGCGGCCCCGCCATATTTAACCACCACAGTGCAGCCGCGAAACTGCTGGATGTAGGGCAACGCTTCGCTCAGCACGCTGACCCGCAGGGCCTCGGCCTCTTTGACAAGGTTGGTTTGGGGAGGGGGGGACGAAACCATGGTTCAACCTATTGATAAGGAAAGCAAGACGACCACCGGGCAGAAGCCTGGGACAATGACCTAGGAGATTTCTGGCTAAAAATGTACCATGTCCTCCCGCCTGGGCAGGAATCTAGATCCATCGGCTCCATCTTGGGCAATCGAACTTCTTTCACTGGAGTTAAAGTTAAACTAGCGGTGCCCATCACCCGCTGCAAACAACCTTTGCATCATAGCCAACTAGCTCTCCGCTGTCGGTGTACACGAGCGTTGTTGTGCTGCGCCGTATCTATAGCACTTCCATTGGTGTCAATTACAGCTTGGGAAGGATTGATTGATCGCGCTCAAGTTCAGTCAGGACAAAAGGTTCTGGTGTATGGAGCAACCGGAGGCGTAGGACATATTGGCGTGCAATTGGCGAAGTGGGCAGGGACAACGGTCTGCGCCTTGGTTTCCAGTGATCAGAAGGCAGCGATCGCCCATCGTTTAGGTGCAGATATCACCATTAACTATTGCCATCAGCCCGTCGAGGAGTTCGTAGCAGAACATACAAATGGGCAGGGTTTCGATGTAGTGTTTGATACCCTTGGTAACGACAATCTGCAAAATGCTTTCAAAGCCGCAAAGCTAAATGGAACGGTCGTATCAATCGTTTCCCTATCTCAGCAAGACTTGACCTTGCTCTATGCAAAAGGGCTAACCCTACATCTAGTTTTCATGTTGATTCCCATGCTGTTTAATGTCGATCGCGCTCGTCATGGAGAAATTCTGTCGAAAATGGCTCAAATCGTAGATGAGGGTAAGGTCCGACCTCTGCTGGATTCTAAGACCTTCAGCATGGCTGAAATTGCTTCTGCACATCAACATGCCGAGTCAGGCCAAGCAATTGGGAAAGTTGTGCTCACACAATCATTTAATTCTTGAATATCAACAAATAGGCTTCAGCTGCACCCTACCAAGGGGTAAGCGGCATAACGGTCGTGTTCAGCGTTGGAGTGAGTGACTACAAGTTTATAGCCAGATGCAGGATTAAAAATACAGCAAGTGCCACTTCGATGACGACCTGCCCCCTTTCAGTATCTCCTACACCAGCATTGACCGACGAGGCGACCTTGAGTGCGGCCCTAGAGTGCCTGAAAACTCATCTGCGCTTGGCATAACGCTTTTGATACCTCTCTCCGTGTTTTCAAATATCTTCTAAGTGGCAGGGGCTGGATAAAAAAGCTGACACTGCCCATAATCAACAGGTCTCCCGCGCCGAATGGTTAGCCTACTATGACGAAGTTCTGGCCGACCCCAAAGCCTGTGCGGAAGAAGTCGCCAGCCTGATGGGGCTGATCTTCGACATCTTTGACCAAGATGAAGACGGCAAAATCAACCAAGAAGAATGGGGGCAGTTGCTGGCCGCTTTTAACGAGTCGCCCGTCTACGCCCCCCTGGTATTTCCCGCCTTAGATGCCGACCAGGATGGCTGGCTGACAAAAACCGAAATGTTAGAGCTTTTCCAGGGTTTTTGCTACAGCGATGACTCCAGTAGCCCAGCCAACGGCATGTTTGGGCCATACTGACAAGATATTTAGCTACTGGCTCGCTGACACAATTTGGGTAAGCAACGGCCCAATGGCCTGAAAGGCCGACGGCAACACCGCCACCGTTGCCGCCGCGATAATGATTGTCGTCGCTAGCCGCACCAGTTTATCCGACGCATTTTCATAGGTGTCGAACTTGTAATCCAGCTTTTCCAAGCGTTGATCGACCTGCTCAAAACGCTGGTCAACCTGCTCAAAACGCTGATCAACGTCGGCCTTGAACTCTTGTAGCTCAGTGAGCACATCGGCAAGGGTTGGCTCTCTGGGGGGTTCAGCCTGCATTACATTCGCCATAGTTAAGACCTGATTTAATTCTACTGGACAGATTTCTGGCTTGGTTAAGCCGCTTGCTCAGCGGCCTTGGGGGTTGGGGCTAAGGTCAGGGCCACCGGGTCGGATGCCGCTGGCTGAAAGCTATTCCACTTATCTAGGTAGCGGGTGAGGTGGTGTTCTCCCTGGGCAATTTTGTTGGCCAGTAAATCCCGCACCCGGTTTTCTTCGGCGGCGTATTGGGCTGAGGTAAAAAAGCCGGCAAACAGGGCGGTGCGAAGCCATACCAGGTAAGTGGTGAGGGCATCGTACTGGTTATATTCCACAATGCCGCGCAGGTCACCGGCTACCCACAGGTCTACCACGGTGCTGCCATCGGTGCCAATTTTGCCGGGTATGCCCATAACCGAGGCAAACTCGTGCAGCGACGGGGTGCCAATTCCCCAGCCGCTCACCAGGGCCTTGAGATCCACATGGGCTTCGGTGTAGCGGGCGAAGTAGTCGGTGCCATCCCAGGGCTTGTCGGGGCGGCTGCAAAACCCCGCCGCCGAAATGCCAGCCGCAATGCCCCGCTGGAGCAAAATCGGCAGATCTGAGGTTTGGGAATTAAAGCCTACCAGCTGTGGCTTGTGCTGACCCAGGTAGCCCAAAAAGGTGGCGATCAGTTCCCCTTCATCCATGGGCTGGTCGACGGTTTTGGGCAGGGTTGTCAGCCGCAAACGCACGTCGCCGTTGGGGGTTTGCTCCCGAATCATGGCCGCCACCGAAACCACTCGGCAGAGGGCGGTTTTAAGGTAGGGACGCGGCTTTTCCTCCGTGGCACCGCCATTTTTCCACATGATTTGAAATACGTCGGTATCGGAAACGGTCGCGGGTAGGTCATACACCCGTCGTCCCGATTGAGGATCGGGCACCCACTCTAGATCAAAGGCACAGACGTGACGACTGACAGATTTGAACATGGCTTTACTCCACAACCTGACAACTAGGACGAGATTACGTGGGGGCAAACCTTGGCCGGGGGAACCGTAGTTTTTAGCGTGCCCAGATTGTAGCTAGAGTATTGAGACGTACGTCCCTTACCTTGATGCTGAAAGGGCTAGAGCTAGACATCTCGCCCAGTACCAGCTGAATTGCCGTATTGAGAATTGTTGTCCCGCTGGGGGAGTAAAGCAACCAGTAAGGCAATACACTATAACCAGCAATCATCGCTAGTATGTAAACTATCCCATAATTTCTAGAGCACCCATGTCTACCGCTGCGCCCACCGTTCAGCCCAAAACTATGGACGACACTAAAAAAGGGCTGCCCGTTACCATCATCACCGGCTTTTTGGGCAGCGGCAAAACTACCCTGCTGAACCACATTCTCTCCAACCAGGAGGGGCTAAAAACCGCCGTGCTGGTCAACGAGTTTGGGGAAATTGGCATTGACAGCGACCTGCTGATTACCTCCGAGGGCAGCGACGACACCATGGTAGAGCTGAGTAACGGCTGCATCTGCTGCACCATCAATAACGACCTGATGGAAGCCGTCTATAAGGTGCTCGAACGGCAGGATCAGATTGATTACCTGGTGGTCGAAACCACCGGTCTGGCCGACCCCCTTCCTATTGCCCTGACGTTTTTGGGCACCGAGCTGCGTGACATGACCCGGCTCGACTCCATCGTCACCGTGGTGGATGCCGAAAATTATAGCCTCGACCTGTTTAACAGTCAGGCGGCCCATAACCAAATTGCCTATGGCGATATTATTTTGCTCAACAAGGTCGACCTGGTGGATGAAGCCGATCTAGACTTGCTGGAAGTGAAAATTCGCGATGTTAAGGAAGGGGCGCGCATTCTTCGCACCACTAAATCCCAGGTGCCGTTGCCACTGATTCTCAGTGTCGGTCTGTTTGAGTCTGATCAATACTTTGGTGTCGACCAAGACGCTGACCACGACCATGGCGATCACAGCCATGGGGAGCATGACCATGGTGCTCACAGCCATGATCATCACGATCCCGATCATGACCACCACGCCCACGACCATGCCAACTGCGACCATGACCACGGCCACTGTGAGCATGATCATGATCACGGATATGACCACGGGCATCATCACTCTGACCACCTGGCTATAGACGGGTTCACCTCCCTGTCTTTTGCCAGCGATCGCCCCTTTGCCATTCGCAAATTCCAGAATTTTTTAGATAATCATCTGCCCGAGGCGGTCTTCCGGGCCAAGGGCATTCTTTGGTTCGATGAAAGCCCCAAGCGCCACGTCTTCCACCTCAGCGGCAAGCGCTTCTCACTAGATGACGAAGCATGGAAGGGAGAGCCCAAAAACCAACTGGTACTGATTGGCCAAGATCTCGATCACGACGATCTACGGGCGAAGCTCAATAGCTGCCTGTGTGTGCCATCGCATAGCCGGGGCAAGGGGTTTGGTAGTTAGCCCACAGGCCTCAGCTGATTTCGATCCCGACTGCTTGGCTTGTCAAATTTTGGCTGGTAGTCGCCAGGTAGCCGGGGGCACCATTGCCGAAAATCCCTGGTGGCTGGCCGACCACTGCCTGGGTCCCTATGGTCTGGGGTCAGTGGTGATTAAAACCAAAGCCCATCGCGAAAATCTGTGGAATTTAACCCCGGCCGAGGCTACCTCCCTGGGGCCATTTATGCAGCAGATGTCGGCAGCCGTGGCCGGGGCCATGGGGGCCGAGCGGGTCTATGTTAGTCTGTGGGTCGATCAGCCGCCCTACCACGTTCACTTTGTGCTCCAGCCTCGCTACCCCGATAACACCCAGGAATTGGGGCTGAAAGGGTTGGAGCTTCAGGTCTTTCGCACCCTGGGCAAGCCCCCCACCGACGCAGAAATGGCCGCCGCCGCCGACCGCATTCGCGCCTATTTGCAGCAGCGCCCCCAAGAGATTTCATCCGAGCCTTAACCTAGATTCTTCACCCGAACAGGCGTCACCGCCTGTCATTCCCGTGCTGGCGGGAAGCCCTTCGAGGGTGTGTGGCGGCCTGTGGATTCCTGTTTCCACGGGAATCCACAGGCCTTTCCTGCGGCTCATGAATACTGGAAGTCAACCCAGCGGCTGCACCTGCGGATATCCCCCGATTTATGCGGTGGCTATTTTCAAAATGTATTGCTAAAGTAAATGAGCTTTGAGGTTTGTAAATAATTTATTAAGAAGTTGCTCTATGGTGGTGTCTTATGAATTGCGGCACCCCTCTACTCCCGGAAAAGACCAGCGCCTATGTCTCAACCCACCATCTTCTGCGACTTTGACGGCCCTATTGTAGACGTTTCAAAGCGCTACTACGCCACCTACCGGCAGGGGTTAGCCTCGGTCGAAGCCGCCGCCCAGGCGCAGGGGCAGGCCGTCGTCATTCGGTATTTAACCCAGTCTCAGTTTTGGACCTTTAAGCAAAACCGTCTCCCCGATCGGCAAATTGCCCACTGGTCGGGGCTAAACAGTGGCCAAATCGACGAGTTTTTAGTGCAGGTCAGCCGCATTGTGAACCATGCCAGCCTGCTCGACCATGACCAACTTCAGCCCAGAGCCTACGAGGCGCTCAATATTCTCAACCAGTGTGGCATTCGAGTGGTGCTGGTGACCCTGCGCCCCCCTGTCCAGGTGACCGAGTTCTTGCACCGGCACCAGCTCGACTGGGCGATTAGCGACCTGTACGGCATGCCGGTGGCCGATGCCGCCTACACCAACCAGGCTAACCACAAGGTAGAACGCCTGCGGGCGGCCCTGGCTACCCAGCAACGCCACGGCTACGACCTCCGCCAGACCTGGATGATTGGCGACACCGAAGCCGACATTATGGCCGGTCAAACCCTGGGGCTAGATACCGTCGCAGTTACTTGCGGCATTCGTAGCGGCAGCTACCTGCAAAGCTTTCGCCCCACCTACCTGCTACCGGATTTGTGGACCGCTGCCCAGAAGCTACAGCAGCAGGTTACCCTAAGGCTCCGTTGAATACTTATCCCACCAGCGATTGAGCGGGTAGTACAGCGCCGGTGCCCAGAGGCTACTGAGAATGGCTGAACTAAGGGCGACTCGCTGGTGATATAGCCAAATTTTACCCAGGGGCGGGTAGAGGGAATCGGTCGATACCATCTGGTCAAAGCTAATTTGTAGGGCCAGCACCGTTTCGGCAATGACCGCCATGGCAAACACAATCAGCGCCACCGAAACAATGTCTTCTTGGAGGTAGCGCTGCTTGTTGAGACGGGCGGTCAGCACCCCTACTACAATTAAGCCCAGGGTATGGGTGGGCTGGGAAGCGGTCATGGCGTCCTGCAGCAGGCCCAGAACAAGCCCGGCCACCGCCCCCTCCCAAACGGAACGCTTGATACTCCAGGCCACCACCCAAATCAGCAGCCAGTGGGGCGATACCCCCAGCAGCTCCATGCCGGGAACCCGACTGGGCAACAGCAACAGGCAGACCAGCACCGACGCCGCTGTAACCAGGCTGTTGATCACCCAGGGCTGTGGTACCGGCAGCTTTGTGGCTCGGCTTACCCCTAAACTCATGGCGTCGATCCGCCAGGGATCTCCCCGTCGGCCGGATTGGCCTCGGGTAGGGTCGGTAGATCGACCGACTCTAGCGGCTCAAATGGTTGAATCACCACCCACTCAAGAATAGGCAGCGGGGAAGAAAGCTGGATCACCGCCTCTGGGGCGGGGCTTTTGGTCAGGTCTAGGGATTCAATCCGGCCGATCGGTACATCCCTGGGAAATAGGCGGCTGTAGGACGAGGTGACAATCACGTCTCCGGCCTTAACATCGGGGGATTTTTCAAAAAATTCCATAATCACCCGGTTGTTAGACTGGCCTCGCACCACACCCATCACGCGGCTGCGGCTGACCTTGGCCCCGACGCGACTGGTAGGGTCGCTAATCAGCAGCACCCTGGCGGTACTGGGCGACACCGCCACCACCCGACCCACTAGCCCCCCAGGGCCAGTCACCACATGCCCAGGGGCGACCCCGTGACGGCTACCCTGGTTAACCACCACCTGCTGCCACCAGTGGTCGGCGGCGCGGCCAATCACCGCCGCTGTAACGCCGGGCCCGGTGAGGGATGTTTCGTAGGTATCTAGGGTTTGGAGCGCGCGGTTTTGGTTTTCGAGCTCGACAATACGCTGTTGCAACTCCAAAACGTAGCTGTTTTCAAACTGCTGCTGCCGGCTCATACCCGGCTGTAGAGGCCGAGTGACCCAGTGGTAGGCTTCGTAGATGACAGCACCGTCGTTGGCTCGCAAAAGCCAGGCCGTGGAAATGGCCAGGGTAACCATTCCCGCTTTGACGGCATGACGAGTCCACCAGCGACGTAGAGCAAACATACTGTTGGGGTAGATGACAGGGGTGGAGCGACGTTAGAGGCTAGAGCGCCCGCTGAACACGCGGCCCATTTGACTGAAGTTCTCGAGCACCCGCCCGGTACCCAGCACCACGCAGCTTAGAGGGTCAGCCGCTACATGCACCAAAATACCAGTTTCATGGCTAATCAGGGTATCTAGGCCCTGTAACAGCGCCCCGCCCCCGGCCAGCATAATGCCTCGATCAATGATATCCGCCGCTAGCTCCGGGGGAGTTCGTTCTAGGGTGCGCTTCACAGCTTCGATAATTACCGATAGAGGTTCGGCCATACTCTCGCGAATTTCGGCGCTTTTAACGGTAACGGTGCGGGGCAGGCCCGACAGCAGGTGTAGACCGCGCACGTCCATACCGACTTCGTGGTCGTCGGGGCTAGGGTAGGCCGAACCGATGTTGATCTTAATTTCCTCGGCGGTGCGTTCCCCTACCACCAAGTTATGTACCTTTTTCATATAGCTGGAGATGGCTTCGCTCAGCTCATCCCCCGCTACCCGCACCGACTCGCTCAGCACCGTGCCCTGGAGGCTAAGCACGGCCACCTCGGTAGTGCCACCGCCGATATCGACAATCATGTTGCCGGTGGGCTCGGCCACGGGTAGCCCGGCCCCAATCGCCGCTGCCACCGGTTCATCGATTAAGTAGACGGTGCGGGCCCCGGCTTGCTGGGCAGCATCCATCACGGCCCGGCGCTCAACCCCGGTAACGCCGCTGGGAATGCCAATGACAATACGGGGGGAAACCAGGGTGCGCCCCTCGTGTACCTGACGAATAAAGTGCTTGAGCATCAACTCAGCGGTGTCGAAATCTGCAATTACCCCGTCACGTAGGGGGCGAAGGGCGACTACATTACCGGGGGTACGACCCAACATGCGCTTGGCTTCTTCACCCACCGCCAAGGGTTTTTTCTCGGTTTGGTCGATGGCCACCACCGAAGGCTCTTGCAAGACCACACCCCTGCCAGCCACGTAAACCAGGGTATTGGCGGTACCCAGGTCAATACCCATATCGCGGGAAAATCTGTCGAAGAAAGCCACAGGCAAAACGCCTCAAACGAGGAAACAGCAGATCAGCAGTATATCCGGAACGAATTCTATTATGTCTAGTATCAATACGTCTAGTAAACCTATCGGCCCGGGTAAGTAAACGGCCCACAAACCAATATTTTTTAGGCCTAGCGCCGGGGTGTGCCTTCAGCCAGCGTTGAAACCCTAACGCAGAAAGTGGAGGTAGCAAGTACTAACACTCCAGGCCATTAGTCTACAGGATATTAGACCATTACTCAAAGGCGGGGTAAGTGGCCTAAAGTTCCTATCAGTCAGGGGGGCTGGATCGCCTCATGATTCCCGCGGAGTGGTCAGCTTGAAGGCCGCAGCCAGGTCGCCCCGCCCTGGCTAACTGAGCCCCCCAGCCTGGGTTTTGGAAAATTCTCTGCCGACGGTTCGGGGTTTCGCCTACAATGCGAAAAATGAGAGTTATTGAGCGGCTATGACCATTAACGTTGTGACCCTGGTGGGCCGAGTCGGCACCGACCCCGATGTTAAATATTTCGAGTCGGGTAAGGTGGTGTGCAATTTGACCCTAGCCGTGCGGCGGCGGTCTAGCCGCGACGACAAACCCGACTGGTTTAACCTGGAAATGTGGGATAAAACCGCTGAAATCGCGGCTAACTACGTCCGTAAGGGCAGCTTAATTGGCGTCAGCGGCGTGCTTAAGCTCGATCACTGGCAGGACCGCGCCACCGGGGCCGACCGCTCTAAGCCAGTAATCCGGGTGGATCGACTTGACTTGCTGGGCTCAAAAAGAGACAACGAGTCGCCCATGAACTACGGTAACGACGAATTTTAGCTAGGCTAGGTGAGGTGTCTCACCAGCTCACCTAGGCCAGGATGCCTCTTTGACAAGACTTTCAGAAGCCTGAAGCACCTCCCTGAGAAAGCGTTATCCACAAACTTGATCGCTCTTGGAATGCAGTCAAATCTACTAGCTCAAGCTAGGTAATGGCTGGGCCAATATCCTCTAGCCCGTCGAAGATTGGGACGGGTTGTTCAAGGGTTACCAGGCCATGCTGGCACAGCACCATTGTCAGAAAATTAGCCCCCTGGCCCCGCACTTCGTCGCCCAGGGGCAATAGACTCAGCCTCAAGTGGGGAGTGGCCCAGTCCTGCGGGTAGGGTAAGCCCGGTAGCTTAACGACCAGCGCGGCTTTCGAGAAAGTCGGTGAGTCGGGTCAGGGTGTCGTTGAGCTTTTCTTCGGTAGTGGGCTCAGCGTCTACATCCTGCCTGTGCTTCAGCTTTTCAAACGCCCGCACGATTAAAAACAGCACAAAAGCGATGATGGCGAAGTTAAGCACCGTGCCAAAAAAGCTGCCGATGCGAATGCCGGGGCCAATCACCGCCTCCTGCCAGTTGGTACCCGCTTGGGACAGCAGTGGGTTAATAATGGCAGGCATAATAATATCTTCGACAAACGAGGTAATAATGGCCCCAAATGCCGCACCAATGATGACCGCGACCGCCAGATCGACTACGTTACCCCGCAGGGCAAATTCTCTAAAGTCATCCCAAAAACTGCGAACTCTGGCGCGGCCTCGGCGACCGCTATTGACGTTTGCCATGGGGGTCATCTCCCTAAAGGGGTAAATACAACCATAGATTAAGGCATCGATACATCAGCGTCTATGCCTACTCGAAAAAATCTACCTGGCGGGCAAGGGTAGCTCCTGGGTATCGCCCCGCTCTAGGGCCGACCCCTGTCTCCCGCCCCCTACCCTTGCTTCCCGCCTGACGCGACCCTGCGTTAATACGTATAAGCTTCCAAAACGGCTCGAACCGGGGCGGGTAGCTCCCTCACCAGGTGAAATCGAAAGGGTTCAATACTGACCGTCTCGACATAGGCTGCGCCTAAAAACGGCTGGTACTCCTGCTGCCCCGAGAGATAAACATGGCTAAACGCTACCACTAGGGACTTGTTGACCCCCCGGCTGAGGGCCAGCCCATCGTCTATGCCCTGCTCAAAGTCTTGATCGAGCCGGAGAAGGCGAGTGATCAGCCGGGTAGTGCCGGCGCTATGGGACGAATTTTCGCCCAGGTAAAAGTATTTCTCGGGGGTGGTCAGCCAGTTAAAGACGGAAACCTGCTGGGGTACCACCGGGGTCAAGATATCCAGCGCGCCGCCAAACATCATCACCGGAATTTTGATCTGGCTAATGCCCCGCTGCCCAAACAGGTTAGCCACCGGGGCAAAGGCCATGATGATTTTGACGCGCTCGTCGCGGATGCCCTGGTTGCCCAAGCGATCGGCCACCACGGGGTTGTCTAGCAGCTCTAGGGCCCGGCACTCTAGCACCAGGGCCGCGTCGAGCATGATGTTGGTGTTAACGTCGCAGCGCTGGGCCAGGCGGTCAAAGTTAATGGTCGCTCCGGCCAGGGCCAGGGCGGTGTACCCCCCAAAGGAATGCCCTACCACCGATACCTGGTTCAGATCTAGCTTGCCCTGAAAGTCGCTAGCATTATTGCGCTCTAGCTCATCGAGCAAAAAGCTAATGTCGAGGGGGCGGTCGAGAAACTCAGCGGCCTTGAAGGTTTCGTTAGAGAGTCCGGCCAGCATTGCTTCCCGTTGGGTTAGGTTGCTGCCGATGTGGTCGGGCAGCGTCACCGCCAACCCATAGGAGGCGGCATGCCTGGCCACGTCGTAGAAGCTGGCGCGACTATCCCCCAGCCCGTGGGATATGGCCACTACGGGCATGGTGCCGCGGATGGCGCTTAGATCATCAGGCAGAAACACGTCGGCGGGGTAGGTGCGATCGCGGGCCGAGTCATATAGCGTCAGCGGCACCTGCCGCACCGCATAGGGGCCAGGTTGGGTCAGGTCGGGCAGACCGGCTGGGTCAAACCCCGGTGGCAGGGCCGCATCGGCGGTGGATTGTTGTTTGACCAGCTCCACCAGGGTTTGGGTGGCATTGGTTTCATCCCGAATCTGGCGGGCATTGCGGAGGGTTGCGTCTAAATCCAGCCGCAACCCTAGGGTCGGAAAGTTTCTGGCAATGTCCAGCACCGAAATGTCGCCATCTTCAGCCGCCGATGCCACTAGGGCCGCCCGCAGCGCCTGCTGACCATTGAGCCGAGCGGTGGTTTGTACCAGCTTCCCGGCAAACACCAGGGTACGTGCCCCCATTGGGGTGTTGAACCACTGGGAGAGCGGAATCAGATCGGCCTCCTTAGCGGCGACTAGAGCTGCTCTCAGCTCGGCTCGCTGATCTGGGTTAAGCCGCCGTAGAAAAGGAGCTAGCCGCTGGTCAATTAGCCCATCTGCGGCAAAGGCTGCCACCGCTGAAGTCGGCACTGAGCGGCTGAGGGGGCCAAAGTCTAAGAAAATTTCTTCAGCGGCTCTGAGCGGCAGCGCCATACAGACCACAGCGACTAGGCTTGCTAAGCCAACACAAACGAAGCGCAGACAACGGCAGAAATTGGGCATAGGGGGGTAGGTTGATGGGGGCCATCCTCAATATCCATGATTTTGTCGGACAAATATCTCGAATTTATATGAAGGGTATGAAACCCTAAATCTTGGCCTAGGGTTGGTCAGGTTGCCTGCCGATTGACTGGTTTCCCGATGCCCTAGGGTGACGAAATGGGGAAATAAAGGCGTAAAGTTTTGAACAAGAGACCGTATACCCAATTTGGCCAACCGACCAGCGGCCCAGAGCCAGAATAAAAAATATAGTTGAGGAAACGTCAAGGAGTAGCCCATGGCCACCAAGCAGCAATTCCAGAGTTTTGAAGACGTGCTCAGCGGTTCGTCAGTACCCGTTTTAGTAGACTTCTATGCCACCTGGTGTGGCCCCTGCCAGATGATGGCGGGCATTTTGCCCCAGGTCAGCGCCCAGCTGAAGGGGCAGCTCAAAATCGTCAAAATTGATACCGATAAATATCCCCAAATTGCTTCCCAGCACCGCATTGAAGCCCTGCCTACCCTGGTGCTATTCAAAGCCGGACAACCCATTGACCGGATCGAAGGCGTTCTCCCCGCCGATCAGCTCGTCTCTCGCCTCCGCCCCCACCTAACTTAGATTCCCCGTCCCCTCACCCATCCCAACCCTCATCCCCATGCCCCCCAGCATCCCCTGCGCGATCGCCCTGGGCAGCAACCTGGGCGACTCACCACGCCTTCTAGAAACCGCTCTCCAGCACCTCCATCAGCCCCCTGCCCTCCAGCTCACGGCCCGCTCTAGCCTGTACCAAACTATCCCCATCGGCCCGCCCCAGCCCGACATTATCAACGGTTGTGCTCTAATGACCACCACCCTGTCGCCCCAGGCGTTGCTGACGACGCTGCTGCAAATTGAGCAAACCTTTGGCCGCATTCGCAACGAGCGCTGGGGGCCGCGCAGCCTGGATCTGGATCTGCTGTTCTATGGCCAAACTGTGCTCTCTACCCCAGACCTGCAAATTCCCCACCCGCGCCTTCGAGAGCGGGCCTTTGTGCTGGTTCCCCTGGCAGAAATCGCCCCTGGCTGGATCGATCCCGTCACCGGCCAATCCATTGCGGCCCTCTGTGCGGCCATTAGCCCGGCAGGCGTAAAGCGGCTTGACGGTTACAACAGCCGAGGACAGGTACAATAGGCTGACCATGCAAAAACCTTGCTGAGCCTACCCCTATGCCCCTCGGTCAAGAACCCCCGCAACTGCTCAAACGGCGCTTATTCTACGAAGGTCGCAAGTTTGATTTTGAAGTCAACCGACTGCGGCTACCTAACCAGGCCGAAGGCGATTGGGAATGCATTCGCCACCCCGGCGGAGCGCTAGCGGTACCCGTGACCGACGACGGCAAGCTGGTGATGGTGCGGCAGTATCGCTTTGCGGTGCTGGGGCGGCTACTGGAGTTTCCGGCGGGCACCATTGAACCCGAGGAAGCCCCCGCCGACACCATTCGCCGCGAAATTGAGGAAGAAACCGGCTACCGGGCCGAAACTTGGCTGCCGATTGGCAACTTTGCCCTGGCTCCTGGCTATTCTGACGAGGTGATTTACGCCTTTTTAGCCACCGACCTCCAGGCCATTGAGGCCCCTCCGGCGGCGGACGATGACGAAGACCTGGAGGTGGTGTTAATTACTCCCCAACAGCTCGAAAAGTCCATTCTGGCCGGGGAAGCGGTCGATGCCAAGTCCATCGCTAGCTTCTTCCTGGCCAGGCCTTTTATCGAAAAGCTGGCGGCTCTGTAGGGGATTTTGAGGGGATTTTGAATTTTGAGTTCTGAGTTTAGGATATTCACACCTCAACACTCAAAACCTAGAACTCAAAACTTACCCTGAATCAATCGATATAGCTCACCACCGCGTCGGTGGGGTAGCGTACCTTGGCCAGCTTGGCATACTTATCCGCCGCTGAGCGATAGCCCACGGCGCAAAGCACCACCGCCGAGTAGCCCTGTTCGGGCAGTCCGAGCGCGTCGTTAAATTTAGCGGGGTCAAAGCCCTCAAGCGGGCAGGCATCGACGCCGAGCATAGCGGCGGAGCACATCAAAAAGCCCAGGGCAATATAGACCTGCCGGGCTGCCCAGGCCTCCATATCGAGGGGATAGGGGGGCTGATCGAGAAAGCCTTTGATCATGTTGCCGTAGTCGGCCAGGCTCTCGGCGGGTACCTGCCGCACCTCGGCGGTGCAATCAATCAAACGATCTACGGAGGCTGCGGAAATATCTTTTTGAATGGCTAAGATCACCAGGTGCGAGGCATCGGTAACCTGGCTCTGGCCCCAGGCGTACTCCCGCAGCTGCTGCCGCAGCGACGGATTTTGAACTACAAAAAACTTCCAGGGCTGGAGCCCAAAGGAGGAAGGCGCGAGCACCAGACTCTGCTCAAGGATGGCCCAGACGTGATCAGGGATTTTTTGGGCTGGATCAAACTGTTTGGTGGCATAGCGCCAGTTGAGCTGCTGCGTGACCTGGGCTGGGGTAGCTAGAGAATGAGACATGGGTTCTATCGTGAGTCATAGCGTCTTAACCTTAACGTCTTAACAGTAGTCAAAAATTCATCCCTGGGTCGGTGTTGTCCATTACCTTGGGCTAGGGGTGATGAGGGGGCAAGGCCGTATGCCTAGACTGCCGTGGGTTGCCGGAGGTTAACCTATGCTATGGCTCCTGGTGAAAGTCTACGGGTGGGCAGAGACGAGGCTTAGAATAGAACTAAACCCCACTGCCTCAACGCAACGCTTTGCCCATAAAGTAGCGATAAGTAGCGATGTACTGAGTCCACCCTTGCAGTAGTTACTCCCCATTCCACCCCTAAGGTATTGAGATCGATCCCATGGCTAAAACCGTCGCAGATATTATGACCCCCGACCCAATCTCGGTGACCCCCGAGACCCTACTTAAGGATGCTATTCAGCTTCTGGCGGAGAAGCACATCGGGGGGTTGCCGGTGATTGACGACACCAACACCCTGGTTGGCATTCTGTCAGAGTCTGATTTAATGTGGCAGACCACCGGGGTGGACATGCCCGCCTACATCATGCTGCTCGATAGCGTTATTTATCTCAAAAACCCCACTCAATATAGCCAGGAACTCCACAAAGCCCTGGGCCAACTTGTGAAGGATGTGATGACCGACAAAGTCGTGACCACCACCCCCGACAAACCCCTACAGGAAGCCGCCCACCTGATGCACGAAAAGCGCGTGCGGCGTCTGCCCGTAGTCAACGCTCAGGGCCAGGTGGTGGGCATGCTCACCCGAGGGGACATCGTTCGCGAAATGGCCAATAGCTACGATTAATACTGGGTTTGGAGCCGTCATAACGCCCCTTTTAGCTAGGCTGTCTCTGTTAAGTAGTAAATCAGGGGCTATCGCCGCTTGCCAAAATAGCTGATAGTAGTAACAGCAGATTGGTGTTAAAGACTACGTAATGGCGATTACCCCAGATTCTGTTAGAGACCTGCTGCACTCAGACGACTATGGCGATCGGCTGCGGGCTGTCAACCAAATGCGCGAGCTTGACCCCGCGGCGGCCTTTGAGCTGGCCCAGCTCGCCGCCAATGACGGCAATGCTCGGGTGCGCTACGCGGCGATCAGCCAGTTGGCTAGCCTAGGGCAGCAAGACCTGGCTACGGTAGAGTCGCTGCTGCGTCGCGCCCTTACCAATGATCCTGAACCTGACGTGCAGGCCGCCGCCGCTGACACCATTGGGGGGCTACATCTGCGCAGCGCCTACGATGACCTGGAAGCCATCTATCACAGCACCGGCGAGTGGCTGGTGCAGTTCAGCATTATCGCCGCCCTGGGGGAACTGGGGGAACCCAAAGCCTTTTCCCTGCTTCAGGAAGCGCTGGCTTCAGACAATGAGCTAATTGCCACCGCCGCCATCGGTGCCCTGGGCGAACTGGGGGATGATCGGGCGCTGCCGGTACTGTTAGGCTACACCAACCACCCCGACTGGCAGGTGCGCCATCGACTGGTACAGTCCCTGGCGCAGTTTTCGCAGGTTGAGGCGAGGGATGCCCTCACCGCGCTGACCCAGGATACCTCCGCCATTGTGGCCGAGGCTGCGATCCAACATATCGGATCCTAGGGGTGGGGCCGTGCCCAATGGGCTAAACCAGCTATGGCCCTGGAGAGCTGAGCCGGTTTTGAGGGGTCTGGATATCTGCCCCAAAAAGTTTGCTATAGTTGAATAATCGTTCTGATCCAGCCTTTTTAGCCAGCCAGCATTTAGCCAAACTTCAGGGGTTGAGTAAGTGCCTTGGATCTATACAGGGTTGTGTCTGGGGTTTTTCATAAGCGTTAATTAACCTTCTTTATTC
>DAIUJR010000034.1:0-38605 GCA_036848635.1 Nodosilinea sp. CTOTU7336
GTCGTTACATTCTCATGCTGAGACTGCCATGAGTTTTCTGCACCACTAAGGGTTGGACATACCTCTCCAATCTCGGAAATGCTGTAATAGACTTAACGCGTCGCTAAACCCCTTATTAAGCGGTATGGGGTCGGCTAGTCAAACCGCTGGTTAGCCGCTGACCACCGCAGCAGCCGGTACTCTCCCTCGTCTTGCACCAGCAAGGCCAGGGGTCGCCCGGCCTGGGGGTTAGTGAGGGCCACCAGGGTTTGGGGAATCCACAAATCACTGTAGATCAGAGCATTGTCCGCACTGAGGATGATGGTCTTGGGAGCGGTTCCTTCTCCTGCCGCCCCAATTTGCTGAAGAGCGGCATCGTCAAAGGTAAACACCTGGTCGAGTTGGCCGTTGCCGGTTAGATCGAGGGTGTAGTAGGGCACCGTCGCCAGCACCAGAGCCAAGTTTGGGCCAGTGGAGGAAGCTGAGTTACGGAAAATTTCCGTAGACAGGGGGGCGATCGCGTCTGGCGGCACGCGGCCCTCGCGCTGGGTTGCATCCAGCCACACCAGCGCCCCCGCTGAAAAAGCCAGGGGCCGCAGAGTAGAGGATTTCAGCACCGGACCGGTGGCTAACAGGGTGAGCGTGCCGTTCTCCATCCGCAGGCCTCGTACAGCAAGGGAGACAGACATCGTTTCCCCTGAGTCGGCCCAGTGCAGCAGGGTGAGGGGGGGCATTCTGGTGAATGCTAGAGCAGGCCAGAGCTCGGCGGGGGAAAACTGGCGGGCCTGGTCAACCCAACCCGATGGCCACTGTTGGTTCTGGCGCACCGCCTTAACCTCGACGGCATACCACTGCCCCAGGGAGCCGTCGATGGACTGATCGGGAGGCACATACCAGCGGCTTAAATCAGCGGAGTTGACGGTAGTTACGGAGCCGATGATGCCCTCTAAGGGGTGAACAGGAGCCGTTGAGTCAGCCGTCGGATTAGCCGTAACCGTTGCCTTAGGAAGGTCAGAATCAGCGGTAGTTGAACTCTGCCCCTGGGCCAGGGCGGGGGACTGCCATAGCGCCACCAGCCGCGGCCGCTGGCGGGCTGAAATCGGCTGCCGACTGAGCCAGGCCTGGGCCGCCGAGTCATTTTGCTGGGCCTTGAGGGTAAGGCCGCCCCACACGTACACCGCCGGGTCGGGGTTGGGCCGGGTGGTCGCCGCCAAAATGCGGTTCCAAAACCGGCCAGTATCAGTTTTTAACCGGCGCATCAGCGGTTCTAGCTGGGTCGGATTGGCCTCCAGCTTGGCTAGGGCGGCCTCCCAGCGGCCATCGATCACCAATGCGAGGATGTGCTGGGTCGGCATCGACCAGTCTTGGTCGGCCTGCTGCCGGGTGAGGGCAGCGTGGCGTGTTGCTAGCCGGAGTTGGGCCTCGGCGGCGGGGTTCCATCGATTGGCCAGGGTCGATTTTAGCTGGGTCAGCTCTGCCTGGGCCTGGCCCCATAGTCCTCCCCGCGCCAGCCGCAGGGCATTTTGGTAAGGGATGGTCTGACGGTTAGCCTCCACCGGTACCTCCAGCCACGACACCGGCCGCAGCGGTACCCCACCCCCGGTTGGGGGCAGTACCTGAAGCCCCCGCAAGGCCGGTTCTAAGCCCACAGTTTCGTCGACGACTAAATCCGTCGGCCCATCTCCGTCTAAATCAACCCACTGGGGCAGACGATTCGTGGGGCTGCTCCAGGCGACGGCCAGGTTCAGCGCCGGGCGCTGGGGGTCGAAATACAGCAGTTGCCCGTAGCGCAGGGTAATGCCCTGCTGCTGCCACTGACCCTCTAGGGTCAACCAGGTTAGCTCCGAGCCGTTGGGAGGCGTCGGGAGCTGGGTTAATCGCGTAGTCGAAAACGTCTTGGGGGCGGCACTGGTGCTGGACAGGGTGCCCATCAGCGGCGCTAGCGTCCCGTCGCGAGCTAGGGGGGGAATGGGGATGGACGAGAGCATTTGCAAGGCCTCGGTGCCGTCCGCCGTCGCCTGGCTGCGAAACATCTGGAGGGCTACGATGCCGCCATTGGTAGCGTCTAGAACCGGAAAAACTAGCCGCGCCTCGCCACCGTTAGCCCCAGAAGGCAGCTTAATCGGTTCTCCCAGGCGCTGGTCAGCGGCGGCCAGAGATTGCTGAAGCTGCGCCTGGTTAGTAGTGGGAGACTCTCCGCTGGGGGTAAAGGGTTGCAGTAGCCGCGCCTGCAGCTGAGGCAGCGCCTCGGGGTCGAGCATCAACAGCAGCCCCCAGCGCAGGCTGACCCCTAGCAGGGCGGCACCTCCCACCAGCCCGGTGCTAACCAACCCCAGGGCCAACCGTTGCCATCGCCGGGGCCGCGCCCCCACCCACACCCGCACTTCGCCAATGGCGGGTGTGGGTGCAGAATTCCCTCGAAATCTGGGAAAATCGGCCATGGCTAACGCTGAGGAACATCACCTGAAACTTTATCTTAAAATCACTGGGGCGGCGGCTCGATCATGAGGTTGCATGGCCATAACCCCCTCTAGGGCGGCTAACCGCAGATAGCCGTCCCCGCCTTGATTCTGGGTTTACTATTGGAAAACTACGTTTCAGGCCACGGAAGACCCGATGAACCTGCTTTTTACCCTCACCGCCTACCCCCCCTACATCGGCGGCGCCCAGCTTCACCAGCACCTGCTAGCCCAGCACCTGCAGTCTAACCACGCCATTCAAGTAGCAACCTTTTGGGACGCTAACCGCACCGACTGGCTGCTGGGCACTACGCTCAAAGCCCACGGTCGCCCCTACGACTACACCGTTGACGGGGTTGCCGTGCATCGGCTCGGTTTTAGCGGCAGCGATAAGCTCCGCCTGGCCCCCTGGCTGCCCCTCTACTATCCCTGGATGGCCGCGGCCCTGCCTCCCATCGCTGACGTGATCGCCCAATCTCTGCGCCCCCTGGCCCAGACCAGCGACCTGATCCACAACGTCCGCATTGGTCGCGAGGGGCTGACCTATGCCTCGCTTCAAGTCGCTCGCCAGCGGCATATTCCCTTTGTGTTTACCCCGGTGCATCATCCCCGCTGGGTAGGCTGGCGCTACCGCGAATACCTCAAACTCTACCGGCAGGCAGATGCCGTAATTGCCCTCACCCAGGCCGAGAAGCGGATTCTAGCCAGCCTGGGGGTGGCCGAAAAGCGGATTCATGTCACCGGCCATGGCCCCGTTCTCGCCCCCCAGGCTGACCCCGAGGGCTTTCGCAAAACCTACGGATTAACTGGACCAGTGATCCTATTTCTGGGACAGCACTACCCCTACAAAGGCTTCCGCCAGGTGCTTGAAGCCACGGCGGCGGTATGGGCTCAGCATCCCGACGCCCAGTTTGTGTTCATTGGCCCCCCGGTTAAAACCTCCGAGGCCGTCTTTGGGGAGTTTGCCGACCGCCGTATTCACCGCCTGGGGGCCGTTTCTCTTCAGGAAAAGACCGATGCCCTGGCCGCCTGCGACCTGCTCTGCGTACCCTCCAGCCAGGAGAGCTTTGGCGGGGTGTATACCGAAGCCTGGAGTTTTCAAAAACCCGTGATCGGCTGCAACATCCCCGCCGTGGCGGAGGTGGTGAGCGACGGGCAGGATGGCTACCTGATTGAGCAGGCCGCTGGCCCAATTGCCGACCGCATTAGCTATTTATTGAGCCATCCCACCGAGGCGGCTCGGCTCGGTGCCGCTGGCTATGGGAAAGTGCAGCAGCGCTACAGCTGGCCCCGGCTGGCCCAAAAGACTCTAGCGGTCTATCAAGATTTGGCGTGAGGCGTCGTAGGAATACGTTTTGGTGCATTGGCGGCGCGAGGGTCTGCCTGTCGCCCACAAAATCTCTGACCGCCGAATGCACCCTACGCTTTCTATTCTTGGAGATGTCGCCGAAGCGGCATGACGGGATGGGCGCCCCTATCGCCCGCCCTTTACGTAGGGAAGGCCCAACGCTGCCGGGGTTTGATCTCGCAGGCGGCGGCTGGCCAATACCACCAGGGTGAGCAGGTAGGGCAGCATGAGCAAAAATTCGTAGGGCATCGCCTCGGATCCCAGGGCCTGGAGGCGAAACTGAAGGGCATCGGCGACCCCAAACAATAGGGTGCCGGCCAAGGCTACCCAGGGGTTCCAGCGGGAGAAGTAGACCAGGGCGATCGCAATCCACCCCCGCCCCGCCGTTACCCCCTCAATAAATAAATTCAGCTGCACCACCGCCAGCACCGCTCCCCCCAGACCGGCCAGGGCCGACCCCGCCACCGTGCACAGGTAGCGAATGCGGGTGACACTCATCCCGGAGGTTTCGACGGCGGCGGGGTACTCCCCCGTGGCCCGCAGGTGCAGCCCCCAGTTCGTGCGAAACAGCAGCCCGCTGCAGAGCACCACCAGCAGGGCGCTCAGGTACACCACCGGGCTGTGGTTGAACAGCACCTCCCCCACTACAGGAATCCGGGCTAAGCCAGGAATCGGTATCGTCGCCATGCCCCCCACCCGCGCCTGGGCCAGGGCCGGAACGGCGCGATACCCGTAGGTGGTCAGGCTTTGGCCCAGCAGTACCAGGGTAATGCCTGCCACCACCTGGTCGGTGCGACAGGTAATCGCCAGGAGGGCCATGATTAGCCCCATCAGCGCCCCCGCCCCCAGCCCCGCCCCCAGCCCGACCCAGGCGGCCAGGGAGGGAGCGACGCTGGCCGATTCTAGGCTGTAGGCGGTGGCAAACCCCGCCAGGGCACCGACCAGCATAACCCCTTCTAGGCCCAGGTTAATCACCCCTGACAGCTCGGTGATAATCTCCCCCAGCACCGCCAGCAGGACAGGAACGGCGAGGCGGATGCCAGCGGTGAGGGTGGCGATCAGAAAGGTAAGGGTGAGGATTTGATCCCAGGGCATGGTGGAGGAAGGATGGGGAAAGGACGAAGGAGGTTAGAGATTAGCAGTGAGATAAATTCTCGGTGACATTCCCGAGCAGGCGGGAACCCGTAGTGAGTCTTCAGTTTAAAGTGTTAGCTGGCTCTTTGTTGAAGAGTACTGATGCATTTCAGATTTGAATTGGCGCACCAAGCTCTTTTGGGCGTAGGTTCCGGTCAGAAAGCTTCAAGCTATACTTGAGGCTAAAGGACAGGTACTGCCTCACCTTTTGAGTTTTGTTTCGGGCAGTTAGCGACCGCAATATTTCTAGTAAGGCTTGGTACAATGGTTCAAAAAATTGCCCTATTTAACCACAAAGGCGGAGTCAGCAAGACTACCACCACATTTAACCTAGGCTGGATGCTCGCTTCAAAAGGAAAAAGAGTGATTCTTGTGGACAGCGACCCGCAATGTAACCTCACAGGCATGGCTTTGGGCGAGGAAACCGAGGATGATGAGGCGAGAATTCAAGAAATCTACAATACAACTTCAAATATAAAGACAGGATTGGCTCCTGCATTCGAGGCACAACCAAGAGCAATTGAAGCTGTTGATTGCATTTCAGTACAAGGTCGAGATGATTTATTTCTACTGCCTGGTCATGTTGGTTTTGCTGAGTATGAAGTCACTCTAGGCATTGCTCAAGAGCTAAGTGGTTCAATTCAAGCTCTTAAGAACTTACCAGGTTCCATCAATGATTTACTTGAAAAAACAGCAGCTAAGTTTAATGCAGACTACATTTTGATTGATATGAGTCCTAGTTTAGGCTCAATCAACCAAAATCTGCTGATGATCAGCGACTTCTTCTTAGTGCCTACTACTGCTGACTTTTTTTCTGTAATGGCAATCGACTCTCTGGCTAAGGTTCTGCCAAGATGGCATGCCTGGGCTAGGTCAGCAAGTTCACTTCAGATTCTGAAGGAGGCTAATTATCCTTTTCCTAATGTCAATCTGCGTTTCCTCGGAGTGATCGTCCAAAACTACCGGATTATCCGAGGAAAGGAAACGGCTGCGTTTCAAACCTGGATTGAGAAGATTGAGAAAGCTGTTTCCGAAAAATTGATACCAACCCTGAGGCAGAGCAATATGGTGCTGCCAGATCAAACTTATAGAAAGCAAGGAGTTGAAGATAGCTTCACGCTTGCAAAGATTTCAAATTTCAATAGTTTGATCGCGCTCTCTCAGGAACATCGAACTCCAGTTTATGACTTAACCCCTCAGCAGTTAAGACAGCAGGGAGTAGTACTGGAGAAAAACCAGAGGAAACAGGAAGAGTTTCGAAAAACTTTTTCGGATTTAGCAGACAAAATCATTGCACTCAGTTTTGAAAGCTCCGTATATGCAGTCAGCGCTTGACCAATTCCGCATTAGTATTGGTCGCGTTCGAGACCTAATTGCACTTCATAATTCTGTCAAAGCTCAAGCAACGGATGCGCTTGACGTATCGGATATGTTGAGTGCTTCGCTGGTTCTTGCTGTGAGCGCATTGGATTATTATGTGCATGAGGTTGTGACATTGGGAATGCTGGAAATCCATCGAGGAAACCGTTCTGAGCCAACACCTTCAGTAAACACAACTCAATCAGCGTTCTCACGCTTTCAAGTTTCATTGGGTGGTGCGCGTCAAGATCGACTGACAGCTACTGATATTGCCTCTTGGCTTGAAGCTGATATTCAGCAAGCTCAAGGATATGAGTTTCTCCAGCAACCCCAGACGATTTCAACGTTGATCCCCACAATATCAAGCAGCATCCTAAACAGGCTCAACAATACTTCTTGGTTAGAGAGTGAAATCAGGGAGCGTCTGGGACATCAAAGTTTTCAACAAGCAGACAAGATCGCTGATGCAATCAGATACATCTCAGACAAAAAATTGTGGGATGAGGTAGCTACCCAGATGACTAAATCCGCGAAAGATATTAAGCAGCAATTGAACTCAATTGTTGATCGGAGGAATAAAATCGCTCATGAAGCCGACATAGACCCAACTTTTAATATTGGAAACCGATGGAATATTGATGAGGTGCTTGTTGGTGATGCAGTTGATTTTATTGAGAGACTTGTTGAGAGCATCCATCACGTGCTATAGAAATAGCAAATAAGCCAGCTAACAACCTAGTTGGAACGGACTGTCAAGAGATCTTGGTGATGTTGTAAAGGTTATTGGCGGCCGCTTAACCGGAACGGTATCTTATTCCAGGGTAGTATCTAGCGTTTAGCGATCGCGGTGCCCGCTAGTACTCCCAGCATCAGGAGAGCCTGGAGGACCCCGGCAACGGCGGTGGGAACCTGGAGGGAGACATTCAGCGCCTGTGCCCCGACCCCCAGGGCCGCAAACAGGATGGCGGCTATGAGGCTGCCCAGGGGGGTGAGCTGCCCCAGCAGTGCCACCAGGATGCCGGTGAAGCCGTAGCCGTCGGAGATATTGGGCTTGAGGCGGGTGTAGGTGTAGCTGACTTCAATCACCCCGGCCAGTCCCGCCATGGCGCCGCTGATCAGCAGCGCCGTCAGCCCGTAGCGGCTGGGGGATAGGCCCATGCTGCGGGCAACGGTAGGGTTAGCCCCTACGGCTCGCAGCCGCAAGCCCAGGGGAGTGCGCCACAGCAAAACGTAGGTCAGACCCACCAGCCCCAGGGCCAGAATAACGCCCAGGTGTAGCCGACTGCTGAGCAGGCGGGGCAGCTGGGCGGTGACCCCAAACCGAGCGGTTTCGGGCAGAAAGCCGTTGGGGTCGCGCAGGGGGGCGCGGGCCACGTACTGCACCAGCAAAATGCCAATATAGTTCAGCATCAGGGTGCAGATGATTAAATTCACCCCCCGTTTCAGGTGCAGCAGGCCTGCCAGGGCGCTCCACAGCAACCCCCCCAGAACGCCGCCCAGCAGCATGGCTGGAACCAGCACTACGGCAGGAAGCTGGGGAAAGGTGAGGGCAATCGCGCCTCCCACCAGCGCCCCCAGGTGGTACTGCCCCTCGGCGCCGATGTTCCACACCCCGGCCCGAAAGGCCACGGTTAGCCCCAGGGCAATGATTAAAATTGGCGTGGCCTTAAGCAGGGTTTCGGTGATCTGACGGGGGCCGCCGAAGGCCCCGACCACCAACACCCGGTAGGCTTCCAGGGGGTTAACGCCGCTGAGGGCAATCAGCACGCCGCTCAGCCCCAGGGCCACCAGCACCCCAAAGAGCGGGGCCAGGGGTTTGAGCCGCTGGGCGGGGGAGGGGGTAAGGGTGAGGGTGGAGTCGGCGGTCATGGAGTCGGGGGAGAAGGGAAGGGGGAGAGGGGGGAGTCAGCGGTTATGGGGTATCGGGAGAAGGGGAGAGGGGGAAGTCAGCGGGGGGGAGTTTACCAGCCATCATCAGGCCCAGATGGTTAATGTTGGCGGTGGCAGCGGCTTCCCAGCCAACAATGCGGCCTTCGTAGAGCACGGCGACGCGATCGCACAGCCGCAGAATCTCATCCAGCTCGGTGGAAATCAGCAGAATCGCAGCCCCCCCATCCCGCTGGGCCATCAGCTGGGCGTGGACGTACTCAATCGCCCCCACATCCAGGCCGCGGGTGGGCTGGGCGGCCAAAATCACCTGGGGCTGGCGCGATAACTCGCGGGCAATCACCACCTTCTGGGCGTTACCGCCAGAGAGTGCCCCGGCGGCGGTGTGCACCGAGGGGGTGCGAATTTGGTAATCCTTCACCAGGGCAGCGGCGTGGCGGGCCATGGAGGCCGGGGAGAGCCACCCCCGGCGGGCAAAGGGCGGCTGATCGACATCGCGCAGCAGCAGGTTTTCGGCCACCGAAAAGGGCGGAATTAACCCCATGGTGTAGCGGTCGGAGGGAATATGGGCCAGCCGGCCCTGGCGGTAAATGGTGCCTGCGCTGGGGGAACGTAGCCCCCCGATCACCTCCTCCAGCTCGCGCTGGCCGTTGCCATCGACCCCGGCAATGCCGACGATTTCTCCGGGGTAAACCGCCAGGGTAACCTCGCTGAGGGCAGGGCGCTGATGGCGGCCCGGGGCCGAAACCTGCTCCATCCGCAGCAGGGGCGATCCCGAAGGCACCGGGGCGCGGGGGGGGCGGGCTAGATCCACCGGGCGGCCCACCATCAGTTCCGCCAGGTGGGGAGCGTCGCAGTCGGCGGCGTTGACCGTAGCCACGGTTTGCCCCGCCCACAGCACGGTGACGCGATCGCACACCCCCAGCACCTCGTTAAGCTTGTGGCTGATGAAGACAATGGCGGTGCCCTGGCTGGCCAACTGCCGCAGAATTGCCATCAACCCGGTGGTTTCCTGGGGGGTGAGCACGGCGGTGGGCTCGTCTAAGATCAGCACCTGGGCCTGGCGATAGAGGGCCTTGAGAATTTCTACCCGCTGCCGCTGGCCGACGGAGAGCTGCCAGATCGGAGCCGCCGGGTCTAGGGCTAGCCCGTAGCGCTCGGCTAGCTCCCCCAGCCGCCGATGCAGGCGTTTGGGGTCTTCTCGCCGCAGCCGCCGACCCTGGCCCAGCACCAGGTTTTCGGCCACGGTAAAGCGCTCCACCAGCTGAAAATGCTGGTGCACCATGCCAATCCCAGCGGCGATGGCATCCACCGGGCGGTGGAACGTCACCGGCTCGCCCCGCCGCCAAATTTCCCCGGCATCGGGGCGATACAGGCCGCTGAGAATGTTCATCAGCGTGGTTTTACCGGCCCCGTTTTCCCCCAGCAGACCGTGGATTTCCCCGCCCTGCACGGCAAAGCTAACCTGCTGGTTGGCCACCACCCCAGGAAACCGCTTGGTGATGCCTACCATGGCAATGGCCGGGGCCGCGGCGGAGCCGGAGTCGCTCACGGGTGCATCAGCCGGGGAGAAGCGGTCGTTCAAGGATTTCCTGGAGAAAAATGTCTCAGAATTATACCGGAGGTGGCAGCTAACGGTAGCCCAAATGATCGGTTTTGTCGCCGGTGTTTTACTTCGGGCAATGCTCTGCGGCCCAGGGCAGGGGTGAAGGGGTGATCGAAGCGCTGGGTAGGGCCGCCCACGCCACTTAATAGTTCGCGATCATCCCGACCCCACCTGTCGATGGCCGGTTAATTGAGCTACAATTGTTAAGTCTTTTTGCAAATTTGAAACGTATCTTGAGCCAACCGTCTTTCAGCCCCACTGGCTGGTTTTGGGGCTCGTCCACGCTCACCTAGGCTTTATCTCAGTCATGACCCTTCCCATCCGCAACGTTGCGATTATCGCCCACGTCGATCACGGCAAGACCACCCTGGTCGATGCCCTGCTTAAGCAATCCGGCATTTTCCGCGAGGGGGAAGAGGTTCCAGACTGCGTTATGGACTCCAACGACCTGGAGCGGGAGCGGGGAATTACCATTCTCTCTAAGAACACCGCCGTCCACTACCAAGAGACCCTAATCAACATCGTTGATACCCCCGGCCACGCCGACTTTGGCGGCGAGGTCGAGCGGGTGCTGGGCATGGTAGACGGCTGCATCCTAATTGTGGACGCCAACGAAGGCCCCATGCCCCAGACCCGGTTTGTGCTCAAGAAAGCCCTGGAAAAGGGCCTGCGCCCGATCGTGGTAATCAACAAAATTGACCGGCCCCAGGCCGAACCCCACCAGGCAGTGGATAAGGTTTTGGACCTCTTTATTGAGCTGGGTGCCGACGACGACCAGTGCGAGTTTCCCTACCTGTTTGCCTCGGGCATGGCGGGCTTTGCCAAGGTCCACATGGAAGACGAGAGCGACGATATGAAGCCCCTCTTCGAGTCCATTTTAGATCACGTGCCGCCGCCGGTCGGGGATGTGGATAAGCCCTTCCAACTCCAGGTTACGACCCTCGACTATTCCGATTATCTGGGCCGAATTGTGATCGGCAAAATCCATAACGGCGTCGTTCAGGCCGGGCAGCAGGCCGCTCTGATTCAAGAAGACGGCACCCTGGTTAAGGCTAGAATTACCAAGTTGCTGGGCTTTGAAGGGCTGCGACGGATCGAAATTGAGCAGGCCTCGGCAGGTCAAATTGTGGCGGTGGCCGGGTTTGCCGACGCCAACATCGGCGAAACCATTACCTGCCCCACCAGTCCCCAGGCGCTGCCCCTGATCAAGGTGGATGAACCGACCCTGCAAATGACTTTTGTGGTGAATGATTCTCCCTTTGCTGGGCAGGAGGGCAAATTTGTTACCTCGCGGCAGCTGCGCGATCGCCTCATGCGTGAGCTAGAAACCAACGTCGCCCTGCGGGTCGAGCCCACCGATTCCCCCGATCGCTTTGCGGTGTCGGGCCGGGGTGAACTGCACCTGGGCATTTTGATCGAAACCATGCGGCGGGAGGGCTTCGAGTTCCAGGTCACCCAACCCCAGGTGATTTATCGCGAAGTCAACGGCCAGCCCTGCGAGCCCTTCGAGCTGCTAATTCTCGACGTGCCCGAAGACGGCGTTGGCGGCTGCATGGAGCGCATCGGTCAGCGCCGCGGCGAAATGCAGGACATGCGCGTCATGGGCGATGGTCGCGCCACCCTGGAATTTGTGATCCCCGCCCGGGGGCTGATTGGCTTTCGCGGCGAGTTTATGCGCCTGACCCGGGGAGAAGGCATTATGAACCATAGCTTCCTCGACTATCGCCCCCTCTGCGGAGATCTGGAGGCCCGGCGCAACGGCGTGCTGATTTCCTTTGAGGAAGGGGTCGCCACCTTCTATGCCCTCAAAAACGCCGAGGATCGGGGCATATTTTTCATTACCCCCGGCACCCGGGTCTACAAGGGCATGGTCGTGGGCGAACACAACCGCAACCAGGATCTAGAGCTAAATGTTTGCAAAACCAAGCAGCTTACCAACCACCGGGCCGCCGGGGGCGATGAGCTGGTGCAGCTGCAAACCCCCCAGGATATGAGCCTAGAGCGGGCGCTGGAGTATATTGGGCCCGATGAGTTGGTGGAGGTGACGCCCGAGTCAATTCGCCTGCGCAAGCTGTCTAAAAAGCTGGTCAAGCGTTAGCAAATGATGCCCGGCATCTCAACCTACTCTGACTCAGGAGATTTCCAGCTAAGAACTTACCTCGTCGTTCCCGCGCCGGCGGGAATCTAGCCCGAGAGTCTGTGCCCAGGCCCCACCAAAGTTTTCTAGCAGTGTTTTACACAGCGGAATGCTGTCGCACATCGCTGCCCACCGCTAGGGTTGGTGATTGCGGCTTCGACCTAGCCTGCCCCCGCTTGATCAGCACGTAGGCCGCCGGCACAAAATACAGGGCCAGCAGCGTCGCCCCGGCGATGCCGCCTGAGATCGCGATCGCCAGCGGTTGCCAAAACGGGTCGCCCCCGGCCAGCAAGGGCACAAAGCCGATCATCGTTGTGGCTGTGGTGGTGACCACGTGGCGGGTGGCCTTGAGCAAAACGCTGTGGACGGCTCTGGGATCCCCAAAGCGGGCCTTGGGGTCTTCGTTAAAGGCCGTGAGCACCACAATCGAGTCGTTGATGGCCACCCCAACCAGCCCCATGGTGCCAACAATGGCCATAAAGCCCAGCACCGACCCAAACACCTTGAGGGAAAGCAGCGCCATCCCGATGGACCCGACCGCCACCACCGCAATTATGCCCGCCTGGCGAAACGACCCCAGCGACAGCACCAGCGCCACCACCATGCCCAGCAGCAGGATGGGGAAGAACAACAGCAGGTTGCCCGTGGCGTTGCCCTGCTCCTCAGCCTCGCCGCCAAACTCATAGCGGTAGCCGGGCGGCAGCTCAAAGTTGGTCTCCGCCAGTCGGGCCTGGAGCGCTGCCAGCACCGTGCTCGGCAAAACGCCGGAGGTAATGAACGCCTGCACGGTGTTCACGCGCTGCTCGTTGCGGCGGGCAATGCTGGCGAGCTGGGGCACTAGCTCAAACTCACCCAGGGCCGAGGTAGGCCGAAAGCCTTGGTCTAGGGCCTGCTGGGGCCGCAGATCCAGGGCGACCAGGGCCTTCAGGCTGGCGCGGTCGGCATTGGCCAGCCGCACCCGCACCGGCAGGTTTTCGGTCGCTTCTAGAATCGCCCCGCCCGTCACCCCTTCGGAATAGGCCTCAAGCTGCTGGGCGATGGTGGTATTGGTTAATCCAGCCTGGCGTACCTGCTCGTTGTCCAGGTTAAGCCCCAGCTTGGGCTGGCCTGCGGTCAGGTCGTCGCGCACCTGCACTACGTCGGGAATGGTGGTCATCATCGCCCGCACCTCCATGCCCAGGCGGCGCAGCTCGTCTAGATTGGGGCCGTAGATGCGCATCTCGACGGGGGCCTCGAAGGGTGGCCCCTGCTGGAACTTTTGCACAATCACGCGGGCGGTGGGGAAGCGATCGCTGAGTTCGCGCTGTAGCGCTTGCACCAGCGGCTCTACCCCCTTCTCAGACTTAAGCTGCACTATGGCCTGGGCATAGTAAGCCTGGTTTTGGCGCGAGGTCTGAATGTTGTAGTAAACCCGAGGAGCGCTTTCCCCCACAAACCAATCCACATTCTGCACATTGTCGTGGGCCAGGATAACCTCCCTGACCTGGAGCACGTGCTCGCGGGTCTGCTCGATTGAGGTCTGGGAGGCAAACTCAATCTCGACCTGGAACTGGTCGCGCTCGACCAGGGGAAAAAACTGGTTGTCTAAGGTCGCGGCGGCAATCAAGCCGATGAGGGGGATAGATAGGGCAATGGCAATCGCCAGCAGCGGTTGCGCCACCGCCCGTTGGGTTGACCAGCGGTAGGGACGCGCCAGCCAGGGCAGCGAGAGGCCATCATTCCACCAGACTCCGGGGCGGTTCAAAAAACCCAGGATTTTGCCGCGCCCTCCCCGCCGTTCCATCTGCCCCTGGGGCCGACTGCGGCGACCCAGCATCCGCGCCGCGAGGACGGCAATCAGCGACAGCGAAAGGGCCAGGGACGTGATCAGCGCCAAAATCACCCCCAGCGCAATGGTGCCGACAAACTCGCCAGCGGCCCCCGGCAGCAGGTAAATGGGCAAAAAGGTCAGCACCGTTGTTACCGTGGAGGCCAGCAGCGGCACCCGCAGATAGCTCACTGTTTTGGTGGCAGCGTGGAGCGGCTCGGCCCCGGCTTGGATGTCGGTTTGAACCTCATCGACCACGACGATGGCGTTATCGATCAAGAGGCCAAGGGCGATAATTAGTCCGGTAACCGACATTTGATGAATGGGGACGCCGAGCATCGCCATTAGGCCAAAAACCACAAATATCGTCAACGGCAGCGCGGTGCCAATTACCAGCGCCGATCGCCAACCCATCGCCACTACGGTGACGCCGATGACGAGCAAGGCCGATATCACCAGGTTGGCCATCAGCGTACTAATCCGGTTTTCGACGTAGCCGCTCTGGTCAAAGAGGATGTCTAGGTTAAGACCGGCGGGCAGGCGCTCTTGGAAATCCTCAATGGCGTCTCGCGTGCTGGCGGCCCACTGGTCGATCCGCCGCCCCGACTGCATCATCACGCCCACCACCACCGCGGGCTGTCCGTCGATAATGGCCTGGTCGCTGAGCGGATAACGGGTGCCCCGGCTGACGCTGGCGATATCGCCAAGGCGGGCAAACTGGCCGCCGCTGGTTTGAACGGGAATTTGGCGAATCTGCTCGGTGGTCTCCAGCTCGCTCGCGACCTCGATGGCCAGGGTCTGCTCGGCGGTACGCAGCTGCCCGGCACTGGCCTTGGCATCGCTGAGGCTAACCTGATGGGCCAATTCCTGCGGCGACAGGCCCACCCCGACCAGCTCCGGCGCGTTAATTTCCACCAGAATTTCTTCCTCCGGGTTGCCAAAGAAATCTACCTCCTCGGTGCCGTCTAGCCCCCGCAGGGTCACCCCCAGCTCTTCCGCATAGCGGCGCAGCACGGCGTAGTTGGGTGCACTCAGCAAATCCCAGGTTACCGAGGCCACCAGGGTATAGGCCTTCAGCAACACCTCCGAGAACTCAGGGGCAGCCACTCCAGCGGGGAACAAAACAGCCGCGTCATCCATGGCATCGCGCGCCTTTGACCAAACCGGCTGGGCGTTTTTGATCGAGTCCGACAGCTCCACCGACACGCTGGAAAACCCCACCCGCGAGTCTGATTCGATCACGCTAATCTCTTCAATCTCCGAGAGTTCTTCTTCGAGCACCGTAGTCACCAGCGCCTCAACCCGCTCTGCACTAGCACCGGGAAAGGCGGTGGTAATTACCGCCACCCGCGACACTAGCTCTGGATCTTCCTGGCGCGGTAGCGACTGGTACGAAGACAGCCCCCAGGCCAGAATCAGGATGATGGTCAGGGCGAGGAGGCGAAGGTTGGTAAAGAAGGGGCGAACCATAGGTTAGGAAGGGGATTGATTAGCGTCAGGGTTTGAATTGCGACTTAATTTACTGATTTACTGGCTTAACCTGCTGTCCTGTTACCAGTCGATGCACGCCGCTGGCGACGATGAGATCGCCCGCCTGTAGGGTGCCTTGGACGAGGACGCGGTCGCTTTCCTGGTGGAGAATCTCGACGGCTTTGGGCTGAACGGCATAGAGGACAGCAGCTGGATCCGCTGTCGGCGAATCCATTGGAATAAGCACGTAGGCGCTCCACAGGCCGCGAATGTCTTGGGTAAGCGCCTGGGTGGGGAGCCAGATGCCGCCGGTGGGGATGGTCTCGGTCATCTCAACGCGAACGGTTTGGCCGGGGTTGAGGCGCGGCAGGGCGGCCTGTTCAAGCTGAAAGACAACAATTTGGGTGCGGGTATCGGGGTCTACCTCCGGCAGCACGGCTTTGACGATGGCGCTGTAGGGGGCTGTTCCCAGGGTCACCGTCAAAGCCGTGCCGGGTTGGAGGCGGCTGGCGGTGTTTTCAGGCATGCCGATGCGGGCTTCGGGGGCTTCGTTTTCCACCAGGCGCACCACCGACTGCCCTGCCCCGACCACGACTCCTTCATCGACCTGGCGGGCCGCAACAATGCCGTCAAAGGGGGCTTTAAGGGTACTTTTGCTGAGATTGACAGCAACATCGGCCAGGCTGGCGTCGAGCTGCTGCACGACGGCTCGCTGGGCGGCAACCTGCTCCGGGCGGGTGCCGTTGAGCAGCTGAGCGAGGTTGCTGTTAGCCCGATCCAGTCGCGCTTGCAGCGTGGCGGCCCCAAAGGCAAACTCGTCGAGCTGTTCTTTAGAAATTGCCCCCTGGTCGTAGAGGTACTCGCGGCGCGATCGCTGCTGTTCCTGGAGCTGGAGCTGGCTTTCCACATCCCGCACCTCGGCCTGGGCGGCGGCAATGTCTTCCTGGCGCGCGCCCCGCTCTAGCTCTAGCAGTCGGGCCTGGGCCTCGGCCTTTTGGGCTTCGAGCTGGCGACGTTGGGTCTGGAGGTTTTGGGTATCGAGCTGGGCCAGGGCCTGACCGGCGACAACGCGATCGCCCTCGCTCACCATTACCTGCACCAGCTCGCCGCCGCGATTAAAGCCCAGGTCGCTGCTCCGCAGGGCGGCGATTTCCCCTGTGTAGGGGCGCACTACGTCGTAGCTATTGACGGCGGCCACGGTCAAGGTCTCGACCGCCAGGGCCTCGGCTGCGCTGACCACGGCGGTATCGGCTTCTTGCGCCGCCAGCCGGCTTTGCACAATCGGCACCCCAACCGCCAAAACCAGCCCGGCCAGGCCCAGGCCAATTAACCACTGGGGCGGGTGCTCCAGGTATGACCTGAGCTGAGTTGACGCCGCAGGTTGAGCGTCTGCATCAGGGTTTTCTTCAGCGGTTTTGTCAGCGATTTTATCAACAATGGATTGGTCAGACATGGGGGGTTCTCTGCGCAGGGGTAATGAGCTAAACGGTTCGGGCCGAGGCCACGGATGGCCTGCTATCAACGAGTTGGTTATGTTCAACATTCGGCAGTCAGGCAAGGCGCCCGTCCGCCAACTAAGTCTGGGGTATTTTTTGATTCTGAGCCGCTAAGACAGCCGTTTTTTTGATTCTTTTAGCGCGGGTCTCAGGCGTTTTAGCCAGCTTGATCCAGCGCAGCATATGGCGTTTGCTGGATGTGGAAAAGGCATGAAAATATTCGCTGGCTGGCGGCCTGAGGCCTGAGAGCCAACAGGCACGGGTTGCCCCTTACCACATCGGCCGCTTCCCTAGGAATTGGCATCGACATCGGGCTTATTAATAATTAACACGTTATTAATTACAAAACAAATATAAAATATTGATTATCTTATACCCATCTTGATATCGATGAACCTGAAAACCCTAAGTGCCTTTATTGCGCTATCCGAGGAGCTGCACTTTGGGCGGGCGGCTCACCAATGCGGCATGTCGCAGCCGGCCATGAGCCGTCTGATCAGCGAGCTAGAGACTGAACTGGGGGTGAAGCTGCTCAACCGTACCTCCCGCGAGGTTTCGCTGACGGCGGCGGGCCGAGGGTTTCTGGGCTCGGCCCGCCAGGCCGTGGCCCATGCCGACATGGCGGTGCGGGCCGCTAAGGCCGGGGTGGTAGACGGCATCGATACGCTAACGGTGGGGCTGGGGATAGGTACCGCCCAGCCACCAGTGGGGGAGCTGATGGCTAAATTCAAGCGCGCCCATCCCGAAACGCAGGTGACTCTGCGGCAGCTCGACGAACGCTCGATTGGCTCGGCGCTAGCCAGCGGGGAGATTGATGTTGCCGTGGCCTGGGAGGTTTCAATTCCTACCGGTATCCACCGTCAGCATTTGGGAACAGTGCCGATGTCTGTGCTGGTGCAAGCGGGTCATGAACTCGAAAAAAAAGAGCCGGTAAGTTGGGCTGACCTGGCTGACTATCCCACTATTATTCCGGCCCGCGATCGTCAGCCCATCATCTACGATCACTATCGGCGATATGTCGCTGAGGCTGGTTTTGAGCCGATGATCGCGATCGATGTTTCTACCATGGCCGACACGCTGGCAATGGTCGCTGGTGGCGTGGGCGTCGGCAACGCACCGGTCGTGCCGGGGATGACCTATCCGGGCGTCTCTGTACTGGCCCAAAAGCCCCTCTTCGAGCTGAGTTATGAGCTGGCCTGGGTTCACAACGGGCCTGCGGTGGAGAGTCTGCTCGAATTTTGCGAACCGCAGACAGGTTCCTAGGGGCCAGAGGCAGAGAAAAACAACCTACCTGCGTCAGTGAAACCCCTGGTTTGGTCCAGAATTCCTGTTCTGCCCTCTGCCCTCTGTCTTTCTGTACTAGTTCTTCATAAACCCGCCTAAATCAGGCCGGTAGCGGGCCACAAAGCCGCCGTAAACATCATAAATGGCCACCTGCTGGTTAACCTGGTGGCTAACGGCAATAATTTGCTCAATCAGCTGCTGGCTCTCGGGGCTGAGGGTGTGGGTAAAGGCGAAGGTGCCGTCGGCGGCGGGGGGGGTAATGGCCTGGCGGAGGGGCTCGGCATAGGGGGCAATCAGGTTGACCTGAATTTGGCCTGAGCTTTCCTGTACCGAGCAAGGGGTGGCCGAGTCGGCACACAACTGCCCCACCAGGGCGGTGAGGCGTTGCAACGCCACCGCCGTCCGCAGTCGAGCCTGGGCATTGGCCAGGGCCGGCTGGTAGGTTTCTAGCAGCACGGCGACTTCGCTGGAGAGGATGGTATCCGCTGGAATTTGCTGGGCATGGGCCACCGCCTGTCCCCACTGGGTAGCGGCCAGGGTCCACTGGCTTTTGGCCTCGTTGGCGGCGGCTTCCCTGGCGGCCTGGACGGCCTGGTGGTAGTGGCTGGCGGCGGTGGTTTCTAGGTTAGCCCGATTAGTAGTGACAACGAGCTGCTGCTGGTAATCTTTGAGCTCGGTTTGGGCCTCGACGTAGGCGCTGGTGCCGCGAGGAATGAGCGACAGCCCCTTGATAGCGGCCTGCCACTCTTTAGTGGCGAGCTGCCAGCCCGCCAGGGAATTGGCGCTTTCCATGCGCTGGCGGGCCAGGTGGCCAGTTTGAATGGCGGTGCTAAAGTTGGCCTCAGCCTCCTCTTCGGTAATAATGCGGCGACCGATGGCGCTGTAGTTGGCGCGATATTCCCGCAGCTTTTGCTGGGCGTGGTCGTAGGCGGGGCTTTCGGGGGGAACAGTGGCGAGGCGATCGGCGGCCTGCTGCCACAGCAGGTGCACATCCACCCAGCGGTCGACGGCATGGGGTGGGTCTTGGCTGAGCGCGGCGGCGCGGGTGGCAATGGCCTTGGCCTGAATTACCTGGTCGAGGGAGGCGATGCTGGCTTTGTAGCGGCCTAAACCGGCCTGGGCTGCGTCGTAGTGGCTTGACCAGGTGGGCACTGGCGCGAGTAAATCAATGGCGGCTTGCAGATCCGACTGGGCGGTTTCTAAGTCGTCGCTGCTGGGGTTGCTGGCCAGGGTAACCTGGGCCAGGTCATAGAACTCAGCGGACTTGCTGAGACGCTCACAGCTGCCCACCACGCAGGGGCGCGACAGGGCATAGGCAAACCCCAAGCTGCCCAGTAAAATTAGCCCGGCCACCCCGTAACTCCAGTAGTAGCGCAGCGATCGCCACCCGTGGTTGGCAAAGTACTGGCTCTGCTGTACCCAGGGATGGGGGGGCGGGTTCTGCACCGCCGGATCCGGCAGGGCCAGGGTAACATCGTTAAATGGCTCTAGGGCCGGGGATGAATCATGCGTCGCTGTCGCCCATGGGCTGTTAATCTCGCTCAGAATGGCATTGCCAGACCCGTTGATACGGCCCTCTAGCTCAGGGTTTTCGACATCGGGAGGAGCGACATGGCCCCGGCGCTCCTCCCGGCCTTCTGCCACTGGCCCCGGCGGAAACACTACGGTAGCGGCATCCTCTAGCCGCCAGGTAAAGGTATGGATAGCATAGGGCTGCTGCATCTCAACTAGTCGCAGGTAAATTCGTACCGGCATCACCTCAGCCCTGGCCCAGGCGGGGTGGGGCAGGCCCACAGTCGGCATTAAGTCGCGAAAGGCGGCCTCTAGCTCGCGCAGCAACTCATTGGGATCGTTGACCTCAGGGGCGGGGTGCTGGGCCAGCAACAGCAGTCGCCCTGACCGCTCGGTACAGTCAATGGCCGTCAGCCCCGGATACAGGTTGGTATCTCGCAGGTAGACCGCAAACGCCTGTTTCAGAGCATCAAGGCCAGCATAGGTAGAAGAGGGTGACGAGGCCATGGGGTACTAGCGGAGGATTGCCGAGAAACTGATACTCCCTGTGTTTGCGATCGCGGGGTGCCAAAGTATAAAGCTCTTGTGAGTATGCTAGTGCAAGGTTGACATTCTGGGACAGTAAGTTGCCGTGATGATCTTAATTGTGGAAGATGAAGCCGAAATTGCCCGGCTGATTCGCCTGTACCTAGAAAAAGAGGGCTTTACCTGCGAAACCTGCGGTGACGGCGAAACCGCCCTGCGCTACCAGCAGACCCTGCAGCCCGATTTAATTATCCTAGACGTGATGCTGCCCAAGCTAGACGGCCTGGAGGTGTGCACCCGTATTCGCCAGAATCCAGGCAGTAAAGATCCCTACATTCTCATGCTCACCGCTCGGGGGGAAGAAATCGACCGCATCATCGGTCTCTCCACTGGCGCTGACGACTATTTGGTCAAGCCCTTTAGCCCCAGGGAGTTGGTAGCCCGGGTGCGGGCGCTGCTGCGGCGCAGCCTGCGCCATACCCAAGAACCCACCACCCAGATCCACCAAACCGCTCACTTTTCCGTCGACCTAACCCAGCGTACCGCCCACCGTCTCCAAGCCGGTCAGACTCCCGAGCTGCTAGATCTAACCCCGCTTGAATTTGACCTGCTGACCACCTTTATTAGCTACCCAGGCCGAGTATGGAGCCGCCACCACCTGATCGAAAAGCTCTGGGGCGACGACTTCTTTGGGGATGAGCGGGTGGTGGATACCCACATCGCCCGGTTGCGCAAGAAAATCGAACCGGATTCGTCCCAGCCGACCTACGTGAAGACCGTGACGGGGGTGGGGTACCGGTTTGAGGATGAGGGGGGGTAACTGGGCAACCCTGCGTAGGGCATACGGTTGTACGCCCTGTTCGAGGCGATCAAAGGCCGGATAAACGGGAGCAAGATCAAGCGGGAGAACGATCAAGGGGCTTCGATGGCTGGGCTGAGATCGCCGAAGTCGTGGGCTCAGCCGAATGGTGAATGGTTAGGGGGAAATGGGATGGAGTTGTGGCGGTTGAGTGGGGTGCGGGTGGTTTTGGTGGAACCGGCGGGGCCGCTCAACGTCGGGGCGGCGGCGCGGGTGATGAAAAATATGGGCCTGGGGCAGCTGGTATTGGTTAACCCTCAGTGCGATCTGGGGTCGGCGGCAGCTCAGCGGATGGCGGTGCATGGGGCCGATGTGCTGGCGGCAGCGACGGTGGTGACGACTTTGCCGGAGGCGCTGATAGGCTGTCAGCGGGCCATTGCCACCACGGGGCGGCTGCATCCCCAGGTGCATACCCTGGAGTCACCAGAGGTGGCTTTGCCGTGGCTCTTACCGCTGAGCCCGGCAGGCCATTTTGAATCGGCCCTGGTGTTTGGTCCCGAGGATCGAGGCCTAAGTAACGACGAATTGATTTACGCCCAGCGCTGGGTGCGCATTCCCGCCAGCGATAGCTATCCGTCGCTGAATCTGGCCCAGGCGGTGGCGGTGTGCAGCTACGTGCTGCACCGGGCGGCGGGGGCCAGCGACGCCCCTGAAGCGAATAGATGGGGGCCTGATCCACTGCCTCCTGGGGCCGACGAGCCAGTGGATCGGGCTTCTTTAGATCAAATGGAAGGGTTTTACCAAGATTTAGAAATCGTTTTGCTCAAAATCGGTTATCTTTACCCCCATACGGCGGCCAGTCGGATGGCAAAATTTCGGCGATTACTGCACCGAAGTGAGCCTAATTTAGAAGAATTGGCTATGCTTAGGGGCGTTTTGAGGCAGGTCAACTGGGCCTTAGACTCAGCCCGCCCACAGCAGTAATTCGCAGGCTTGTCTCGGCTCCGAGTGAATATTGGTGTTCCAGTAGCGATGTAAACGGCGTAAGCAAGAAATCCATGGCACAGTTCGGCGACCCTGACCAACCGTCCCCCCCCGGTTTTTATTCCTACCATGGCTCGGCTGACGCGGCGGGGCAGGGTGTCGATCCGGCGGCTCCCATGGATGACAATGGCTCGGGGCCATCGTGGGATCTAGGCCCACAGTCCCCGCTCTCTCCAGCGGCGCGCCAGCGTAACCAGTGGCGGCAGCATCGTCACCTGACCCCAGATTTTGGTGCGCACCAACCCCCGTCGGAGGAGCCCGTGCCCGTGGCCCGCCCCTCGCGCCATACGGCTCTACCGAACTTTGCCCCTCTGCCCCCGGTGCCCCAGGGCAGAGGGCCTCAGCCTCAGCCCCAGCCCCAGCCCCAGTTTCCGGAGCCAGCTCCTCCGGCTGAAAATCCGATGCGGTCTCGGCGAGGGCCACACCAGCCCCCGTTGCAGATGCACCCCCACAGCACCTCACTGGATGCCGCCATGCCGGAACCTAGGCCAGGTCGAGCGCCATCCCTAGGCTCTGGCCATCGGTTTAACGACAAGGTTACGCCGCTGCGGCGACGACCCCAGCCCCCTCATGCCACCGCCGCCGCCGCCCAAGCCGCCGCCCTGGCCCCCACAGGAGCACCGCTGGTGCCAGGGCCGGTGACCAACCTGAATGCCCGTCGTGTCCGCCCGGTTGCCCCTCGGCGGCGGCTAGCTAAGCCCCCCTTGCCGCTGCTCTACCTCATTCGTATGGTGATTCTGGGTGTCGGGGTGGCGGCCATTGCCGGTACCCTGCTGTCGGTGCTCAGCCCCACCAACGTCGTCTCGTCTGCGGGGGAAGCGGAGGCAGACCAGGGTGAGCTAGCCGTTACCGGCAGTCTGGTGCAGGGGAGTGCCACCACGGTGGCTGATATTCGTCTGGAGGCCGAGCTGACTCGCCTCAAAGCTCAGCTTGAGCAGCTTGCCACCCTGACCCCTGGCCTCACCCCAGCGGTATATGCGATTGATCTCGATTCGGGCCGCTACGTCGATCTCAACGGGGGCGAGGCCGTGCCCGCCGCCAGCACTATTAAGGTGCCGATTTTAGTGGCCTTTTTGCAGCAGGTGGATGCGGGCAACATTGCCCTTAACCAATCCCTAACCCTTCAGGAAGACCAGGTGGCGGCAGGCTCTGGCACCCTGCGTAACGACCCCGTGGGTACCGAATACACGGCCCTAGAGGTGGCTACCCGGATGATTGTCAGCAGCGATAACACTGCCACCAACATGATGATTACGGCCCTGGGCGGCATCGATGCCCTCAACGCCACATTTTCGGGCTGGGGGCTGGGAGCGACGCTAATTCGCAATCCGCTGCCCGATTTAGAAGGCACCAACACCACCAGCGCCAAAGACCTGGCGCTGATCATGGCCCTCATCGACCAGGGGGGGGTGCTTTCGCCCCGCTCCCGCGATCGCATGTTCAGCATCATGCAGCGCACCGCCAACCGCACCCTGATTCCTGCTGGCATTAACGACAGCGCCATCGTGGCCAACAAAACCGGCGACGTGGCCGCCATGCTGGGGGATGTGGCGCTGATAGATACCCCCAATGGGCAGCGCTACGGGCTGGCGGTGCTGGTGCAGCGCCCTGATAACGATGGTCGGGCCAGCGAGTTGATCCGCCGCATGACCGAGAGCACCCACAGCGAAATCAATCAGCCGGTAGCCCCTGTGGGTGGCGCGGCCCCAGTCCCGAATGGGGCTGAGGGGCAGGCTCCCGGTGGAGTTGAGGAACCCGTCCCGGACGGAGTCGAGGGAACCGCTGCCCCGATGCCGATGATTGACACCCCCGAGGGCAGCTCAGAAACCCCTGACCCGGTGGAGGTCAGCCCCAATCCGCCCTCCCCGTCTGCGGATGACGTGCCCCAGGGCTAGGCGATCCCACAACCCCTAAGTTGCAATAGTCGCCATGCAAACGTTTATTTTCTTCTTAATCGCGGCCCTAGGAGAAATCCTGGGTTGCTACACCTTTTGGGTATGGTTAAAACTGGGCAAAAGCATATTCTGGGTGATCCCAGGTCTATGGGCCTTAGTTATTTATGCGGCGGCTCTAACCCGCATCGACGCATCAAACGCGGGCAGGGTATATGCGGCCTACGGTGGTGTTTATCTCTTAGCATCTTGCGGCTGGCTATGGTTGGTTGAGGGGGTTCAACCCTACAGACGAGACTTGTTAGGGGTGGCCATTTCCATCATGGGCACCCTGGTCATTCTCTCTAACCCAAATCGTTAACGCCTAGTACACAACGGCGGAAGTCTCCCTGCCCTTGCGAGGGTTCCCTGCCATGAACCGTGAACCCTATACCTCAGTCATCGCTAATGGTGTGCATATTTACGCCGCACTCTAATAGGATTCAACCTCCGGCGTTGCTGGACATAGGTATGAATCAAGCCTTCAACCTCCCTTGTCAGGACAAACGGCCGTTTGCCCCGACCCAAATTCAGGCCTCAATTCAGTAACACCCAACCTCCCCCTGGGCTGATTGCAGCCCAGGGGCTGGGTTTTATCGATCAGTACAAAAACTGCTCGTGGCGAATTACGTCTTCCCTCGCTAGCTGCGTGTAGCTGCCGTCATTGACCTGGTAGACGGCCAGGGAATTCTCGTCGATATGGTACTGGTAGTTGCCGTTGATGGCGATGTAGGTGCCCTGAGTGTTTCTGACGTCATCGGTGGTCAGAGTTTCCTGGTTGGTTTTGTTGACACCTATGTAGCGCAGGCTTTTTTCTCCCTGGCAGAGGTGTATCGAAAAGGTCTGGGTTTCAAAGAGAGCTTCCTGACGATCCTGGCCACAGGGGGGGGTGGGGCTGGCGGTGGCTGGGGCGGCGGCGGCAGGGGCGGCCTGGCCGCTGGTGTCGATAAAGTCGCCGCGCACCCAGCCCTCCGTTTCTGACTGGGCCAATTTGAGGAAGTACCAGCTGTATCCCCCTTCCCCCTCGGCGATGCGCAGCAGTTGCACCTGGTTTCCCGCTTGCCCCTGGCCGTTGGTGGCCGCCTGGGTAGTGGGCTGCGATCGCAAATTAATCTGTGCCCCCGGCTGCTGGGTGGTGAGGTAAGCCGTGCGGATGGGGTTGATCACCGTAGATTGAAATCCCTCCCCAGCGGGATCCTCAACCGCAGTAGGGGTAGATGCTGCCGGGGCCGGGCTCGTCACCGCCGCTGCCGAGCCTGGATTTTGGGACTCGTCTACCCCCTGACGACTACCACAGCCGCCAGCCAACCCCAGCAGCAGCAGACCGCAGAGGGCTAAACATTGAGGTGGCCTAAACCAGACAGACATCGACTGTTTCCTTAAGGGGCAGGCTACAAAACCCTGGCGATTTCAGCCGCCATGCTACCCCATTTTGCCCCGATCGGTGTTGGGATAATGCGGCGATCCACCGTCTCAGCCGGTGGTTAACCTGGCTAGGCTTGACGCCACAGGTGAAGAGTACCCTGCCGCAGGCTGATTCAGAGGGTTGCTCTGGATCAAGGCTTGGGCATCGCAGGGGCTGGGCCATTCGCCCCCCAGAGAAGGACGGGAGACCTGTTGTCTTGGCTGCCAATCATCCTATCTTGAGGAATTGTGTAAAAATAAGGGGCAGTATTTTTAGGACGGTAACCACTGGTGGATGAGCTGCGTTCTGCCCTGGAGCTAGCCACGGAGGAAGAGCTTCAGGCTCTGACCGATATTTTGTTCCGTCCCAAATTTAATCCGCTGGATTACTTCCATACCCCTGACCCGGTAGCAATGCAGAGCGGCACTCGGCAGCAATGGATCGATCGAGTCGAGCAGCGGTTTCGGTTTTTGGCCGCCGATGGTCTGACGGTGCTCAACGGCCAGAGTCAGCAGATTACCTATCGGCAGGCGCTCATCCAGATCTGCCGCTTCCTCAAGCTGCCCTATCGCGAAGCCTGGCCCACCGCCGACATTGAGGCCGAAGTTTTTTTACACCTGCTCGAAAAAACCTGGAGTCAGCTATCTCAGGGGGAACGTGATCGCCTCCAGCGCCAGCTCCAGCAATCCTTAGCCCAGTCGCCTCAGTTTCAGACGCTGCCCCTACCCCTACAAAATAATCCTATGGCGCTGCTGGCCAAGGGCGGCGGTGCCGTGGCCATTAGCTCGGTGCTGCGGCCCTGGCTACTGCACCACATCGCCCGGCAAATTGCCCTCAACGTCGCCCGCTACGAGGTGGCTAAGCAGGCCCTGGTCAAGGGCGGGGGCACCGCCGTGGCCCAAATTCAATCGCGCTTTGCCCTGGGCATGGCCTCGCGGGGGGTAGCGGTGAATGCCGCCCGCTACGGGGCCACCCGCACGGTGCTGTCCTTCCTCGGCCCAGCCCTGTGGACGTGGTTTCTGGCGGATTTAGGCTGGCGGGCGGTGGCGACTAACCACGGGCGGGTGATTCCGGTGGTGTTTGCCCTGGCCCAAATTCGCCTCACCCGGGCTCCTGACTACCCGGAACTGGCAACCGGCTAGCGCTAACCCTGCCGCTCAGCCCACCCAATGATCCGTGGCCCAACCATCCGTGGGACTCATGCCTGCACCGAACCCCAGATCCTCAACCCACTACGACCTGCTTGGGGTCAAGCCTACGGCTAGCCCCCAGCAAATTCGCCGCGCCTTTCGGGATCTGAGCAAGCTCTACCATCCCGATACTACCGAGCTACCCGAGATCGAAGCCACCGAAAAGTTTCAGCAGCTCAATGAGGCGTATGCGGTGTTAAGTAGCCCCGACCGGCGGTGGAGCTACGATAAGCAGGTGGGCTACTCGCGCATTTCGGTCATGCAGCCGCTCGAATCCCTGTCAAAGACGAACCCTTCCCCCCTCCGCAAAGAGCCGTCTAATCGTTATTTAGATCCCACCGACCGGCCCCTATCGGCAGGAGAAATCTTCGCCCTATTTATTCTCGGACTGACCTTTGTGGCCTGTTTAGCCCTGGTAGTAACCGTGGGCCTGACCCGCAGCGACTACGCCATCAATCCCGAACCGCTGGCGGCCCCAGCGGTTGAGCTATCGAGTTCCCTAGACCAAAAGGAAGATCCAAATCAGGCGTCAGCCGATGTCCCTCAAAAACTGGAACCCTTTGCCCCTGAACGACCGGCCATCTCCCCGGCCCCCCGGCCCCCCACTAACCCTGACGAGGCCGTGCCTCCCCCGAAGCCATCCCCCGTTGCCCCGATCCCACGACCACCCACCTGGCTGTAGCCCTCGCCGTTTTCCACCCTCCACTCTCCACCCTAAACGTTGTTAATTTGACCATGGCTCTCCCCTCTGCCGATACGCCCCTTTACAGCCACCCTCTGCCCGATATTGAAGCCTGGCTGCGCCAGCAGGGGGGTGAGCAAGATACCGAAGCCCCGCATCGCTGGCACGTCAGCCGCCCCCTTTGGCAGGCCGATGTGATGCTCGATACCGATGCGCTAGTGGTGTGCTACCTCAACGCCGGAGCCGACGGCAAAGACGTGCAGCGGGTGTTTAAGTACTCCCTCAGTCGGCAAGACTTAGAAGAGGCAATTTTTTCGGGGCCTTAGGGGCCGGATAGGATATCCCAACTATGATTTAAGCCATGGTCAACCCACCACTCCCCCACTCAGCCGCCGAATCGCCCGCTGCGCCACCTCCCCATAGCTCACCTGGCCGCAAAATACCTTCGCCATCGTCTCGGTGCTGGAGGAGCGGCTCATGCCCACGCGGTAGGCCAGCCCCGGCGCTCGATAGACCACCTGGGCCAGCCGCCGGGCCCAGCGCATGTCTTCGCCCCATTCGGTGTTCATCACGTCGGTGTAGCTAGCCAGGGCGGTAGCCTCCCCCTGCAGGGCTCGATCCACCGCCTCAAACGCCTTCAGCCCGCTGAAGATCGAAGGGCGGATTCCTTCTGCCGTAAACGGATCGACCACGCAGGCGGCTTCCCCGGCCAGCACCGCCCGGTGGGTGTGGAGCACCTGCGGCCCATCCCAAATAAAGATGGGGTGGCCGTAGTGCTGCATCTCCCCGGCGTTGACGCCGAACTCGGCGGCGTAGTCGGCCACGGGGGTGCGCAGATTCTGCTTGCGCTGCTTTCCCACCCGCATCACCCCGCCGCCTATGGAGTAGCCGTCGGCCTTGGGAAAATTCCACACGTAGCCCTGGCTGAGCAGCCCCAGATCAAAATGCACTACTGGATCGTCGGGCACCTCTAGCCGGGGTTCGGCCTCTAGCGCCGCCGCCAGCACGTATTTGCGCTGGGTAAACCCCAGCCCCTTGGCCATGGTGCCACGGGAACCATCGGCCACGATTAAAAACCGCCCCTGCACCGGCCCCCGGCTGGTCTCGACCTGCCAGTGATCAGCCTGGCCCTGCAGGCCCGTGGCTTTAGTGCCATCCCACAGGGTGGCCCCCTGTTTCTGCGCCTGCTGGACGATGAAGTGGTCAAATACATCCCGCCGCACCATCCACAGGGCGCTGGCGGCGGGTAGCTCGGCCTCGATGGGGTCTTGCAAATTGAAGGTATAGCGAACTTTGCGCACCTTGACCGAAATTGCCGGGGCAAAGTCAAAATCAAACCAGTCGGCCACCTGGGGCGATACGCCGCCGCCGCAGGGCTTATAGCGGGGCAGGGTAGCGACATCGAGCAGCAGCACCCGGTGCCCAGCCTTGCTGAGGTGGTAGGCGGCGGTGGCTCCGGCGGGGCCAGCCCCAACGATCATGCAGTCATACATAGCCCAGGGCTCCTTAGGTTTACACAGCGCATCGGCTCAGCCCGGCCAACCTGGCCTGAGGAGATTTCCAGAAAGGCAGCAGAGCCCCCCTGCAAGTTCAGCCATTCTACGACCTGTAGGGTGGGCCGTGCCCACCGCTGGGGAGGCTGTTTTCCAGCCTACGCCTTAGCCAGAAGCCAGCAGTCAGCACTGTCTGGCGACATTAAATACCCGCTATACCAGCCAGCAGGCCAGGGGAAACATCACATATTCCAGAAAAAACAGCTTCCAGATGAACTGATAAAAGTTGGGATAGGACAGGGTTTTGCCTCGAGCATTGGGGTCAGACATTCCGGTCACCCGCAGGCTCTGCCACCAGAACAGGGCCAGGGCCAGCAGGTGGGTGACGATTAAAAAGGCCCGATTAACGCCGGTGAGCCAGGGAGCCGCTAGCACCATACCCAGGTAGCAGACCACCAAAATGCCCCTGGCCAGGTTAAACACCGTCCGCTGGCCCAGCCGCAGCGACAGGGTGCTAATGCCGTAGCGGCGGTCGCCTTCGATGTCGGGAATATCCTTAAATAACGCAATGACGATACTAAACACCAGGATGAACGCCGTTAGCGCCCACACCCGCCCCGGCACCGCCAGAGATTGCCCCAGGCGATCGCGGTAGTGCAAAAATAGGCCCAGGTTCACCACCGCCCCGCGCACGGCCAAAATGCAGAACGAGGCCCAGAACGGAAACCGCTTCAACCGCATCGGCGGCAGGGAATAGGCCGTGCCAATGATCAGGCTTAGGCCCACGGTGGCCGACAGCCAGGGGCCGCCCAGGGTCGCCAGGGCCAACGCTCCCAGCCCGGCTAGCCCGACAATCCAGCGGCCATCGGTGAGGGAAAATTCGCCGCTGGCCAGGGGCAGGTGGGGCTTGTTGATGCGGTCAATGGCGATGTCTTCGAGTTGGTTGAGCCCCACGATGTAGAGGTTCCCCAACAGGCAGGCGAGGACGGCAACCCCCATCAGACTGAGCAGAGCCCACCCATAGAGCCACCCAGGCCACTGATCGGCCAGGGCGATCGCGCCGATGCCCAGCACGCTGAGGCTAGTGCCAATTACGGTGTGAGGTCGCCAGAACTTCCACAGGGCGTAGAGCCAGGGCAGCGGGGTTTGGGTGAAAATTAGGCGGCGGTTGGCTTTAGGGGGAGACGGGGAAGGGGCAACGTTGGACATAGGTAGGAATGACGGCTCACGACTTGGCATTACTCCAGCTTTCTAGCTTATCGGGCAACCTGTCCCTTTTTTTAATCTCAAGCCGATTTACCCTGCATCACCTCAATATCGAGCCAGGTGATAATCACCCCAGCCACCGGAATGGCCAAAAACAAACCGAATATCCCCGCTACCCTGGCCCCCACGATCAGGGCAAAGAACATCACCACGGGGTTGATGTTGAGGGAATCTTTCATTACGTAGGGCAGCAGCAGATTTTCCTGCACCTGCTGCACCAAAACGCCGATCACCAGCGCCTGGGCCGCCATCCACACGCTTTGGGAGAGCAGTAAAATTGACACCAGGCCAATGCCCAGGGTGGCCCCAATGCCTGGAATTAAATCCAGCACCGCTACGATGGTGGAGAGCACCAGGGCGTAGGGCACCCCCAAGACCAGGAAGATCACAAAGGTGGATAGGCCGACAAACACCACCAGCACAATCCGCCCCCAAAAGAAGCCAATCAGGTTTTGCTGCACCACGGTATTGAAGCGCTCTTTGTTGCGAATGGGCAGCTGGCGCAGCAGCCAGTGCCAGAGCTTCGCCCCATCCAGCATCATAAACAGGGTGATAACGGCGATGAAGATGCCCAGCACCAGGTTAGCAAGGCTGGCCTGAAGCAGGCCCAGGCCCAGGTTTAACGCCGACAGCGCCTGGGTTTGCAGCTGGGGGGCTAAGCTTTCTAAATTAATGGGCAGATTCCAGGTCTGAAACAGGGTTTCTAGATCCGCCAGCCAGGGCACCACCGCCCCGTCTGAGAACTCCCGCAGGTTGGCCACCAGCTGCTGGCCCTGGGAGAGCACGGCCAGGCCCAGGGTCAGGGCTAGTCCGCCTAAAATTCCGAGACAAGCCAAAAACAGTCCCACAATGGCGACGGTGCGGGGCATCCAACGGCTCAGCCAGGTGGCCGGGTAGTTCAGCAAAAACGCTAAAAAGGTGGAGGAGACGAACACCACCAGCAGCATTTCAAAGTAGGCCAGCAGCTGCACCATGGCCCAGCCGCTGGCAAAGAACAGCAAAAACCTCACCATTACGCTGTTGCTAATCGCGGCCCAGCGGTTCCCTCGGCCATCGGCGGGGGGCGAGGTAGCCGTCTCTTCGGGGGGTGGCTCGGTTCTCATGAGGGCAAATCTTGAACCAGCACGAAGGGTTGCACAATCAGCGACTGAAACCGCTGCTGGGCATTTTGCCCCCAGGTTTCGAGCTGCGCTGGGGTAGGGCGGGTAATTAGGGCCTCGGCAATCCAGCGGTTGACGGTGGGCACGTCGTCGGTGGCCAGAGCGACCCCGACCTCGGCTAAATCGAGGCCGACGGCGACGATCACCACGGCGCCCCGCTTAGCGTGGGGGCTAAGCCACCGCCACTCGGCGGGGCCAACCATTTCTGCCAGTTCGAGTTTTAAATCTTGGGTCATGTACCAGCCAGTGCCATAACTCGGTTGTTTTAGGCTACATCTTTTTACCCCTCATGCAAGGGTAACCGCACGGTAAACGTCTTACCCCTCATGCAAGGGTAACCGCACGGTAAACGTCGTGCCCTGGCTCCCCTGGCTGGTGACTACAATGCTGCCGCCGCAGTACATCAGCAGCTGCTGCACAATAGATAACCCTAGCCCAGCTCCTTCGGTTTCGTTGGCAGGCAGATTGCGGCCCCGGTAAAAGTGTTCAAAAATATTGGGCAAATCGCTGGGGGAAATACCGATGCCGGTATCACGCACCTCAATTTCGGCGAACTCTTGGGTATGGCGGGCGGTGACCCAAACTTCGCCGCCGCTGGGGGTGTACTTGAGGCTGTTATTGAGCAGATGAATCATCACCTGCCGCAGCCAGGCATCGGGGCAGGCCACCGCCGGTATGGTGCTGGGGATGGTGTAGGCTAGCATGACCCCTTTTTCTTCGGCTAGGGGCTGGTAGGTGCTCACCACCGGCGGCACGGTGTCGGCCAGCCGCAGGGATTTGGCCTGGGCCTGGCTGACGCTGGTTTCCATTTGCAGCAGGTTGAGCACGCCGCGAATCAGGGCGCTTTGGCGATCGCACTCGTGGCTAATCATTTCCATGTAGCGCTGGCGCTGGGGAGGCTTGAGGTGGGGCGAGTCGAGTAGGGTGAGGGCGGTTTTAATGGTGGTTAGCGGGGTGCGCAGCTCCTGGCCGACGGTGTTGAGAAAGTCATCCTTGAGCCGCAGGGTGTTGATCAGCACCTCATTTTGGGAGGACAGGCTAGCTAGCCCCATGGCCTGGCGGCGGTAGGTCGAGCTGGCCTGGCGCAGATGTTCTTGATGGCGTAGCTGCCAATTCAGCCATTTATCGACCCGATCTACACAGTCTGGACAGGTAATGTCTACCGCGGCCCCATACCGGGGCCATTCCCTGGCCAGGGCGACCACGGCGGCAGAGCTGGTTACCGCTGTGGCGATTTGGGCGACCTGTTCCCCCAGGGCAGCCATCACCCGGGCGACCAGGCTGGGATTGATGGAGCAGCAGACCGACAAATAGGACGGCCGCTGGGCTAGGCCAGCCCCCTCGACCGGGGCGCCGGGGTCGTCATCGTCACGACCGCCAGCCGACCGGGGCTGGATGCGGTGGGCCACGACCAGACTGGCAAAGCTGTCGGCCTGAATCACCAAAAAATAATCCCCCTGCCAAAGGGCGGCGTTACCCAGGGGAACCACCACCTCAGCAGGGTGGCTGGGCGGAGGTGTCTCTCCGCGCACAAACCTAAAGACGTGGTTAGGGGCGGCCAAGCCCTGGCCATAGCGCTGAATATCCGCTTTCCAGGGGTCGCCCGTGGGCAACTTAACGAACAAGTTGGCCTTAATTTGGTGGGCTTCAAGGAATTCTACGGTGGATTGTAGAATCGCCCTAAAACCCTTGGGTTTAACCTGAATGTATTCAGGGGGGGCGGCACTGCTCAGCAATAGCGAGTGCAGCGACGTTTCTTTCTCGTAGTAAGACGACATGGTGCTCCAACAGACCGAGGCAGACATAGCGGGGGCTAGACAGCTGCACCCAGGACAGCTTTGACCGGCAGCGCTTGAAGAGCAAGACCTCAGTGCTTGCGGAGCAAGACCTCAGTGCAGGCCGGGCTGAGGCTCAGATCAGGGTTAACACCCATTAGCCTAGCCTTAACCGCTAAAAATGGCCGATCAAATCTGGTTGGTGTTTATAGAACCTTGCCGTCTCAACAATAGACTGTTACCCGCCGTAGCGCGTTTGTAGCTGGTGGCGGGCCTGCTCGCGGTCGTCGAAGTGAATCTTTTCGGTGCCCAGAATTTGGTAGTCTTCATGGCCTTTGCCCGCAATTAAAATGCCGTCTCCCGGCTGGGCCATGGCAATGGCAGCGGCAATGGCGGCGGCCCGATCGCCCACCACCGCCCCGGCTGGCAGCGTGACCGGAATGCCCGCCACGATATCCTGCAAAATTCGCTCCGGGTCTTCGGTGCGGGGGTTGTCGGAGGTGACCACAATGGCGTCGGCCAGGTCGTAGGCAATGCGGCCCATTTGGGGACGTTTGGTGCGGTCGCGATCGCCGCCGCAGCCAAACACGCAAATCAACCGACCGGGTACAAAGGGGCGCGCCGCCAGCAGCGAATTTTTCAGGCTGTCGGGGGTGTGGGCGTAGTCCACAATGACGCTGATATCCTGGACGGGGGAAAGCTTCACCTGCTCCATCCGCCCCGGCACTCCGGCAAAGGCGGGCAGCACCGCCGCCACGGTGGTCAGGGGCACGCCCAGGTGCAGGGCCGTACCCACCGCCGCCAGCAGGTTCTCCAGGTTGAACTGCCCCACCAGGGGCGACTCAAACGCCACCGTACCCGCCGGGGTATGAAGCCTGCCCGTGACGCCGTTGGCCTGGTAGGTGAGGTGATCTGTGAATAAATCGGCCTGGGGGGTTTGGGTGCTGTAGCTCCATACCCGGTCGGTGGGTAGGCTGGCGGCTAGTCGCTGGCCATAGGGAGTGTCTATGTTCACGACGGCTCGCCCCTTGAGGTAGGTATCGCTAAACAACAGGGCCTTGGCGCTGAAATAGTCTTCCAAATCGCGGTGGTAGTCGAGGTGATCCTGGGTCAGGTTGGTAAACACCGCTACCTCAAAGGGGCAGCCCCACACCCGCTGCTGGGCCAGGGCGTGGGAGCTGACTTCTAGCACGCCATAGCGGCACCCGGCGGCTCGGGCGGCGGCTAGATCGGCCTGCAGCTCTACCGCGAAGGGGGTGGTATAGAGAGCGGTCTGCTGGTGCCCCGGCCAGCGACTGTAGAGGGTGCCCAACAGCGCCGTGGCCTGGTTTGCCCCCAGCAGCAGGTGCTCAATCAGGTGAGTGGTGGTGGTTTTGCCGTTGGTGCCGGTTACCCCCACCAGCCCCAGGTGCAGGGCCGGGTAGCCGTAGAACCGAGCGGCCACCTCAGCGCAGGCCACGGCCATGTTGGTCAGGGGCACTACCGGAGCGGCGGGGTCTGCCTGAGCGACCGGACGATTTTTCAACGCCTGGGTAGACACCAGGGCGGCGATGGCTCCAGCTTCTAGAGCACTGGGCCAAAACTCGCCCCCATCCACCCGTGTGCCGGGCATGCCCACAAACACATCCCCTGGTCGGCAGGCGTGGGAATTGGTGCACAGCCCCTTGACATCGAGATCGCCCTGGTCGGCGGGTAGCCTAAAACCGGCATCAATTAGCCCCGCCGGTAGTTCCTCAAGTAGTTGATGCAGCTTCATGTCAGCCAATCCTCCCATCGCTGAAGTTGGCCTTATTCTGCCTTACTCTGGGCCAAATAGGTCTGAATTAGTTGCTCTACCTTGGCCTGGGGGGCTCGGGGCGACAGCCGGGGCAGCGTAATTTCCACCGTTCCGGCTTCGGTGGGGCGAACCTGACACAGCACCGGAATCTCGTACTGGTAACGCTGAAACCAGTCCTCACGGTGGGTAATGTCGCGCACCTCAAGCTCAAAGGGCAGGTGGGCGGCGGCCCTGAGTTTTTCTTCGAGCCCCTCGCAGAGGTGGCAGCCGGGCTTGCTGTAGAGCACAAATTTCATAGGGTGCAACTTGCTTTCTAAAGTCTAATCATCGCCTGGCCTAACCATTGCCCCAGCCCGACGCAGGCCAGCCCCGCTACGGGGCTGCCTAGCCAGTACAGCATCCCCAGGAATCTGGGCCGGGTGTTCAATAAGGAGCTGGCCTCAAGGGTATAGGTGGAGAAGGTGGTGTAGGCCCCGAGAACGCCAACCACCAGCAGGTTGTGGGTCTGGGCCGGGAGGGTGCTCAATGGTGCGATCGCCGCCCCCCAAAACCCAATCGCCAATGCCCCGGTGAGGTTCACAAACAGCGTGCCGTAGGGAAAGGTCGTGGCCCCACGGCTTGCCCAAAACAACGAGGCATAATAGCGACCTAAGGCCCCCACAACCGCCCCCAGGCTGATCACGATCGGCGTCCAGCTCATCCGGGTTGGCTCCCGCAAATTTAGTTTGGAGTATATACCATTCTCGCTGTGTTCTCGACGGCCTGGGTTTTGTGCCAATCCCTCGCCTGCTGCTGAATGGCATCCAGCTCCGCTGCCGACAACTTGTCTAAATTCTTCAAAATAAAGCTCATCCGCCCCTGGGATTGCAGCTTGTCGCGGTGGCGATGGAGAAAATCCCAGTAAAAGAAGTTAAACGGGCAGGCGTCTGCCCCCGTGCGGGCTTTGGGGTTGTAACGGCAGCCCCGGCAGTAGTTGCTCATGCGGTTAACGTAGTTGGCTGACGAGGCGTAGGGCTTAGAGGCCAATAGCCCCCCATCGGCGAATAGGCCCATACCAATCACATTGGTCTGCATAACCCAGTCGTAGGCATCGATAAAGGCCGCGTGGAACCAGTTTTCTACCGCCTGGGGATTGAGCCCGGCAATCAGCGAAAAGTTGCTGAGAATCATCAGCCGCTGAATGTGGTGGCCATAGCCCGTACGTTTGACCTGGTCGAGCACCTGATGGAGGCAGTTCATCTCGGTTTCCCCGGTCCAAAACAACTCGGGCAAGGGCTGCTGATGGTCAAACCAGTTGCGCTGGGGGTAGTCGTCATCCACATAGATGTAGAGGCCACGCATGTATTCCCGCCAGCCCAGCACCTGGCGAATGAACCCTTCCACGCTATTGAGGGGTAGTTCGCCCTGGTGGTAGGCGGCCTCAATGTGCTCGATCACCTCCTGGGGGTGCAGCAGCCCCAGGTTCAGGTAGGGCGAAATTAGCCCATGCCACATCGTATCTTCCCCCGTCACCATGGCATCTTGGTAGGGGCCAAAGATGGGCAGGCGGTGCTCGATAAAATCATCCAGTACGGCCAGTGCCTGGCTGCGGGTCACCGCCCAGCGAAACGGCGTGGCCTCCCCAAACGTCGCGCCCTCTAGGGATTGCACCCGGTCAATGACCGCCTGGGTGATGGCATCGGGCTCAAACCAGAGGGGGACTGGGGTATTGAGCTGCCCCTTAGGAGGCTGACGGTTCTCCTTGTCGTAGTTCCACTGCCCCCCTACCGGCTGGTCACCGGCCATTAGCACCCCAAAGCGTTTGCGCCCCTCCCGGTAAAAGCTCTCCATTAGCAAGCCCTTGCGCCCCCTGGCCCAGGTCTTGAACGCCTCCTCGCGCCAGAGAAAGTGGTTGTTTTCCAGCAGGGTGAGCTGGCAGGGCAGCTCCAGGCCGGTTAGCCATTTTGTAAAGGGCCGATCCACCGGGTCCATTACCCGCAGTTCGTCGATGCCCTCGGCCTGAATCCAGTCCTGCAGGGCGACGGCGATATCGGCCCCATGGCTGTAGCTGACTGGCCAGCCCGCGGCCTTTAGATCTTCTGCAAAGTGGCGCATGGCCGACCACACTAGCACTAGCTTTTGCCGGTGGTAGGGGCGTACAGCGGCAAACTGCGCCGACTCGATCAATAAAACCGGCGTGTTTTGACAGTTTTCTTGACAGCTAGCCAGGGCGGCTTGGGCTGGCGAGAGCTGGTGACCCAGCACCCATATTCCTGTGGTCATGGCGACTTATTCTGGAGGTCAGTGTCAGCTTTATTGTGGCGCAGACACTCAGAGATAGCGCACCACTACCCATCCTGGATCTGCCCTAATCGAGACCCAGGGTAGGGGTTTGAGGATGCCCTGTCCTGAACATTAGTCTGAATGCTTGAGGCCTTTGATACGACTTAATCGTCAATGCTTCAGTATTTGCCCGGAAGCTGCTATCCGGCTTCTGTAAGCAAATCTTAAAGTTGGCTGTGTTGTTTACGTAAAATCACCCTTGCCACGCCCCCAGCGACGACGAGATTGTATAAGCTTACTTTAAGCGCTTAAAGGGCAGATTTAAAGTCAGATAGGCGTCTCCTGATGGGGTCTTCCCTCGGTTTTTAACCGGGGGATTTTATTTGGGTGGCTATGGCTAAAGCCTGCAAAGTGGGGACATTTCCACCGCTGGAAATAGGACAGATGCCCCCAACCTATGGTACCTTCTTGCTCAATCGCAGAGCGAGTCTAACCCTAGACCCAATCTGCGGTTGACCTGATCCCAAGAGGAGTGAACCATGAAACTGTTCTTCAAAGCCCTAAGCCTTGCCATGGCGACTGGCTGCATTGCCGTCATCGCTAGCCCCAGCACCTTTGCCCAAACCCCTCCCACCCTCAGCCCTGACCCGGCACCGCTGGCGGCCCCAGACATGAGCCCAGATGCCTCTGGCGGCGGCAACCAACTCAGCGAAGATTTAGAAAGCCAGCCCCAGACCGCTGAGGAGGTAATCAGCGCCGCGCTGGATTTAACGGCCGACCAGCAGAGCAGCATTCAGGCTATTTTCGCCAGCTACCAGCCCCGCATTCAAGAGTCGGCCATGGCTTATTTTGAGTCCCTAGAGGCCCTGAACCAGGTGCTGATCCCAACCAGCGAGAGCAGCGAAATTGTCGCCGTTCGCAACCAGGTCGTCGCTAACCAGCAGGCTACCTATGACCTGCTGTTTGAGCGCAATATCGCCATTCGCGATGTGCTCAACCTCGAGCAGCGGGAAATGATCAACACCGCCATTCGAGACCTGCTGGATGCGGTAACGACGGCGCAGCTGCCCCCCGTGCTGGAGTTCCCCGACAATTTGATTGGCCAATCTGCCCCCGCTGCGGTAGACGGCCTGGTCGCCGAGGGTTGGGAGGTAGTGGTCTCGACCCCCAGCCTGATTCAGCTTGACCGGGGCGATGAGCAGCTCGACCTGGAAGTTAACCGGGCGGGTAATATCTCGGGTCTGAGCTTACGGTAGGTTGTAATACTAAATCCTGCTTGGATACCCCCGATACTTCTGGGCGAATGCCATTCGCCCCTACAGATTGGCCTGTTGGGAATCGGGGGTATGTGATTCGGATTTGTTATAACTCATGCAGCCGCCTGAGGGCACGGTCGCGAAAAAAGGCAAACTCTGTATTGGCAGCCATATCCGCAGCCCGATGTAGTGACTTGATTGCCGCTTCTCGCTGGCCTGCCTTAAGTTGGGCATCGGCCAAAAAACTAACCAAGTTACGGCACTGGCTGTAACCGTCCTCAATCTCTTCGAAAATGGCCTGGGCCTGGTTTAAAAGCCGCAGCGATTTCTGCGGCTCGACCTGCATTTTCCCCTGCTCTTGCAACACGTTGGCTTCGCCGAGGCGATCGCCGGTGTCGCGGTACAACGCCATGGCTTGCTCATAGTGTTGGAGCGCTTCGGTGCTTCGTTTAAGAAATTGCAGCACATCGCCGGTGGCTTGTAGGGTGTTGGCTTCGCCGAGGCGAGCGCCGGTGTCGCGGTACAACGCCATGGCTTGCTCATAGTGTTGGAGCGCTTCGGT